>JARROA010000099.1:0-2753 GCA_037384425.1 Candidatus Thiodiazotropha sp. | reverse complement strand
ATCGAGTCCATCGACGATCCGATCACCAAGTACCTGCCTGAATTGAAAGAGGGTGGTTATGCGGGTGTGACAATCAAACAGATTCTACAGATGCGTTCCGGGGTCGACTACGAAGAGCGCTACGACTTTGGCAATCCGGGCATCGCGGCGTTCAATCATGAGAACGCCCTGGTGAAGAACGTGGTGCGCTTTGCCGATGCGGCGACAAACATCAAGCGCAAGCATGCGCCGGGCGAGGTGTTTGAATACAAGACACTGGACACGGCCGTACTCGGGTGGCTGTTGGAGCGGGTCAGTGGCGGCAGTAATGTGGCGGCATACACCGCGCAGCGTTTATGGGAGCCCCTGGGTACGGAGGCCGATGGCTTCTATCTGATGGATGGTCAACCGGGGGTTGGGCGCGAGTTCAGTGGCGCAGGTTTCAACGCGACACTGCGTGATTTTGCGCGTATCGGTTTGATGATGCTCAATCGAGGGGTGTCCAATGGCCGACGTATCGTTTCGGCTGACTGGATAGATGAGTCGACCTCGCCTTCGACCGTGTTGGGTGAGGATTTTCTCGCGGGCTATGGGTATCAGTGGTGGATGGCTCCGAAGTCAAAGGCGTTCTATGCTCTGGGTCTGCAAGGCCAGTTTATCTACGTCGATCCCACGTCCCGCACCGTGATCGTCAAGCTCAGTTACGATCCGCCCGGCGACAGAAGCGCCGATGCGGAATCCGTGTCGTTTTTTTCCGCCGTATCGGCGTGGCAACCGGATTGATCTAGGAGCGGTATTCAGTAGCCGTGGAGTCAGCGTTAAATGAGTCGAATCCGGCCCGAATGGTACTTACTGATCCGAAAGTAATATAGGCAACACTCAGAGCCCCAAGGATGGTTCGGATCAAGGCGTGACGCACCGGCAAGGTGAGTGTTGCCTATATTACTTTCGGATCAGTAATTTATAGAGAAGAAATCGCAAAAGGCCACTAACCCGAATATTTCACACGGCCGCTTAGAAAAGCGATTAACGCACTATATTTATTGAATGTTCCTGGAATGTCGTCCAGACGCGGTATTTGCTCAATCGTCAATAGCTTGGGCTATTGACTCAATCGCAAATCCGCATCTGAACAACGATCTCGGCACGATCATCGCGTTCCCGTATGAAACATTCGGGCTAATCATTGCCAAATATTTCAGTAAATCATGTCAAATGTCGCGTGTATTTGCGGTGATTCGCGGCTATTTGCGGTTTCATCTTCTTAACCAAGAAGCATCAGAGTCCAACCCCTGAAAAAAGCTGGGGAGTTCATGAGGTGTCGATGGCGGCAAAGCGCTTGGCGCTCTCCCTCAGCAGTTCGATAAAACGGATCTGTGTCGCTGTCGGTCGCCAGTTGCGGCGAGTCGTGAGACCGATGGGGCGCAGCGTGCCGCTCATGTCGTAGGGCAGGGTGGTGACCAACCCCTGGGCCTGTTCACGGCGTATTTGCTGACGTGAGATCAGGGTCAGTCGGTCGCTCTCCAGCAACAGGCTGATGTTCAGGACGATGGAGCTTGATTCGACAAGACCACCGGCCGTGGACTTGCCCTGCATCAGGGTGTCGAAGTTGTCCCGTGTCGGTGTACCGTGCTGCGGCACCACCCAGGGGTAGGCGGCGAGGTCGTTCAGCGTGATGCGTTTTTTAGCCGTCAACGGGTGGCCGCTGCGGGCGACGATGGCCAGGGGATCGTCAAACAGGGCCTCCTGTTCAACGTCCTCCATCGGTAGCGGATCCCGCAAGGCGCCGATCAATAGATCCAACTCGCCGTGGCGCAGGCCATGCAGCAGTTCCGTATAGGGTGCCGCCACCATGCTCACCCGAACTTCCGGCAACTCAGCGGCAATGGCGTTGATCGCCGCCGGCAGTATACCGTGGCGGGCCAGCGGCATGCTGCCGACCACGATAAGACCGCTGTTAATGCCCTTGAGGGCGGAGATCTCCGCATTGCCCTGGGCCAGTTCCGCGTAGGCGAGTTTGACCTGTTGTACCAGTACCCGCGCGGCCCGTGTCAGTTCGATGCCCTGGCTGGTCTTCTCGAACAGTCGGATCTCCAGTAACGATTCGAGGTCTCGTGCGGAACGATGCAGCGCCGGTTGCGAAGTGCCTACGATTTTGGCCGCAAGGCTGAAATTGCGTGCGGTGGCGACCGCGATCAGAGCGTTCAACTGGGTGGCGGTGAGCATCTGTTCGACCGAAGTCTGGCGGCCGTTGCCCGAATCGGCGCCGATCTTCAATGCCTCCCGGCAGCCTTGACGGATGAGGCCGAGAGCGCGCCCCGCCCGCTGTGCATAGAGAAGTCCCGCCTCGGTCGGGTGCATGCCGTCACTCAGTCGCTCGAACAGCTGACTGTCCAACTGGCGCTCCAGCTTTGCCACGGCCTGTGTAATGGCCGGTTGCGAGAGAAACACCTGCTCCGCCGCTTGGGTGATGCTACGGTGCTCGGCGACTTCGCAGAAGGCGCGCAGGTGGCGCAGATTTGGCAGAGTAGGTTCCATGGTCTGTTGGCTGTGGTGTGGTGACGACTATCTATATCAAATTCTTATAGCGCACTTGTCAAATTGGAATGCCCAAAAGCGGGGCGGGCGGGGATACTAACCGCATTGTCTGGCAGATCAGTGTAGAGAAGGACCTGTCGGAATCGCCAGTCATTTGAATCGATTCTGTTCGAGGTAAGAGAGAGCGATGCATACACTGTCTACCCCCAGGTCGGGGTTGAAGGTTTACACCAACG
>JARROA010000098.1:0-2732 GCA_037384425.1 Candidatus Thiodiazotropha sp. | reverse complement strand
TCGGCACCATTGAGATAGTGCCCGGGGCGCCGGCCAGCATCACCATCGCCACCAACGGAGAGGCCAGCGCCGTGGGCATCGGCGCCATCGATGTCAGCGCCACCGTGGTCGATCAACACAACAACCCGGTGGCCGACGGCACACCCGTCATCGTCGCCGTGGATGGAGATGCCCAGCAGCCCGCGATGACGGCGGCCACCTCGGGAGGGGTGGTGACGAGCGCATTGAAAGGCGGCGCCTTTCCCAGCGACACCAATCAACTGGTCGTCAGGGCGGGCAACGCCGAGGCCAGTGAACCCTTTACCGTCCATCCCCTCAACGTCAGCATAGAACCCTTCACCAACCAGCCTCCGGTTGGCGGCACCACCTTGCTCAATGTGTTGGTGACCGGCCACAACGGTCAGCCGGTGCCGGACGTGGAAGTGGAGCTCAGCTCCAGCTACGGCTTGATCAAGGAAGCGGGGCTGGTCACCGACAGCGGCGGTCGTGTCTATGCCTCGCTCATTAGTCCAGAAAACCCCGGAACGGCAACCCTGACCGCCCGGGTGGGCTATGCGGGCATTGCGCAGCAGGCCTATGAGGTGGTGGTACCCAATGGGCAGGCGCATCCGATCAACGCCAGAAAGGCCATGGTGGTGGGCGATCAGACGGTGGCTGGCTATCTGACCCATCAACGATACGACGATACGGCTATCGACATGGACTATCCGGTAGAGGCGCCGATTGATCTTAACGGTGCCGCCGGTTCCAGCCTCGATCTGACTCTCGGCGACCTGGCCGATCCCAATCTGGCCCCCGTGGCCGCCTACTTCATGAGCCTGCTCGACGAGGATGCGCTGGGCAATCCGATCGCGATCGAGGAGTCCGGAAACTATCCGGCCCTGGCCGAGCGGGTGGAGGTGGTGCGCGACCACCCGATGGGAGCAGGGCACAGCTTCCGCTTTCAGAAGAGCGTCCTCGATCCGGATTCCGGCACCACGGGTCCGACAGCCCTGAGAGCGAGCAACCTTGCCGCCCTGGCCCAGCCGGACGACGTGAGCTTCCGGGTCGACATCACACCACACGCGCAAGCGGGCCGGATCTTTGACTACCACGAAGGCGCCTGGCGTCTCGAACACAGTGCCGACGGACGCCTGATCTTTCAGATCGTCACCGATGGCGGCACCTACAGCGTGGAGAGCGCCGGCGTGACGCCGGACGCCTGGCATCGTGTGGCGGGGCGTTACAGCGGTGGCGTGCTGGCCTTAGAAGTGGACGGCACTCGTTACGAAACCACCGGCTTGACCGGCGCCATCAGCTATACCGGCGCCTCGACCCTGGTCGTGGGCGGCGACTACGAAGGGCTGCTCAACAGCTTGCGCTTCTACGATTGGCGTTACCAACCACTGCTCGCTTTCGGCAACGATACCGCGCAAATCACCGCAACCCTGGATACAAACGGTATCGTGACAGTCAGCGTCAAAAGCCTGGGACACCTGAACGACCAGCAGGCGAATGCAGCGCTCTCCCTGCTGCGGGTGGCGGTCAGCGGCGGGGGCGCCCGCCAATATGTCAACCTGCTTTCCTCGGAGAAATATATCGAGATCGGCGGTTATTATGTCGATCACCTGCATCCTAACCCGCCACCGCTGGTCATGCGCGGGCTGGGTGGGCAAGATCAACTTCTGGCCGAATATGGCGAGGCCGTGCTCAATGCCCTGGTGAAACCGGCATACGGAGCGTCACTCAGCGACGTCGGCGGCTGGCTTTGGGAAGGCGTCAACTGGATCATCCCGCTGGAGGATATCGGCATCCTGGCCCAACAGCTCTACTACCTGGCCTCGGGGGATCCACAGTTCGATCGTTCGTAGCTTCGGTAGCGTGATCGGGCGTCTGGTGGATCGGGCGTGGGAAAGGAAATCTTTCCGGGCCTTGCTGGACGTACTACCGTTTCTTATCATCACGGGAGAACTGGCGTTTGACCCAGATGCCCTGGAAGGGCTCGAGCTGTTGATTCAGACCATTCAGAGCGATGATGATATCCTGGCCTGGATCGACTACCTGCGGTTGCCGGCGGACGGTTGGGTGGGAACGGAACTGCCCGATTTGGATCTGTATGCCTCGAACACCCAATCGGCGTTTGACCCGCTGGATCTGTTGATTGGAAAGGCCTATGCGGGTAGCGGTGCAAAGGGTGTGAGGCTATCCGAAGAAGCCCTGAAAAAGGTACTGAAAAGTCTTAAACGCCTGCGAAAGAACGGCAAGATATCGAAAGAAGAGGCCAGGAAGATCATGGATGGTGTCAAGGGGCTGACCGGCTTCGCCAAAGGAACCAACCTGGCGAAACTCCGCCGCCTGGTGCACAAGCCGCAAACCCTGCTGTTCGCCAAGGCCGTTGGGAGCAACGCCCTGCGCCAGATCTATCGCAAATCGAAACAGCTGCGCATGTCGCCACTGACGATGACCGCGATCATCGCCTATCTGGAAACGCGGCGTAACTGCGTGTTGGAAGTGGATGGGGATAAGTGTAAAACATTGGCCACAAAGGTGCGAACAAAACTTGATAAGCTCTACCTCAAAGCCATTACAGACAAGCTGAAGGCAGAGAAGTTCGGTGGGTTGGCGCGGGAGAGCGGTGGCTTCTTTCACGTCGCCATGCTGGCGCTAAAGCACCTGGAGTTCGAGATGGAGGAACTCATGCAGGCAGGTACTGGTGCTACGGATTTCATAGAAATCATGCAGCCGATCGATGT
>JARROA010000097.1:0-2527 GCA_037384425.1 Candidatus Thiodiazotropha sp. | reverse complement strand
TCAAGGATGCTGAGATGATTGTAGTCTGCCCTTGCTTTTGCAAGGTCCGATGAGTTAAGCACTTCAGCGGCGCGGTCATTGAGACATTCACAAAAGGTTTGTGAAACACCTGAGTTATTCACCAAAGATTGGCCATAGCATTGATAGAATATTTCATCTTCAGCTGAACCGGGGGCACCGATTGAAGTCGTAGAGCAGGCAGCTAGTGCTAAAAGGGGTAAAATGGCTTTAAACAGCCTCCTGGTGTTAGTGTTGCTCACTGTTTCGTTCCCTTTTTTTATGGTGCTCAGCAATAGATTTTTATATGAATAAAAGTATGAAATTTAGGGGGGCTTCTTCACCGTTTAAGGGGTCGTTTAAGGGGTTAGCAGCCACTGCTGTCCCACTAAGTATAAGAAGAATAACCGCCATCACCCATGTATATCAAGGCAGGATACTGGGGCCTGGATATGCCTGAATCACCCGTCTAGCCGCCCTCAATCTATTCAATCTACTGGATTTTCGGTTGAAACCGCCCTCTTCCATGGCCATTCTGGCCTTCCGGCATAGTTCAGGCAACAGCTCTGGCAGTGGCGGTAAAGCGCCTTTCCTCATGAGCTGGGCCAGTATCTTGTCGATGATCGGCTGATCGTCAATACTGGCGATCACCTTGCTCTCACCTCCGCATTGCGGACAGATCGACCCCGGATGGTTTCCTCACCTATCTTCCTGTGAGCACCGCCCATTTCAGATCCGCGCCCTGGAGTTGCGCGCCGTCAAGGCGGCAATCGGTTATTTTGACATTCTGAAGATTGACTCCCTGTAGCAGGCTTTCGCTCATGTCGATGCCATGCAGACTGCGACCGTTGAGGTCGCAGTGACGGTAATCGTGGCGTGGCATGAGCTTATCGCAGTCACCGTGCGGCAACGTCCCGACTTCGCCTCCGGTTGCTTGGCAGGCCAGCAGAATCGGTCCAATCAGCATCCATCGTTTCAATGCTCGTTCTCCCCCATACACATCACTGAATACGTTACCGATTCTATTGTCGGCGCTTCGCGTGCCAAATACGAACGACCACGTCGGGACCTGAACGATGGGTTTCCCAGACAAAGTCCATCTGCCGCAGCAAGGCATAGAGTGGGTAGGGTTCCCGACTGAGGGTGACTTGCAGGCTGTCCATCTGCGGTAGGATTTCAAGTGTATCGAGTATGCGTATCATGGGCATCGGCGGTTCCAGCCCTCGTGCGTCGAGATGCTGTTCCACCTGAACTATTCCTTCATCAATCGGGCAATCCGGGAAGTGACTTCCGGTACATAGCGGTCAGCCATAGGATAAAGGATATTCTCCTCCTTAATGATGTGTTGCTGGATGGTCATGAACAATGTTTCTGACAAACCGAGTGCATTCTGTTTCGAGCGTTGTTCAACCGCCATCGCCAAACGTTGGATCATGTGCAGCATCTGAACATGCTCCATGGTCATCACACGAATCGCCATCCCGGCCTTCGGCGTGGCGGCTTCCAGGGCGGGAAAGAGTACATCCTCCTCGACGGAGAAATGACGCTTCATCGCCGCTTTGAACGCATGAATCTGGTTACTAGCCGCATCCCACTCAGAAGCGGTTATCACTTTTTCCAACGATAGGAAAAGTTCGTTGCAACGTCGGTGATCGATTGTCAAAGGCCCCGAAACCACTGATCTTGTCCGTTCCCTAAAGTGTTCTGTCCATTCTCTGCTCCGATCCGCCCGCAACCTTGACATGCATCAAACCGGGAACGGTGAAACATGACCAGACAGAAACTTACTTATGGTTTGCCAGTGCACCGTCGCGTGTCTTATCAGGGAAAACCCGAGCTATTCCCGTTTCATCCCGGCGTAGCGCAGCGGCAGGTTAGGTAGCAACGCCAGTGCCATCGGTCTCCTGCAAGTGCTAGTGATTTTCTCGCCCATTAACCTTCGAGGCTGCCCCTGCCTCCTTGATATTCGTCAAACGCCAAACCGGCGTCAGGAGGCAATATTCATTCATTGAATGGAACTTGAGCGCGCTCAGGATGCCGACAGTTCGAGTCGTCGTCTCGGCATGCATCATCATGAAGTCTGGATTTCGTGACATCCCGACATCTCACTGCGGAGCACTTTAGCGACTATGAACATCGATATACGCAGCGCACATCTCTTCTCCACCCTTGATGACCAACAGGTCAAACAGGTGTTGGAGAGCAGTCACATCACTACGCTGAAAGACGGAGAGACCTTGTTTGAAACAGGCGATCCCGCCAATCGGTTCTTCCTGGTCATTGGCGGTCAGATCAAGCTCTTCCGTGTCTCCTCCAACGGTGATCAGAAGATCATCGACATCATCCAGCCCGGTAGTACCTTCGCCGAAGCTCTGATGTTCATGGAGCACCCGATCTATCCGGTGACGGCGGAAGCGTTGGGGCCCGCACGGGTGATGTCGTTCGACAGCCGCCGTTTTCTTCAACTGCTGAGCGAATCCTTCGACGTCTGCTTCCGCATCATGGGAACCATGAGCCAACGTCTGCGTGG
>JARROA010000096.1:0-2573 GCA_037384425.1 Candidatus Thiodiazotropha sp. | reverse complement strand
GCATGCAGCAGGAAGCGGGGTGTCACCGTTTCCGGTAAAGTCAGTTCAACCTTGACCCAGAGTTGGTTGCTTGGGGGATCGAGCCTGACCTGCAATGCCTGATGCAGGATTTCAGCACTCAGTAAAGGGCTGCAAAACAAGAGCAGAAGCGGCACAATGCGAAGAATGCGGGATTTTCTGGTCATAAAGCCCATTGAATTCGAGACCTTGTGATGTATCCAAGGTGTTTTTCTTAAGATACCGATTTGAGGGACAGACGTTGTTTCGATTGAGTTCCCTGCTATGGCTGCTTGCCGGCATGATGACATGTGCGGGGGCGGTCGAGAAAGCCCCCAATACGGTGGTCGACCTGTCGACCCTAATGGATATGGATGCACTGATCGATCAGGTGGCGGACAAGCGCGTGGTCTACGTGGGGGAGTCCCACGACCAGTATCAGCACCACCTGAATCAGCTGGCGCTGATCAAAGGACTGCATGCCCGGCATCCCGAACTGGCGATCGGCCTGGAGTTTTTCTTCCAGCCGTTCCAGCCGGTGCTGGACCGCTACATTGCCGGCGAGATCGGAGAGGCCGAACTGCTGCGTGAGACGGAGTATTTCAACCGCTGGCGTTTCGACTACCGACTCTACCGGCCCATATTCAGCTATGCCCGGGAACAGGGGATTCCCCTGCTGGCGCTCAATCTGGAGCGGGAGATCACCGAGCAGGTGGGGCGAGAGGGGATGCAAGACCTGAGCGAAGAGCAGAAGGCGCGCCTGCCCGCTGAGATCGATCGCGACAATGCGGCCTATGTGGAGCGGATCCGCTCGGTGTTCGATCATCACCCGCCACGCGAGGGGCGCGAATTCGAGAACTTCCTCCAGGTGCAGTTGTTGTGGGACGAGTCCATGGCGGAGCGCGTCGCGGATTGGCTGCAGGCGCATGCGGACGGCCACATGGTCGTTCTGGCGGGCGTGGGGCATCTGATGTACCGGCAGGGTATACCCGATCGGGTGGAGCGCCGGGTCCCGGTCAGCAGCGCGGTGATCCTGAACGTCAACCAGACCGATGGCATGGATAGGGAGGTGGCCGACTATCTGGTGGTGGCACCCGGGAACGACCTGCCTCCGGCCGGCAAGCTGGGTGTCTTTCTCGATCTGCAGGACTCGCCACCCAGGGTGAGCGGTTTCGACGAAACCAGCGGCGCCGCCAAGGCCGGTGTGAAATCGGGCGATCGTGTGATCAGCATCGACGGCAACTCGATCAGCAACTACGCCGATATCCGTATCGCCCTGTTGGACAAGCTCGCGGGCGAAGCGGTTGAGGTCGAGGTGGAGCGGGAGCGGTTGCTGCTCGGAACACTGCGCAAGAAATTCACGGTGACACTCAACTGACCTTCCCTGACGATCGCGATATGAAGAAACCGGAGCTGCTATCTCCCGCGGGTACCTTGAAGAACGCCCGCTACGCGTTCGCCTACGGGGCCGATGCCGTCTACGCGGGACTGCCCCGCTACAGCCTGCGGGTGCGCAACAACGATTTTCTGGAACAGAATCTGGCCGTGGGCATTGCCGAGGCTCACGACCTCGGTCGCCGTTTCTACCTGGCGTGTAATGTGATGCCTCACGGCGCCAAGTTGAAGACATTCCTGCGTGATCTCCAGCCGGTGGTCGAGATGGGGCCCGACGCACTGATCATGTCCGACCCGGGGCTGATCCTCATGGTGCGCGAAACCTGGCCCGATATGCCGGTGCATCTCTCAGTGCAGGCCAACACGGTGAATGCGGAAGCGGTTCGTTTCTGGCAACGGCAGGGATTGCCCCGGGTGATCCTGTCGCGGGAACTCTCGCTCGATGAGGTTGAGGAGATCCGTCAGGCCTGTCCCGACATGGAGCTGGAGGTGTTCGTGCACGGCGCGCTCTGCATCGCCTACTCGGGGCGCTGTCTGCTTTCCGGTTACTTCAATCATCGGGATGCCAATCAGGGAACCTGTACCAACAGCTGTCGCTGGGACTACAAACTCTCGCAACCGGTTGAGGCGCCTGCGCTGTCCCAGGGACCGGCAGGTGTCAGCCGTCATGCGGAAGCGGACTGGGTCTACTATCTGGAGGAGCCCAACCGTCCAGGCGAACAGATGCCGGTGTTCGAGGACGAGCACGGTACCTACATCATGAACTCGAAGGATCTGCGGGCGGTCGAGCATGTGACGCGCCTGGTGGAGATCGGCGTCGACTGCCTGAAGATCGAGGGGCGGACCAAATCCCACTATTACACCGCCCGCACGACCCAGGTCTATCGACAGGCCATCGACGACGCTGCCGCGGGCAGGCCCTTCCAAGTCGGCTTGATGTCCGACCTGGAGAGTCTGGCCAATCGTGGCTACACGGATGGCTTTTATCAGCGCCATGCGTCTCAGGAACTGCAGAACTATCGCTTCGGGAGTTCTCAGACACGGCGTCAACAGTTCGTCGCCGAAGTGACCGAGGTGGATATCGCCAGCGGCCTGGTGCAGGTGGATGTCAAGAACAAGCTGCGGGTTGGGGATCGCCTGGAGCTGCTTTCGCCCTCCGGTAACCGAAGCTTCATTCTGGA
>JARROA010000095.1:0-2586 GCA_037384425.1 Candidatus Thiodiazotropha sp. | reverse complement strand
AAGCCGGAGATGGCTCACCTGCCGACCCTGGATCAGGTACCCGCATTGAAGAAGTTCGACATCGGTGAACTCACCCCCAAACTGAGCCTCAAGATCCTCGACAAGGCGGAAGAGAAGATTGCACGGGCCGAGTCCCTTTTGCGCAGTTAGCAAGCAAAAAGTCACGGCTCATCTTTAGTGATGACTCCGGTTACTGCCATAATCACCACCTGCAAGCTGGGGTGCGCGTCATTATACGTGATTGCATCGTTAGCCCGGCGCGCAACAGCCACTTTTTTAAATCCCTCATCGAGCGGACGCAAGGCTCAGCGGCGAAAAACAGCGCGATCGCTTCCGCTTATACCACGCCCCCATCACCTAATCACAACGCCGTCATGTCATCGCCAAAACGGAATTGTCCGCAAAGGGGGCAAAAACCGTTTCATCGTGAACAATCTCCATGCTGATATACAGCACTTTTGTGGCCGGCTCTAATGCGCAAGCAGGGAGATTCAGAAATGCATCAAACAACGAAATTCACCGCAATTCACATTCAGGGAATGCATACGGATTCTGATGTACAAAAAGCTGTCATACGCTCATCGCCCAAACAACAAACCCCACTCTTAGCGGGGTTTGTACACACAGCTTTATGTCATTAGTTATGTTTGTGCTTCTTCCGGCTGGCAACACCAAGTCCAGCCAAGCCTACAGCCATGAGAATGAAGCTGGATGGCTCAGGAACACTTTCCACGATATATCCTTGGATATTCTCGTAGTAGCCTTCATCATTCCATCCGGAATAGCTTGGGAAATATTTGATTCCAAGGTGCTGCTCTATGCCTGGACCACCCTGGTCATTCGGCTCAAAGGGTAACCAGTTGGTGTAGCTCCATGCCTCGCCTGTCACCCATACCCAGTTATCGTATTTACCGGGAGTATTTTCTGGAAATTGATAGCCTCCAAGCCAGTACTCACCAAAATAGTCAACGTTGGGGCTGGTGCTGTACAGCAGATGGTCTAGCAAGAAGTCCTGCTCATCCTGGCTTGTGATCGTTGCCAAGTGGAACCCTGGGCCAACGGTTGCGAATAGATCGTTTGTTGCATCATTCCAGCTGTAATAAGGAAACTCCACCAAATAATACGTATGGTCATTACCTCCAATCGAGCTACTCCAAGTAACTCCTTTTGTCACCAATCCTGCGTGAGAGGCTGACAGAAACCCAAGGCACAACACGAGAAGTAATATCAATTTTTTCATCACACACTCCTTGTTTGATTTCGTACATTTGTGGCAAAAAGCAATCAAATATTAAACTCACCTCCTTGGTCTAAACATTTTCAAAGATGCTGACTAGAACTCGCATTTTATGTACCAGAATTAAATTTCCAGCAGGTTTCACCAACTTACTCTATCAAGAAATTTCATTGTGAATACTCGATGTAATGAATTCCGACAGTTTAAGTAAGCGAGTCAAACAACTCAGGATATTACGACGCGGGGCAAGTATGTGGTATGTCCTTCATTCCCAGACTATTTTTACAGCTTAAACGGCGTTGTTAACTTTCCCGACAGTTCGTACAAAAAAGTCGTTTATGAAGCACAGAGTCTAGTTGCTTTCCCAGGCCACTGGGTAAAGCGGTCAGACACGACTATTCCATCTTCTGTACGCTGCCTCCCAACAGTAGCCCGATGCGACGGCTCGCCTCGTAGCTGTCGAGGAAGATCTTCAACGTCATGGTCAGAGGCACGGAGAGAAACATCCCCACCGGTCCAAGGATCCACCCCCAAAGCACCAACGAGATGAAGACCACCAGGGGCGACAGGCCGAGCCCCGAACCCATGAAGCGGGGTTCGATCATGTTACCGATCAGATTGTTCACCACCAGATAACCGACCGCGGTCCAGACGGCGGTCGAGACATCCGCCTGCACCAGCGCCAGCAACACCGCCGGCACGGCGGCAATGATGGAGCCGATATTGGGCACGTAGTTGAAGAGGAAGGCGACCACACCCCAGAGCACGGGATAGTCCACGCCCAGCGCCCATAGCCAGAGACTGATCAGAACACCGGTCAGCAGACTGGTGCTGGTCTTGATCGTCATATAGCGCTTGATGCTGGAGGTGATCGCCTCCACCCGCTCCACGGATGCCTCGGGATCGTCCGCGATGGCATGCAGCTTGTTCTGAAAGGCCGAAGCCTCCATCAGCATGAAGATCACGGTAATCAGGATCAGCACCGCCTGTGCCAGCACATTGCCGAGACCGCTGATTACCTGTCCGGCCATGGCCATGGCCTTACCGGGATCGATGATCGTCTTGATCGCCTCTTGATCGAGCTGCAGGCCCAGACCGCGCAACCACACGACCAATCTCACGCTCTGACCCGACAGCCGTTCCTGGTACTTCGGCAGATTGGTGGTGAAATCGTGTAACGAACCACCGATCATCCAGCCGATCAGCAGCCCGATGACGACGATCATGGCAATGACGATCAGCATGGCGAGCCCACCGGGCACGCCTTTCTGCTTGAGATAGAAAAGCGGTGCGGCGGCGATGACGGCGATGAACAGCGAGAGCAGGAAGGGCACCAGCAGCGCTTCCGC
>JARROA010000094.1:0-3033 GCA_037384425.1 Candidatus Thiodiazotropha sp. | reverse complement strand
GCCTGCAGGCGCGCCTGATGTCCCAGGCCCTGCGCAAGCTGACCGCCAACATCAAACGCACCAACTGCCTGGTCATCTTCATCACCCAGATCCGCATGAAGATCGGCGTCATGTTCGGCAGCCCGGAGACCACCACCGGCGGCAACGCGCTCAAGTTCTACGCCTCGGTACGCCTCGACATTCGTCGTATCGGCTCGATCAAGAAGGGCGACGAGGTGCTCGGCAACGACACCAAGGTCAAGGTGGTGAAGAACAAGGTCGCTCCGCCTTTCAAACAGGTGCAGTTCGAGATCCTCTACGGCGAGGGCATCTCTCACGAAGGCGAGATCATCGAACTGGGCGTACAGCAGGGCATCGTCGACAAGGCCGGCGCCTGGTACAGTTACAACGGCGACCGCATCGGCCAGGGCAAGGAGAACGTGCGTAACTTCCTCAAGGAGAATCCCGATATCGCCAACGAAATCGAGAGCCGGATCCGTGCCGAGCTACTGCCCAGCAAAGAGCAACCCGAGCCTGAACTGGTCGAGGCCGAGGCCTGAGCCTGGAGTCCGTTGCCGATATCGAGGCCGCCGCAGTCCGTCTGCTGGCGGCCCGTGAACACTCCCGCCGGGAGCTGAGACAGAAGCTGCTCCAGCGCCAGGCCGATGCCGAGCTACTGGAACAGGTGCTCGACCGGCTCCAGCGGGACGGTCTGCAGAGTGACGAGCGCTATACCGAATCCTTCATCGAAAGCCGTGTCGGCAAGGGCCAGGGGCCGCTGCGCATCCGCCGGGAACTGCAGGAGCGGGGTGTTGGCGCCGAACTGATCGACCGCTACCTGGAGATCTACGAGGCCGAGTGGCGCGAGCTGCTGGCGCAGGTGCACGACGCCAAGTTCGGCAGCGGGCGTGTGCGCGAGAGCAAGGAGTTGGCCAAACGGGCCAGGTTTCTCGAATACCGGGGTTTTCCCAACGAGATGATTCGCAGCTTTCTGCTCGATTGAACGGGTGTCGCCGGTCGTCAGGCCATCAATCCTCGGCCGTTCCTAACTCCGGTCAGGCGAGATTGGTGGGGCAGGGCCCCACCCTACGCTCTGATCTCATTTCGGGAACCCATCGCGATATCTCGCGGATATCGCGGCCCATCGTCCAACGGGCAATAGCCTCCTTACCTGACCCTGACAGCCTCAGGGTAACTCCCCTTGAAACCATCGCCCCGTCAGTCAGAATTGATAGCGATTCAGTAGCGATTTTGCTCAATGAATACGGGCATTTCTTTCCCTTTCCTGTTATCTTTCGCTGTTTGTGTACCCCGGTAATCCAGTGCTCAGAACTCTATGAAAACCAGTGCAGAAATCCGCCAGGCCTTCCTGGACTATTTTGCCGATCACGGCCATGAGGTGGTGCC
The DNA here is from genome assembly GCA_037384425.1 of Candidatus Thiodiazotropha sp. Taxonomy (GTDB): domain Bacteria; phylum Pseudomonadota; class Gammaproteobacteria; order Chromatiales; family Chromatiaceae; genus Thiodiazotropha. The sequence goes on along the minus strand of JARROA010000094.1, from coordinate 1,647 downwards.
CAGCAGTCCGCTGGTGCCGCAGAACGATCCGACCCTGCTCTTCACCAACGCCGGCATGGTGCAGTTCAAGGATGTCTTCCTGGGTCGCGAGAAGCGCAACATCCACCGCGCTACCAGCTCCCAGCGCTGTGTGCGTGCCGGCGGCAAGCACAATGACCTGGAGAACGTGGGCTACACCGCCCGTCACCACACCTTCTTCGAGATGCTGGGCAACTTCAGCTTCGGTGACTACTTCAAGCGGGATGCGATCAAATACGCCTGGGAGTTTCTGACGGAGACCATCGGTCTGCCGCCGGAAAAACTCTGGGTCACGGTCTACCAGGAGGATGACGAGGCGGCGGATGTCTGGCTCAACGAGATCGGCGTCGACCCGGCCCGCTTCACCCGCATCGGCGACAAGCCTGGTGGCAAGCGTTACGAGAGTGACAACTTCTGGTCCATGGGCGACACCGGCCCCTGCGGACCCTGTACCGAGATCTTCTACGACCACGGCGAGGGGATCTGGGGCGGTCCTCCCGGCACCCCGGAGGAGGAGGGCGACCGCTACATCGAGATCTGGAACCTGGTCTTCATGCAGTACAACCGGGACGCCGACGGCACCATGACCGAGCTGCCCAAGCCTTCGGTGGACACCGGCATGGGTCTCGAGCGACTGGCCGCCGTGATGCAGGGGGTCCACAGCAACTACGAGATCGACCTCTTCGCCAACCTGATCCAGGCTGCCGCCCGGCTCACCGGCTGCGACAACCTGGAGGAGAAGTCCCTGCGGGTCATCGCCGACCACATCCGCTCCTGCGCCTTTCTCATCGTCGACGGCGTGCTGCCCTCCAACGAGGGACGGGGCTACGTGCTGCGGCGGATCATCCGCCGCGCCATCCGCCACGGCTACATGCTTGGCGTGACCGAGCCTTTCTTCTTCAAGCTGGTGGAGCAGCTCTGCACCGAGATGGGCGAGGCCTATCCGGAACTGGTGGCTCAGCGCGCCCAGGTGGAGCGCGTGCTACGCCTGGAGGAGGAGCGTTTCGCCGAGACCCTGGAGCAGGGCATGAAGATCCTGGAAGAGGCGATCGCCGGCTTACAGGGCAGTGAGATCCCCGGCGAGACGGTATTCAAGCTCTATGATACCTACGCTCACCGTCGACCAGGCCGGCTTCGACAAGGCCATGGCCGAACAGCGCGAACGCGCCCGCGCCGCCAGCCAGTTCGGTGCCGCCGAGGTATCCTCCCTCGATCTGGAGGGGCGGACCGAGTTCACCGGCTACGAGCTGCTGGAGGATAACGCCAGCGTGGTCGCCATCGTACGCGACGGCCAGCAGGTCGACAGCCTGCAGACCGGCGAGACCGGCATGGTCTTCCTCGACCGCACCCCGTTCTACGCTGAGTCGGGCGGCCAGGTGGGCGATATGGGCGTGTTAATGGGAGACGGCGTACTTTTCGAGGTGGAGGACACCCGCAAACAGGCGGGAGAGCTTTTTGCCCATATCGGGAAGCTGGAAGAGGGTGGTTTAAAGGTCGGTGACAGGGTCACCGCCCAGGTCAACGCCTATACCCGCCAGGCCACCATGCTGAACCACTCCGCCACCCATCTGCTGCACGCGGCCATGCGCGAGATCCTCGGCAGCCACGTGACCCAGAAGGGTTCGCTGG
>JARROA010000093.1:0-2695 GCA_037384425.1 Candidatus Thiodiazotropha sp. | reverse complement strand
ACCAGCACCAGGCGTTCGCCCTTGGAAACAGACTGTTTCAGCGCGGTTTCCAGCGTAGTCTCCAGTTTTCCCGGATGCATGTGCAGCATGGAATCGAGAAACCGCAAGCTACCGCCAAGTTGTCCGCTACGGTGAAGCGCCTCCAGCTCGTCGCGCAACACGCCACAGCTGAGCCAGATGGTGGCCGGGTTCATGCCGGACTCCTTTCGACTGCGTAGGCTTCGCTGGCCAGGATCATGGCCCGCAGATTTTCCGGCGGTGTGCTCATCGGAATGTCGGCGCCTGAATTGGCCAGGATGAAGGGACCAGCGGGCGCAGCGGTGCGCAGGCACACCAGGCTGCGCTCACGGATCTCATCGGCGGATGTCGTCGGGAAAAGCAGATTGTCCAGATTGCCCAACAGCAGCAGTTCGGGGCCGAGGCGTTGCCGCGCCTCCGTCAGATCATCCTTGGAACTGACGACGACGCCAGCCAACCCCGGCAGACCGGGCAGCAAGTCCAGGACCTGATTGATACGCCCACCCGTGTGGTGAAAGACCATCGGGCCGTGCACCTGGGAGAACACAGCTCGAATATGCGGCAGCATCTGTTCAGCGAACAGACTGCGCTGGGAGATTTCCGCCGCCGCCATGCCTTCGGCGACAATGAGGGCAGTGACGCCCGCCTCCAACAGCGTATTGGCCCAGGTGACGAAAAACTCTCCGCTAAATTCCAGCAATCTTTGTGCGGCGGCCTCATCGAACAAGAGGATCTCCAACCAGGCTTCAAGCCCCAGAATCAGCGCCGGTATTGCAACGGGACCGGGCACCGCCGCGAATACCGGCACGCGTTCCCGGTAGATGGCGCTCAACTTCCCTGTAGATTCCACGATGAACGGCAGGCGGGCGGTACGATGGGGATCGGGCTGCGGCAACGCGAGCACGGCCGCTGCCGTGCTCACCGACGGACGCTTCAGGTTGGGCGCCTGATCGGCGAACCAGGCCACTTCGCCGCCGAACGCCTCCGCGATGGCGCTGTTATCGAATGGCACCAGCACCAGATCGAAGCCGAAGGCTTCCTCAACGGCGCGTTGAGAGGCGACATAGGCCTCCACATTGCTGTAGAGGGTTCGCAGATCGACGCCGGTGAGCTTGCCGCCATAAGCCCCAAGGACGGCAAACACCGGTACACGGTCCACTGGCTTGCCCTGCATGGTGTTCATGACTCGTTCATAGGCGTTCATGACTTGGCTCCCCTTTCGCTTCGCTTTGCAGTCGACGCAAAAGTGCATCGGCGCCTGCGGCGTTTTCGGCAGTACCGTCACCACCTACCTCGGAAACGAGTTGCGGTCGCCAGTTGAATACCGCTCCGCCCACCACCAGTTTCAGCCGATCCTGCAAGCTCCGGGCGTCGATCAGGGCGCGGACTTTGCGGATATTGAGGGCGGTGGTCTGCATCATGGCGGAGACCCCCACCACCGAGGCCTGTACCTCGACGGCCTTGTCCACGAACTCCTCCGCCGTCACGTCGTTGCCCAGATCGTAAACCTCCCAGCCTGAAGCGCGCAGGAAGGTCGCCACGATACGCCGGCCCAGACTGTGGAAATCATCCTCGATGTTGCCGATGACCACCGGGCTTTTGTGCGACTCGCACGTGCCCATTTCCGGCATACAGCGCAGCAGCACATCTTCGGCGATCTTTGCCGCCACGAAGGTCTGCGCGAGGGATACCGACTCCTTCCCCCACAAGACGCCGACACGCACAAGCGTCGGCCCGAGGACATCCGTGATGACGCGCTCGGGGGCCATCCCTTCCTGGATGACCCGTTCGATCAGCACGGCCGCCTCCGCACGATCGGTTGCAATCATGGACTTCAGCAAGTGGTCGACACAGCTTCGCGTGTTCATTTATGTTCCTCGTAAGGTGACTCCGTTGGTTGGAATGGAAAAATAGAGACTTGAGCCTTCTTCGAGTTTCTCCTCCGCCGAGACCCGAGCGCCGTGATGGGATTCAATGCGTTTGATCATGGCAAGGCCGATACCGGAGTCCTCGAATTCGTCAACCGTTAGTAGGCGCTGGAACACGCCGAGTAGCTTGTCGGTATACTTCATGTCGAATCCGGCGACCAAGGCCAGGGCTCTCTGGCGACTGAATGAACGCTTTGTGACAATTCCCAGCGGAACCATGTTTGCTCCCCAGTTATCGCATATTTTGCGGACCCGCTTTTTACAATGGAAATGTGCATAAACTTATCGATCCCCCGTTAGGGTTCAGTCTCAAGAGCTGCAACCCAAGGCAACGCGGTATTGCATCCCTTTGACAATGATCCTTGAGCCATGCGCTGGAGAGTTCCTCGTCTTACAAGGAATGGCGCATGTGCATGCAATATCTCGTGACCATGTCTTCCCGCTGTATGCATGACCAATGCATGACGCTGCAATCTGCAGTGCAATCGAGGAGAGGAAATATTTGTGAAAGCAAAACAGCGCTAGACACAACGCATACCGCACTGCGCTCTTGTATGGGCCGCTGACAAACCGCATCGAGATCGGAATGAAACTCAACAACCTCGCAGCGGGGACTTTATCTGTTTGTGCCGTCAATTTGACCGCCCTTTTCCAGTTGCCGATTGCAACCGATGAAGTCAAATATTGTGTCAGCGGTCATATCCAATACATCCATTGTGCTCCAAACGGGCACATAGGCGTTACCTAAC
>JARROA010000092.1:0-2699 GCA_037384425.1 Candidatus Thiodiazotropha sp. | reverse complement strand
GGCTTGCGCATCAATCCCCAGCTCTCCTTCCTGGACGATCCGCGCTACGATCCCTGCCGTCAACACTCCAAGCTGGGCGCTCCCTTGCCCCAGGTGGTGGCGCAGTGGCGTTCGGGTCGGCTCTCCACCCACATCCTGAAGGGGTTGCACCTGCATACCAATTTTGGAGCCGATTCATTCGATCCGCTGGAACGGACCGTCAGACATCTCGAAGACCAGCTCTCGCCATGGCTGCGCGACCTCGAATGGGTGAACCTGGGGGGCGGCTATCTGTTTCAGAATGCGCAGGATCTGGAGACCCTGTTCGCCACCATCGACCGGATTCAATCGGAGTGGGGCGCACAGGTCTATCTCGAACCCGGAAAGTCGCTACTGGAGCAGGCGGGATACCTGGTGGCCACGGTGATCGACACCTTCGAAAGCGATGGCCGTTCGATCGCCGTGCTCGACACCTCCGTCAACCATCTGCCCGAGGTTTTCGAGTATCAGCGCGCGCCCGCACTGCTCAATGAACAGAAAGACGGTCCCTGTCGCATGACCCTGGCGGGTTGCACCTGTCTCAGCGGTGACCTGTTCGGTGAATATGGCTTTTCACGGCCACTGCAGCTCAATGACCGCGTGGTCTTCAGGGATGTCGGGGCCTACAGCCTGATCAAGGCCTCACGCTTCAACGGTCAGAATCTGCCCTCCATCCATCTACTCGGCGAGGACGGTGTGCCGAAGCTGATGAAGCGATACGACTACGAGGACTACCGCCGACAGTGGAGCGGGAGCGAGCTGTTTCAACACCGATCGAAATCCGGTGCGGGATAGTTCGATGAACAGCTTCAAGCCCAAGGACTTCATCGAGACCGCTGAGGGATTGATCTTCGCCGTGGTGACCGAAGATGCCGAAGCGCAGCGGATACTCTCTTCCCTGCGTTATCAGCGAACCGAAAGCGGCTATCGCAAGCTCTCCACCCGGGAGGCGGATGATCTTCTGCAAAGCCGTCACAAGGACTATCTCTACTACTCGAGAGCCAGGGATGTGCGGCTTCACGGTGTGCCCCGGAATCGGATCGTGCACCACCATCAGCCACGACTGAGGTTGCAGGAGATCCGCCGCAGAGCACCGGGCGACGCGCTGGAGGAGAAGCTTCAGCGTCTGACCTCGCTGTTCGAGCAGCAGGGGCTGGATCTCCGACAGCTGGGGGTCACCGGCTCGCTTCTGATCGGCGCACACAATCTGCACTCCGATATCGATCTGGTGCTCTACCGGCGAGAGGCCTTTTTCAAGACACGGCAGATCATCAAGACGCTGCTCGCCGAAAAAGCGCTCGAGCCGCTGGATGAATCCCTCTGGCTGGATGCCTATGAGCGGCGTGGCTGCACGCTCTCCTACGACGAGTATCGCTGGCATGAAGAACGCAAATACAACAAGGCGGCCATCGCCAGCACCAAGTTCGATATCGGCCTGCTCACAGCCGACCGCTGGCAGGATCTGCTGAGTTACAGAAAACACGGCAGGGTCAGCCTGCGATCCACCATCACCAATGACGAATACCGCTTCGACTACCCTGCACGCTACCTGCTGGACCATCCTTCCGTGCACGAGGCCGTGAGCTATACCGCCACCTATGCGGGCCAGGCCCGGCAGGGTGAGCAGGTGGAGATTCAGGGCCAACTGGAAGTCTCTTCAGTGGGCCATCTGAGGCTCGTCATCGGCACCAACAGGGAGTCTCCCAATGAGTACATCAAAGTTCTGCCTCAGCGGGATCATCGCGTCTCGTAAGGTCAGACAGAGCAGGTTTGTTCTGGGCCTGCTTCTGCTGGTCGCCGCTATGCTGACGCCCTTCGCAGCCGGCGCGGCGGCAGACGCACGACTAGCCGTGATGCCCTTCGAACTTGTCGACAACATACCAACTCCCGGCAGCGAGGAGCGCAACGCGCAGAGGCTCGAAAAGCTCACCCGATACATCGCCCAACGGATCGGGGACGAAGGCATCTTCGAGGTGGTCCCGCAAGCGCAGGTGGACGCTATCGTCGACAACGCCCAGCTGGGTACCTACATCCACACCTGCAACCGTTGCGAAATCGATCTCGCCAGGCAGGCCAGCGGTGACCGGGTGATGGTCGGCTGGATCTACAAGATGAGCCTGCTCATCCTGACCATGCACATCGAAATCAAGGACGTGGCGAGTGGACAGACACTGCTCAGCAAGGCTTATGATTTCCGGGGTGACAACGAGAAGGCCTGGCTGCGCGCGGCCGACTACATGGTGCGGGATCTGGGAGAGATCATGGCAAGACAAAATCCATGATCAACAGCAAGCAAGTAGCCCGGATGCAACGAAGTGGAATCCGGGTGATCGATAGAACCGATCCTTGAATACACTTCACTCCATCCAGGCTACATTTATCTCAGTTTTGAGCGGTAAAAAATTCGTCACTTACCTGGCGAGACCAATCGAGGGCAGCATCGCCAACAGTTAGTTCCGGGACGTAGAGCGAAAGGTTGAAGCATTGCAAATGTGAAATCTGACGCTCTAAAGCAGATCTACGTTATGTGCGTCTGCTATGGGTCGACCGCAGTCTACTACGACGCACATAACGTAGATCTGCTTTAGAGCGTCAGATTTCACATTTGCAGTGCTTCAACCTTTCGCTCTACGTCCCGGAACTAACTGTTGGCGATGCTGCCCTCGATTGGTCTCGCCAGG
>JARROA010000091.1:2745-4874 GCA_037384425.1 Candidatus Thiodiazotropha sp. | reverse complement strand
TGTCATCGCCAAGCTGGCGGCGTTAGTACCCAAGCCTAGAGTAAACCTGACCCGCTTCCATGGCGTGTTCGCGCCCAACAGCAAATACCGTGTCGATGTAACGCCCGCCAAACGGGGCAAAGTCAACCGGCTCAATCACAAGAAGACGAAACACCCGAACAGCGTCACCAGGTCATGACCTGGGCGCAACGCTTGAAGCGAGTGTTCAATATACCCCAGGGCACCCTCTCTTGATGCTCCGCATCAATTCACCTTGTTGACGTATCTATCTGCGAGAAGTGCGGAGGTGAAGCTAAGCTAATTGCCAGTATCGAGGATCAGGTGGTCATCAACAAGATACTGAATCATCTACAAGCCAAGGGCAGCTTGCCACCCACGCCGGAGTTGTTGCCTGCTACGCGGGCCACACCGACTTCAGACTGGTTTGTCTAGTACCGGGTCTTCACATCTCTCTACGCGGCAAGCAACAGCAGGATAGGTTGCCTGGTGGTTGTTGCCCAAAATAAGGCTGATGGCCAGAAAGGCAGTGGAAGAGGGCCGGCTCCACCGTAAACCCGGGGAGTTGGGTTGAATGAGGCCGGGAAGGCGTGTATCTCAAGCGTATTCTGCCACCAGTTTTCTGCCTTGATAGGTAGGGGTGTTGCGGTTATTCTCCCTATACTTCGCTTTGCGCACGGTCTTGAAACGTCATCCGTTGACATCAGACTGTATCATCCAAAGGGAGTGACTAATAAAATGTGTAACACTATTGTTATGTCTAGGCGATATACCGTCATATTAAGCTTGGTCGCCTTGATTGTTTTTGCTAGTACCGTAAGCGCGGAGAATAAAAACCTCATCGACGTCTGTACTATGCATCAGGAAGAATGGAAAAGCAGTCCAGACATTTTCTCAAACTGGTTCAAAGACAATTACCTGAAGGGACTTCCTGAAATCCCACCTGAGACCAATTAGGTATGGACAGCGACATTTCGTGGGCTAACAGGAGGAAGAGAGTCGGTGTTGGATTTGCCAATCTTCACCGTTCCTACGCGTAATTTCTCGTTTTTGGATCCTGGTCCTATCGGTTATTTATTCGTAGTGCCAGCGGAAGATGATCTCGCAAATTGGCGAGGCGTTGTTAAAGGACAAACTGTTCGTGTTGTGATGCCATAGGATGGTACGTTGACTTATTTGAAAGAAGTCGATAAAGCCGGTGATTTAGTAACAACAGGAGTCGTTGTTATCTTGATAATGCGCGAATTTGTCCTGCCTTTATCGTGGAGAATATGGTCAAACAAGCGAAGCTTCTGGCTGAAAACCAAAGCGCTTTCCTAAACGCGGCTGAAAGTGGCGACTTTGGCAAAGTCAAAAAACTCCTGGATTCCGGTATAGACTTGAGCGCTAATAAAGAAAAAGCTGAATCAGCACTCTTCCTGGCAGCAAGTCAGGGTCATCTCAGAACAGTGCAGGCCATCCTGGCCGCCAGTGTCAATGTGGACTTGCAAAATGGAAAATATGGCACGATTGCATTGATGGCGGCTGCATATAGTGGGCATAAGGAGATCGTACAGGCGTTACTCGCTGCCAAGGCCAATCTCGAATCAAAAGATAGTTCTTATGGAAAGACCGCGTTGATGTGGGCGTCGGAAATGGGCCAGAATGAGGTCATTGAAGTTTTGAAGGATGCTGGAGCAAAATAGACCTGCAAAACTACGCACCGATAGATAAAACGAGGATAATGGGATAGATTTATTATTACAGTAACCGCGACCTGACCGTGATACTGAGCAATACTGACATTGGTTTTCTGAGCATGGTATTTTCATGGTATTACGATTTAGCAGGAATATAAGTCATTGATCTTAAAAAATAAAAATGGCTTATTTACAACCGAGCGGGGGTAGACTTGCATAAGCCAAGGTCAAAAATCGGCTGATGATCAACGCCGCGAAGCAACAGGAAGACCGGGCTTATATGGAACACGCTCTGATGCTGGCACGCCGCGCCATGGCGGAAGGCGAGGTGCCGGTTGGTGCCGTGGTGGTCAGCGACGGACGCATCGTCGGCGAGGGATGGAATCGGCCCATCGCCACTCAGGATCCCACCGCCCACGCTGAGGTCATGGCCCTGCGCGATGCGGCGACCAC
>JARROA010000091.1:0-2711 GCA_037384425.1 Candidatus Thiodiazotropha sp. | reverse complement strand
ACCGATCATCGTTTCAATCATCGGGTCGAGATCGAAGGCGGTCTCCTGCAGCAGCAGAGCAGCGACCTGTTGAGAACCTTTTTTCGTCAACGACGAGAGCAACAGAAAGAGAGCAGGCAAACATCGTGAACGTAAAAACGCAGTATGTTCATGCGATTCGGGGATTAGCACTCAGCGGTTTGCTGATCACTATGCCAGCGATGGCGCAATCGCTTTCGAGCATGGATGCCTGTCTATTGGACAAATTACGCCGCTCGGAGATCGATGTCAGCGTCGGCCAGATCAGGGCCGAGTGCGAAGTGATCGTACCGAAGGAGGAGTTGTCGACGCAGGAGCAAGCGGCAACGGAAGAGCCTGTGTCCGAATCGCCGGAAACCGGAGGATCGCTGATTGCCGAACGCATGCAGGCAGAGAAGGCGACCCGTTTCAATCCGTTTGTGCTTTCGCCCCACAAGCAGAACTACGTGCTGCTGGCCTCCTACAACGACAAACCCAACTATGAGGTCTATAACATCCCAGAATCGGATTTCGATCGGGTGGAGATGAAATTCCAGCTCAGTTTCAAGATACCCGTGATCGAGGGGGTGCTGGGAAGCAATGCCGATCTCTATGCGGCCTACACCAATCTCTCATTCTGGCAGGCCTACAATCGGCATATCTCTTCGCCCTTTCGCGAAACGGTGCACGAGCCGGAGATGTTTCTGGTGGTGCCGAACGACTGGTCGCTGTTCGGCTGGAGAAATTCACTCATGCAGTTCGGCATGGTGCATCAGTCGAACGGTCAGGGTGGCTATCTCTCACGCAGCTGGAACCGTGTGTATGGCAACTTCATCTTCGAGAAGGATAATTTCCTGCTCGGTTTCCGGCCCTGGCATCGGATCCCCGAAAGCAACGACGACAACCCGGACATTATCGACTACATGGGCCACTATGAACTCAGGGGCATCTACAAGCATCGCGACCAGACCTTCAGTCTGTTGATGCGCAATCTGTTCGAGAACAGCGGTCGAGAGACTTTCCAGTTCGATTGGAGTTTTCCCCTCTACAAGCGCTGGCGCGGCTATGTGCAGTATTTTTCCGGTTATGGTGAGAGCCTGGTCGACTACAATGCAGAGAGTCGGAGACTGGGGCTGGGTGTGCAGCTGACCGATTGGCTGTAGCCGTATAGCGTCGGAAACCAGGGCCTGCTGCAGTGTCGTCAACAGGCCCTAGAGCGCTTCCGGAATGATCGACAGCACATGCGGCTTGTCATCGTCGTTGTTGTTCGCCTCCTGGCGCTTGCGCTCCTGCCAGCGTAACAGTTCCAGGTAAGCGCGGATGTTGTCCACGTAGTTGACCGGTTCGTTGCCCCTGGCATAGCCGTGTTTGAGGCCGCTGTACCACTTCTTGAGGCTCAGCTTCGGCAGGTGTTTTTTCACATCGACCCATTTGTCCGGGTTGTCGCCCAGATGTTCCGTCAGCACGCGTGCGTCCTCCAGATGACCGAAGCCGACGTTGTACCCGGCCAGGGTCAGCCAGAGGCGGTCGGGTTCCTGGATACGCTCCGGCAGTCTGTCCTCGATGTAGCGCAGGTATTTGGCGCCACCCATAATGCTCTGACTGGGATCGAGCCGGCTCTCTATGCCCACCTGCTTGGCAGTGGTAAGGGTCAACATCATGATTCCCCTCACACCGGTCGGTGACTTGGCCCGGGGATTCCAGTGTGACTCCTGGTAGCCGATGGCCGCCAGGGTGAGCCAGTCGATACCGCTTTCGGTTGCAGCCTCTTTAAAGTAATCCTGGTATTTTGGCAGCCGTTTTTCATAGTGTTTGATGAATGTCTTGAGTTCGACGAAGTTGAGGCGGCCGATGTGGCCGTAATAGCGCTCGATCAGCTCATCGAGCGTGCCGTCTTCGGTGATGCGGTTGAAAAAGTCGACCATGGCATGATACAGGCTGCCATCCTCGGCATGGGCCATGGCCCAGGCCAGCGGCTGTGGGTCGGTGAGGTCGAAGGCGACGCCCAGGTTGGGCATGAAACGCCTTGTTACGGCGAATTCGTTGGAGTCGGCTATGGTGTAGTCGATCTCCCGGTCGAGCACCATCTGCATCAACTCGGCGCTCTCCAGGTCGGCGCGGCTTTCCCAGGTCAGCTCCGGATGACTCTCCTTGAGACGTATCAGTTCCTCCTCATGGCTGCTGCCTGCCAAGACTACCAACTTGCCCTCATACAGGTCCTCGACCTTGCGAGGACGTGTGCTGCCTTGGCGGTAGATGACCTGCTGCGTGATCTCCTGATAGGGTGGCCCGAAACGGATCTCCGATTCCCGGTCGGGGGTCACGGTGAGACCGGCGGCCGCCAGCTGGGCCTCGCCGCTGATCACCGTCGGCAACAGGTCGTCGAATCGCTTGGGGATGATGAAGTGAGGCTTGACCCCGAGATCCTCTGCGAACAGGGTGACCAGGTCGTACTCGAAACCGGTGAGGCCTTCGGGACCCTCGTAGAGGGTGGTGCCACTGTTGCGTGTGACAACCCGGAGTTCGCCCGATGCCTTGATCCGTTCCACCAGCGGCGCCGGAATGCTGCAGGCTGCCAGCAGCAATATCAGCAGGAGCGATGAGAGTAACGGGTGGACGGGTCTATTGCAGTGCATCCTACCTGGCTGGGGTCGTTTTTGTTGCTTGTAGTTGAGACATTTGTTTAAAGCATCTTATCCCCTGAGAGTGCCGAT
>JARROA010000090.1:0-4976 GCA_037384425.1 Candidatus Thiodiazotropha sp. | reverse complement strand
AAGGCAAGGGGGCGCTGAGACAGTTTGACCTCATGGTCTCCAACAACCAGAACACACCGCCGGCTCCGGTACAGCAGGGTGGGGGAGCAAGGCCGCCGTTTCTCGATACCGTTGGTGCCACAGAGAAAGATGCCAGCCCACCTCCTTGGCGTTTTGATTGGCAGATTGCCGGTGGCGCAACAAGGCAACTTGCTGGGCGCTGGGCACTAACGCCAGAAAATGACCAGACAGAAGTTAGCCAGATCCCAACCAGGAAGCACACACATGACGACATGGAAGCCTAAGACAACTACCGTTGAAGCCTCAGGTCAGGGGCACTTTAAATATTCGCTACGCCTGACTGAAACCTGTCCGATTGATGGAGGGGAGGATCACTACGATATCCCGTTTCGTCACTATCCCGGTAAGCAAGCAGCGACCAGTCAAAGTCGGGCCAGAGATGCTGCGCCCATGAAAACAGAGATAGCCGTTCCTGCTGTCTTCGGCCTCTATGCCGGTCCAGAACGTTCACCGCAGAAAATTACTCTGCCATATCTTGGTCCGGGAGAATTGACTGTAAAAGCACGCGCTACTTCTCCAAGCAACCAGGGATGGATCTACATTTATGTAGACGGCTTTCTCTGGCGCGAACTGGAGGTCCGTGGGGGGTATTGCGATGAACAGCACAATGATCGGGGCCAATACAGCTACGTGGATGTGAACCTTGCCAGCCACATGGGGAGTGACATCAGACCCGCTACGGTCGAGCCGGTCCACCATCTCCTACTGCCCTACAAAGTCGCCGGAGCAAAAGTTAAAGTTGAGATTGCCTATTCACGGGTGCAATGGGGATGGAGTCGAGTCATCGCCTATGGCGGCATGCACCCAGCGGATCCCCGCTGGCTTCGAGACGGGCCGGTGTGCCTGCCACAGAAGCAATGGCCTGAAGCGACCAAGCGTCGCGCCAAGCGGATGCAAAGTGTCGATCTAAGTGGTTATACCGCCAATTGGCCGACACAAAATGGTTCCACGAGCCAGGTAGGCATAGCTTCAGTTGAAGCATTGTTAAATACCGATGCCTCGGCCTTTCTCGAACAATACCAGGGACAAGGTGCACCGGTTCTATTGCTCGATGATCCGCTAGGTTGGGCCAAAGACAAGGCCTACGCCTATCAGAGCGCCTGGCGCGATATGGAAGAGTACATCGCTGATCTATCGAACCCAGATCATGAAGGCGAGAAGAAAAAGGCGTTTCCCTTCGCCCCCTGGTTCGACTCAGCGGTGCTGGCCAACCGGTATTTCTTCGCTCCGGCTCCCGACCTGGACGCCCCCAATGTCTCCAAGGACCAGCGCAAGGAGCTGGTACGGGCCATGGAAGAGCGAAACGAGTGGAAGCGCCAGCTCGACCTCCACGACATTCAGACCGCCCTGGGAACAAAACACCGCAAGACCCTGCGCGAAAAAATCAAAGCTGCCAAGCAGCCCCTGGTCGACATCCTCGACGACACCAACCCGGAACTCGACCGCCTCACCGCCGTACTCGACGACTGGTTCGCCCTGCCAGCCAAGCCCAAAGGCCCGTTGATGATCCCCAACGGGGACAAGACACCTTGCTACGGCGATCACTTCGCGGTGATGGAAGAGCTCATCGCCCGACTGGCCGACGACGAATATGCCCTAGACCTGCAACTGGAGACCGAGCCGCCGACCACTCAAGAACAATACGCTTTGCAGCAGAACGACCCCGGCCGGATCTTTCTCAAAAAACTGGCCAGCGTCGGCGGCGGCCACCCCCTGCACAGCCGGCTGTTTCCGAAACAAGCGGGAGATAACCGCTACGCCTATGTCGAGACTAAATCGGAGATACCGGAAGACCTCGATGTCAAAAAACTCCAGGACGCCCTTGCCGTCGGACGACGCAACGTCAAGATCCTTCGCGAATTCATCAACCACTTCTTCAACACCCTCGCGGAGAAGGGGGCTCAGGAGATCGAGGCGGTAGTCCGCATCGTCGCCGCCGGCCTGCTGGAGATGCCGCTGGAAGAACTGGAGATCACCCTCAAGGAACTCATCGAAGGTCACCTGGAAAAGCTCGGCTACGCCCTGGCGGGCGAAATCCTGATCGATACGCGCGACCCGATCAGCCGCCAACTGGCGGAGCACTACGCCAAGTTCGCCGAGAATAAGGCGGGCGTCAAAAGGGCCAGGCTACCCATCGGCATCTACCAACTCGACGGCGCCACCTACATCGGCAGCACCAAAATCGAGAACCTGCGCAACGGCAGCGCCGCCAGCAGCACCAGCTGGGCGCGTGACCCGGACCCCAAGGCGGATCTGGCAAAAATCCGCCTGCGCGTACCGGCCTTCAAACTGTCGCTGGCGCAGAAGCTCAAGCGCAGCCCAGTGGTCAACACCAGTGTCCTGGGGGGCATCGCGTTGTTGGAGGTATGGAATATGGCGGCGGCATATAGTGCTTTGTCATCAAAGTGGGGCAAATCCGGGGAGGGTTTTGCCTGGGCAAAATTCGGTGAGGCCGTTGGCGGTCTGGCTGCGACAGCCGGCATGTTTCGCGACGAATTCGTCAAGCGTGCCGTAGCAGAGCGCAGCGCACTGATAGAGGCATCGCCGAAAATCACGGCCTCTCCGGATAAGATCGCACGGAGGATGAAGCCGATTCTCAACGCTTCGTTGCGTTGGGCCAATGGGCTGGGGGTTGTCGCCAATGCTTACAGCACTTTCATGTCTGCATACCAGGTCTATGTCAACCTTACTGAAGGCGATGATGCAACAATCTCTTATCTTGTAATGGGGAGTGGCTTTGCGATTTCAACAGCTGTTGCAGGAGCAAAGGTAGCTGTCACCTTTAAGACATTATCAGAAATCGCATGGCTGGGCCGTTTGGCATTCGGGCCTTGGGGCTGGATCGGTCTCCTATTGATCCTCGCTGGAACCGCACTCCTCATTTGGGTTTTCAAAGAGAACACCCCGCTTGAATGGTGGCTGAGACATGGGCCTTTCAGCAAACTCGACGACCCCAATCACAGAGTGATCACCAATGAGGAAGGTAAGAGTCTGCTGATTGGGCCTGCCGGCAGCGCGCTGCAAGTCGACAATCAAAACCGCATTTCAAAAGTTATTTCCGCTCCACATGGCATGTTTCACAAAATTCGTGACGGACAGGTGGTTGCTTTGGTAAATGGACAGGCTCAGCCCATCGGTCAGATGGATGGTCCGATCGATCCAGGTTTTATCAGTCAGTTCAATACGCCTCACCATGAGCAGCGCTTCAACGGCCACACCCCCGGCGCCAAGCCCGAGGACCAGTACGGCTGGTGGTACGAGCACCCACAGAGTGCCGCCAAGGCCCTGGCCGACGCCATCTTCTCACCCAAGGTCACCCTTAATCATCGCAGATCCGTCCGCCCTGATGTGCCTGACATCCTGGAGATCCGCATCGACCTGGCTTCGTTTCTCGATGGCAAGAGCCTGCTCTTTGCTGAACTCTGGCGCACCGAGCGGGACGGAACCTTGAAAGACAAGCCCGGAGAGGACAAGGTTAGGCTCTGCACCGGAGAAGGCTCAGGGCCCAAGACAGTCCGAGTCGAATGGCCCATAATCTGGAGTGATGTGAATGAAGGAATCGAGCATATCTGTGTGCGTGTATCTCTCGACCTGCACGGCGACGGCTCTATGTGGCTGCCATTGCCGGCAGGTGAGACCGGGAAGGCCATAGAGGAAGACGGGCCACGAAAAGATGACTTGGAGTGCGTCGCGCACGAGTGGGTTGAAGAGCGCGATGTCCTGCATATGCACCGCGGGAAATGGGAGATGATACAGACAGAAAAAAGGCGATCCGCCCTCAAGGCCGAGCAAGAGCGGTACGAGTCACGACGCAAGCAGGAAAAGGGAGATGTCCGTGACTGATGAGGCAAGCATAGCCAACGAGAAGCAGGTCCAGTCCGACAACCCCTGGCATCATATGAAGGGAATACGACAGCACCTTAAAGTGCCCGGTACGATTTTGCCAAAGCGGCTCCTGCGCCCCTATTATCTTGAGTACCCCCATCGCATTGATGACAAACAATATGTCATTACCAGCCTCAGCAGCCTGAAGGATGGACTGCATTTTGTGTATGGGAGTTTTTATTTACTCGCTGGCGGCGTAGCACTAGAGTGGGCAGCAACTCTGTTTAGAGGCGAATTCGAACCATGGATGATCCTGATATGCCTGATTATCGGCATACCATTGCACAAGTATGGCAAGACCCTCAAGCGAAACCGTTTTCACATCTACGACCGCGAGACGGGGATGGTTCGTAAAGAGTACGGCTGGTTTAAAGTCAAATACCATGAACGCCCCTTCTGGGAGTGTGAGGGACGTATAGTGTCAGCACCGAACCATTTTGGATTGATGCGGCATACGCTTTTTTTGTCACATCCATCCGTTGGATTGGGCACAGCGGTGTTAGAGGGTGTCGATTGCGATCTTCCTCTGGGATTTTGGTCGTTCCTTGTTCAGTACATGGATAAAAACAAACCGCTCCCAAACGTTCAATATTTAAGAGATTATCCAAATAAAGAGCCGGGACTGGGGGATTGGAAATCATGGAAAAGAAAAATCCAGAATAGAGAAATTGCCGATCCCTATGAAATATGGAAATTGGAGTTAAGCAAGCGCCCTGAGTGGGATGTATCCAATTATGGGCGAGACTTATCTCGTAGCACGGAGGTATTGACGAAAACCACTTTGATTGGCCTTTTTGTAGTGATTGGAGTCATGTTTGCGATCATCATTTTATTTGACCGGGCGCTCTAAGCGTTTGAAACAAGCACACACACGAATTGATCGGAGTCAGAGTAAACCTGGATTGACACAGACTGAATAGTAAAAGGAAGCATAACCATGGAATGTTTAGAGGTTGCAATCAAGAAAGACGAGTTGCCGTTCATCCTTACCGGGCTGGTCTACAAGAATGGATTGTACTTCTTGGAGCGCC
>JARROA010000089.1:0-6010 GCA_037384425.1 Candidatus Thiodiazotropha sp. | reverse complement strand
TATGACGGACCGGGTGGTGCGACTTCATCGATCGCGACATGAGACATATCACTCTCCATTCCATGGAGATCACTATGTTCTCTTTCTGTATAGATGAATGCTCGATGCCCGCCAGTGCCGACATGGCCTGCCAGTGCCAGTCACTCCCACTCGATTGTAAATAAGTCATTTTTATCTCTTATATTCTACGACTTATTTTCCTTCTAAACGGGAATACCATGAAAAATACCATGCTCAGAAAATCCTTCAAAATATTCGAAATAATTGTCGATTGAGCACAGCAACACAATACCTTAGGCAACCTTCCGGGCTTTGACTTCCAGGTGGATGCCCTCCTGCTCCTGCAGGTAATGGATCACCGCAAACAAGTTGCTCGCCTGGGGATTCCCCTTTGGCCAGAACATACGCATGAGACTCTTGCTCGATTTGTCGAAGACTTGGGAGAGCTACTCGAACCCGATCGTCGCATTGATATAGTCTCGCAGCACTGCTTTGCCGGTGTCGACGTCACCAGCGCGCAGGCATTCGACCCCTTCTTGTAGCAGGGCCTTGCGAAACGTCGGATCCCGTTGGGCGCGAGCCTGTATGGTGTCCTTAAAATCTTTCGTCAAAGCCATCATGTCACCTCTTGCCGTTTTCGGCGTTTATAGTCGCGCCAATGCCCTTTAGCAGCAGCAATATCACCAACCGGTCCACGTCCTTGCCTAAGTAGATCCGATAACCGGAGCCAAAATCAATCCGGAACTCATAGACGCCGGCACCCACACCTTTCACATTAGAGATGTTGCCCTGCTCCATCCGATGGACGGCTGTCGTCACCTTGATCGCAGCGGGCACATTGCAGTTTTGCGAAAAGATGGCGGCCAAGGTCGCCAGCTTGAAACATGGCGCGGATCCGCGCGAGCCCGGCCTCATCGTCGGCCCGCTGATACTGGCCACACAAGCGCCTTTCATCAAAGGGCAGGTCAAGGGCGCGATTGAGCATGGTGCCCGGCCACTTGCCGGTGGCGACTACGAGGGCAATGTGTTCCAGCCTACCGTGGTGGTCGACATCACGCCGGCCATGAGCATCTTCAAGACCGAGTGTTTCGGCCCGGTAGCGTCGATCATCAAGGCGGACGACTATCTGCACGCCATGGCCCTGGCCAACGATTCGGACTATGGTCTGTCATCCGCGGTCATCACCAATGATGTGCAAAAGGCCAGGGTATTGTCGGAGGGACTCGAGGCTGGCGCGGTGCACATCAACAGCCCGAGCGTGCGCGACGAACCGGTGATTCCGTTCGGCGATGTGAAGAACAGCGGTTTCGGCCGCGAAGGCGACCACTTCTCTATCGATGAGATGACCGAGTTGAAGTGGATCACCATTCAGACGGGGCAGAACAAGTACCTGTTCTAGTGGGCAGTACGGTAAGTTCGGTAACCTTCAGCCTGCCCAGAGGGAGCCCCGCTACTGGGCTAATTCTGTGTTGCACTGCTTGGAGAGGGCATGCCATTCCCTGTGAATTGCGCCTTGCCTTAGCCCAGTAGCGGGGTTCTGAGCGTCAGCGAACTGACCGCACAAGGCTCTCATCGCCGGGCTTTAGCTTGAATCCGGCGCCTAACGCTCGGCTTTAGTCCGTCGAGATTCCAGCTGTATTCAAGGCTATCCATGGGGTGGAGGTTGGGCCGGCCGTTCTGCTCTGTGTCGCTGAGTGCAGTTTCAATTCCAGATCGGGTGGAGTTCTGCTCCGCAGAAGTTTGGGGATCTCATCGCAATGTCCGACTGGTTGGATTTGCCGTGTTGAGGATAAGTGAGAGAACTGATCCTCGCCAACGGTTCTGCGATAACGATTAAAACCCCATCACAGCTGTCCCACTTAGCCCCCTCTCCCACCGGGTGAAGGTTGGGGTGATGGATTTGAAAAGTTTATGAGGGGATTTGAAAAGCCAACGCTTTGCTTTTTCTAATCCCCTCATTCTGTCCTTCTTCCTGCGGGAGAAGGCGCGCACGATATTCGCTCCTCAAGTCACGCAATCTCCACGGATGCTCTGAATTCAGGCAATACAAGGGATAGCGGTTTTGCGGGCAAACTATGTGAGACAGCAGTGAAACCCCATAGTCTTACGGTTTTTATAGCGGATGGAAGCGTGGCGATCGATCATGTTATTTGATTATCCTTATCTTGATAAATAATTAACAGGGGCCGGATTGGTAAACCATACTTAGGCCTGTCGACAGCATACATAGAAGGCTTGGAACCAGCTTCATGCGTGGCTGACCGTGCCATATCGCTGCTCTCCGATACAACGCCGATTCGGTTCGTTGTTAAGCACGCTGGCATGCTTTATGTCTGCCCTGCAGCCGACGGGCAAACCAAGGCGAGCTGAATGGCATAGTAAAAATGCCGATTCTATTGCAGATCATTGATCAATACGTATGAGACCGGGCATTTCCATATATGAACGAACGGATATGATCGGTGTGCCTGTAACCGCCAATGCAGCAGATAAAGTCACGATGTATTTGATGTGAGTAATTCCATACCGTGGAATACGTACTGAATCGGATATGTCGACTGCAGTGATGAAACTCGGATTTAAGTCGTATGGCTCGTTGGAGCGAGAGCCGGTTTTCATTTTTTGATTTGTAATTCAAAGCAGTGTCGATGGATCTCAATCAATCAAGGAGAAGATGCCATGTTAGACATAGTCAAAGAGGGTGGAATTTCAACATCGGTCCCGCAAGCCGATGAAATCGTCGATCCTACAATGTCGGTGCCAACGGCAACATGCCGTACTACTGGCAAGACCCCAGAAATCTGCAGTTCAATGCCAATACCTACGACTGGATCAAGTCCGCCTTGAAGGCCGGGGTGGTGCCTATCCAGCAAGACCAGGTATTCACCAATCTCTACATTAAAGCCTTGAGCTGCGTCAGCTATTCTCTCTCAAGCGCCGACCAGGCAAAGCTGAACGAGGCCAAGGCGGATGCGACCGACCAGCAGGGGGCCGTGCTCAGAGCCTGGCAGGATGCTTTCGGAAGTCTCCCCAGCGGCGAGCTTCAGCCCATCGATCTGATCTCGGGGGAGATCGCCAGTAAATGGGCGGTGCCACCGACCACGCTGCAGGAGATCCAGCAATCCATCAACATCAACGCGCTGCTGAACAATGTGCCTGCCAGCGGCAAACCGGTCGTTCCCGTTTTTGCAAACTGGCTCAATGCTATCGGCAGTGCGGTTTCCCTGGAAAACAATACGACCATGAACTCGGCCTATGTCGCCAGGGCGTTGGCCGCGGTACAGTCACCCAGCGACAGCAACGGAGGGCTGAAACTGAACGACAATCAGACGGTGCCCGCCTACAAGGTCGCCACTCAGCTGTCGGATATTCTCAACGGTTTGAAAAACAGCGATCAAGCCATCAGCATGAAGATGAAGATCACCCGCACAAGCGAAAGCGAATTCCAGGTCAATGTGGAGGGTGGCACCAGTTTTTCCATTCCTGTGTTCAGCCTGTTTTCGATGAACGTGGGTGGAAACGCACACTATTTCGAAAGCGAGATCGCGACATCGGAAAATGAAATCACGGTTGTTATGACATTCCCCGGCGTCAATCTCGTCAGTTTCGGTCCCGAAGAGTTCGATATGTCGCCGCCACGCAACTGGTTCTGGATGACGCCGATTCGGGATGCGATCAAGAATGGGAACAGCGATGTCTCCGGGTTCAAGTTCTCACCGGATCCGGGCATAGATTTCAGTAAAAAAGGTCCCTTTGCCTTCCTGATGGGTGCGGCTATCAGTAATTATCCAAGTATGGAGATTACTGTGAAAAGTTCGAGCTACCAAAGGATACAGCAGACCTTCGAGCAGTCCGCTTCGGTCGGCATATCATTTCTTGGCATACCGCTCGGCATCGGTGGCCGGGAGTCCAGTTATTCGAACAAGGTAACGACCAATTCGACGGACTCCACAGTCACGATAACCCTGAACCCGCCGACAGAATTGGTCGCAGGATCGGCTGTGGACTCCGTGGGCTGGGTGTTGGGCGTGCAGCCTGACTATCCGGCGGCTTGAGCGACGGGATCAATTGAAATCCGGATGAGATGTTCGTGCGCCCGCACATGCGGGTTGTGTGGGTGCACTGGCTCGCCGAACGGTCTTGGGTGGCGGGATGAGTGGGTTGGGCAATATCGCTGAAAAGATGGCGATGCAGGCAAGCGCCTTTCTGTCCGAACAAAAACGCGCTGCGGGCGGACGCTTAGCGCGGGGCGGCAAGTTCACTGCGCGTGTCTCCGTGTCGGCCGGGCAGTGTCAGGCATTTCAGGCGGGAGCGTTGGGTAACTTTCCGTTCTACTGGCAGGATCCGACCAATCTGAAGTTCAATAAAAAGACTTATGAATGGATCTCGGCGGGATTGAGAGCGAATGCGTCACCGGTACAGCTTGCTCAGCCCTTCACCAATCTTTACATCTCGGCATTGAGCAAGGTCAACTACAACCTCTCGTCGAGTGATGCGGCACGACTGGCGCAGGTACAGCAGGAAGTGCTTGCGAGGCAGGCTGCACTGCTGAAGGCGTGGCAGTCGGCATTTGGCGAAATCCCACAGCGTACCGGCAATATGGAGCCGATAGATGTGGTCATCTACCGGATTACCCAAACATGGGCAGTTCCTCCCATCACGCTTCAGCAACTGCAAGGTGCGCAAGATCTGAGAGCGGAATTGAACAGGATGCCGCCGAGTGGCATCTCCGTGCTGCCGGCGCTGGCAGGCTACCTTGACGCATTGCAGAGCAACAGTTCCCTGATCAATCAGGTGACCATGAATCGGGTTTATCTGCAGCAGGCGCTCGCTGCCGTACAATCACCCAGCAGTACCAGCGGCGCCATCGAAACCAACGACGGGCTGTTGCGCCCGGCATACATAGTGAGCACGCCGCTGCAGCGAATACTGGATTCCCTGAACTCCACCGACACAAACAAGACACTGATCTATCGCATGACAGCTGCGCGCGATACGCCGAAGGAATGTTCCGTCGCTGTGAACCACGCCGCTTCGGATAAGGTGCAGATTGAGGACTTTCTGAGTATAGAAACAGATGACGGTATGGACCTGTTCAAAGACCTGATCATCCCGGACCGGGAAAAGGCGGACATCGAACTCACGTTTACGGGGGTGACGACAGTCAATTTCGGTCCGGCCGACTTTTCGATGGCGGAAATGAAGAACTGGTACTGGATGTCACCGATTAACGATGCAATCGTCAATACTGGAAAAGATGTATCGGGTTTCAGGTTTTCTCCTATGTCGCAGATCGATTTCGGATATACAGGTCCATTTGGCTTTTTGACCGGTGTGACGATATCCAAGAACGCCAGTTTGAAAATCACAACCAGTCGAGACACAAGCCAGGCCATAGCTCAGGCAGCGAAAGCTTCGCCTTCGGTCCGTGTGAAATTCCTCACCACGCCGATCAGCACCCATTCCAACCGGTCACTCGAGCATGGCGTTTCCGTAGCCTCGCAAGCGCATGACGCACCCACCGTGATCAATCTGGCAGCCATGCCGGATCGCGCCGGCGATTCGCCCGACTCTACGGCATTCGTGATCTGTGTGCACACGGACTATCCGTCAGCTTATCTCGCGTCGGCAGTGGATCAGTGACGGGATTGCGGAACAGACATCACTCACTCGAATGAATGCGAAGCTGCTGCGCGGATTTTTCATTTGTCAGCATTTAAGATCCATGCCATGACCTCGCGAACGGCATTTGGATAGGCATTGTTTTTGAGTGAGACGATATAGAGAGTATTGGAGGCAGGCGCTTTGCGTGTCCTGAATTCATACAGCCGGTTATCAGCAAGAAGGTTTTCGATAGAGTGCCTTGGAAAAACGCTGACGCCCATACCCAATCGGACCATCTCTTTCGCCCCCTCGATTGCATCGATGCTGCCCGCTATCGGTAACGACAGAAAGTCCAGATCCTTACGTCTTGGAAAATGACATTTGCGCCAGCTTTCAAAGTAGGCAT
>JARROA010000088.1:0-3456 GCA_037384425.1 Candidatus Thiodiazotropha sp. | reverse complement strand
CGTCACGCCATCGAACAGGCCCTGGCGGACCACGACGGCAACGTCAGCGCCGCGGCACGACAGCTCGGCATCCATCGCAGCACCGTCTACCGCTGGCGTTCGAAGCAGTGACGCCGACCCGTTTGTTCTTCTAACGCCCGCTGACGCGGAACTGGCCGACCAGACTCTTGAGCTCGTCGCCCAGACGCGCCAGCATCTGGCTCGACGCCTCGGTCTGCTCCGAACCCGACGCGGTGCTCTGCGCCACCTGATGGATGTTGTCCACGTTTTTACTGATCTCCTCGGTGACAGAAGCCTGCTCCTCGGTGGCGCTCGCAATCTGCGTGCTCATGTCGAGCAGCCGGTGAACCGCATCCTCGATCTCCGTGAAGGCGTTCTGGGTCTCTCCGGAGAGTTCCGAGGTGGTTTCGATGTCCCCGTTGTTCTCCTGCAGCATCTGTGCAGTCTGATGGCTGCGCGACTGCAGGGATTCGATGATCTCCCGGATCTCCTCGGTCGACTCCTGAGTACGCTGGGCCAGTACCCGCACCTCGTCGGCGACCACAGCGAAACCGCGTCCCTGTTCGCCGGCACGGGCAGCCTCGATAGCGGCGTTGAGGGCGAGCAGGTTGGTCTGTTCGGCGATGCCGCGGATGACGTCAAGGACGGTGCCGACCTGGGTGCTGTCCTGCTGCAGGGCGTCGACCACCTCGCGTGAACGGCTCATGCGGTCGGAGAGCTGCTGAACGGCAGAGGCGCTGCGCGCCAGTATCTGCTTTCCCGCATCGACTTGAGATCCGGCCTCGCGCGCCGCTCCGGCGGTGACATTGGTGTTCTTAGCCACCTCCTTCACCGTGGCGGTCATCTCCTCGATGGCGGTCGCCACCTGCTGGATTTGGCCCTGCTGCTGCTCCACGCCATGGCGGGTATCGCGGGTGATCATCGACAGCTCCTCAGAGGCCGTGGCCAGTTCGTCCGTGGAGTTGCCGACCTGGCTCATGATCGAATCGAGCTTTTCGACGAACAGGTTGAAGGCGCCGGCGAGCTGCCCCAGCTCGTCTTTCGCTCGCTGATCCAGCCGCACGGTGAGATCGCCGGAGCCGCTTGAGATGTCCCGCATCGAGGCAACGATCCGTTCCAGCGGTCTGGCCAGCGCGAGACTGAAGAACCAGCCCAGCGTACCGCTGATCAGCAACAGCACCAGCGCGGTGCCCGCGATCATGAGGACGGCTTCGTGGTGCAGTTCGTAGGCCGCGGCATAGGCTTCCGCCACATCCTCCTCAGCCAGCACTGCCCAGCGGTGTCCGCCGATGTCGATCGGCTTGAAGGCGGAGAGTACGGGAACGCCGCGATAGTCATCGAAGGTGGCGAAGCCGGTCTCTCCTGCGATCGCTTGCTTGGCCCCTGGCGAGTTGACCGTCTGCAGCCCGATCACGGTCTGCTTGGCCTCGATAGCCTCGAGGGTGGCTTTATCCTCGCCCGCTTTACGGATCGCTTCGATGAAGCCTTTCGGGTCCTCGATCCAGAAGCGGCTCTGGCTGCGCATGGTGAAATCAGGGCCCACCAGATAGGTCTCGCCGCTCTCGCCCAGACCCGACTCCTTCCATTTGTTGTCGCTTGTCATCACGTTGTTGATGCGGTCGATCGGCAGTTGGAAGGCGATGATGCCGATGCGCTGGCCGTCATCGAAAACCGGTGCGGCGATGAACGCGGCCGGATCCTGGTAGGAGGGAAGGTAGGGGGAGAAATCGGTCAGGAAGGCCGAACCGTCGTTTTTCAGGTTCATGGCGCCCCGATAAGCCTGCGCCAACTCCGAATCGGCATAGGGTCCCTGCTTGAGGGAGGTGGCGAAGTCGAGTTCCTTGAACACCGTGTAGACCACATCGCCGCTGTCGGCGTCGATGAGAAATATGTCGTAGTAGCCGAAGCGCTGCTGTAGCTCCTTGAAGGCAGGGTGATAGAGGGCATGCACCCGGGCATAGGTGGAGCCGTCCTTGCTCTTCACCAGTTTGTCCTTCGATCCCAGAGGGTTGGGATTCTCCTCGATGAAACGCAGCTGCAGGGCGACCGCGGAGGGCGAGAGCTTGGCCAGGATCGAATCCACCTCGACCCGCTGACCATTGTTGCGCTTGGCGTATTCGGTGGCGAAGCTGTCGCTGTAGTAGTGACTGAGGGCTGCGCGCTCCTTGTTCGTATCCGCCGAGACCTCATCGACCAGTCCGTGATAGGTGGCGGAGAGCTTGCGCATGGCGTCGATGGTCATGCGGTCCTTCGCATAGACCAGGGTCTGGTCTTGCATCGACTTGAAGTAGTTGACGATCTGGTTCGCCCGGTCCTCGCGCAGGGAGGTGAGCCTAGACCGGGACTGCGCCTCAAGGGCTGACTCCGCGTGGTCGATGGCGTTCCAGCCGACAAGGCTGCTGGCGATGAGTGCGGGCACGAGTGCCAGGATTATACTGCCAACCCTGAGTTTAGTTTTGATCAACATGATCTGTCTCCAAGCAAGGGGGGGCCAGTCCCTTAACCCGGAATTGTCACAAATCTGTACCCAGTTTAGCGATGGTTAGCGAGGAATCTTTAGTGCGTGAAGGGAAAGGAGAGAGAAATGGTCACAGAAAAGTACTTATGACGCGTATATAGACATACAAACGGTTAACGGGCTACCCACTTGAGGGTATATCCGTTTAGAGGTTAGTTAAAGATTCCGATCCTGGCACGGACGAAACAGCGCGAAGAAACTGGTATAGCCGTGCAGGAAAGTCTTGCCCTCGACCAGGCCGATCTCCCCGTTACAGAAAAATCCGCCGAGGAATACGGTTCCGAGCCGTCGGTGGAAGGCGGCCGAGTTGTGGCCTGACTTGCCGTAGAGGCCTTCGCCACGACCGGTACAGGAGAAGAGCATGGCGCCGGAACGCTACGAGGTCGCTCAGAAGAAGACAGGACTTAAACCCGCTGGATTTACTGCTGTTCTGCGTAGGGTCAGAGCAAATTTGCTCTGACCCCATCCGGTTCAAGCGCGATTATCCAAGAGCCGGCATTACGGCACAATTGGTGTGCTTACTTCGCTTTGATCAGACCCAGCTTCCAAGGCAATCTGTTGTAATCAGAGACACCGGAGTTTGGATCCACGCCCTGATACAGATACTCCATATTGCAGGCATTAATGGTCATTTTCTGGTTGTAGCCAGAACGTATCATCTCACCGTGACTGATATCATTGGTCCACTTGGCGCCACTGAACGACACGTTAGCAGCGCCGGCAAATGGATTTGATTGGGTATCTGCCAACGATGTCCATGGGCCGTCCAGGCTGGTGGATGTCCAGGAACGGAAGTAGCGGGGTGCGTAAGCTTCGACTAGCAGCAGATATTTGTTGGTGCCATCCACTTTATACACGTTGGACGCTTCAAACAGTCTGCCCACTACGGAATCTCTCATCACAACCTCATAACCTGAGAAGTTCGGGAAGTTTCCGAT
>JARROA010000087.1:0-3764 GCA_037384425.1 Candidatus Thiodiazotropha sp. | reverse complement strand
TCTGTACGATTTAGCCAGACACTGATTCAGGGTGATCGATTGGAGGGATTGGGGGTTAGCCATTTTTGGCAGATGTCTTCCGAGCAATTATGACTCCATTCGAATATTCGTTAAGTCAGCTTCCCCACACTGCCCGCGGATCCTACATAACTTGAAAGCCAGAATAAGTCTCAGGTCCCTTCCCCTGTCATGGTTCAGCGTGAATTGGAGAATCGCTCCTTTTGAGTTAGATTACGTGAACGGAGCGATTCTCCAATGAGCTATAGTCAGATCTGGTGTATGGGCATGAGGAGGGAAATGGCGTATCCTGTTGGTTGATCACCGCCAAGATCACAACCAACAAAAGAGGATACGCCATGACTCAGCCTACCCCAACGACTCGGTTCCAACAAGAAGGTACTTTTGTAGACCCGCTGACTGAAATGCTTCGCTCAGGTGCTCGCCAATTGATCGCGCAGGCCGTAGAGGCGGAGCTGGAGTCGTTTCTTGCCAGATATTCGAAGAAAAAGATTGAGGATGGCCGTAATACAGTCGTTCGCAATGGCTATCTTCCAGGTAGGACGATTCAAACAGGCATTGGTGATATTGCGATCAGGGTCCCAAAGGTTCGGGATCGCAGCGGTTCTGGTATTCGGTTCAATAGCGCTCTGTTGCCGCCGTACCTGAAGCGGGCCCGGAGTATAGAAGAAATGCTGCCCTGGCTGTACCTCAAAGGAGTCTCTACGGGTCAATACCAGGAAGCATTGGGAGCATTGTTGGGAGAGTGCGCAAAGGGAATTTCCGCCAATACCATCTCGAGACTCAAAACCAAGTGGCTGACAGACCATACTGCCTGGAGACGAAGAGCATTGACCAGCAAACGCTATGTCTACTGGTGGGCTGACGGTGTGTATAGCAAGGTTCGGATGGACGACAAGCTTTGCTTGCTGGTGATCATCGGGGTTACGGAGCAGGGACGGAAAGAGTTAATTGCCGTCGAAGACGGCTATCGCGAATCCACCGATAGTTGGTACGAACTGCTGGCAGATCTACGCAACCGGGGCCTTTCGATTGGTCCAAAGCTGTGCATAGGTGATGGAGCGCTGGGATTCTGGAATGCGTTGAGCAGGCTGTATCCAGAAGCTGTGCATCAGCGCTGCTGGGCTCACAAGACTTCGAATGTGCTGAACAAGTTACCCAAAGCGGTGCAGCCCAAAGTGAAAAGTAAGCGCTCAATAGACCCCTTCTGTTTTTTATCCCCGTCCTCTGTCATAGTGCTGAAAACTAAAACCCAAGTGGAGCACTATGAACGATTCGCATATTCCCTCGGATATCCAGCACCGGCGTCGGTTTTGGGCGGCCCATATCAAGGCGTTCGAGCAGAGCGGTTTCAGTCGCAGGGAATACTGCCGCCGCCATGATCTGCCGTATCATGTCATGGGCTACTGGCTACGCAGGCAGAAGGGGGAGGCCCCTTGCTCGCGCCTGAATCTCGTCCAGCTGCCCTTGACTCCGGCGTGCAGCAGTGCCCAGGCGCCTGCGCCGGCCATCATCCTTCGCCTTGGCTGCTACACCCTGGAGTTGCACCAGGATGTAAGCCAGTCCGCCTTGGCCCGAGTACTTGCCGTGCTGGAGTCACGATGATGTGGCGTATCAGCAGTGGGGTAAGGGTCTACCTTGCCACCGGCCCCACTGACATGCGCAAGTCGATCAACACGTGCAATCATGGTGGCCGACCAGATGGAACTCGAACCGCTGTCGGGTCATCTCTTTGCCTTCTGCAATCGCAAACGGGACACGATCAAGGTTCTCTACTGGGACCGCAATGGATTCTGTCTTTGGCACAAACGGCTGGAGCGGGACCGCTTTCACTGGCCGCAGACCTCGACAGAGGCTCTGTGCGTCGGCATGCGGGAACTGGGCTGGCTCCTGGACGGGCTTTCCCTTGTCCAGTCTGCGCACGGGACGCTCGAGTACTCCATCGTGTGCTGATGCTTGCTGATTTATCGATATTATGCGTGCAAAAACAGCAAGATATGCTATAGTTTCTTTATGCACTTCACCCTGGATACATTACCGCAAAACCACGCCGATCTGCAGCGGATCATTCTGGAAATGCAGGATCGGCACCAGCAGCAGATCTCGCTTTTGATGGAGCAGATCCGCCAGCTGCGCCATGCGCTCTACGGGGTGAAAAGCGAGAAACTGTCGGCCGAGACGACCATGCGCCAGTTGCCGCTGTTCGACCTGCCCGAGCCCGAGGAACTGGAGCCGGAACCTGTGGTGGTCCCTGCCCACGCCCGCAAGAAGCCCGGCCGCAAGGCCTTGCCCAAAGATCTGCCCAGGGTCGAGGTCGTCCACGATCTTGCCGACGAGGAAAAGGTCTGCAGCTGCGGTCACGAACTCAGCCGCATCGGCGAAGAGGTCCTGGAACAGCTCGACATCCTGCCGGCGGTGATCCGGGTACTCCGCCATGTCCGCCCCAAGTATGCCTGCCGGCAGTGCGAAGGGGTTGAGGATGAAGGCCCGACAGTCAGGATCGCACCGGCCGTGCCCCAGGTTATCCCCAAATCCATGGCCAGCCCCGGCCTGCTGGCCCATGTTCTCACCGCCAAGTTCGTGGACCACCTGCCGTTCTACCGTCAGGAAAAGATGTTCCGACGGTTGGGGGTTGATATCGGCCGGTCGACCATGGGCAACTGGGCCATGAAAACCGCCGAGGCCTGCCAACCCTTGCTCAACCTGCTCAAAGACGAGGTTCTTGACGGCAGGCTGATCAATATCGACGAAACCACCGTTCAGGTGCTGGACGAGCCCGGGCGTAGGCCAACAACCAAGTCCTACATGTGGATCTTTCGCCGGGGCGATCCGGAGCGGCCGGTACTTGTTTATCAGTATGCGCCCACCAGATCCGGTGATATCGCCAAGGCGTTCCTTGACGACTTCCAGGGCTTCGTCCAGACCGACGGCTACGGCGGCTACGACTTCGTCGACCATCTGCCGGGCGTGCGCCATGTCGGATGCATGGCCCATGCCCGACGCAAGTTCCAGGAGGTGATCACTGCCCAGGGCAAGAACCGCAAACGTGGCAGCGCCGACCAGGCCCTGGCCTATATCGGCAAGCTCTACCGACTGGAAAGCGATGCCCGCGCCGCCAGGCTCGATCCCGATCAGATCCTGTCCATGCGCCAGAACCAGGTCAAACCTCTGCTGCAAGAGTTCCATGGATGGCTGCTGAAGCGGTCCTTCCAGACCCCGCCCAAGGGGGCGCTGGGCAAAGCCATCTCGTATACCCTCAAACAGTGGCCTCGCCTGACAGGCTACCTGGAGGATGGCATCGTCACCCCGGACAACAATGCCGCGGAAAATGCCATCCGTCCCTTTGTCGTCGGTCGCAAGAACTGGCTCTTCTCGGGAACCCCGCAAGGCGCCGAGGCAAGCGCCCTCCTGTACAGCCTGATCGAGACCGCCAAGACCAATGGCCACGAACCCTACAGCTACCTGCGTCACGTGTTCCAGCAGTTGCCCTTGGTGACCACGGTTGATGGCTACAGGGCACTGCTGCCGTGGAATCTGGATCCAACCACTTTGGCTCGAAGAGTTCTAGGGGTGGTAGAATAAGCGCTTACCCTGTTTTTGCCGCTGTTCGGTTGGCTGGATCATCCAGAGCGGCTTAAGAAAGAGTAATCCAGGCTAGGCCTCCACGGATTCAGGTATATAGGCCAGGGCCTGGTCGGCACTGTCCCGCTTGCGGTTCTTGCCCTGGGCGGTGATCACCTCCTGAA
>JARROA010000086.1:0-3925 GCA_037384425.1 Candidatus Thiodiazotropha sp. | reverse complement strand
GCACAACTGCGCGGCTTTCTTGAAATGAGCGCTGACTGGTCTATCAGAAATCGCCAGCACCTGGTGCCATATCTCCATTTGCGCATGAGCGAAACGAGCGTGCCGTACGACCTCAACTCCCCAAATCGCAGCGGAATGGAGCAGGTTTTTCTCGGCTTTATCCGCAATGGTCAGGAGAGCGGAGAATTCCGTAGTGATATCGAGTCCACCGTCGCCACCCACTATTTGGAATTCCTCTACCTGGGCGCCCTGATGCGCTGGCTCAGCGGCATGGCAACGGATCTTCACGAGGAATTCGATACCATGCTCGAATTTGGCCTGCGTGGGTTGCAGGCATGATTTTGCACGACTGGGAAGCGATACGGCAGGCCGGGCCGCAGCAGGTTGGCGGCAAGGCGTGGAATCTGGCGCGGCTGGCGCGCTACGGTATGAATCTCCCTTCCGGGCAGGCGATTGGCGTAAGCGCGTACCGGCAGTGGCTTGATAGCTCCGGACTGGAAACGGAGTTGCTGGTGGCGGCGCATGAAGAGGAGGAGGAGCGTTCCACCGTGCTGGCAGAGGTTGTGGCTCGGTTGGCGGATATTCCCACTGGTCTCGATCTCGCCGGGTTGGCGGAGGTGCCATGGGCGGTACGTTCCTCGGCGCCACAGGAGGACTCTTCCTCTGCATCGTTCGCCGGTATCCACACCTCCTTTCTCAATGTGCAGGGTGATGATGCACTGGAGCAGGCGGTGCGTGGTGTCTGGCTGTCGCTCTGGTCGCCCGCTGCGGTGGCCTATCGGGAACGCATCGGCCTGGCCCACGCAGAGGCATCGATGGCGGTGCTGCTGATGCCGTTGATCCCGGCTAAGGCGAGCGGTATCGCCTTCAGCCGTGATCCGCTCAGCGGGCGCGATGATCGCATGGTGATCCACGCCGCTCACGGCCTGGGGGAGAGCCTGGTCGGGGGCCTGACAACGGGCGATGAAATCATTCTCGCCGAAGACCTGCTCGATGACAGCCTTTCCGTATTGCATGTTACGCCCGGCGATAAATCGGTGCGTGTCGATGCCGCATCCGGTGGTGGCACCGAAGTTAGCCATCTGGCTGCCGATCCCGAACCGGTACTGAACGAGGTCGAGACACGACAACTGGGCGAACAACTTCGCCTCGCCGCCGTGGCACTCGACTACAGTCGTCCCGATTTCGATCTGGAGTGGGCCTGGGACGGTGAGCAGTTCTGGTTGTTGCAGGCACGGCCGATCACCGCCAGCAACCGCTGTACCTACCCGGAACTGGCTGCGCAGCCGGACATCTGGACCCGCGGCAACACCCGTGACGTGGTGCCCGATCCGCTCTCTCCCATCGACTGGGGCATTTCACGCCGTATGGTCAACGCCCTGTTACGTCAGGGTTTCTCACTGGCCGGGCTCAAGCTCCATCCGGGCGTACAGCGGGCCGGGCTGTTCCGTGGTCGGCTCTACCTCAATCTTTCTCTGATGCAATGGGAGGCATACGCCTCGGTGGGCTTGCTCCCAAAGGCGATGAATCGTCTGATCGGTGGCCATCAGCCGGAAATCGAAATCCCGCCACCGACGGCGAAGAGCCGCATGCGGCAGGCGTTGAACACGTTACGCTACCTGCTCAAGGCGCCAGCTCGACGTAAGGCAGGGCGGCGTTCAGTTGATGAAGTGATGGCGACCGCGGCAGCCTGGATGCATGAACCGTTGCCGCAAAGCGATGCGGAATTTGACGCCACACTACGCGAATTTTCCCGTTACAGTCGTAGTGCCAGTGACCTCCACTTTCTCCAGGGGTCGGCCAGTGGTGCCCTCAGTTTTCTGGTCGACAATATCGAAGCCTGCCTGCCGGGAGAGGGGCACGCCCTTGCTGCGGCGCTGATGGCAGTTGGGCCGTCCAGCGTCACGGCGCAACAGGGATATGACTTGATCGCCATCGCCAAACAGGCGATGGGGGACCCACTCACCAGGAAATGGCTAGAGCAGCGTACGCCGGGAAGCGATAGTGATTGGCTTGAGTTGCCCGAATCGAACGCTTTTCGCCGGGCCTTTGCGGAGTTTCTTGAGCGCTATGGGCATCGCGGTGTCTACGAAACCTACACGCGCAATCCGAGCTGGCGTGAGCAGCCAGGTTATCTTCTGGACAGTTTGTTAGAGCTTGCGGAAACCGATCTGGCGGCACTTGAATCAATGAGGGTTAAGTCTGCGAGCGACGCGCGCATGCGTGTAGTGAAGGCATTCCCCTGGTGGAAACGGTTTTTCCTGGACGGCCTTATTCGCGAAGCCAAGGCGGGCAGCAATGAGCGCGAAGCAGCACGTAGCGCGATCATCGCCCTGTTGGAAGCGGCGCGACGGGTGTTGCTGGCCCTGGGCGAGCGTTGGGTCGAGGCGGGTTGGCTGGCGGAAGCGGACGAGATATTTTTCCTGATGCAGGCAGAGATCTATGCGGTCCTCAATGGGGTATTGCCGGGTTCTGCCCTGGCACCGCGTGTCAATGATCGCCGGGAGCAGTTCGAAGTCTGGCTGGCGGAGGAGGCACCCGATGTGATCCTGGAACAGGCGGATGGTGTGATAGCGGAACAGATTGACGATGAAAAGCCGCTTATGGCGAATGGTGACAGCTTCATCGGCATCCCTGTCGGTGCCGGGCGCATTACCGGCACCGCGCGTCTGTTACACAGCCCGGAGCAGGGCGGTCAGTTGGCCAGAGGTGAAATTCTTGTTGTTCCCTCGACCGATCCTGCCTGGACCCCGCTGTTCCTCAAGGCGGGCGGACTGGTCATGGAAACCGGTGGTTATCTCTCCCATGGCGCCATCGTCGCCCGTGAGTTCGGCATCCCTGCGGTGGTCAACCTGCCGGGGATCCTGCAACAGTTGCAGGATGGCGACAGGCTGGAGGTGGATGGTGGCAAAGGAGTTGTGCGGCGCCTTACCACTTAGGAGAAAGCGACGCTAAACATTGTTGTTAGCCAGAACGCCAGCAGAACGAAGTAGCTGACAAAAAAGGCATTCCGTCGTTTGAGAAGATATTTGTCGGCAAGGTGCTGGCGACTATGTAGTAGGCGGGTGACCACATAGGCCCAGGCCAGTGCCAGTAGAACGATACTGTTCACTTCGGCGGTGTAGATGGTGATCACTGCGGCATAGAAAAGCACCGGCATCTCGAACAGGTTACTGAAGTGCTGGCTAGCCGAGAGCAGATAGCCCGGTGGTTCGTAGCCAAGCTTGTGGCGGAAGTAGTTGGGGTGAAGGCCTTCAAGCACGGCACGTTTGGTGTATCTCGCCTGTATTGCTCCCACGACAAAGGTCCAGAGTACCAGAGCAAACATTGGGTAGAGGATCAGCGTCTTTTCCATTGTGATTTCCTGTGGTGATTTGCCTTTGATGGTAAGCTGGCACTAAATATGTTCAAGAACATATTTAGATGCTGCTGCAAAATGGGTCAGAACGTTTAACCCTGATTGTGATCCACGGGGGAGCTCATGCCATATACAAAAGAACACAAGGAGCGCAGCCGTGAGCAAATTCTGCAAAGTGCTGCACGGCTGTTTCCACGCCTCGGTTACGATGAGGTTTCGATCGACATGCTGATGCAGGAGGCGGGGCTGACCCGCGGCGGCTTCTACGCCCACTTTGGCAATAAGGCGGAGGTCTATGCCAAGGCCATCGTCTATACCGCAAGTAATAGTGCGCTTGCCGGTGACGGGCAGGATGAAGGGTGGTTATCCAGTGCCATTGATGCCTATCTATGCCGGGAGCATATCGATGATAGAACCTATCCCTGTCCTCTCGCCTTCCTGGTAACTGACGTCAATCGGCGCGACAGTACTGTACGCAGCACCTACACGCGGGTTTTCAAAAGTCTGAATCGTCGGCTTGATAAAGTATCAAAGGCCGAGAATGCCGAAACGGTCATGGCGGCGACG
>JARROA010000085.1:0-4378 GCA_037384425.1 Candidatus Thiodiazotropha sp. | reverse complement strand
GTGAAGAGCCTATTCAAGTCGAAGGGCTGGGATCTGGTGCTCGACCGCTTCATCCAGGTCCACGCCTTTCTCTCCGCCCTGCCCTTCACCCTCTCGCCGACCATGGTGAGGGAGATGGAGAAGCTCGGCCGGATGCGCACCATGCTGACCTGGACGGCGGCGAACCTGCTGCCGGTGATTGGTGAATGGAAGGGTGGTGGCTCTCCGGTGCTGATGCTGGTCGGTCGCCGGGGCCAGCTCTTCTTCACCGATCCCTACGACAACGACAAGGGCAACTTCAACATTGCCGTGGCGGCCGCCTCGGGGGTTGGCAAGAGCTTCTTCGTGCAGGAGTTGGCGCTTGCCATCCGCGGCATGGGTGGCCGCGTCTGGATCATCGATGTGGGCCGTTCCTATATGCGGCTGGCCCACATGATCGATGGCATGTATCTGGAATTTGGGCCCGAGTCGAACATCAATCTCAATCCCTTCACCCACATCAAGGACTGGGCCGACGAAGGCCTTCCAATGCTGAAACCGCTTTTGGCTCAGATGGCCTCACCCTCGGCACCAGTGAGTGACATCCAATCTTCCTTCCTTGAGCAGGGCCTGAACCATGCCTGGGAACATCATGGCAACGAAGCGACGATCACCCCGGTAGCGCAGTTTCTTCTAGACCACGCGGATCCCCGCGCGCGGGATTTGGGGGTGCAGCTCTTTCCGTACACCAAGGATGGCATGTATGCCCGCTTCTTCGAGGGTCCCTCGACCATGCAGTTCGACAATCCTTTTGTGGTCCTCGAGCTGGGTGAGCTCAACAACAAGCCCGACCTGCAGTCAGTAGTAGTGCTCATCCTGATGATGCAGATCGCCCAGGCGATGTACCAGGGGGACCGCTCGGTACGCAAGATGTGCATCATCGACGAAGCCTGGCGGCTGATGTCCAGCGGCAACGCAGGACAGTTCATCGAGGAGGGCTACCGCGTGGCGCGCAAGCACGGCGGCAACTTCGTCACCATCACCCAGGGCATCGACGACTACTACAAATCCGAGACCGCCAAGGCGGCGCTGCAGAATGCAGACTGGGTCTATCTGCTGAGGCAGAAGCCGGAATCGATCCAGCAGCTCGCCCACAGCGACCGGTTGGTGATGAACGACTTCATGAACAAGGCGCTACGCTCGGTGGACACCAAGCAGGGGCAGTACTCGGAGCTGATGGTCTATGGCCCCAACGGCTGGACCATCGGCCGTCTGGTAGTTGATCCATTCTCGGAGAAGCTCTACTCGACCAGGGCCGAGGAGTACGAGGCGATCGATCGGATGCTGGCCGCCGGCTACACGCTGGAGCAGGCCATCGAAGAGCTGGTGCGGGGGAGCAGACGATGATCCGCCATGCACTCTTTTCCATGGTCTTCGGCGCACTGGGTGCCGCTACCCTGCAGGGGTTCGTTTTGATGGCGTTGCCCCAGCCTCCCCGCTTCGCTCAGGTGGATCTGGTTGCCATCATGCAGGATGAGATCGCTGGGATGACCCGTGAACGGATGGGCGGACGGGAGGTTGACGCCCAGGCACGCGCCGCGCAGATCCAGGATGCCGTTGAGACTGTCGCAGCGGAGTCGGGGCGCACCATCCTGGCGAAGCAGGCGCTGGTCGCAGGCCCCATGGACGGGGTGCCGGACCTGACGGACGAGGTCTGGAGGAAGCTTCGATGAGCCGCCAAGGCGCATTGCCTGTGTGGCGGCAGCCTATGCGTGAGCAGTTCCGGGTGGCATCACGTCGTGTATTGCCAACCGTGGCGGTGGTGATGCTCCTGCTGTGGATACTCTCCTGCTACGTCGCCATCGGTCCCAATCGCACTGGAAGTCTCCCCATCGGGGAGTATCCGATCATCATCGTCCTCAAGGATGGCCAGGTCCCGACACGGGGCGAACTCGTCGGGTTCCGTCCCGGACCCAACCGCTTCTATCCGGCCGACAGCCTCTTCGTGAAGCGGCTGGTTGGGCTACCTGGAGACAGGGTCACCTACGAGGGGAGCACCTTCTTCATCAACGGCGTGCCAGCAGCTACCACCAAGCCAACAGCGAAGGATGGCCGGATCCTCACACCCGGGCCCGTTGGCATCCTGCCGGCATGCCACTACTTCGTCGCCACCGACCACCCCGATGGTTACGACAGCCGTTACAGCGACATCGGCTGGGTCGGCTGTTCGCAGATCGTGGGGAGGGCCTATGCGTTGCCGTGATCTCTGTTGGTTGGCACTCGCTCTCGTCTCCGGCACTGCGTTTGCTGCAACTGAGGTGATCGGTCCGGTCTACCCGGTGGCCGAACCAGACATGGTGGTCTGGATGAAGGAGCGTGCTGGCAGCTACTTCACCCCGGAGAGGCTCGCAGCCCTCGAGGCCGAGAAGCGGGAGGCGACACATCGCTATGCCCACACCCCGCCGGGAACTGATCTCCCACGCACGACCAAGCCCGTCACCCGGTGGTTCGATCCCTCCATCACGGTGCCCTACGACCTGCGCGACCAGGACGGCCGGCTGATCCATGCCGCCGGCACTACCGTCAATCCGCTGGAGTGGCGGTCGCTGACACAGCGACTGTTGTTCCTCGATGGAAACGATGAGGATCAGGTCCGCTGGGCAGAGGTACAGATCGCCGACGGACAGTGGCAAGTAAAACCGATCCTGGTCGCCGGCCCGCCCCTCGAACTCGGCCGCCAGTGGCAACGCCACGTCTTTTTCGATCAGCAGGGCCTGCTGGTCGGGAAGCTGGGCATCAAGCAGCTGCCGGCTATCGTCCGCCAGGAGGGAATGCGTCTGCAGATCGATGAGGTGGTGCCGTGAAAGCAATGCGCACAACCCTGGTTGCTCTGCTACTCACACTGACCACTACCGATCAGGCGCAAGCCGAGACCTGCACAGGACGTTTCCTCAACCCCATCACCGACATCTGCTGGGAGTGTGCGCTGCCCGTCATGATCGACGCGCCGGGGGTCTGCGTCTGCCCTGCCCCATGGCCCCAGTACATTCGCTTCGGCATCGTCTTCAGTTTCTGGGAGCCCGTATGGCTGGTGGACATCACCCGGGATCCCTTCTGCTTCACCAACCTCGGCATGGAGATCGGTGCGGGGTTCGACGCGCCGGCGGGCCGCCCCCGCACCAGCTCGGGCAATCGGGACAAGAGCGCCTTCTATCAGGCGCACATCTACGAGAACTTCTTCTGGTCGGCCTCCTTCGGCTCGATGATCAGCTCGGCCTGCAAGCTGGACTACTCGGGCGGAGCGAACTACTCAGTGGAGTGGATGACCGAGTTCGATCCGCTCTGGCTCGATGACGAGCTCGCCTTCATCCTCGGCGAGGAATCGGCCCTCTTCGCCAACTCTGTGGCACAAGCCGCCTGTGCGGCTGATTGCGTCGCTGCCTCTGTTGGCCAACCTCTCGACCCTCTGTTCTGGTGTGCCGGTTGCCAGGGATCCCTCTACCCTCTGGGCGGCAACACCTCGGAGCAGACCGGCGGCGTAATGGCTTCCAACCTGCTGGCCGAGCGTCTGGTCGCCAAGATGCACAGACAGCTCATGGCCTGGGACACCACCGGCTGGGAGTGTGGCAACACACCGATGCCGATCATCAAGAAGAGCCAGTACCGCACCCAGATCACCTACCCCATTCCGCGGGCGGTGGTCAGCTGTCCCGCCTATGGCGCCACCGAGGTGCCCACGGCTATCGGCCAGGAGATGCCCTACATCGGTGAGGATTTCGGATACCTGATCTGGAGGAAGCGCAGATGCTGTGTCAGCAACTGACATTGGGACTCGGACTGCTGCTTGTCTTTTCCATGGGAGTTGCGTCCGATGCAGAGAACCGTATCAGGGATCTGGACAGAGCGGAGGCGGCCGCGTCCACGATTCAGGAAGATGCTTCACGGGCGGTGGACGAAGCCATTGAGTCGATAGGCAGTGATGCAGCTTTTCAGAAAGAGACGCGTCAGCTTCAGGATCTGGATCCAATACCACTGGGTTCAATCAATGTCATCACCGGGACCAAGCCCGGGATCGACCTGGATGCACTGATGACAAGATATGGCCATTCAGCTCAGGAGCTTTCCCCTACCGCCTCCGACGAGCAACTCCTGATCTTCATATCCGCATCCGTGCCACGGGAGTCGCTCAGAAAGCTGGCTCTTCTTGATGATCGGCATCGGTGTGTTGCCACACTCCCAGCCGGTGGTGTCCCAGGCCATGAGCTGTCTGTGCATTTTGGCGACCAGGCGCTCGGCCAGCAGGTTGGAAGCCATCACGCCGCCGGTCTGTTCCGAGGTGTTGCCGCCCAGAGGGTAGAGGGATCCCTGGCAACCGGCACACCAGAACAGAGGGTCGAGAGGTTGGCCAACAGAGGCAGCG
>JARROA010000084.1:0-4488 GCA_037384425.1 Candidatus Thiodiazotropha sp. | reverse complement strand
CTGGTCGGTCGGGGTGCTGTTCCTGGGGCGCACGGCCTACAGTGCCTGGCGCAGCGCCGACAGCGCTATCGGCTACGGCTCGGCCATCGGCTCCACCCTGTTCGCCCTGCCGTTCTTCATCGGTGAGCTGGTGGGTTTTGGTGTGTTGATCTCTGTGACCTCCTTCTCCATGTTGGTCGTTCTGCTGCTGCTCCTCGGTATCAATGTCCTTTTTTACCAGTTGCTGAAAGCGCCGACCCTCGCCGGTCGCAAGGTGCTCGACAAGCTGGAGGGACTGCGCCTCTATCTGGAGGTGGCGGAAAAGGACGAGCTGCGGTTCAAGCACCCGCCGGAAAAGACGCCGGAACTGTTCGAGCGTCTGTTTCCCTACGCCCTGGCGCTGGATGTGGAGCAGCCCTGGGCCGAACGCTTCACTGCCGTTTTTGCCAGGCTAGAGAGTGAACGGCGACCCTATGCCCCCGCCTGGTATCACGGCAGGAGCTTCAACACGCAGGCCATCGGCGGTTTTGCTGATTCCATGGGCGGCTCTCTGAGCAGCACCATCGCCGCCTCCTCCACCGCGCCCGGATCGCGTTCGGGCAGCAGCGGCTTTGGTGGTGGCGGAGGCTCGTCTGGCGGTGGTGGCGGCGGTGGCGGCGGCGGGGGATGGTAGCGGCCCCCCGGTTTGATCGCTGCCTACGCCGGCAAGATCAACCCCATGGCGCCGCAGATCTACAGGTATCTCAACTTCGGCATGATGGACGAGTATGCGGCCTCGGCCAAGCGGGGGTAGCAGACAGCCGTCAAGTTGAACGCCTGAGTGAGGTTGCCACCCGGAGAGCGACTTCTCCGGGTGGCCGTGTAGCTCAGCTTGCCTTCCCGGTTACTCAGTCGAGTATCCGCTCGGGCGACGATAGCTCCAGCCCAGGGCAATCAATCCAAGCAGCAGAAGTGAGATAGTCTCGGGCTCGGGTACGGCGGCAACCGCCAGCTCATCATTAAATCTGAAACCGAAATAACTCGTTGGATCACCTGCGAGGGGGGTGAAGGCATAGAGAGAGCCGGTGAGGCTGTAGATGTGCCCGTCAAGCAAAGAAACCTCGACCTCCTCATGATCGAAGTAGGGGGCCAGGCTGGTGATGGTAACGCCCACGGTTTCATCAAAAAGCGCCAGTGAAACCGGTGCAGCACCTTCCATGGAGGCATAGAGGTCCATCGATGAATCACCCTCCATCACTTGAAATCTCAAGTTGAGATCGGTCTCGGCGGAGGCATTGCCTGTAGCTCCTTCAATACCGGGCACACCCCAGCCGAGGATGACGCAAAAACGATAGAATCCAGCACTGAGATCGGCATAGTTCACGGCGGAATAGGCTGTGGTGTCAAAATAGACCTCGTCTATTGGGACGATCGCTGTCCTGTCGCCAACCAGATGGTATCCGGTGAACAGCGCCGATGGAAAAAGGGGGCCTGAGAAGGTGCTCAAGGTCGTACCTGGATTGGAGACCACGCCGGGATCGTAAGTGACCTGAGCATGAGCCGAGGTGTAATCATCAAGGATATTTATAATTGCCGAATTGGCGGGCGCTGCCAGACACAGGCTGAATACCGCCATGAGCATAGTGAATAGTGATTTGAACATAGATCAGATCTCCGTTTCATCAGTTTAATAATTCCATTCGGGACAAGGTGTAAAAACTCGATTCGTTTTTACTGCGATGACCGATAAGCTCTCGCTTGGGATCTGCAACAGACAAACTATTTGTCATTTTGCGAAAGTGCATTTCTGCCTGTTGAAATATAAAATGCAACTTTTATTCCTAAGATTCAATGGCTCAAAAATTCAATGGCTTGATTGTTGACGGAAGAGAGATGACGGGGTGTTTTGTAAATAGTTCCGACACATTTCCATGGGTAAAGAGGTCCTGATTGTTTCAGGATGTCATCACGAGTGAGATGTTTTCGGTAGTGATGATTCAACAATACAGCGCATTAATCAGACATAAGTATGACTGATGGCCGATGTGATCCCGGCTACACGCTGTTCGCTTGATCGATGCCGTCTGTTTTCATGCCTGTCGAAGCCTGGGGGTTCGTCATTGAATCGATTCCGGTGAGGTCCATAGGCGGGGACAGAAAGTGTCCTTGCACATAGTCCACGCCCGATTCGAACAGGAAGTGAAGTATCTCGGCGTTTTCGACATATTCGGCGATGGTTTGCTTGCCCAGAGAGTGAGCGATGTCGTTGATGGACTGGACGATTGCCCGGTCGCCTGAATCCGCCACCACCCCCCGGACGAAGAGTCCGTCTATTTTCACAAAATCAACCGGCAGGTTTTTCAGGTGCGAAAAGGATGAGAAGCCGCAGCCGAAATCGTCCAAAGCAAAGCGGCAACCCAGCTCACTCAGCCGGGCAATCAGTTCGTTGGCGGAGACGAGGTTTGAGACGGCGGAGGTCTCGGTGATTTCGAAAATCACCTTGCCGGGATCGACCTCGCTGTCGACGATCAGGGACTCGATATCGTCGATCAGAGACTCATTGGCGATGGTCTGGCCGGAAAGGTTGATGGTGAACAGTCCCTTATAGTCCATGCGCTGTAAGTGAGACAGTCTTCTCAGCGCGGCGTTGATGACCCAGAAGTCGATTTTGTCCATCATGTTGAAGCGCTCCGCCGTTGGCAGAAACGCCCCCGGAAAGACCATGCCCCATTCCGGATCATCCAGGCGCAACAACACTTCATTGATGTGGAGCTCCTGCGGCACGATGGAGAGCAACCGCTCATAAACGGGTCCATCGGCCTCCGATCTCAAGGCGTAGGGAATATATTCAACGGGCATGATGGGCTGATAGTGGAGCATCAGACTGTCATCCATCAAGGCGTTGTGCAGCCGCGATGACCAGCCCAGGTCCAGATCCATCGCCTTTTTACTATCGTTTTCCGGGATGAACAGGTGGCTGCGGTTTCGTCCTTCGCCTTTGGCAATATGGCAGGCGATATCCGCATTGGCGAGAATGTCGCCTGCAGATGTGGTGTCCCGATCGATCAGGGCGATGCCGATGGTGCCATTCACCTTATATTGCTTGCCGTTGTAGACGAACATGTATGAATCGAGCATATCGCGGTAGTCCTCGGCTACCTGATGCACGCTCGCCCGGTTGACGTTGCGCAGAATGATGGCGAATTCGTCACCTCCCAAGCGGGCCAGTAAGTCGGTTTTCCTCAGCCTCAGCGTCATCTGTTGCGCTATCTCGATCAGCAAGTGATCGCCGGCGGCGTGTCCAGCCGTATCGTTGATGTATTTGAAACGGTCGAGATCGAGATAGAGCAGAGCGCTGGTCTCGTTGCTGCGCTTGAGGCGCTCCGCCTC
The DNA here is from genome assembly GCA_037384425.1 of Candidatus Thiodiazotropha sp. Taxonomy (GTDB): domain Bacteria; phylum Pseudomonadota; class Gammaproteobacteria; order Chromatiales; family Chromatiaceae; genus Thiodiazotropha. Next base: position 1,140 of record JARROA010000084.1, on the reverse strand, counting down.
TTGTGAGAGCTGTTCCTCGAAGTAGCGTCGGTTGTAGAGCTTGGTCAGGACGTCGTGACCGGCTTGCCAGCGCAACTCCTCTTCAAGCAGTTTGCGCTCGGAAATGTCGCGAAAGGCGACCACGGAGCCCTCCCGTTTCTCCTCGATGGTAAGCGGATAGATCGTACATTCAACCGGGATCGAGGTGCCTGACTTGTGCCAGAAGACAGCCTCGCGCGCATTGACCAACTCTCCGCCGGCATAGGCCTGCTGTAGAAAGCAGTTCTCTTGAGCGACAGGATTGCCTTCCACATCGGCGGAGTGGAAGACTGCCATCGCCAGACTGCCGATCAGACGCTCTTCGGGCTGATAGCCCAATATTCGTCTGCATGCTGGATTGACGAAGGAGATACGGCCTTCGGTATCCACGCCGTAGACGCCTTCGCCGACCGATCTGAGTATGCCGCTCAATCGCTCCCGTTCTTTGACGATCGATTTGTGCGCACGGATATGCCGACTCATGGCGTCTATGCGGGTCAGGAACAGGTCGTCGCTCTCGTTTTTGAACATACACTCGACAGCACCCGCCTCAAGCGACTGTTTGATGGCCTTGTCGAGATAGGCTCCGGTGATGATCGCAGTCGTGATATTCGCGGTGAACTCATGAGCGCGTAGCCGCTGGCACAAAACGTCACCGGTGGCGTCCGGCATGAAATAGTCGATGATGGCGATGTCGTACTCGGACTCGAGGGCTTTTTGCATCCCCTCGGTGACGGAAGCGGCGGTTTCCGCGTGGTAACCATTGGCCGTCAACAGCCGCTGGTACTTCACCCTGACCGTGGCCGAGTCGTCGACAAGCAGCACGCGAATCGGTTCCACCACAGGCTTGGGCTCAAGCTGTCGACAAGCCGGCTTGTTCGCTTCCGTCAGCAGTCCGGATAGAACGTCGGAGCTCTTTTTGTAATCGGTCCAGAGCAGAAGGGCGGTATTCGGCCTTCTCCTGGCCCGGGTTGTGATGGTGGATTGCGTTTCATGGACGAACGTAAGGACAGGAAGAGAGGCAAAGGCTTTCCTCTCAAACAGTCTATAGAGCTCTTCTGCGCCTGGATAAGTCGGATCGGGCCATCCCAGGACGACGGCCTCGATGGCACCCCTGTCATC
>JARROA010000083.1:0-4601 GCA_037384425.1 Candidatus Thiodiazotropha sp. | reverse complement strand
GTTAGCGTCAGTGTAGCGGTTGAGCCAGTGTTGACGGTGGTTCTGGCCGGGCTAATGTTGCCACCGGTGCCTGCGCTGGCGGTCACGGTGAAGGTGCGTAGAAAGCTGGCACTGACCGCGCAGTCCGTGGTGATGCTGCCGGTAGTATAAGTGGAGCCGCTCAGGCTGCCGCCGCAGCCGCTCACCGAGTCGATCACATAGCCGCTGTCGGGGGTTAGCGTCAGCGCGGTGGTCGAACCGGTGATGACGGTGGTGCTGGCCGGGCTGATGTTGCCACCGACGCTTGCGCTGGCGGTCACGGTGAAGGTACGCACAAAACTGGCGCTAACCGTGCAGTCAGAGGTGATGCTGCCGGTGGTATAGGTGGTGCCGCTCAGGCTGCCGCCGCAGCCGGTAACTAAGTCGATGGCATAGCCGCTGTCGGGTGTTACGGTCAGATTTGTGGAATCGCCCGAGTCCACGGTTTGAGTACTGGGCGACAGGATGCCGCCGCTAGTGGAGGAGGTGCTGACTGTGAAACGGGTGGTGCTGCCATCGCCGCTTCCACTCCCATTGCCATTACAGGCGGCCAACAACAGCACAACACTGCATAAGAACAGGTGGCGTCCATAGTTCTTGATTTGTTTTATCACGACATGTTTCCAGCACGGATATTAGCTATGGAAAGAGGCGGGAAACTTCCCATATCCATGCCGGCACAGCTCACAATTAACATACTGATCGGCAAAGATGTTTAAAACTTTAATGAGTTCAGTAAGAAAATGGAGACCACGCGCTTTGGCTTTTGCCTAGTACAAATGCTTCTTCCGATTTTGTATTTTGGTCACTCATGCGGCTGGATTAATACGCGAAAGCATCAATATGAATAAATCTCCTATTCCAGGAGAATTTCCCGCCTTTCAGGCAGACTTACCCCCTAACCCATGGTCGATCGGCGTGCCGGGGCAGCACTCAGTAGGGCTATCCCGGCTAGAGTCGCGCGGCTAAATCGAAAAATAGTGCTTGATAAAATTAGGCGCTGGAGAGCAGAAAACGAATCTGCTGTTTATTACGTATGATGAACACCTCGATCCTCAATAACATGAGGCGGATCTTACTCATCTGTACACGCGCCAGTTTCGCGCCCTTCAGCGCCAGCCGTTGAATCTGATTGTGTGTTGATATGAGCGCCAGCGGTACATTCGGTGGGCGTGGTCGGCGATGCGCGCCGTTATGAATACGTGGTCTCGTTGCGGGCAGTGAAGACAGTCGATTTCATGACCGCCAGGTTCGCGCACCTGCCGTTCGATTTCCTCGAAGAGGTGTCGCACCGGATCATCAATGAGGTTACCGGCATCTCCCGGGTGGCCTACGACATCTCGAGTAAGCCGCCGGCGACCATAGAGTGGGAGTAGCAAGATTAGTAACTTACTGTTTATAAAAAAATATATGCTCTATTACAATTCGGACCACATTATCAACGAATTCGATAGACATTGAATATCAATGACTTGGACAGGGCATGGTCAGATAGTTCTTATTCCGATGGAGATTAATGATGGTATTGAGAAACTGCCCGGTCGTTGATCTTCATCGCTAGAAGTTTTGTCAACTTGCAAGCACAGCCAATCTTAAGTAATTCACGAACGGGGCGACGTCACCCTGAAGCATTAGGATTCAAGCGCCACCTTGATGATTAGCATCAGGGCAAGACCGGATATGAACGCAAGGAAGTTTTTGATGTTGATACGAAGGTTCTCGTGTTCCTTCACTTCTGGCACGAGGTCGGAGGCGCCGATGTAGAGGAAGTTTCCGGCGGCAAAAGGTATGAGAAACGAAACGTCGAAGTTGAAAGACATAGCAGAAGTTAACAAGCCACCCACTAGGAATGTCAGCGCCGACAGGACATTAAACATCAGCGCCTTGCGCTTTTCCCAGCCGCCGTGGACCAGTACGCCGAAATCGCCCAGTTCCTGCGGGATCTTGTGTGCGGCAGCGGCAAGCCACGCCATGACGCTCAGACGAATATCCGCGATGAAGGTGCCTGCGATAGCCAGGCCGCCGATGAAGTTATGCAGCCCGTCTCCGATGAGTATCAAGTAGGTCAACGGCCTTTTGCAGCTGGCGGAGGCGCGGTGGCAGTGGTGCCAATGAAAGTAACTGTTCCAAGGCAAAGAAGGAGCTGAATTCCGCGAGGATCCATATATAGAAGGTCGTGGTGTTTCCGGACTGTGCGATCCCGGCGGGTATCATGTGAAAAAAGGCGCCGCCGATCAGTGAACCTGCGGCGAAGGCAACGAGGGGTAATATGATTCGCTGGAGGGTCTCTTCCTTCAGGACAAGGGTTACGCTTCCAACCAGTGCGATGGCGCTCATTAAAAGACCGCTTCCAATGATCCAGGCTAATGTACTCATTTCCCTGTAATGTTCCTCGCTGCGAAGTTCGTACCCGATGCTTTCGTCCGTTTACCTAATCACCTCTCGACACAACCAGGCAGTCGGTGTGGCCTCACGCTTGTAGACCGATAAGAACCTTCATCGGATAGAGAGATTCCCGGTAAAGCGGTTCTTGCAGCGACCAGACAGCCAAGGCACACTCAAACGCTTACGTCATCTGGGCTGCAGCCCTTGCCATGACCCACTCTAAGTGTAACGGTATTGAGGGCGAATATTAATTGATAGAGACAAAGGAATCGGGCAAATGAAGATTGCAATCGCTGCAATGACGCCGGAGGTAGATGCCCAGATCGCAGAACACAGTGCACGGGCACCATTTTTCTTGTTATTTGATGAGCAGGGGAAGATGCTTGAGGTGGTGTCTAACCCGTTTGCCGAGGCTGACCGGGGTGCCGCGCCGCAGGCGGCGCTTTTGCTTGCAGACAAGGGAGTCACCCTGCTGGCCGCCGGCGATTTCGGCCCCAGGTTTGTCGCCGAACTAGAACAGAGAGGGATAGACCATGTCCAGCGGTCCGGGCAATTGTCACACATTGTTCGCCAACTGGTTGACTGAGTCCGAGACTGAAGAATGGGGCGCTGTGTTGCGGTGCCATGCGTACCCATATTTGCAGTGTGGTAAATCGGCTGCTTGTTTAGGCGCGTAGTTGAGCCCGGAAAGAAATCAGCGGTTCGCAGGTTTGAAGAGCTGCCTTAAAGGTTTGCTTATCCCCTGAAAAGCACGGAAATTGGATGCACAGATAGTGTTAAAGCAACAGAAGGCCTTTCTCGACCAACTCGCCCCGGGAGTACGGGCGGTCGTCAGCGAATTGCAAGGCGGGAGGGGATTCGCAAGCCGCTTGGCCGGCATGGGCATTTCAGTAGGCTGCCAAATCGAAGTACTACAGAACCCGGCGCACGGGCCTTTGTTAGTACTGGTTCGTGATACGCGCATTGCCCTGGGCCGCGGCGAGGCAGCGAAGATCTTAGTGAGGGAACCGGAACGTGGGCGGCAAGATGCAGCCAAATGACCCACCGAAGCTCGCCGGTGACACACTACACCCCGAAGCAACTATCGTGGTGGGGCTTGCCGGCCAGCCCAATGTGGGCAAGTCAACGGTCTTCAACCTGCTGACGGGCCTCAATCAGCACGTAGGCAACTGGCCTGGCAAGACTGTCGAGCGCAAGGAAGGCACACTCTCCCGTAACGGTACGCGCCTGCGTATTGTAGATCTGCCAGGGACCTACAGCCTGACCGCCAATTCCGAGGAAGAACGCATTGCGCGCGACTTCGTTGTTCATGAGGAGCCGGATGTCATCGTGATGATTGCGGATGCCTCGGCCCTGGAACGAAATCTCTACCTGCTGGCGGAACTGCTCGTACTGCCCGAGCCTGTGGTGTTGGGGTTAAACATGATGGATGTGGCTGAAGCACAGGGCATTCACATTGAGCCGCATGTGTTAGAGGCCGCGCTCGGATTACCCGTGATACCCTTGGTTGCGACCAAGAATCAGGGTGTCTCCCAACTCATCGTGACTGCCGAACGCCTAGCGCGGGAGCCTACTAACTTCAGGCCCACTCGGCCGGAAATCGCAGAACCACACCGAGACGTGCTGGCTCAAGTCCGCACTCTGCTGAACGCGCATGTTCCTGGCCCCTATCAAGGAGATTGGATCGCCCTCAAGCAGCTTGAGGGTGCCACGGAGATCACCGAAAAGGCCCAATGCTGGCTGCCTGAAAGCGACTGGTCGTCGATTGCGGACCTGCTCAAGGAACATGAGGACGCGGTTCTGGATATCGCCAGCGGTCGCTATGAGTGGATCGCCCGTATGGTTCGCGCGGCGGTGATACATCCCAGCCTTGGGCAGATTAGCCTGACCGACCGTCTGGACCGGATAGCGGTACATCCGCACTGGGGTCTGTTTCTGCTGCTCGCAATGTTCGGCCTGGTCTTTTGGCTTACCTTCACTGTCGCCGCGCCCATCCAGCACTGGCTGGATGTTGTCGTCGTCGAGCAGTTGCAAGGTTGGCTTTCCGGTATTCTCGGGAACGCGCCACCGTGGCTGGCGGATCTCCTGGTCCATGGGGTTCTGGGCGGTGCGGGTATTGTGGTTACCTTTGTGCCCATCCTGGTCGTTTTCTTTACGGCGCTCGCCTTTCTGGAAGACACGGGTTACTTGGCGCGTGC
>JARROA010000082.1:0-5326 GCA_037384425.1 Candidatus Thiodiazotropha sp. | reverse complement strand
CCCATCTCCTGGATCATCTGGCGGGAGATGCGGTTGAGCTTGTTGATGGTCTCGATCATGTGCACCGGGATACGGATGGTGCGGGCCTGGTCCGCGATGGAGCGGGTGATGGCCTGACGGATCCACCAGGTGGCGTAGGTCGAGAATTTGTAGCCGCGGCGGTATTCGAACTTGTCCACCGCCTTCATCAGGCCGATGTTGCCCTCCTGGATCAGGTCCAGGAACTGCAGGCCGCGGTTGGTGTACTTCTTGGCGATGGAGATGACAAGACGCAGGTTGGCCTCCACCATCTCCTTCTTGGCGCGGCGGGCCTTGGCCTCGCCGATCGACATCTTGCGGTTGGTCTCCTTGATCTCGCCGATGGTCAGCTGGCACTCGTTCTCAATGTTCACCAGGCGCTTCTGTGCGCGCAGGATCTCATCGGCGTGCTCCTGCAGCGCCTCGGAGTAGCCCTTGTCTTTCTTGATCTGGTCGTGGATCCACTCCAGATTGGTCTCGTTGTCCGGGAACGAGGCGATGAACTCCTTGCGCGGCATGCGGGCCTTGTCGACGCAGAGGTTCATGATGATGCGTTCCTGGTTGCGGATGCGCTCGATGGAGTTGCGCAGGGCGTTGACCAGCATGTTGAAGGTGGTCGGTACCAGCTTGAACTCGAGGAAGGTCTCGGAGACGGCCTCCAGCGCTTTCTGGGTCTTGGCATCGGCGCGACCGTTTTTCTTCAGTGCCGCGCAGAGGGTCTTGTAGCGCTTGCGCAGCTCCTTGCCCTTGGCGGCGACCTCTTCGGGGTCGGGGCCGGTGTTCTCCGGCTCGTCGTTGTCGTCATCGTTGTCATCCGAGTCGTCATCGTCGTCAGAGTCACTGGCCTTGGTCTCTGCTGCCTCGGGCTGGGTGTTGGCGGGCGACGGGATCTCTTCGGGTTCGTTGGGATCGATGAAACCGCTGGTGACATCGGCCAGGCGGGTTTCGCCTGCTTCGATCTGCTCGAGCTGGGTGCAGAGAATGTCTACGGCGACGGGGAAGGTGGCCAGCGCGGCGGAGACCTGGTTGAGGCCCTCTTCGATGCGCTTGGCAATACGCAGCTCGCCCTCGCGGGTCAGCAGCTCGACCGTGCCCATCTCGCGCATGTACATGCGCACCGGGTCGGTGGTGCGCCCGAATTCACTGTCGACGCTGGCCAGCGCCGCGGCGGCGGCTTCGGCGGCGTCCTCGTCGGTGGAGACCACGTTGTCATTCAGGGTGCTCTCTTCAAGGTCGGGCGCCGTCTCGTGCACCGTGATACCCATGTCGTTGATCATGCGAACGATGTCTTCGATCTGCTCGGGCTCAACGATGCCGTCGGGCAGGTGGTCATTGACCTCGGCATAGGTCAGAAAACCTTGCTCCTTACCCTTTGCAATCAGTTGTTTCAATTGAGATTGCTGCTGTTCCTGGTTCATCTTTTACCTTGAATTGAAACGGGGTCCACCGCGTTCAGACTGAACGCACCATATTAGCACAGCTTTATATGCGTGTGCCAGAGATATTGGGGATTACCATAATGATAGGATTCATTCGGACGCCTCGTCGTCGGTTGTCGACCCCGGATAGCGCTGTTTCAGCGCTTCCCGCTCTCTATCAGACAGTTCGCTGGGTTTGAGATTCCCGGGGAGGGGGCGGCTCTCCTTGCGGAACTGCTCATTCAGCTTGACCAGGGCATCCCTCAGTTCAGTTTCCTGGTCCATGTCCGGTAGGTCGAAGGTGTACTGTGCCAGCTTGTTGAGGTGGGCGAAGTGCTCACTGTCGCGCCAGCGTTCCAACAGAGCCGCTTTGTTAAGCGTAGGTTGAGAACGAATAATTTCAAGCAGTTGCGTCAATATCAGGGTACCGGTCGTGTTCCACGCCTGCCAGCTGTCGTCTACCGCTTCCGCCACCCGTATCAGATGGGGATTGTCCAGCAGAAGTGCAATAGCAAGACGTATCGGCGTCGGGCGCTGACTCTTGAAGGAGGGGTTGGAAACCGCCGCCCGGGTCACGTTTCCAGGCACGCCACCGGCCCGCTCGAGTGTCCTGTCACGAATCCCCACGAGTTGTTCCAGATGCTGAAACATCATGCGCCGGAAGAGGCCGCTGGGCAGTCGCTCCAGATAGGGCTTGGCCAGCTCGGCCAGGTGTGCCCGGCCGTCGATGGTCTCCATCTTGACTTGGGCGGTAAGCTGGTTGAACAGGAACTCCGACAGGGGCTGTGCCTGATCCAGGCGCCGCTCCAGGCCTTCGCGACCCTCCTTGCGCACCAGGCTGTCGGGGTCCTCTCCCTCGGGCAGGAAGAGAAAGCGGACTTCACGTCCATCGCGCATCACCGGCAGGGTGGTCTGCAGGGCCTTCCAGCCCGCGTCTCGGCCGGCGCGATCACCGTCGAAGCAGAACACCACCTCGGGGCAGGTTCGGAAGATCAGCTCCAGGTGTTCCTGGGTGGTGGCGGTACCCAGCGTAGCCACGGCATTGCGGATGCCGAACTGGGCCAGTGCCACCACATCCATGTAGCCCTCGACCACCAGCAGCCGTTGCAGCTTGTTGTTGGCTTTGCGCGCCTCGTACAGGCCGTAGAGCTCGCGCCCCTTGTGGAACAGCGGCGTCTCCGGGGAGTTGAGGTATTTCGGTTTGTCGTCGCCCAGCACCCGGCCGCCGAAGCCGATGACCCGGCCGCGGCTATCGTGGATGGGGAACACGATGCGGTCACGGAAGCGGTCGTAGCGCTTGCTGTCCTGTTCGATGATCAGGCCGCATTCGGCAAGCCGCCGGGTGGCCGCCTGGTCCCTGCCCAGGGCGCTCAGCAGATTGTCCCAGCCCGGCGGGGCGAAGCCGATGTGAAAGCGGGCGGCGATCTCGCCGGTCAGGCCGCGGGACTTCAGGTAGTCGACGGCGGTCTGGGCCCGGGGGTGGTGGCGCAGCTGCTGCTGAAAGAAGCGCGAGGCCTCTTCCATCAGGGCGTAGAGCGGTCGCCTGTCGGGGCCCTGTTCCTGACCGCCTTCCCGGGGCACTTCGATGCCGATGGAATCGGCCAGCGTCTCCACCGCCTCGACGAAGCCCAGGTTGTCGTACTCCATCAGGAAGCCGATGGCCGAGCCGTGGGCGCCGCAACCGAAGCAGTGGTAGAACTGTTTTTGCGGGCTGACGGTGAAGGAGGGGGTCTTCTCGTCGTGGAAGGGGCAGCAGGCCTGAAATTCTCGGCCGGCCTTTTTCAGCGGCACGCGGTGGTTGATCACGTCGACGATATCGACGCGGTTGAGCAACTCATCGATGAATTGATCGGGGATCTTGCCGGGCATCTCGTGTCAGCTGCCCATGGGAGATAGGCGGACGACCGTCAGCCGGAGAGTTTCTGCTTGACCAGTGCGCTGACCTGGCTCATGTCGGCGCGGCCCTGCATCTTGGGTTTGACCAGGCCCATGACCTTGCCCATGTCGCGCATGCCCTCGGCCCCTGACTCGCTGATGGCGGCGTCGACCATGGCCGCGATCTCCTCCTCGCTCAGGCCTTCGGGCATATAGGCCTCGATCACCGCGATCTCGCTCTTCTCCTGAGCGGCCAGTTCCTGACGACCAGCGCTTTCGTACTGGGCGATGGAGTCGCGGCGCTGCTTGATCATCTTCTCCAGCACCGCCAGCACCTGGTCGTCGTCGAGCTCGGTCCGCTCGTCGACTTCGCGCTGCTTGATGGCGGCGGTAATCAGACGCAGGGTGCCCAGGCGCGCCTTGTCCTTGGCCTTCATGGCGGCCTTGACGTCGTCCTGGATGCGGGTCTTCAGCATGCTCGAGAGAGCCCCTGTCGGGGAGGGATCAGTACTGGCGTTCGAAGCGGCGGTTTTCGCGGGAGATCTTCTTCAGGGTGCGTTTGACGGCGGCAGCGGCCTTGCGCTTACGCTCCCAGGTGGGCTTTTCGTAGAATTCGCGGCGACGGACCTCGGCCAGGACGCCGGCCTTCTCGCAGGAGCGCTTGAAACGGCGCATGGCGACTTCGAAAGGTTCGTTCTCTTTAACGCGTACGTTAGGCATCTATTCAGTTTCCTTAGATCTGTTAAGCTTGCTCAGCCGGATGAAAGGCGGAAATTCTACTCATTGACGGCGCCCAATGCAAAGGTGACGTCACGAAAAAAGGCGAAATTTCGGAAAAATGCGTGTATTGGGCATAGAAACCTCCTGTGACGAAACCGGCGTGGCCGTCTATGACAGCGACCGGGGCCTGTTGGCGCACGCCCTGCACAGCCAGGTGGCGCTACATGCGGAATATGGTGGCGTGGTGCCGGAGCTGGCCTCTCGCGACCATGTGCGCAAGGTGCTGCCCCTGGTCCGCCAGCTGTTTGCGGAGGCGGGTATCGGGCCCGAGTCCCTCGACGGTGTCGCCTATACGGCCGGTCCCGGGCTGGTCGGCGCCCTGCTGGTGGGGGCCACCGTAGGACGCAGTCTGGCCTGGTCCTGGGGGGTGCCGGCGATCGGGGTGCACCATATGGAGGGTCATCTGCTGGCGCCGATGCTGGAGGCCGATCCCCCCCGATTCCCCTTTGTCGCCATGCTGGTATCCGGTGGCCACACGCAACTGGTGGAGGTGGACGGCATCGGCCGCTATCGGCTGCTGGGTGACTCCCTCGACGATGCCGCCGGCGAGGCCTTCGACAAGACCGCCAAGCTGCTGGGACTGCCCTATCCCGGTGGTCCGGAGCTGGCCCGTCTGGCGGAACGGGGCGATCCCGGCCGCTACACCTTTCCCCGGCCCATGACCGACCGCCCCGGCTTCGATTTCAGCTTCAGCGGTCTCAAGACCTTCGCCCTCAACACTCTCGATGAGGCGAAACGCCAGGAGGGCGAGCCGGTGCCGGAGCAGACCCTGGCCGATATCGCCCGTGCCTTCGAGGACGCGGTGGTGGAGACGCTGGCGATCAAATGCCGCCGTGCGGTGCGGGAGACCGGCATTCCGAGACTGGTGATGGCCGGCGGGGTCAGCGCCAACCGGCGGCTGCGTCAGCGCATCGCTGACATGATGGCGAAAGAGCGGGGGGAGGCCTACTATCCCCGTCCCGAGTTCTGCACCGACAACGGCGCGATGATCGCCTATGCCGGTTGTCAGCGATTGATGGCCGGGCTGTCCGAGCCACTGGGCATCAAGGTGATGCCGCGCTGGTCCATGGAGACACTCGGCTTGGCTGAGGTTTGACACAGGGGCGTTCCCTTCGGGCCTGATGGCAGAGCGCGGCTACCCCGGCCTGGAAGCACACCGCCAGGAACATGAAAATCTCGTCTCGACCTGCACCGACCTGCAGGGAAGATTTCATTCCAACCAAGCCGAGATCGAA
>JARROA010000081.1:0-5429 GCA_037384425.1 Candidatus Thiodiazotropha sp. | reverse complement strand
GGCGATTTTCGGCAGCCAGAGTTCACGCAGGGCGTCGTTCTCCGAGTTCTGCAGATACCAGCCACAGGTGTCCTGGCACCAGGCGGCGAAGCCGGTGGAGAGACACTCGTGGGAGACGACAGACATCGCTTGGATGGCGGCGCCCATATCGGTCTCACCGTCGGGCCGGGTCGCCGACAGATGGTGGCGGAAGGCGCCGACGGTGCCGAGTTTCCGCATGACCTCTTCGGGGTAGAGGCCCTCGAGGTCGATCTTCACGGTCAGCGGCTTGAGATCCTGATCGACGATCTCCTGGGTGGCGCTCAGCAGTTCATCCACCGGAAACAGTGCGTCGGGCAGCATGGAGGCGGGTACGCTCATGGTCTTTCTCCTGGATTGATGCTTCAGGCCGGAACCACTTCCAGGGCCACGTTGTTGCGCAGGGTGTTGGCAACGGGTGACCAGACATTGGAGTGGGCGATAATTTCGTCGATCTCCTCCTGGGGACCGTCGCCCTCGGCATCGATCTTCACCCGCACGGCGGAGAAGCCCAGGGTCTTGGCTTCGTCGAGATCACCCGTGCCCCAGACCGCGGTGACGTTGATGTCGCCTTCCAGTTCCAGTTCCAGCTTGCTCAGCTTGATGCCGCGAGCGGTCGCATTGGCGTGCACGCCGACCGCCAGGCAGGCGCCCAGGGTGGCCAGTACTGCCTCGGAAGGGTTAGGGGCGTTGTTCTCGCCCAGCAGGTGCGGCGGCTCGTCGATCAGCATCGGCTCCAGGTCACGCACATAGGTCTGCATGCGGAACTGACCCTCGCAGACGGTCTTGGCCTTGAGGGTGACCACCGCGTCGGGATTGGCCTTGCCCTTCTCGCCCAGGTCTTTCAGACCATCGGCGTTGAGGGGGCGCAGGCAGCTCATGTTCTTGGCGATCGTTTGGGGTGATGTACTCATTGGATTGGTCTCCAGTTGTGTTATTGAAATCACGATTGGGTAATTGCAATGCCTGTGCCAGGGTTTGAAAGATGCTTATAATCAACAAGATAAGGCGATATTGCCGTTGCAGGCCAATTGGGCAAAAAGGGGATTGTCGACAATGTCCATCGAGGGGCGGACAAAGTGTCTGGATTGTCCGTCTGAGTGTGGATCGACGTTGAGCCCCCTGTTCCGTTTCACGCCATCCGGGCTACGTAAAAAACTAAGGGAAACATGGAGGCAGTTGGGTGACGGCAGTAAAGCAAACCGATCCCAGTGAGGGAGGCGCCAAATGGCCGCTTGGGGGATGGTCACTGCCGTTACGCCGACACGTGTCGCAGTGAAGTAGTTAACGTTTTCTTTTCTCGATGAATTTTGTTCTTGTTTCCGTTCGCGAATACCCGGTTAATACGGATCTTATCGCTGTTTTTGATCTATATAGATGATATCGAAACAATAAGGAGTGCAGCCTAGTCGACAGATCCATGGGGATTGACTGGAGACATAGCCGTTGGACGACTATCTGGTATTTGTTGTGAAAGGGGTAAAGGATGAGTTCCATCTCTCTGGTAAGTAGACTGTTTCGCCTGCATGTCATCGTACTCACGCTCTTCATCTGTGCCTGTGCGCCAGGTGGAGATGAAACAGGTTCCTCGACGACCGGAAGCGGGACAACCGGAAGCGGGACAACCGGAAGTGGGACAACCGGAAGTGGGACAACCGGAAGTGGGACAACCGGAAGTGGGACGACTCCGCCCAGCGGCGAGGGTGAGTGGCTGTTATACGACGGCCAGTACTATGCAGTCACCAATGACCCGGATAACTGCCTGGACAGAGACTATGATAACCACAAGTCGATATTCTGCGGCGGCGATGATCTGAACGATATGAACAGCTCGGTCAGCCCGAGTGAGCCCGAGATCTGCGGCGACGGTTTTGACAACAATCAGGACGGTCTGACGGACTATGAGGACAGCGTCAACTGCCAACACGCCGCTACGCCCCATGTCTATCATGTGAATGCCGCAACCGGTGATGACACGACTGGCGATGGATCCGCCGGCGCTCCGTTCGAGAGTATCGCGAAAGTCACTTCGGTTGTGGCCAGTGGCGACACCGTTCTGCTGCATGAGGGCTACTATGGCGATGTTCAACTCGCCTTCACCAGCAATCCCTATGATACCGTGGATGTGTTGGAAAACCGTCCGCCCTTGTATACAGACTGGGTCACCTACAAGGCAGCTCCAGGGGAGGAGCACCTCGCACGGCTGGGCAGACTCGAAATCGGCAATCGTGTATCGCCGAGCGGCTATCACGATAAATATCCCAAAGACTCAGAGTACGCGATCAGCGGCCCGCTCAATCCGACCCTGCGCGACTTTCGCATCCGTATCGAAGGTTTGACCATTGAGGACGGCGTCTCCATCCAGCACGGTCGTTTCGTCCATATCAAGAACAACGTGGTGAAGCGAGTCGGTCCCATTGCCAGCGCCACGGACTGCAGCGTCTATTTCAACAACACCGGGATCGAGATCGGTGGCCGCTACATCATCGTCGAAGACAACGAAGTGACTCATACGGCGCATGGGATTCATGGTGGCGCCCATGACGCCATCATCCGAAACAACACCATTCACCACATTACCCACGATGGCATGGGCCTCATTCTTGGCAGGAACTATCTCATTGAAGGCAATGAGATCTATAACACGGATGACGGCTACAACGACAATGCCGGCACCACCTGCAATATCCACTCGGATGGATTCCAGCCCTACATCATCACCTACGAAGCCGGCGCCAACATGGGCTACGACATTCGCAACGTCAGTTTCAAGAAAAACCGTATCTATCATACGGAATCGATGATCATCATGTTGCAGTCAAGTCCCTATGCGGACTACACGAACTGGATGAGCGATATCAAGCTGCGCAACTTTCTGTTCGAGAATAATATTTTCGGACCCTCCGGCGGATTCATGCTGAATATCATCGCCGACGGCTTCGATGGGTTTATCTTCCGCAACAACTCGCTGCTCAAGATCGAGGGTGACTCCTACGTCAGCGATCAGGGAAGGACGCTGCAGTGTGACAGTTTTTCCGTGAGGCTTACCGGTCCGGCCTCGGTAAAGTCGGCAATCTACAACAACATCATTCCCGAGTTCATTGGACTCAGCGACACCTCGGACTTCGCCGGCTACAACTACTACGACACGCCGTTCTTGAGCTGGTATGACGCGCTTGAATGGTATAGAGACTGGGTGGGCGATCTCTTCCGGGTAGGTTCGGAAGCGCCCTACGTTACGGCTGATTTTTCGGGCAATCTGGTTGAATACTCACCGCTCATCAACAGCGGAACGCGAATCGACGGCAATGACATACCGCTCGATCTGCCCATTGTCGAGGATTTCTATGGCAACCCAAGAGATCACCGCCCTGACCGCGGCGCGGTGGAGGTGACGGGACTTACTCCTGAGCATCAACTTGCGCAATGAGTTCGCTGCGCTCACGGGTTTTTTGACCCCCCTCTCCCTGGCCCTCTCCCGCAAGGGGAGAGGGGACACCTGGATCAAGAGCAGAAGTGAACTCGCGGTTTGATAACACGAGGTGACAGGAAGTGCCCGATGCACTCGAAAAACACTTTCCTCTCCCCTAGCGGGAGAGGGCTAGGGAGAGGGGACACCTGGATCAAGAGCAGAAGTGAACACGCGGCTTGATAACACGAGGTGACAGGAAGTGCCCGATGCACTCGAAGAACACTTTCCCTCTCCCCTCGCAGGAGAGGGCCAGGGAGAGGGGGGTCTAAATAACCCATGAGCGCAGCGAACACCTCAACTCAAAACTCTCCTCGAAAAACGCAAAACATCTCCACCCGTTCCTCAATACTTGAACCGAGCATCCGCATGGACGGATAAGCGATCTATTCACCAGACTCCATGCTCATCTCTCCCCCTCCAGTCCCAATTTCTGGATCCGGTAACGCAGCTGTCGCGGTGTCATCCCCAGGCCGATGGCGGCCCGGGTCTTGTTGCCCTGGTGGCGTTGCAGGGCGTCGAGTATGCGTTCCTTCTCGTCCTCGCGCACTCGTGCGTAGGGGCGCATGCCATCGGGAACGCCTGGGTTGCTGATTGGGGTGCTGCCCGGAGTGCTGGGCAGTGGCGGCCGTTCGTCATAGTAGGGGCGATGACTGTGTGAGAACTGACTGCTCTCCGGTGCGTTGATACCGTCCTCGTCGCTGAGGATCTGCTTGATCAGCTCACGGGTGATCAGACTGTCAGTGCTCATGAGCACCGCCCGCTTGACCAGGTTTTCCAGCTGGCGGATGTTGCCCGGCCAGGGGTAGCCGTCGAGCATCTCCAGGGCACCGGGGCCAAAGCTGAGATTACGCCCGTACTCCTGATTCGCCAGGTTGAGAAAATAGCGCGCCAGGATCGGTACGTCGCCCTGGCGTGAGCGCAGGGGCGGCAGGCGAATGGGAAAGATGTTGAGGCGGTAGAAGAGGTCGAGGCGGAAGCGGTTGTCGTTCACCGCCTCCTGCAGGTTCTTGTGGGTGGCGGCGAGGATGCGCACATCCACCGGGATCTCCTTGCTGCCGCCTACCCTTTGGATGGCCTTGTGCTCCAGCACCTTGAGTAGCTTGGCCTGCAGGTCGAGATCCAGGTCGCCGATCTCGTCAAGGAAGAGGGTGCCGCCGGAGGCCAGCTCGATCTTGCCCCGCTTCATGCCGGTGGCGCCGGTGAAGGAGCCCTTCTCGTGGCCGAATAGCTCAGACTCTATCAGCGTGGCGGGGATGGCCGCGCAGTTGATGCTGACGAAGGGGCCTTCGGCCCGGTCGCTGGCCAGGTGCTGCATGCGCGCGAAGCGCTCCTTGCCGGTGCCCGATTCGCCCAGCAGCAGCACGGTGGTGCCGGTGCTGGCCACCTGCAGGGCCTGCTGGATCGCCTGCTGCAGGGCAGGGCTCTGGCCCATGATGCCGTAACGGGCTCCCTTGCTCTCCAGCTTGTTCTTCAGCAGCTGGTTCTCGCTCATCAGCTGGGCGGTGCGCTCGGCTATCAGTTCATTGACCCGCAACACCTGGCCGATCAGGGTGGCAAGCACCTGCAACAGGGCCACATCCCGGCGGAAGGGACGTTCCCGCTGGCGCAGTCGGTGCACCGCCAGCACACCGGCGGGGTACTCCTCGATGACGATGGGCACGGCGATGAAAGAGACCGCTTCGTTGGGCAGGGTGGTACGGTCCACCGCCCGGGCCAGATAGGTGGGCTCTTCGTCGATGTTCTGGATCAGCGCCAGCTGGCCGGTCTGGAAGACCTTGCCGGTGACGCCCTCACCGATCATATAGCGCCCGCGGGAGCGTTCCTCCTTGGTGAGACCGTAGGCATAGCGGATGTCGAGGGTGCCGTCGTCCGGACAGGGCAGCAGCACCCGGCCGCGGTTGAGTCCCAGCAATTGGGAGAGCAGCCGCAGGATGCCCTT
>JARROA010000080.1:0-6069 GCA_037384425.1 Candidatus Thiodiazotropha sp. | reverse complement strand
GGCACGGGCTGGCGCCGGATCATGTCGAGGGCATTCGCTTGCAACTGACGCTCGGGCACCGCCCGGTCGACCAGGCCGAATTTGCGCGCTTGCCTGCCGTTCAGACTGCGACCGCCGAGCATCAGCTTCATGGCCGCCAGGGCGCCGATGCATTCGATACTGCGCAGGGACCCGCCGTAGCCGGGGAAGATGCCGAGTCTCACCTCGGGGAAACCGAGCCGGGTGCCGGGATCGTCCCGCGCCACCCGGTAGTCGCAGCAGAGCGCCAGTTCCAGGCCGCCGCCGAGGCAGAAGCCGTGGATCAGCGCCAGGGTCGGCAGCGGCAGTCTGGCGAGACGCTCGAAGAGCGCGTGCACCTGACGGATGTGTGCCTCCGTCTCGTGCTGGTGCATGCCGCTCTTGAAGCTGGTCACGTCGGCGCCCGCGATGAAGCCGTTGGCTTTGTCGGAGAGGATGATGAGGCCTTTGGGCCGGGTCGCCTCAAACTCGTCGAGCACACTGTCGAGCTCCTGCAACAGCTCCAGGGAGAGGACATTGACCGCGCTGTCCGCATGATCGATATGCAGCCAGGCGATGCCCTGTGGATCGGAGACCAGGTGCAGATGTCTGTTCATGGCACGGCCTCCAGCAACATGGCGCCGCCCTGTCCACCCCCGATGCAGAGGCTGGCGATTCCGCGTTTCGCTTCCTGTTGTTGAAGGGTCTTCAACAGATGCAGCACCAACCGGGCGCCGCTGGCGCCCACCGGATGACCGATACTGACGGCTCCCCCGTCCACGTTGAGCCTGTCCTCGGGAATGGCAGCAGGCAGTTGTTTCAGGCCCACCTCGTCGCGCATATAGGCGGCATCCTGCCAGGCCGCCTGACAGGCCAGCACCTGGGCGGCGAAGGCCTCGTTGATCTCCCAGAAGTCGATCGCTTCGCTTTTCAACTTCAGCCGTTGCAGCAGTTGGCCCATGGCGTGCACCGGGCCCAATCCCATCTGGCTGGGATCGAGGGCCGACCACTGGCTGGCGACCACGCGGCCGAGTATGGGCAGACCATGGCGTTCGACCGCCTGCTCGGAGGCGAGCAGGAGCATCGCGGCGCCATCGGTGATCTGGGCACTGTTGCCGGCGGTGACAAGGCCCACCGGTTTGTCGAAGGCCGGTTTCAGCTTGGCCAGTTTTTCCAGACTGCTCTCGCGGCGCAAGCCGTCGTCGGCCTGATACAGGTTGCCGTGGTTGTCGAACAGGGATTCGATCTCGCTCAGCCGGCCGTTGTCGAGGGCGCTGGCGAGTCGCTGGTGGCTGCGCAGGGCGAAGCGGTCCATGGCTTCGCGGTCGATGCCGAAACGCCAGGCCAGCTTCTCCGCCGTCTGGCCCATGGAGAGCCCCACCAGGGGGTCGCTGAGACCCCGCAGCAGGGCGATGATGATCTGGAAGTGGTGCGGACGCAGGGCGGCCAGCTGGCGTCCCTTGGCCAGGGCCCCGCGGGCCCTGTTCCAGTCGGCCAGCCAGGCGACCATACGTTCGTTCAGCAGCACCGGGTGGTGGGACATGGCTTCGGTACCGCCGGCGAGTACCAGCTCGGCGCGACCGCTGGCGATATCGAGCGCGGCACTGTCCACCGCCTGCATGCCCGAGGCGCAGTTGCGCTGTACCGTCCAGGCCGGCACCTTGTCTCCGCAGCCGAGACGCAGCGCCACCACGCGGGCGATGTTGGCCTCGTCTGGACCCGGGGCGATACAGCCGAGGATCACCTCATCCAACTGTTCGGGCGGGAAGGGCTGCCTGAGCAGCAGCGGCCTTCCGGCCGCCAGCGCCAGGTCGGAGGCGCGAAACGGACCGGGAGGTCCCAGCGCTTTCAGAAAAGGGCTGCGGCTACCGTCCACCACATAGACCGGGCGGGCAGCGTCGGACGGCCTAGGCATGGCAAGCTCCTCCAATCAGGTGGTCTATCCGTTCTAAGCGACACCCAGGCGGTTCAGCAGGGAAGTGCCATCACCACGCTTGTCTTTATCCAGTTCCTGTTCAGTCAGACGGTCGAAGGCGTTGACCTGGATGATGATATTGCGCAGTGTGCTGGCCCTTTCCAGGATTTCTCGATCCGCTTCGCTGAGGATGCCGAGGTTGATAGCCTCCTCGATGAGACCGCTCTCATCACTGGCTCTGAGCTGACCGGCGCGCCTGGCCTGACGCAATGTCTTTTCGATCGGTGCCGCTTCCGCCACCGCCTGCAGAGCCAGCTCCAACTGGCCGAAGCGCAACTGCGGATTCTGGGTGGTATAGACACCGTCGGTGAGTCGGTCGCGTGTCTCACCCGGACGTAACAGGAGTTTTGAAACCCGATGGTCGAGGGCGTCGGTCGGTCTGTAGAAGGGTAGTCCTGTGGGGAAGATCACCAGGCGCAGCAGCCAGGCCAGCGGGCGTACCGGCAGGTTGCGCAGCAAGGCGCGCAGGGCGTGCTGGATGCGATAGAGAGAGTCGTCCATGGCCCACTGCATCAGGGGCAGATCCTTCTCCTGTTGCCCCTCTTCATGGAAGCGTTTGAGCGTGGCGCTGGCGATATAGAGTTCGCTCAACATGTCGCCGAGTCGCGCCGACAGGCGTTCCTTGCGTTTCAGGGCACCACCCAGGGTCATCAGCGCGATGTCGGCGCTGAGGGCGAAGGCGGCGGACATCCAGTTGAGGCGTTGGAAGTAGCGTCTGGTCGGTCCCTCCAGCGGACTTCGCGAGAGACGGCCATGGGTGATGCCGAACCAGAAGGTGCGGGCAAAGTTGGTCATGACGAAGCTGATATGGCTGAACAGCGCCTCGTCGAAGGCGCTCAAGGCGGAGGCGCTGTCCGCCTGCTCCACGGCCTGGAACTCCTTTAACACATAGGGGTGACAGCGGATCGCCCCCTGGCCGAAGATGATCATGCTGCGGGTCAGGATATTGGCCCCTTCCACCGTTATGGCGATGGGCACGCTCTGGTAGGCCCGGCCGATCAGGTTGTCGGGTCCGAGGCAGATGCCGCTGCCACCCTGAACATCCATGGCGTCGCCGATCACCTGGCGGTAGCGCTCGGTGAGATGGTATTTGACGATGGCGGAGATTACAGAGGGTGTCTCGCCGCTGTCCAGGGCGCTCAGGGTGAGGCGCCGGGCGGCATCCATCTGGTAGGTGAGACCGCCGATACGTGCCAGCGCCTCCTCGACCCCTTCGAACTCGCCGATGGCCCGGTTGAACTGCTTGCGGACCGCGGCATAGGCGCCGGTGTAGCGGCTGGCGACCTTGCCGGCGCCGGTGGAGAGGGCGGGCAGGGAGATGCCGCGACCCTCGGAGAGACACTCGACCAGCATGCGCCATCCCTGTCCCACGCCGGCCTGTCCGCCGATCACCCAGTCGAGGGGGATGAATACGTCACGACCCGAGACGGGGCCGTTCTGGAACGGGATGTTCAACGGCATGTGGCGCTGGCCGATGGTGATGCCGGATGTCTGCCTGGGAATCAGGGCCACGGTGATGCCGGGCTCGGGATCGTCGCCAAGGAGCTGTTCCGGATCTTCGAGCTTGAAGGCAAGTCCGATCAGCGTCGCCACCGGGGCCAGGGTGATGTAGCGTTTGTCGAAATTGAGGCGGATGCCCAGGATCTCCTCTCCCTCGTGTTCGCCGTAGGTGACCACACCGAGATCGGGTATCGATCCCGCGTCGCTGCCGGCCTGTGGACCGGTGAGGGCGAAGCAGGGAATCTCTTCGCCGCTGGCGAGGCGCTTCAGGTAGCGGGCCTTCTGTTCATCGGTTCCGTACTGAAGCAGCAGCTTGGCTGGCCCGAGTGAGTTGGGCACCATCACCGTCACCGCGGCGGTGATGCTGCGGCTGGCGATCTTCATTACCACCTGGGAGTGGGCGTAGGCGGAGAAACCAAGCCCTCCCTCACTGGTCGGGATGATCATGCCGAAGAAGCCGTTCTGCTTGATGAAGCTCCAGATCTCCGGTGGCAGATCCTGTGCCTTGTGAGTGATATGCCAATCGTCGAGCAGGTCACAGAGTTCCTGAACCGGTCCCTCGATAAATGCGCGTTCCCGCTCGCTGAGGCGGCAGGCGGGCTGCGATAGCAGATGCTGCCATTCGGGTTGGCCAGAGAAGAGTTCGCCGTCCCACCAGACGCTGCCTGCGTTGAGGGCCGCCTTTTCGGTCTCCGACATGGCCGGCATCACCTTGCGGAAGGTCATCAGCAGAGGGCGGGTGATCTGCTGTCGTCGCAGTTCGGGGCGGCTGTAGAGGAGCAGGGCGATGGCATAGATCAGCCACAGCGGAGCTGCCACGGGAAGGCTCAGCAGACCAGCCAGCTGCAGGCTGAGCATCAGTATCGGGGGCACCAGGATCCAGACGATGGCGCGGGCGGAGCCGTAGGCCAGTCCCCACAAGGTGACAAGGATGAGAATGATGCCGAGCGTGCTCATGGGTCAGCCTCCTGCACCACCGGGTGCATCGGTGATTGAGTACTCTTTTTGAGCCTCTTGCGCCTGCTCCGGAATCGCCTTCTTGCCTTTTCTCGGAAAGAGACGGAATACCTTGCGGGGGGCGGGCGGCTGCGCGATCTGACCACGGCTGACGGCGAAACCGCGCACGTCGTCGTTATAGAGGATCTCTTCTTCGGACCAGGGCAGGCGCCGGTAGACGCTGAGTTCGTTCAGTCCCAGGAAGGGGTATTTGATGATGTCGAAGTAGGGGGAGTAGTCGAAATCCTTGGGTGTGAACAGTCTCGGGTTGCGCTTGAAGAAGCGCAGGCTGCCGTCATCGTCGCGGTCGATGAAAGGCAGGATGGGAAAGTTCACACTGTTGAAGGCCGAGGCGATCAATGAGGAGCAGACAGCGCGCGTGGGTATGCCTGCATTGTGTTCGAAGAGGCTGGAGCGCCAGCGCCTCGGCAGGATGGCCCAGGGAAAGAAGAAGCGCGCCAGGTCCAACAGATGGCGCATGTCGTAATCGGTACCCAGATGATGGATGGCATGCGCCACCACCTGCTGTGCGTCTTCCGGTTCGAGTCCGGTTGGGCGGCAGATTCGCAGATGGTCCCGGCGGTATTTGGAGACCGGCACGAGGATGGTGCCCTGGCCCAGCAACGCCTCCACCAGCAGCGGCTCGTTGAGATCGCCCTGATAGGCCATGCGTACGCGTTGCTGCAACTGTGGATCACGGATGTCGTAGATACGACCGATGAAGAGGGCGGAATGGGTCCAGGAGCTCTGGGTGATCTGTTTGATGACATTGCTGACCCGACTGCGGCCTTCCACCAGCAGCACGTCGCCCGGTTTCAATTCGTAACAGATGCGTTTGAAGTCGCAAAACGGAGACTGAGGTGGAGGTTCCTCCTTGGTGAGCCAATCCGCGACCCACTGCATAAACTGCTGTCCCAACCTGCGCATGACTATAACCCAGCAAAACACTCAGTATTGTAGAAAGTATAGACAGCATTTTTGGAACCGGGGTTTCAGTTAGCTGGTATATATCGTGAACTTTTTTTAAATCCCTTATATGCCAGTGTGATAGCATCACTTTGTAAGGTATCGGTTGAATGTTTGCGAGTCTCTGAAAAACATGGACTTAGCAGGGATATTTCATGTGAATTGACGTATGGGTATCCGCTGGGAGCCCTTGAAGATTGGGCCGCCGATGGTCATCGATAACCGCGAACGAACACTAAATTCATTTCTCCCTACAGGGATCCGAACGGCACTGCATCAACGGGCAGGGAGCAAGTTTTCGTGACGCTTTGCCAGAGGATTCACCTTGAGCAAGTGCGTAGCCTGGATGGCGCAACGCGTAATCCAGGTATGGTCAGGCTTGGAGAGTCCCCGGATTCCACTGCGTTGCATCCGGGCTACTTACTTGAGTAAGTGCCATCTGGTGCGGCTTGCCGCACCGTAATGGCTGGTTTATAACGCAAAGTGCGCAACGAAGCGCAAAGCACGCCAAGGCTCTTTTGACTTTGCGTGCTTTGCGTTTCTTGGCGTCCTCCGCGATATTTCTTCTTGGATGGGCCGGCTCAAGGTATAGGGTGCGGTTTACCGCACCGGGAATCGCAAAGTGTTTCAACCTT
>JARROA010000079.1:0-11791 GCA_037384425.1 Candidatus Thiodiazotropha sp. | reverse complement strand
CGTTAGGGTCGTGCTGACCGTCACCATCGAGGGTGACGACCCAGTCGGCGCCCGACTCCTGTGCCTCGTGAAAACCCCTCTGCAGCGAGGCCGCCTTGCCCAGATTGGCAGGCTGACGGATGGCTAGGATATCCAGGTCGGCCAGTTGCTCCAGGGTGGTATCGGTGGAACCGTCATCGATCACGATGACGCGATCGACATGGGGCATGCAGCCGCTCACCACTTGGCGAATGGTGGCGGCTTCGTTGAATGCGGGGATGACGACGACCCGGTTCATCGCGTATCAGGCCATGGCCCCGTTGATGGAGATCTGCTGGCCCGATATATAGGCGGCTTCCCCGGAGGCCAGATAGTTGACCAGAGAGGCGACCTCTTGCGCGGTGCCGGCCCGCTGCATGGGCACCAGCTGTTTGATGGCCTGCTTGTCGAAAACGCCGTCGGTCATCTGGCCCGCGATGATACCGGGGGCCACGCTGTTGGCCGTGAGCCTTGGCGGCCGCGTAGTTGGCCTGCCCCCGGTTGCCCATGATGCCGGCGATGGAGGAGATGGCGATCACCCGCCCCCAGCGGGTGGCCATCATCGGCAGCAGCAGGGGTTGGGATACGTGGTAGAAACCGTGCAGGGAGACATCGATGACCCGCTTCCATTGCGCCTCGTTCATGCCGGCCAGCGGTGCGTCGTCGTGAATGCCGGCATTGTGGACCAGAATCTGGATCGGACCCGACTGCAGCAGCTGCTCGACGCCGTGGGCCGATTGGCGTGCGTCGCAGAGGTCGAAACAACAGCTCTCCGCCGAGCCGCCCTGGTCGAGGATCGAGGCGACCACGGACTCTGCCCTTTCGGGATGGCTGTTGGCATGCACGATGACATGGTTACCGGCCTCGGCAAGACGGCGGCTGATAGCCGATCCGATGTCACCGCTGCCGCCGGTGATGAGCGCCCGCTTCAACTCTCGACTCCCTGCTGCGTGATGATGGCGGCCCTGCCTTCGGCAACCGGCTCCTGGTTGAGATGGATCGCGAAAGCATAAAGCAGATTTCGGGAGTCGGCCAGTAGCCGACGGGCGTGGATCAGCAACGGATCGGTGGTATCGTCCAGCCGCGTCCGATGGAGTCTGATCTGTCGCAGACCCACCAGCAATCCCGAGCCAGGGTTTTCCCCGCTCTGCTTGGCCAGTAGTCCGCCGTGCAGACCGATGGCCTGGGCGCCGTACTCGATGGCATGAATGGCGTTCAGTCGTCCGCCGCTGCGCAGGGGATTCTGTGCCGAGAGATGGCTGCGGGTACGGCAGACGATCTGCTCTTTGTCCCAGCTTACCAGCTCCTGGATCAGGCACATGGAGCCGGCGTGAGGCATGAGTTCGCACAGCGCTTCGGTCGTTATCATGGGGTGATCTCCACGCAGAGTCCGAGATCCTTAATATAGGGCAGCTGCAGATGCGATGCCTCCCGTCTGGCCAGGGCTTGCAGCAGCGGCAGGGCGCGGGCGGCGGGCAGAGCGGTTCTAAAACCCTCCAGCTGTGGATCCTGCAGTGGCGTCTGTGTCGTTTCGGCCGCTGTTTTCAAACCCAGGGTGGCCAGTCGATCGCCGGTTTCGCAAGCCGGCGAAATCAGGAGTGCGCTGGCGAAGTGGGTGGCGTTGGCGATCAGCTGATCGAGCGGGGCGGGAGCGGGCAGGTCGTAACAGACCAGAAGCACCGGCTTGCCTTCGAGGTCGGCCTGTAGCGCGGCTTCCAGCAGGCCGGCGGCGAAGGTGCCCTGCAGACTGGCGATACTGGTCGAAGCCTGCCGATAGCCGGTGGCGATCGACCAATAACCTGCAGGCGCATTGTGCACCGAGTTGTGAAACTGGGTCGGCGAGACCGGTCGTTCCTCACGCGTCAGGGCCAGGCAGATCTGGTTGATGATATCCAGGTCGCCTTCGGTGGATGCGAATACGGACAACAGCTCACCGGGTCTGTCGATCTGCTGCAGGGCATCGTCCGCCGCCACCAGGGCGAGTTTGATGGTCTGTGTGGTGCGTCGCCGTTCATTGGGTTTCAGCATCTCGGGTTTCAACGGCGGCAGGGCTTGCGCGGCGTATGGTGTTTCGCCGCGCAGAATCGGCAGCGAAGCCTGCCAGCCGGTAAGACCCGGCGCCATCAGACCGACGGCGCGTATCGCCACAGTGATCATGCTGGCGCTCCAAACAGCAGACTGCAGTTGTTGCCGCCGAAGCCGAAGGAGTTGCTGAGGACCCGTCGCACCCTGTCGCTGACCGGTTGCAGCAGGATATGCGCCTTGAGCTCCGGGTCGGGCGACTGGCACTGCAGGGTCGCCGGCATCAGGTCGTGCTCGATCGCCAACAGGGAGAAGATGGCTTCGGTGATGCCGGCGGCGCCCAGGGTGTGTCCGGTAAAACCTTTGGTGGAGCTGCAGGCGAGACCCGTTCCGAACAGACCGCTCACCGCCCGGTCCTCGGCGGCATCATTGCTGCGGGTGGCGGTACCGTGAAGATTGATGTAATCGACCTGATGCGGGGCCAGACCGGCCCGTTCCAGGGCCTGACGCATGGCCAACTCGGCACCTGCGCCTGCGGGGTGCGGGGTCGACATGTGGTAGGCGTCGCTGGATTCCCCATAGCCCAAGAGTAGTGGAACGGAGCCTCGCTGCCCCTTACGCTCGGCCTCCAGCAGGGCGAAACCGGCGCCCTCGCCGATATTGATGCCCCGACGCTCCAGGTCCCAGGGTCGACAGGGTTGGTCCGAGATCAGATCGAGTGAGTTGAAGCCGTAGAGGGTGGTCATGCAGAGTGAGTCGACTCCCCCCACCAGAGCCGCGTCGCAAAGCCCCGCCTCGATGTAGCGGTGAGCGGCGGCAAACACCTTGGCACTGGAGGAGCAGGCGGTGGAGATGGCCAGCGCCGGTCCCGTGAGGCCCATGAGGTCGCGGATGAAGGCCACGCAGGAGAAGATGTTGTGCGTCTTCGCGCAATCGAAATCGTGTGCCAAACGGCTGGGTTCCGGGCCCTGGCTCAGATAGGCGGCTTCGGTGCGGGCGATACCCGAGGTGCTGGTGCCGAGGAAGACGCCGATGCGCTCGGCGCCGTGGCGTTCCGTCAATCGATCGAGTCTGTCCTCAAAGCCGTCCTGTTGCAGGGCGAGATAGGCGAGCCGGTTGTTGCGGCAGTCGTAGTCGCCGAGGGCCGGGGGCAGCGCCACCTGCTCCAGACCTTCGACTCGACCGATCCAGGTCGGGAGATCCACCTCATCGAGATCACAGGGACGCAGGCCACTGCGCCCGGACTTGAGTGCTGTGAGGGAAGCCTCGATACCAGCTCCCAGGGCGTTGGTCAGGGTATAGGCTGTGATCGAAAGCGGTGTGATCGGCATACTGCGTTTACAAAGCTTCTGAAGATTACTCAAAACAGCGGGCATTATGCGAGGCTCGTCCCTTGAGCACAATGCGACGGAAATCCTGTGATGTCATCTGAGTAAGCGGATGTCATACCGTATCTGTTGTCTCAGCTGGAGCCGGACTGAAGTGATCGCAGAAGCTTCTGCAGCGCCGATTGAGGAAGTTTGCCGGTTTCGTTGCGGGGAAGCCGGTCGACACAGTAGAGGGGACGGGGGAGAAAGGCCGCGTCGAGCGAGTGAGCCAGGGCCTCCAGTATCTGCGGCTTGGTCAGTGTCGGCGCCACCACCAGCGCCATCAGGCGGGCCTGGGGCGACTCCTCTGCCGGGGGCAGGAAGATGCCATCCTCCACTCCGGGAACACTCAGCAGCTGGTGGGTGAGATGCGTGAGTGATGCCCGCTTGCCGGCAATCTTGATCATGTCACTGTCACGCCCCAGAAAGCGGAAGGTTGCGGGGGACTCGATGCGGAGTCGGTCGTGGAGTGTCACCGCTTCGCTCAGATGGCCGCCAAGGATGTCATGGCCGGTCTTATCCGCCTGCAGCGAGATGCCCTCGTAGAGGTGCCACTGATCCTCCCGCGAGGTGCGCCTGCCGGCAACCGATCCGGTTTCGGTGGAGCCGTAGATTTCGAACACCGCTGTCTTCATTTGCACCTCGGCACGTTCGGCCAGTTCCCGTGACAAGGGAGCGGTGGCGGAGATGACGAACGCCACCTCCGGCCATTCGATCCCGGCGGAGACACAGGCACGCAGGTGCAGTGGCGTGGTGATCAGTACCCGCGGTGCGGGCAGGCGCCCCAGCGTGGCGGCGATATCGGCCGGAAAGAAGGGACGGCCCGCATCCACGGCGAAACCACCCTGCCAGGGAAACAGGATGGCGGTGGCCAGGCCATACATATGCTGAGAGGGTACGGTGGCGACCAGGCTGTTGATGCCATGACGCTGGAAGGGGAAGTGTGTGAGTGCGCTGACCGCCTCCTGCTGCAGATTGAACCAGCGCTTCGGGTTTGCCTTGGATTGGCCGGTGCTGCCCGAGGTGTAGAGAACGGCGACCGTCTGATCCGCCGCGATGGGTCGCAGCCGCCCAACCTCAGGTGACGATTGCTGTTGCAGCAGCTGTTCGATATCGAAGCAGGACGCATGGATGCCCTCGACAGCGGAGTCGCTGAGGCAATAGCTCCCGTTGTTGCCGTCCAGCAACTGATTTATGGCGCCGGGGGTACTGTTGGGCGGCATCAAGGTGACGAGTCCACGCTGCATGGCAGCGGCAAAACCGAGCATGAAAAGGTAGCGGTCCTCGCACAGGTTCACCAGCTGCCCGCCTTCCGGCAGGGCCCTGGCCAGGCGCAGGACGTCGCGGGTGAAGGCCGCGGCGGAGATCGGTCTGCCCTCGCGCCAGGCCAGAATCTGTTCCGGGGTATGTCTGATCAACGGCGTGTGCGCCACTATTGCAGCCTCCGCCAGTCGATCCGTCTCAGATCGAGCAGAAATCTGAAAAAGCCGGCATGCTCGAGATGGGGCAAACGGCGCAGGCGCAGGCGGTATTCGACGACAAACAGCAGCAGCACGAACAGGTAGTTGAGGAAATTCGTGAACAGCGACCAGACCTCTGGTTCGGCAAACAGTCCCAGCAGCAGGCTCTCCAGCATCAGCAAGGCAAACAGGGCGCTCCAGAGCAGCGTCACCCCGCGGGTGTAGCGCAGGCTCAGGGCATCCAGGGCGTGTCCATGCATGATCTCCGCAAAGCGACTGATCAGGGGCTTGCGTCCCGGCAGCAGGGTGTATCCGAACAGGAGGCAGAGTATGCCGTTGATCAGAACGGGCGGCAGTTTGAGCAGGGTCTCGGGCTCGCCGTGGTAGAGCGTGACCCAACCGGCGGCTGCCATGAATCCGCCAAGGACAGCCCAACCGTAGCGGTTGCCTCGGGCCAGCATCAGCAGGCCCGACAACAGCATCAGAGCCAGCAACAGGATGAGGGCGGGCTGCAGGCTGTCGCTGACCACTCCCAGATGCAGCGCAACCGGATAGGCTAGCAGCAGGATCAGCGACAGACGCCCCAGCCAGTTGCCGCCCGCTGTCGACACCTTGGACAGAGTCTGCCGGATCATCAACTCCGTCCCCTCATGGGATTTCGCGGCAGGTGCCAGAAGGCGTAGGTGGCGAAGTAGCTCAGGCTGACGCCCGACGCCACGGTGGTGCCGATGGCATGCAGTACCGGGATGGACGAGGTGCCGAGAATGGCGAACACAGAGGCCGTGCTGAGCGCGCAGAGCGTGAGGGCGTGCAGGGTCTCTTCGTGTTCACCCTCACGGGCGCTCCGGCGGGAGAAGAAAAGGCTGAAATCGATGCCGATTCCGAGTACCAGCATGAGGGAGATCAGGTGAAACAGATTCATCGTTTCCCCCATCAGTGGCGGCAGCGCCAGGGTGATCACAATGGCGGCAGCGATCGGCAGCAGGACACCCAGGGCATGACGCAGGGATCGCAGCCCGAGCCAGAGTACAAGCAACATCACGGCAATTCCGAGAGCGATCTGCCCCAGAATCTCCTTGCGGAAGCTGCCGATCAGTTGGCTGGTCTCCTCGCGCAGATTGAAATAGGAGACCCCGTCGGGCGCCCCCTCGAGGTGTTGTGGGAGGGCCTTGCCCGAAGTCACCAGACGCAGCGGCGCCAGCGCCAGCCAGCCGTCTGCGGAAGAGCGGACCATGACCTGAAGCCGTTCGTTCAGCAGCCCCGGGTGCAACGCATCGTAGCCAAGCGGGGGGAGGCTACGACTGAGTTCCAGATCGTCGAGAAACCCCTCGAAGGCCTGGCTGCGGAAGGGCAGACCCTCGAGCGCCTGGCTGAGGCGACGCGCCATCTCCGTGCGCTGTGGGATGCGGCCCTGGCTCTGTAGCTGACGGGCCTTGCTCGGCAGCATGTCGCAGGGCAGGGAAGCGCCGCCAATCGACCGCTCGTCGACGGCGCGTTGCAGCAGGGGACGCAGCGCTTCGCAACGCACCAGCAATTGCTCCATATCCTGGCCACGCAACAGCAGCATCTGGTTGCTCTCATCGGCCATCAGTTGCCGGCGCAGGAAGCGATCCTGTTCCTGCAACGGGGTCGGCAGGGGGGAGAGTACTCCGACATCGTCGTTCCACATGCGCGAGTGGGTACCCAGGATCACACCGGCCAGCAGGGTGATGCCGGTGAGTACCAGCGCCGGCAGCCAACGCCGCTGGCTGAGGAAACTCAGCCAGCGGATGCCTCGCGGTGGCGGCGGCGTGGCTTCTGTCAGCAGTCCCGGCAGCAGGTAGCGGCTGACCAGGGCCGCCGTCAACAGTCCGGCCAGGGTGAAGACGCCCAGTTGTCTCAAGCCCGTGAAGTCGGTCGTTACCAGCACCAGGTAGCCGAGGCAGGTCGTGATCACCCCCAGACGCAAGGTCGGCCAGATGCGTTGCATGGTACGCCCCGCCGTCTCTTTCACTGTCAGGTGGCTGAAGAGGTGGAGCGGGTAGTCGAGGGTGACGCCCAGCAGGGTGACGCCGAAGGCCAGGGTGATGCCGTGCAGGCTGTCGAACAGGGTGCGGGTCAGCAGGATGGCCGCCAGCAGGGCGCTGAGCAGCGGCAGTGCCGCATACAGCAGATAGGGGAGCGGATGGCCGCGGATGCCAGCAGGCTCAGCTGGCGGGACTCCGTCTCGATCAAGCGTTTGGAGAGCACCGCAAAGGCGCCCGGTCCACTCAGGAGCATCCCATAACTGCCTTCGGGATTGAGCCGGTCGAAGGCGCCTTGAATCTCAGCCACGGTCTCGGCCTGCTGCTCAATGGCCAGTCCACTGCCCCTGCTGGTCGCCAGCAGAATGGCCATGTCTCCCTCATGCGAGGACCATACCCCCGCCTTGCGGTTGACTCGGTTGTCGGCGTGCCATGCCTTCAACAGCGAGGCGTAGGCGGAGGTCGGATCCCTGGCGATCAATGATTTGAAGGGATTCGGCAACGGGGCCTGCAACTCCGCCAGTCGTGCCTTGAGGGCTGTGCGCAGGCCATTCACGCTGAGTGAATCCTGTAGCCGTTGCGGCGCTGTCAATAGATAGCGGTAACGCAGCAGTTGGTCGTCGACGGCGAGATCGCCCGGCGCGCCGTTTTCGACCTGTTCGAAGCGATCGCTTTGACGCATGGCGGCCACCAGGCCCTGACTGATGTTAGCGCGCCCCTCGGCGTCGCCGCCGGTGATTGCGATCATCAGCAAGCGGCTGGCCCGGCCCTGGTGCAGTTCATTCAGCAGCAACTGCTGGATCTCGGTTCTGCCCTGCGGCAGGAACAGGCTGAGATCGCTCTTCGGCTTCAGGGTGCCGATGAGCCAGCCGCCGATCAGCAGCAGGAGTAGCAGCCAGACCAGGAGTAGTCGGATTCTATTCGGCATCGGACGGCTGCAGACGGGTGATGATGCGGTCCCCGCCCTGTTCGAAAATCTGGAAACGGCTGATGGCGGTGTCTGAACCGTCGATCTCGACCGCCTCCACCTGACGGCTCAGGGCCGGCGCTTTGGGGACGAGCCGAAGCCGCCAACGCTCGCGCACGCCGTCGAGGTGCAGCTCGAAATAGTGTTGCAACTGATGCAGATCGCCGGCCAGGACCGCACGCATGGCAGCCACATAGGCCTGCAGCTGGGGCGCGTTTTCGAGCCGAACGATCTCTTCGCTGCCGTCAGACTTGCGGATCAGCAGGCGATTGGCCTCGATCTCATAGCTGAGAGCCTTGGGGGGATCGAAGCGCTTGACCAGGCGGTCGGGGCGTTGAAAGGAGAGGCTGCCCTGACGCGTCAAGGCCTGCTGGAGCAGGCTGATCTCCCGGGTTTCGACGAAGCGGGACTGGCGCTGATCCACTTCGGACAGGGCCTGCATCAGGCGTTCGAGGGTCCATTCCGTTTTTCCCTCCGCCCAGGATGTTGTACTGATCAGGGCGATAAAGAGGAGTAGGGCCCTTGCGGTTCGAAACCAATATGGGTGCTTGCTGTTCCTTCCATTCATGGCTGGATCTGTTCCGGGGCCTATTGGCTTGGGGTCGACAGACCCTAGCCGAGGGCTCTCGGTTGGGGCGCTTCATCGGTAACTACAGGTTGTCCGCCCCAGTAGTCATAGAAGTTGAACCAGTTATAGGGCGCCAGACGCGCATAGTGTTCCAACCGGTCGACATAGCGTTGGGTCCAGTTCTGGATATCACGCTCGCGCATGCCGCGTTCGAGCGTGATCCGATCGGCAAAGCGTTCGATATGGATCTCATAGCGGTTGCCTCCAAGATAGAGGCCGAAAAAGAGAAAGACCGGAGCCTTGAGCAGGGAGGCCAGCAGGACCGGTCCCTGGGAGAAGGTGGTCTCCCGTCCAAGAAACTGACAGCAGACGGTCTTGCCGCTGTCGGCCACACGATCGCCCAGCAGGCTGATGATCGACCCCTCCTCGACACAGGCCTGGGCACGAATCAGGGTGTCGGGCTGGCCCAGCGGAATGATGCTGTCCTGGATGGCGGGATTGAGTTCCGCCAACATGCTGACCAGCTTCTGGTTGTGTTGCGGGTACATCAGGATCTTGATCGGCAGGGCCCGCTTCATCACTGCCGTGATGCGCAAGGCTTCGAAGCTGCCCAGATGAGATCCGATGAGCACGCAGCCCCGGTTCTGGGCCAGCTGCTCGGCGATCAGATGGTGGTTGAATATCTTCAGATCGAAACAGTCGTAGCGGTCGGTCAGCATGAAGACCCGATCGAGGATGGTGCTGGCAAAGGTATGGAAGTGGCGCACCAGATCGGCCAGGGTGGCCGGCCGTCCCAAGGCCAGGGAGAGAAACTCGCGGGAAGCGCGACGCTGCGTTGAGGCCGTCAGCAGGAAGTAGAAGCTGATGGGATAGAGCAGGCTGCGGGCGGGGCCGCGGCCCAGGTGCATGGCGATCCAGCGGATCAGCCGCAGCATGCCGGAGCTGCCGCGCTCTCTCTGTTGTCGCCAATCCCGCGTCACCGCGGCGCCTCGTCCGGGGCAAGTTTCAACTTGCCGCTGGTCAGGGTCGTCTCACCTCTTCGACACTCGAAGTCGATACTGTCGCCACGCTCGCTGAAGTGAATGCTGAATGCCTCTCCCGGCTTCAGCGGAGAGATGAATTTCGTACTCACCACCTCACTCACCCGACGCCCGGCATGCCGTTGCGACAGCGCCGCGATCACCTGTTCCAGCAGCAGGGTGCCGGGCACGATGGGATGGCCGGGAAAGTGACCGGGCAGACAGGGGTGATCCGCGGCTATCGGCTCGGCATTGGTGTGCCAGGCCTTCAACGATTGTCCTGGATGTAGCGGGTGAGACTCGCGAGCGAGGAGAAGATGGCAGTGATGTTCTCGTCGTCCGCCCGCAGCTGGATGCCGTAGTGCTGCTTGATGCCCAGGGAGAGCTCCAGCGCATCGATCGAGTCCAGTCCCAGGCCGTCGCGGAACAGGGGAGCATCGCGATCGATCTCCTCGGCAGTGACATCTTCCAGGTTCAGGGTTTCCACGATCAGCTGAGCCACTTCGAGCTCGCTCGGAGAAGGATTTTCCATCAGGTTGTTTTCCAAATACTTGTCGAGAGATGTGCAGGGCGTACCAGACCCCGGAGCCGCAATATTCTAACGAATATAACTGCCGAATAACAAAGGAAAACCAGTCCTGAGGAGGGAGGTCGGTCGCGCTTCGCTAACGGTCCTGGCCCTGAGCGTTGCGCGCAGGCGCCAGGGGAGCGGGTTCGGGTAGAAGCGGGGGAGATTCCGAAGAGAAGCGCGCTTGCAGGGGGGATCCGGTAATCGGCCACTGGCGCTTCAAGCGGTTGTCCGGCACCTTACCGGCGAAAACGAGCGCACTGTACTTGCCGTAGTGGGGCAGTTTTCGGCTCAGACCGGGGAGCGCTTCGGCCGTGCGGGTGGCTATCCAGAGTTGGGTCTGTCGCGAAGCCGGCTGTCGGGCGGCCAGTGCGAAGCTGTGGTCAGTGGTTGCAAAGGACCGGTTCCAGAGTTCGAGCTGTGCCTTTTTCTGGCGCATCGGGTAGTCGGACAGCCGTTCGAGAAAGCCGGCAGCGAAGCGATTCTCCCATCCCAGCAGCAGTACCGGCAGGTCGCCGGGCAGCCGATCGACTTCGGAGTCGAGAGCGATGCGGGCGGCCTCAAAGTCGCCGGCCCAGGCTTCGGCCAGGGTGCGGTAGCCCCGCAGCAGGTTTTCGTCCGCGGCGGCAGGGAGCAGGATCAGGACCCGCTCGGCACCGAAAAACTGACTCAGGGAGGCCGGCGTCTCGGCCGGGTCGAGGCTGCGGAAGAGGTCGAACCAGGGATCGACGCTCAGTGAGCGCGGGGCGCTCGGCAGCTCGAGCCGAAAGCGCTGCCGATGCCGGGTCATCTCCACCGTCTGCAGCTGCATGCCGCCATCCTCGAGCGAGATGGCCAACGGGATCCGCAGCCGGTAGGGGGCTGCGGATTGGGTCTGGACCAACTCGCCGGTGAGCCGGTATCCCGAGGCTGTCGATTCGATTCGGGTCTCCTCCAATGCCAGGGCAGGGGCGCCCTCTCTCTCCACCCACTGCTGAAAAAAGTCGTCCAGCGAGCGTTGCGAGACCGCCTCGAAGGCCGCCTGCAGTTCTCTGAAGCCGGCCGTTTTGAAGCGGTTGTCGCGATAGAAACGGCGCAGCCCCGCGATGAAACGCGTATCACCCAGCTCCCGTCGCAGCATATGGAAGAGCATCAGTCCCTTGTCGTAGCCCACCGCCTGGCTGGCGGTAGAGTGGCGTCCGCGAAATTCGCGCAGGGGAAAGTCGTTGTCATGGCGGACGAAGTCGGCATAGCGCTGCAGTGCGGAGCGGCGGTAGTCGCTGCCGCGTCCCTGCTGTTCCGCCAGCAGGTGATCAGCCAGGTAGCTGGTCAGTCCCTCGCTCCAGTTTCCGTTGGCGTAGTCGACATAGACACTGTTGCCCCACCAGTTGTGCAGAATCTCGTGAGGGTAGGAGGTGTAGAGGATAAACGGCAGTCGAATGACCCGAGAACCGAGCAGCGTGAAGGAGGGCATGCCGTACCCGGTCTGCCAGAAATTTTCCACCAAAGCGAACTTGGCGTAAGGATAAGGGCCGATGAGCGACTCATAGAGCCGAAGATAACGTTCGCTGGCATCGAGATAGCGCTTCGCCAGGGCCTGGTCGGCCTGTCGCAGGAAGACCTGGGCCTCGATATCGCCCACGCTACGGTGGTCGTAGTGGAAGGGGGCAGCGATGAGGTAGATCTCGTCCTGGGGGTGGGGTGCGCTCCAGATGACCTGCTGGCGGCGGTCGGAATTGGCCAGCTCCGGGCCCTCGCCCTGGCTGACCGCCAGCCAACCCTCCGGCAGATCGACCTGCAGGCTGAAGGTCTGCAGATGC
>JARROA010000078.1:0-6581 GCA_037384425.1 Candidatus Thiodiazotropha sp. | reverse complement strand
GCCATGATGTTGATGGTGGTCTCGTAACCCAGGTCCTTGGAGCGCTTGACCATGTCGAGGCCCTTGTCGATGTCGGGCACGTAGCAGGCCACACGGGCCATGTCGAAGGGGCTCTCGTCGCGCGGTTTGAGGGCGTTGACGTCGACCCGGCCGATGTCGAACATCACCGCCACCAGCGGGCGGTATTCGCTGTCGCAGGAGTCGATGACCCGTTTCAGATCATCGTCGTCGCAGAAGTTCCATTTGCCGTATTTCTCACGCGTATACTCGTCGCTCACGGCCAGTTTCTTGCCCAGTTCGATGATATCCACTCCGGCCTCGCAAGCCGACCGGTAGACCGCGTTGACGAATTCGTCGGTGAATTGGTAGTTGTTGATCAGTCCACCGTCGCGAATGGTGCAGTCCAGGACCTTGAGCTCTTTCCGGTACACGTGAGGTTTCCTCTTTCTGGCAGGGTGGCGTTAGCGGGCCGGCATGTCAGTGGCCGAATTCCGCAAATGCGCGTTTAAACGATAAATGGTAACCGATGGTCACTGCAGGGACCACCGTCATCGGCCACTTCCGAGTCGCTCGGGAGTCGTGGCTTCAATACCCGAAGCGACCGGCGCCGATCAGCTGTTTCTTCCAGTAGGGGTTGTCCAGACGCGAGAGGGTGACCGCCTGCTGACTGGTCGAGGCGTGGATGAAGCGTCCCTCTCCGACATAGAGACCAACATGGGAGGCCTTCTCACTCCGCTCGCGAAAGAAGAGCAGGTCGCCCGGCGCGAGTTTGCGCAGTGGAACCGGACGCGCCTTGCGTAGCTGGTCGCGGGCGGTGCGGGGTATACCGATACCACTGCGTTGATAGACATAGTAGACCAGGCCGCTGCAGTCGAATCCATCAGGCGTGAGACCGCCATAGCGGTATGGCCTGTCCAGCTGTTGCATGGCTGTCACGACCAGGAGGGAGTTCTGCGTGGGTTCCACTTGGGTGGATTTCGGTGGAGACGACGCGATTCGGGGCTGGCTGCTGCAGGCGGCGAGCAGAAGGAGTGACAACAGGCCGATCAGGTGTGGATGCCGAGATTCGCCGGGTGGTGAACCGGTAGGCTGGGAATCGGTTTTGTGGTCGGTCGATTCTGCTGGCATCGAAAAAAACTATAGCAGCTTAGCTGGAGTGCAGGGTGGCGCTGAGGATCACCGGAGCTGGGATGTGCTTTCCTGACCTGGCATGAAATGGTGATCTAGATCACGTTTTTTGGCCAAATTTTACCGATTACATGCTTTTTTGTCGGATTCGGCAAAAGGCGAGGTGGGGGGTGAACTAAAGTTTTGGACTCTACAGGACGAATAGAGTCGTTCCTTTTGCTGTCCCTGCTGACTCTGGATCAGGGGGGATCTCAAGTAACAAGAAACGACTGACACTGCAGTCAATAAGGAGATTGATTCCATGAGACCATTCCTGGTTTGGCGCGACGATTGGTTGCTCGGATACGACGAGGTGGATGAGCAGCATCTGGCGCTTGCCGGCAAGCTGAACGAACTGCACCGGTTCCTGGTGCACGACGCGAGTAGGCCGCAGGGGGGGTTGGATCAACTCTGTCATCAACTCACCGAGCTGTTCGAGATGACGCGTCAGCATTTTCGTGATGAGGAAGCGCTGATGGAGTTCAGTGACTATCCCGGTCTGAACGCGCATCATCGCGAACATGCCATGCTGTTGGCGGAGATGCAGGAATGCATGCGAGAGATCGAGGCCGGTAGCAGGACCTTCTCGTTGCAGACCCTCACGGCACTCAAATACTGGCAGATCGATCATGTGCTCAACAGCGACCAGGAGTTCGTGGCCTATCTGGTCAACCGGGCCGATATGCAAGAGCGGCCTCGGACAGTCACCACGCCGCCGGAGCTGTTTCGCCAGACACACTTATCGAGGCACTGAGGGGTAACGGACAGGCTACCCCCTCTCCTCACTGCCTTGACAGTTCCCGCAGCTGGCCGCTGTGTAACCCCGTGCGGCCACTACCCTATTCTCCAGAGCAGGTATGACCTCCTCCCAGTTCCGGATTTTCAGTCCGCAACCGGGGTTGATCCAGTGTCGATCTGGCAGTAGCTGCGTCAGTATGTTCTGCAACAGCCCGACAATCACAGCCGATGGCGGGACTGCCGGCGAGTGGATGTCATAGATCTCGCGTCCGAACGCATTCGGATAGTTGAAGCTCTCGAATCGAGCCGCCAGTTCCCTATCGGAACGGGCGGTCTCGATGGTGATGACATCCGCATCCATCTCCACGACGGCCTGGCTGATGTCATTGAATTCCGAGCACATGTGAGTGTGGATCTGGGTGACGACAGCCACACCGCTCGTGGTCAGACGGAAACACTCCACCGCCCAGTTCAGGTAGACCGGCCATTCACGGCGCCGTAGGGGGAGACCCTCAAGCAGAGCGGCTCAGTCGATCTGGATGACGCCGGTGCCCGCTGTCTCCTGATCCGGCACCTCGTCCCGCAGCGCCAGAGCCAGTCGGCGCTATCCCATCAGACACGCCATCTGGAAGGTGGGTTTCTGTGGCTCGCAGTATCCGGCCGCTGAATCGGAAAACGGTCTCCTCCAGCGACATCATATTGCAGCTGATGGCCTTTCAACGGGGAGTTCTGCGTGCTGCCACGTCGGCTGGCGAGCCAATACGGTGGAGTTCTGCCGGCGGTCCTGCGGGGTCCTGGTGAGGGCAGCGAGCGCTCACTGTATGCGGCGATGCGAAGGGAGTATACCTCTCTGGAACATGTTCGCAGGTTTCTCGAACGTGGGAATCGAGCGCCAGGATCTTGATCGGATAAGGTTTACCTCTGTCAGTCGACAGTGGATTCGATTGGAGAATGCTCAGCTTCGACTATGCTTCCTGAACTGAGGGAGTGTCAGTTGTTGTGGCCCTCACTGTGAGAATGGATGCCCGACAGTATGTTGGAACATGTGGATTGGAACTCGATGTGAACTGTTTTCTCGAATGGTTGGATGAATGGTATCTCGGTATCGACGAGATCGATCACCAGCATCTACAGCTGGTTTCACTGCTCAATCAGATGGCGGATCGACTGAGTCCAATGGACAAATCTCACGTTTCACGGACGTTGACGATGACACTGATGCATCAACTTCTGGATGAGACCCGGCAACATTTCAGGGACGAGGAGAGCATCATGCGGGAACACGACTATCCTGCGCTTATCGGCCACCATCGGGATCATGCGATGCTGCTGGCGGAGCTGCAGGATTTTATCCGTGAGATCGAGGAAGGCGGACGAAAGTTCGACTTCGACAGCCTGACTGCCCTGAAACATTGGCTGATCGATCATGTCATCGACAGTGACCTTACATTTGCCCGCTATCTGGAGCAGGAATAAAGCGGGGTTCGGATCGCAATGGCCCTAAGGCAATTATTGTGAGTTTTGTGCGCTTTTTGCCCGTACTTCGGTGCGGCTTGCCGTTCCGAGAAGCCGGCTTAAGGAAGGGTCGCTCGGGTCGGACTGAAATGGCTCTACTCAAGTGCAAAGGGGCTTCTCTGTTGTCTTTTTTATTCAACGGGTTGGTGGGGCCCTGCCCACCAATAGCCGATTTAAGTTGAGTGCCACTCAGGTCGCCCCGGCCTCTTGGAAACCTGTTTCGTCAGACGCACTTCGGCTGTTCGCACACTTGCAGGGTCCGAGCAGTCACCTACTGAGTACAGGGGATATTCCCGCCATCGACCCGATATACTCGAAACAGGTCGGTCAGGTGGGGCCGTTTTCAAGTCAGGGATAGCCGGGCTGCATGAAACCTCCCATAGGCGAGTCGGGCGCGTAACCGTACGAGGGTGCGGCAGACCCGACACCCTCGCGGCTTATGTATTGTTCGCGCCAGGACCGGATTTGGCACCAGTTTCAGGAGCAGACAATGGCCGTCACTGTTTTCGACCTGTTCAAAATCGGTATCGGACCTTCCAGTTCCCACACCGTGGGACCGATGCTGGCGGCCTTGCAATTCGTCAGCCAGCTGTCGCGCCAGGAGTTGTTGCGACAAGTGGTCAGGCTGCGTATCGAACTCTATGGTTCACTGGGGGCGACCGGTAAGGGCCACGGCACCGATCGTGCGCTGATGTTGGGTTTGATGGGCGAGACGCCGGAAAAGGTCCCGGTCGATGAGATACCTGAGCTTATAGAGCGTGTTCGCAACCAGCGCGCGATCACCCTGGCGGGTGGCTGGGAGATCCGCTTCGAGCCTGACCGGGATCTCCACTTTTACCGTAAGCGCCAACTCGCGTTTCATCCCAACGGCATGTTGTTCATGGCACTGGACGCGCGGGATGAACCCTTGCACCAGGCTCGCTTTTATTCTGTGGGGGGCGGTTTCGTGGTGCGGGAGAATGCACGTGGCGAGCCGGAACTGGTTGAGGACGCCACACCCCAACCCTATCCCTTCAAAAGTGGAGATGAACTGATGGCGCAGTGCGAGGAGCAAGGATTTTCTATCAGCCAGCTGATGCTTGAGAACGAGCGTGTATGGCGCAGCGAGAAGACGATTCGGCAGCAGCTGCTCGAGATATGGCGGGTGATGCGACAGTGCGTGGAGCGGGGTTGCGTCACCGAGGGAGTGCTCCCCGGTGGGCTCAAGGTCAAACGTCGTGCGCCACGCCTTTTCCGTCAGCTCAGCAACGACAGCGAACTCTCGAACATACCTCTCGGTACCATGGACTGGATCAACCTCTTCGCCCTGGCGGTCAACGAGGAGAATGCCGCCGGGGGGCGGGTGGTGACCGCGCCCACCAACGGGGCCGCCGGCATCATCCCGGCGGTTCTGCACTACTATTGGCGCTTTTCACCGGGAGCCAGCGAGGATGGGGTGGTGCGTTTCCTGTTGACGGCCGGGGCCATCGGCCTGCTCTACAAGGAGAACGCCTCCATTTCCGGTGCCGAGGTGGGTTGCCAGGGTGAGGTAGGGGCCGCCTGTTCCATGGCGGCGGCCGCCTTGACCGAAGTACTTGGCGGAACGCCGCGTCAGGTGGAGAATGCGGCTGAAATCGGCATGGAGCACAATCTTGGTCTCACCTGCGATCCGGTCGGCGGATTGGTGCAGGTGCCCTGCATCGAGCGCAACGCCATGGGCGCGGTGAAAGCGATCAACGCCTCTCGCATGGCCCTGCGTGGCGATGGATCTCACTTTGTCTCGCTCGACAAAGTGATTAAGACGATGCGTGATACGGGGGCTGACATGCAGACCAAGTACAAGGAGACCTCGCGTGGCGGTCTTGCCGTCAATCTGGTTGAATGCTGAGGTGGGCGGCCGTATCGCGCGCTCGTTGCAGATCGGCAAATGGGTAGTATGGAGTATTCTTCCATAGGGAATCGACGTATAGAATGCAGGGTAGCCGCCGCAAGGGTGAGACTCCTCAGCCTTACGGCAGTGTGGCGTGACGAGACGAAGGAAGTTGAATCTATGGCAGAATCGGTAAGAAACGAGCGATTTTTACCTTGGCGGGAGGCCTGCGTCCTGGTAGGGGACAAGCGGGTGCTCAAGGAGTCGGAGGAACTCTACTTCCGCTATACCGGGTTTGCCTCGGTCGAGCTTGGCGAAAAATCCTACGACCGGGTTCACGTCAACGGCTTTTTGCGCCTCTATCCCGCAGATGTGAAGGAACTTCGTCAGGGCATACCGATAGGCTGTAACAGTGCACTGGTCAACGGCTTTATGGCGATCAATGGCAGTTACAGCAAGGACCTGTTGGAGAAATTCATCGTTTTCGACGATGAGCTGGTGATCGGGACCGGTGCGGAAACCTCTCCGGGTGATGACCTGACCTACCCCTCCAGTATCTACTATCGTGAGTCGGAGCTGCTCAAGCTCTGCGAGCGTTTCGGCCTGATCCCGACCGAGGTCGACTCCGACCTGGTCACCGACTCATCCTTGCAGAGTGTCAATCCGGAGCGTGAAGTCGACCTGCTCTCCCTGGTCGGTGGACTCTCCTGCCTGCTGGCGCGGGAGAAAGGTGTTGGCGATACCCAGGAGTGGCATCAGATGTCCGACACCTTCCTCGACGAGCTGTTCCAATTGATGGAGGGGTTGGACATCCCGGTGGACGGTAAAAACAAGTTCCGCTATGAGCGATTGATCTCGGAGGGGGTCAAGTTCGTCAATCGCCGTGAGGAGAGTTAATCGGAGGTTTCCTGAGTCCCGCTGCACAGAACCTGCCCACTGAGGCTGCCCTCAGGCGGCAGAATTGAAGGCAGGCTTGCCTGTTGTGCGTTGTTCAAGACCATCCATGCAACGGGGTAATGGCCTACGCATACCGCGGATCGCTGATCGTAACGCGCTGTTTTAAAATAAAAATATAGACATCGTTCTGTTGCCATTCACAATTTTCCCTGATTTTCGCTTGGCTATAACGCTTGAAAAAGCCAATACCTGACTTTATTACTGTGTTATTGATACTGAACGCCCGCATGGGCCTGGATGGAGTGATGAGATGGTTGAACAGAATTTTCTCTCGGCGTTGCTGCGGTGGTCCCGTGCTCGCCTTGACGCTGCTCTGTTTTGGTTTTGGCGTCCTTTTCTTGTTCCTGTCCGCCAG
>JARROA010000077.1:0-7192 GCA_037384425.1 Candidatus Thiodiazotropha sp. | reverse complement strand
CCGATCGCCACCAACCAGGGCGGGCAGATCGAGATCGACGCCGCCATTCCAGAGACCGATCACTGGCGGATCAGGAACCTGCTCACCCGCCGGCAGCATCCGGCCGACTACCACAAACCGCAGCAGGGGCCGTTGCTCTGATCAGTCCCCACTCCTGCTCCCGTTCCGTAGTAGCGTAGCCTGGATGGAGCGCAGCGTAATCCAGGGAGAGACGCGACGATGTTGATCCCGGATTCCGCTGCGCTGCATCCGGGCTACCCATTAATCCTGTATCGCTCTCCATGAGGGAGTCCCAACGACACCTGTCTCACAGTTCGTGACGCCTTGTGACCACCGGTCGCTCTTATCGGGCCTCCCTGTGCTACTGTACCGCGCATGCTGATGCCCGGTTCCCCTTGATGAAAAGCCGTATTCCTTTCTTCGCTCGCCGCCCACTCGGCCGTATTCTTCCAGTGTTGTGTCTCTTGTTGAGCGCGCTTTCGACGCTGTCGCTCCAGGCGCAGGAAAAGCGGCGTGTTGAAGGTGCTGGAGGAGATGCGGATTCCGATCTCCTGTATCGCCGGTACCAGTATGGGCTCCCTGGTAGGAGGCATCTATGCCAGCGGCATGCCGGTGGACGAGATGGAACAGTGGGTGGAAAAGATCGAGTGGGACGATCTCTTCAATGACGATCCGCCCCGTCAGGAGCAGCCCTTTCTCGCCAAGCGCGACGACTACGAGAACCTGTTCGACTTCGAACTGGGACTGCGCGGTGCCCGCATCCTGTTGCCGCCGGGATCGACGGGTGGCTACAAATTCGAGTTTCTGCTGCGTGAGATGATGGCGCGGGTGGGCAACTTCGAGGAGTCGGATTTCGACAAGCTGCCGATCCCCTTCCGCGCCATGGCCACCGACATCGAGCACGGCAAGGTCAAGCAGTTTCGCTACGGTGATCTGGTCAAAGCCATGCGCGCCAGCATGTCGGTGCCGGGAGCCATCGCCCCGGTGGAGATCGCCGGTACCCTCTATGTGGACGGTGGTCTGCTGCAGAACCTGCCGGTGCAGGCGGCGCGGGACGCCTGCGCCGAGGTGGTGATCGCGGTCAACGTGGGCAGTGGGCTGCTGCCGCGGGAGGAGCTGGACTCGGCGCTGGGCATCTCGCTGCAGATGATCAACGTGATGATGGAGCAGAACGTGCGCGAGTCGATCGACGCGCTGGGTGCCGACGATGTACTGATCGCGCCGGCGTTGGGCAGTTTCAGCTCGGTCGATTTCGCCAACGGCATGAGCCTGATACCGGTCGGCGAAGCGGCCGCCCGCGAACAGGCGGCAAAGCTCAGCCGTTATGCCCTTTCGGAACCGGCCTATCGGGAGTGGCGCGAGTCGGTGCAGGCGCGCCTGCCCGAGGTGCCCGCGGTAACGGCGGTGGAGGTGGCGACCGCCGGCGGCCGGGTCAACCCGGAAGTGATCGAACGCGAACTGGCCGAGGTGCCGGGCATCGACCTGCGCCGCCGGCCGGAGAGCGATTTCAGCCTGGAGAACCTGAACACCCGCCTGGAGCAGATCTACGGCCGCGGCGACTTCGAGCGCATGGACTACCGGATGGTCGATCGTGAGCAGGGGCGCAGCGTGGTGGTGGAGGGAGTGGAGAAGTCCTGGGGTCCCAACTACGTGAAATTCGGCCTGGGCTTCGCCACCGATTCTGATCAGACCCGCTTCAACGCCAACCTGAGCCACCGCAGCACCTGGATCAACGCGCTCGGCGCCGAGTGGCGCAACGACCTGCAGATCGGTTACCGGGACCGCCTCTCCAGCGAGTTCTATCAGCCCGTCACCTCCCGTGCCGGATTCTTCATCGCCCCGCGGCTGGAGATCGAGCAGGAGCCGATTGTCTATTTCCTCGACAGCAATCGGATCGGCGACTATCGGGTGACCACCTCGCGCGGTTACCTGGACCTGGGAGTGCAGAACAAATATGGCGAGTTACGGCTCGGTGTCTTCAGCGGGCATCTCAACGCGCAGGAGGATTTCGGCGTTGTCGATATCGTGCCCGACTTCAGCCTGAATCAGACCGGCTACAGCGTGCGCTTCATCTTCGATCAGATCGACGACCCCGATTTCGGTTACAACGGAGTGCTGGCCAAGCTGAAAAGCCAGGGCACGGTGGGCAGCTGGGGTTCGGATGACGAATACAACCGCACCGAGCTTTTCCTGATGGGGGCGAAAAGCGTCGGTAACCACGCCTTCGAGCTCTCCGGCTATTTCGGGCGAACCCTGAGAGGTGAGTTGCCGCCCTATGATCCCTTCCTGCTGGGGGGCTTTCTGCGCGGTTCCGGCTATCGCATGGATGAGCTGCTCGGGGAGAAGGTCGACCTGCTGCGCACGGTCTACAGCTACAAGATCGCCTCTCTGCCCCAGCCCCTGGGGCGTGGCGTCTACCTCGGCGGGTCCCTGGAAGCAACACGTGGCGCACTGGGCTCAGAGATCGGGCTCGAGACCCACATCCGGCGCTCGGTCAGTCTCTTCCTAGCCGCCGATACCTTTCTCGGTCCGGCCTACCTGGCCTGGGGCCAGGTGTTCGGTGACGAGCCTGAAGGGACCCTCTACCTGATGCTCGGCAGGCCCTGAGCCTGTAGCCTGGATGGAGCGCAGCGTAATCCAGGGAGAGACGCGACTGTGTTGATCCCGGATTCCGCTGCACTGCATCCGGGATACCCGCTGTCGCTGCAACGCCAGCTCGGCATGGGCGCAGACTATACTTCGTTCAGGAAGTAACAGCCTATCGGGGGATCCGATGTCAGCCCAAGCGAGTAATAAGCTGCAGGCGACGGAGTCGTCGCCACGGGAATCGGCGGTCACGCCATCAGAAGGGAAGCTCTCGGAACTGGAGACACGCAAGCTGTGGGCCTGGAACCGACTCCTGTTGCCGTTGATGATCGGTATGGTGGTGGGATTGACCCTGTTCTTCTTCGCCGCCTCCATGTTCCAGCTCTATGCCCTGCAGGAGTCGATCGCGGACAGCCCGGAGCTCGACCTCAAAACCCAGCTCGCCGAAATGCCCCTGCCGGGGAAGGCGTCGGATATCGACGCGCAACAGCGCTGGAAGACCCTCTCTCTGCTGGAAGAGCATGCGGTCAGACAGCGCTACCACCAGGCCAACGTGTTGCTGATGGCACGGGTCTGGGTGCGCTATCTCGGCTTCGTCACCGGTATGATCATGTCCCTGGTCGGGGCCGTGTTCGTGCTCGGCAAACTGCGCGAAGCGCGCACCGAGCTGAGCGTCGGTAGCCAGGAGCATCAGGGCAGGATCTCGACCCATTCGCCCGGATTGATCCTGGCGAGCCTGGGCACCCTACTGATGTTCACCACCCTGTTGACCCATCACGAGATCAACGTCAACGACGGTCCGCTCTATGTTCTGCTGCCCTACAGCAAGGTGACCCTGTCGGCGACCCGTCCGTCCGCGCCGGAGGATGTGACCAGGCTACAGGCGTCGATCCCGCAACAGGGTGCTGCGGCGGGGGCGCCCAAACCGGCTAGCGGCAGCAGCGCCCAGCAAGAGCTCGACGCCACCGCCGATCAGATCGAGCAACTGCTCAAATCCGAGGGACAGGGAACCCAGTAGGCAGAGTTCCCGTTAC
The DNA here is from genome assembly GCA_037384425.1 of Candidatus Thiodiazotropha sp. Lineage (GTDB taxonomy): Bacteria > Pseudomonadota > Gammaproteobacteria > Chromatiales > Chromatiaceae > Thiodiazotropha. Next base: position 3,572 of record JARROA010000077.1, on the reverse strand, counting down.
AGGGAGGTCATCATGTTAAAAACCAAATCACCCCGCACAGGGAGTCTGCCGCTGAAATCCACCATTGCGGCACTCATCATCAGCCTGCTGTTGCTGGCCGCGCCGTCGTTGCTTGCGGTCACCATGGACGATCTGGTCAGCCGATGGCGATTGCCGGACTATCCCGGTGTCCTGCCGCAGCTGGTGGACTATCGCAAGACCCCCTATGGACGCAATGTGCAGGTGGACTACATGATCGCCACCAGCCTCTGCCGGCTCGATGACGACGCATCGCTGGCGTTGGGACAGAAGTTCTTCCACCGCATCCTGGCCGCCTACGAACTGACGCCGGAGAACCGGCAGCAGATCGAACTCGAATTCAGCCGCTGCGTGGAGACGGTCGTCACCCATGATCGGCCGATATGGATTGTCTTCGCTGGCATCCGCGCGGACGCCGGCGTAAGCGGCAAGACCTTCTATTGGCTCGACCAGAAAAACGGTCCGCTCGGCGGCGATCCGATCCATAGCCTGCGCGAGATCGACAAGTCCGAGCTGGAGGCCCGGCGCTTCACGCCGGCGCAGCGCCGGCAGGCCGTGGCCAAGGTGGGGCAGCTGGCGGGAGCCGGCTTCCGCGTACTGGCCACCGAGCACTTCGTCATCGCCAGCGCCAGCGGCCAGTCCCAATCCGAACTGGAGGCGATCGGGCGTCACCTGGACGCCACCATGCGCTTCTTCCACGAGGACTACGGCATGCCGCTGCCGGAGTACCTGGTCACCATCTACCTCACCCCCACCACCGGCGAGCTGCGCCGGCTGGCCGATCGTGTGCATGGTCTGAGGCTGGAATACGAGAGCATCGGCTACTCCTTTCGTGACGATTTCAGTATCGCCGGAGTGGTCAGCGGCGCCCATAGCGGCACCCTCAAGCATGAACTCTTCCATCTCATGGCGCGCAGCCACTTCGGCGACATCCTGCCCTGGCTCGACGAGGGCATGGCGGCGCTCTACGAGGTCTCCAGGCGCGACGGGGAGCGCATCGACGGATTGCAGAACTGGCGTGGCGACGTGTTGCGCCGCTTCTGGTCGATGCGGCCTGAAATCGGTGAGCTGGTGCGTATGGATTGGCGCACCTTCGACGCCGAAGGAGAGCGGCGGGAACAGCAGGCGGCCAACCACGCCAGCGCGCGTTACCTCGCCCTCTTCCTGCAGGAGCGTGGTCAGCTGGCGGCGCTCTACCACGCCTTTCAGCAACAGCAAGTGGCCGATCTGAGCGACGATCCCGGTGAGGACGCCGCCCGGCTCCTGCAGCAGACTCTGCAGCAGCCGCTGGCCTCTCTTGATCAGGATTTCGTGGCCTGGTTCCAGTCCCTCGAGCGTCCGCTCGGCATCGAGGCCCTGAAACAGGTGCAGCGCAGCCTCAACCGGCTCGGTTTCGACGCCGGGACGGTCGATGGACTGATGGGTGGCAACACCCGCCGCGCGGTGATGGCGTTTCAGCGCAGCGAGGGGCTTTCGCGTACCGGCAGGCTGGATACCACCACACTGGGGCTGCTGAAGGCGCGTGCCGAGGACTCGGGGATCTGATGCCGGCTCAGCCCGGGCGGGTGTCCAGCTCGGGACTGAGCCGCTATAGTGGTTGCTGATTGCCCGCAGTCAAGCCACCAAAGCCGAGACATCTCATGACCAGACACGCCGCTATCCCGCTGCTGATTCTGATCCTTCAGTTCTACTGTGGCGTCACCCTGGCCGCACCACCGCCCGCCGGCGACGCGTCCCAGAACCTGCGCGTCGCCACCCGTATGGCGCCTCCCTTCGCCATCAAGACCGACAATGGTTGGGAGGGCATTACCATCGAGTTGATGCGTAAGATCGCTGAAGATTTGGGTGTAGGCTACCAGCTGCAGGAGATGGGGCTGAAAGAGATGTTGCAGCAGATCGCCGAGGGCCGTGTCGATGCCGCCGCGGCGGCGTTGACGGTGACCGCGGAACGGGAAGCCCGGGTCGACTTCACCCATCCCTTTTTCACCTCGGGACTGGGGGTCGCTGTGCCGCAGAGGGCGGCGCTGGACTGGCTCGCCGCGCTCCAGCGCATCGGCTCGGGCGCCTTCCTGAAATCCGCCGGGGCACTGCTCGGTGTGCTCACTCTGGTGGGCGTGCTGGTCTGGCTGCTGGAACGCCGTCGCAACAGCCAGTTCCCCGAGGATCCGGTCAGAGGCGTCGGCTCCGGTATCTGGTGGTCGGCGGTGACCATGACCACGGTCGGCTACGGGGACAAGGCGCCGGCCAGTTTCGCCGGACGTATTTTGGGCCTGATCTGGATGTTCGTCAGCATCATCATCATCTCCGGCTTCACCGCCGCCATCGCCACCTCGCTCACCGTGGGGCAGCTGGAGCGGACGATCGGCGGCATCGAGGATTTTTATGGCAGGCGGGTGGTGACGGTGACCGGCAGCACCAGCGCCGCCTTCCTGGACGAGAAACTGGTGCGCTACCGGGAGGCGCCTACGGTGGAGGAGGCGCTGCAGCGCCTCGCCAGCGGTGAGGCGGAGGCGGTGGTCTACGATCTGCCGATTCTTCGCTACTGGGTGCGGGAGCGCTACACGGGTGCCCTGCGGGTGTTGCCGAACCGTTTCCTGCGACAGGACTACGGTATCGCCTTGCCGCCGGGATCGCCGTTGAGGGAGCGCTTCAATCGGGAGATCCTGCGCATCATCCAGGACCCGGACTGGAGCCGCCTGGTGGAAGGCTACCTGGGACCCCAGGAGTGATCCGGCGCGCAGTCCAGGGATGAATACCGCCGTTCTTTACGCCCTGCTGAGTCTCTTTTTCGCCGGTCTCAACGATCTGGTCTTCAAGCGCTATGCCGCCAAGGAGCGCTCCCGGGGTATGGTGATCTTCACCATCGGGCTGATCTGGGCCGGGCTGCAGCTGCTGCTGTTGCAGGCCGACGAGGCGGCCTTGAGACTCGATACCGTCACTCTGGTCTACGGGCTGGCGGCGGGGGTGGCGCTGACGCTCTCCAACCTGCTGCTGATCGAGAGCCTGACCCATATCGAAGTCAGCCTGGGCTCGACTATCTACCGCCTCAACACCCTCGGTGTGGTGGTGTTGTCGGTGCTGTTTCTGCAGGAGTCGATGGGGTTCTACAAAACGGCCGGTATTGCCAGCGGCCTGCTGGCGATCCTGCTCCTGATGCAGGTCACCGCGGGTGGGATCGACCTGCGCCTGCACAGACTCTTCGTCGGCCTGGCGATCCTCGCCTCGCTGTTGCGCGCGATCTATGGCGTGGTCACCAAGGCGGCCTTGAACCAGGGTGCCGACAGCGACCTGTTGCTGCTGATCGCGGCCCTCTGCTGGATCGTCGGTGGAGCGGCCTACGCCCGCTTCAGAGAGGGGCGGTTCCGTCTCACCGGCAAGAAGCTCGCCTATGGTGCGGTCTCCGGTCTGCTGGTGACCCTGATCGTCAATTTCCTGGTGAAGGCGGTGAGCCTGGGTGAAGCCAGTGTGGTGATCCCCATCGCCAACCTGAGTTTCGTCGCCGCCCTGCTGTTGGCCGCGGCCCTCGGCTGGGAACGGCTGACGCCGCGCAAGCT
>JARROA010000076.1:0-6773 GCA_037384425.1 Candidatus Thiodiazotropha sp. | reverse complement strand
GCACCCTACCCGTGATTGAAAGGTAGGGTGCGGCTTGCCGCACCGAATGCTTTCCCAATCGGTTCCCCCGTATCTGGCGTGTAGCGCGTAGCCTGGATGGAGCGGAGCGGAACCCAGGGGATCAGCCTTACCTAATTCCCGGATTCCACTTCGTTCCATCCGGGCTACTTCCTTCGCAGGCTTTACATTATCAATCCGGCCTATCCCGCCTGCGCCATCAGTCGCTGGCGATAAACCACCAGGTCCTCGATGGTCAGCACCGGCATCTGATGCCGCTCGGCAAAGGCGACGATCTCCGGCAGGCGGGCCATGCTGCCGTCCGGATTGGTCAGTTCGCAGAGCACGCCGGCGCGCTTGAAGCCGCTGAGGTCCATCAGATCGACAGTGCCCTCGGTATGGCCGCGGCGGCTCAGCACCCCACCCGGCTGGGCTCGCAGCGGGAAGACATGGCCCGGTCGGCAGAGATCCTCCGGTACCGCGTCGTCGGCGATGGCGGTGCGGATGGTGGTGACCCGGTCGGTGGCGGAGACGCCGGTGGTGACGCCTTGGCGGGCCTCGATGGTGACGGTAAAGGCGGTGCCGTTACGGCTGCTGTTCTGCTCCACCATCATGGGCAGCTGCAGGCGCTTGAGAAAGCTGTCGTCGAGACAGAGACAGACGATACCGCTGCACTCGCGGATCAGCAGTGCCATCTGCTCGGGGGTGACGGTCTCCGCCGGGAAGATGAGGTCGCCCTCGTTCTCCCGGTCCTCGTCGTCCACCAGCAGGATGCCGCGGCCGTCGCGCAATGCGGCGATGGCCGATTCGACCCGCTGACGGGCATCGCCGAAACGGCTGAGAAGGTTGATCGGTTCGATCTGATTCATGGTTCACTCCAACAAGAACTGAATGAATCAGGGCGCAAGGAACTGTCAGGCGTTGCGCATGGGGCGGCCCATGGAATGCCCGACAATAGGACGCCGCACGTCGCCCTAGCAAGGGACGTGGCGGCCTTATCCTCTCCCATCCGGACTCTCACCGTCGGCTCCGGCCTCTCACCGGATCTGCTGACCCCTCCAGCAGGAAGGCGCTCGCGGGCTCGCTCCGATTGTGGGAGCATACCGCCGGTAGGGAATTTCACCCTGCCCTGAGAATAAGTACAGTTGATACCACAGCGCGTATCGCGCTGCGCAGCGACACATAGTAGGCGTTCGGCCATACCATCGCAATGGCGTCGCGCATTGCGTTGGTGTGGGATTTCGAAACATCGGCGCACTGACCGGGAAGCCAAAATAACAGGATGATGACAGTATCGGTAGGGTGCGGCTCGCCGCACCCTACCGAGACGATTGGCCTAGTCTCGAACACGCTTAAACACTGACAAAGGCCAGGAAGGCCGGGATAATAGACGGGATGAATGCAGAGACAGCACCACAGGAGGGGCTCGACCGGGCCCATGAGATCCTCCGCCACACCTTCGGTTACGACGCCTTCCGCCCACCCCAGGACCGCATCATCGCCCACCTGATCGGCGGCGGCGACGCCCTGGTGCTGATGCCCACCGGCGGGGGCAAGTCCCTCTGTTACCAGATCCCGGCCATGGTGCGCGCCGGCACCGGCATCGTGGTCTCGCCCCTGATCGCCCTGATGCAGGACCAGGTCGCCGCCCTGCGCCAGTTCGGCGTGCGCGCCGCCTGCCTCAACTCCGCCCTGCCGCCGGACGAGGCCGGGCGCATCGAACGCCAGCTGCTGGACGGGGAACTCGATCTGCTCTACGTCGCCCCGGAACGCCTGCTCACCCCGCGCATGCTGGAGCTGCTCGATCGCAGCCGGATCGCCCTGTTCGCCATCGACGAGGCCCACTGCGTCTCCCAGTGGGGCCACGACTTTCGGCCCGAATACATCCAGCTCTCGGCACTGCACGAACGCTATCCGGCGGTGCCGCGCATCGCGCTGACCGCCACCGCCGACGAGCCGACCCGCAAGGAGATCGTGCAGCGTCTGGCGCTGGACCAGGCGGCCCGCTTCATCGCCGGCTTCGACCGCCCCAACATCCGCTACCACATCCATGAGAACGACGGCAACGCCCGCGCACGGCTGTTGCGCTTCATCCAGGACGAACACCCCGGCGAGGCGGGCATTGTCTACTGCCTGTCGCGAAAGAAGGTCGACGAGACGGCGGCCTGGCTGCGGGACCAGGGGATCGAGGCCCTGCCCTATCACGCCGGCATGGACAGCCTGAGCCGCGAACGGCACCAGACCCGTTTCCTGCGCGAGGAGGGCGTCGTCATCGTCGCCACCATCGCCTTCGGCATGGGCATCGACAAACCCGATGTGCGCTTCGTCGCCCATCTCAACCTGCCCAAGAGCATCGAGGCCTACTACCAGGAGACCGGACGCGCCGGACGCGACGGCCTGCCCGCCGACGCCTGGCTGGTCTACGGCCTGCAGGACGTGATCACCCTGCGCCAGATGCAGGCGGCCTCCGAGGCGGAAGAGAGCCACAAGCGGATCGAACGCCACAAGCTCGACGCCATGCTGGCCCTGTGCGAGTCCACCGGTTGCCGGCGCCAGGTCCTGCTCGACTATTTCGCCGATCCGCTGCAGCAGCCCTGCGGCAACTGCGACACCTGCCTGCAGCCACCGGAAACCTGGGACGCCACGGTGGCGGCACAGAAGGCCCTCTCCTGCGTCCATCGCACGGGACAACGATTCGGCGTCAACTATCTGGTGGATGTCCTGCTGGGCAAGGAGAACGAGCGCATACAACAGTTCGGCCACCATACCCTCTCCACCTACGGCATCGGCGACGAACTCAATGCCGGCGAATGGCGCACCCTGTTCCGCCAGCTGATAGCACGTGGTCTGTTGGCGGTCGATCTTGAAGGCTACGGTGGACTGCGGCTGACCGAAGCCAGCCGTCCGGTATTACGCGGCGAGACCCGACTGATGCTGCGAAAGATGCGCAAGGCCGCCCCGCGCAAACGCCGGGAACGGAATCAGCCGTCGGTGGCTGGAAGCGTGAACGAAGAACTGTGGGAGGCGCTACGCGCCCTGCGCCGTGAACTGGCGGAAAGCCAGGGCGTACCGGCCTATATCATCTTCCATGACGCAACGCTGCTGGAGATGGCGCAAAGGCGACCCGAAACACTGCAGCAACTGGCGGACATATCGGGTGTGGGCGAGAGAAAGCTGGCGGCCTACGGCGAAGCTTTTCTGAACCGACTTCGAGAGCATGCAGAAGGTGCTCCAAATCACCCGGAATCCAACCTCTGACGCACTAGCGTAAAACACCTCAGGCGTGGCCAACAAAATAGATTTGTAAGCCCCAGTGGATGAGCCGCTCATTGACTCGTTGAATGCAGTACCGTCAGGGGTTGGATGAGGAAAATCCTTCGCGTATCACGCATCGAACTGCCATGCTGTTGATATACTCGAACCCGACCATAACAATCACCTCGGCGCTCCATGACACTACCCCACCCCATCGTCCGGCAAACAACCCTCGCCTCCCCCTCGCCGATACTCAACCGCCTGTTCGAGATGATGTTCGATCCCGCCACATCGCTGAACGATCTGGCGCAGACCCTCTCCACCGACGCCGCCCTGTCGGCGCGGGCGCTCGCTGCCGCCAACGCGGCCTTCTCCTATCCAGAGCACCGTATCGACAATGTGCACGATGCGGTCGTACGCATCGGTCTGATACCGATCATCAATATCATCACCGCCAGCGAGATCAAGGCGGTGTTCCTCTCCGTGCCCGGCAAACACGGGGACATGAAACAGCTCTGGACCCACAACCTGGTCACCGCCTGCATCGCCGACGCCTATGCGCATCATCTCGGTCTGGAAAAGCCGGCCCGCTGGTTCACAGGCGGTCTGCTGCACGATATAGGGCGTCTGCTGCTGCTGGCTCACGACCCGGTCAAGTATTCGGAGGTGGTCAGCGCCACGGTCTCGGGCAGGGAGGTCATCTGCGAGGCGGAGCGACAGGCCTACGGCATCTCGCACCAGGAGCTCGGCCATCAACTGATGACGCAATGGCGCTTTCCGGAAGCGATCGCGGATGCGGCCTTTCACCATCAGCAGCCCTTTGTCTCCTACGACGATTTTCGCTCCGGCATCTGCATCGCCAACGACCTGGCCAACGCGCTGGACAGCGCCCTCCCCCTGCCGCATTTCGAGGCCTTTTCCGTCGAGCGCATCATCGCCGAGGCCAGCGTCAAATATGAAATGATGAAAAAGGTTTCGGGCTTTGCCTGAGGTATGCTTTCACCAGCCATAAAGCTGAAGCTTTCACTCTGTAGGCCACTCAAAACGCGTTGATTACGTCATGAACAATCCGATCCCCAGATTCCTGTTTTACATCCTCATGATCATGTCCTCGCCGTCATGGAGCGACACCCTCAAGCCCTTCACCACCGATGGCTGCAGTATGTTTCCCGACGGCACCTACAAGCAGCAATCGCTCTGGATGGAGTGCTGTATACGTCACGACATCGCCTATTGGCAGGGCGGGACCGAAGGGCAGCGACTGGACGCCGATCGGGCACTGGAGCAGTGTGTCAGCCAAGTGGGCGAACCCGAGATCGCCAAGCTGATGTTGGCGGGTGTGCGGGTGGGCGGCTCACCCCATTTTCCCACCTCCTATCGCTGGGGCTACGGCTGGTCCTTTCAGCGGGGCTATCAGCCGCTCACCGATGAAGAGAAGCAGCAGGTGACCGACGAGCTGCATCGGCTGAGGTTGATTTTGCAGGGGCTTGAACAGGCGTTGGAACCACAGTCTCAATAACACGTCTCTCAGCCGAAGGATCGATGGATAACTGCCGAGTTCGGTTTGTTGTTTTGAGTTGAGGTGTTCGCTGAGCCTACGGGTTTATTCCCCCTCTCCCTGGCCCTCTCCCGCGAGGGGAGAGGGAATGCACGAACCAGGAGTGGAGTTGACTGCCAGCTTGTTTCCACAATCTAACCGGAATCTTACAAGGCTCTCGTATAGAACATCCTCTCTCCCCTCGCGGGAGAGGGCCAGGGAGAGGGGGAACCCACAACCCGTGAGCAAAGCGAACACCTCATCTCCAAACCCATCACTAAAAACTCACAACTTTTCAAACCATTACTCAATTCTCGAACCTGCCATGAGCATGGCTGATCATGGTGGCCAATCAAAATAGCGACAGATGTTCATCGTTTCCCGGGACCCGGAAATCGGAGTAGAGATCGTCGATTCCGACGAAGTTTCCGGGCCTCCTTCTATGACAGTGCGGCTTGCCGCACTGTACGACTCCAACATCCCTACGAAGGCAGAGACTTCAAACCGGCCTCGATCTACCGCCGTTGATCCATATCAACTTTGCTTCAGTTAACGCTGGACACCCGAATGCCATCGCTGGATATTTCACCGACCCTGTCAGCATTACACAACAACAGGCAGTGCGTTCCGGTTTGCCGCAACTCCGGTCCGATAAGAAAATCATGAAGGAGGATCCGTTTCCATGGGTTGGAAAATTCCGCGCTTGTCCAGACGTCAGTTTCTTAAAGCCACCGCCGGAACCTCCGGTATCGGCCTGCTCTCACCACTCAACGCTCTCCAATCCCACGCCTCCGGCAGTGAGCACGTGGAGATCGAAACCAGTCACAGCATCTGCAATTTCTGCTCTTCGCTCTGCAATCTCAAGGTAAAGACGGAGAACCGCGGCGGCCGCAAGCGCATCGTCAAACTGGCTGGCAATCCCCACTCCACCCTCAATCGCGGCAAGCTGTGCGCGCGCGGGCAGTCGGGTCTGCGCCAGGTCTACGACCCCGACCGCATCAAGACGCCGCTGATCCGCGTCGAGGGCAGCAAGCGGGGCGAGTACGCGTTTCGCAGCGCCAGCTGGGAGGAGGCCTGGGACTACATTGCGCAGAAGAAGACCAATGCCGACATCAAGCCCTGGGAGTGGACCATGGTGGGCGGCTGGACCTCCTGCGTCTTCTACATGAACTGGGCGGTGCCCTTCGCCATGTCCAACGGCATCCCCAACATCATCGCCTCGCCCATGCAGCACTGCGTCACCACCGGCCACCTGGGCACGGATTCGGTCACCGGTAATTTCAATATCCACGACGAGATCCTGCCCGACTTCGACAACGCCAGGTACATCCTCTTCGTCGCCAACAACGCCTCCATCGGCGCCGTCTCCACCTGCCGCATGGTGCGCTTCGCCCAGGGGCGCAAGAACGGCGCTAAGGTGGTGGCGCTCGATCCGCGCCGCTCCGAAACGGCGGCCAAGGCCGACGAGTGGCTGGCCATCCGGCCCGGCACCGATCTGGCCTTCCTGCTGGCGATGATGCGGATCATGATGGAGGAGGGCTACTACGACGCCACCTTCCTCAAGCGCCACACCAACATGCCCTTCCTGCTCTATCGCGACGAGGCGGGCGAGTGGCAGCCGCTGACCGACAGCGAGGGGCGCCCCCGGGTGGTGGCCGAAGGCACCCGCGATGTGATCACGCTGAAGAAGTTCAGCCACGACAACCGGGAGAACGATGAAGGACGGATCTTCTGCCCCGAGCTGCAGCCGCCGGCGGACCTGACGGTCGACGGCAAGCGGGTGAAGAGCGTGTTCCAAGCCCAGCTCGAAGAACTCGAACACTACACCCCCGAGTGGGCCGCCGTCTCCACCGGCATCGACGCGGAGACCATCCGCCGCATCGCCCGCGAGTTCGGCACCAGCCGCCCCGCCATCATCGATCCGGGCTGGCACGGCGCCCGCTTCGGCAACATCATGATGCTGCGCCGGGTGCAGGCGATGATC
>JARROA010000075.1:0-7007 GCA_037384425.1 Candidatus Thiodiazotropha sp. | reverse complement strand
ACGACTGTCGGCCGCCTCGCGGGCGCTGATCGATGTTCTGGTAAGGCTAGCCGCAGATGAGGAGTGAATCGTCCCGGTGCAATATTCAAGAGCACGTGTCGTAAACTGCCGTTTTTCAACCTCCATCGCTCCAGCTCGCTACCAAAGGCAGAGCTTGCGGAGAATCAGTGGCGTAACTGACAGCCATGCCGGCTGGATTCAGTCACTAATGGGTACAGGCCAAGGCGGCACGCCTGCTGGGCATGACACCACGGCAGATCGGCGACCGGATTCAGACGCTGAATATCAAGGTGCGGCAACTCTGACCAAAAGACTGGCGGCGTGGCAAAGGTGATACCGACTGTAAATGGATTTGCGTGAATACTGATGCCGCGGTGCCGCTAGGCGCCGGCGGACTTTAGTGTTGGCTGTAACGCAATCGCAGACAAGGCCACCGGCAGGTGGATAACGAATACTGCGCCGCCATCCGCCGTGGATTCCACGGTCAGGGTACCCTGATGCTGTTCCACGATCACGGAATGGGCGATGGAGAGTCCCTGGCCCGTTCCCTTGCCGACACCCTTGGTGGTGAAGAAGGGGTCGAAGATCTTTTCCCTGATGGCCGGCGGGATGCCGGGGCCGTTATCGCTGACCTGAATCTCTATGGTGCTGTCTCGGTGCCGGGTGGATATCGTAATGACTCCCTTGTCGAATTTACCGGCCTCGATCTGATCGGTGATCGCATGTGCGGCATTGACGATCAGGTTCAGTATAACCTGGCCGATTTTGTCCTGATACCCCATAGGCAGTGGCAGATCGTCTGCGAGATCGAGTTCGAGATTCGCCACGTACTTCCATTCGTTACGCGATACGGTGGCCACGTTCTCGATAACGTCATTGATATGTACAGGCTGCTGAGCATCCGTTCCCGGGTGGGAGAATTCCTTCATGGCAGAGACGATGGAGCTGATGCGCCGTATGCCGTCCAGGGTCTGAGTGAACGCCTGCGGCACCTCCTCGTCGAGATAGGCTATATCGACCCTCTCAACGGTCTCGTCGACTGGTTTTAGCCAGGCCTTGGGTATCTCCGCATCGTTGAGTTGTTGCCGCAGCCGGCTATAGGCGGCTAAGACCTCCCGATAGTCGCCAATGGCATCCTGGAGAAAACGGGTGTTGTCCTGCACGTACTGTGTCGGCGTGTTGATCTCATGGGCGATGCCGGCGGCGAGCTGGCCGACCGATTCCAGCTTCTGCGCTTGCAAGAGCTTCTGTTCCAGTGTCTTTCTGTCGGTGATGTCGAGCAGGATGCCGTCCCAGAGTATCTGGCCATCGTGTGATTTTCGGGCCAGAGCATTGCAGAGTATCCAGCGCACCCCGCCGTCGTCTTGGTGGATGCGGTACTCCACGTTGATGGGCTGTATGCTTCGGGAAGTGGCTTCGAGTGTCTCTTTCAGTCGTTCCCTGTCCTGATCATGCACATCGTTGAAGAGTCGGTGTATGTCGTTTTGCTGATCGTCACCCGTCCTGCCAAGGAGCGAGGCGGTGCCGGGACTGACGAAGGGGTAGCTGCAATCGCCTGATGGGGTGCGGCTGCATTGATAAATGATTCCGGGTATGTTCGCGGTGATATTGGTCAGCTGCTTGCTGAAGGCTTCGGCGCGATGTCTGGCAACCACGAGTTCATCGTTCGTCTGGCGCAGACTGATACCCATACTAAGCACTTCGGCTACTTTATGGAGGAAATCCTCCTCGTAGGCCGAGTGCTGATGACCGGACGGTAGATAGAGCACTAAAACTCCCAGCAATTCGTCGTCGGATCGTATCGGTACACTGTAGTGGCCATGAGTCTGCATGCCGTCGAAGTGGGTCTCGTGACGATCGTCCACATCGGATGCGAAGACGATTGTTCCACTCTCGGCCGCTCGACCGCAGAGACAGTGACCGAAGGGTACGCTCGCGCAAAGGGTCGTCAGCGCGGAAGAGAAATTGTAGGTCGAGATCAGTTTCAGTGTCTCGGCGTCATCGGGATGTTTGAGAAAGATGCCGCCCTTGGGTTCGAAGGAGAGCCAGGTCACCGTTTTTATGACACTCTTCAGGCCATCGCTGAGATAACTTTCGAGAGTGGTAGGCTTGAGCGAGAGACGCAACAGATGGGCGAGTGCGCGCTCTTCTTCAGCGCGATGTTGGGCTTTGATAATGAAGGTGTTGAAGCTTCCCGCCAGGCGGGCTATCTCATCCCGGCCGGATGCATCGAGTCGTTGCGTCAGGTCGGCATCACCGCTGGCTATGTTCTCCATGGCACTGGCAATTTGGTGAATCGGCCGGGAAATGATGCGGCTGATGGCCAAGGCCATGACAACGCTGGTGATGATGCCGAGAATGATAAACATATCGGAGAGTCTGGTGATCTGCTTACTGTGCACCAGGAGCTGGTTCGAGAGGTTGTCCATCGTCGACTGCTGCATCTGAATGAATTTACCCAGTTCCACCTCAAGCAGATCAAACAGAGGGGATATGCGGGTACGCATCAGAAAACTGTCGGTGCGCCATTTCTCGCCGGCATGTATGGATTGCAGTTCTTTCCAACTGCTCTCGAAACGGGGCAATGCCTGTTTAAGCTGCTGTAGCGCCGATTCATCTTCGAGACTGAGGTTGAATTGCGGCGAGTCGATTTTGAGCAATGTCTCTTGAACTGTCTCCAGGTAGAGCCGATTGTCGTGAACGATCTGGTCACTGCGGTAGGCAAGATAGGCCCTTACGCCACTCATCACGTTGATCCAGTAGTAGCGCAGATCGGATTTGAGCAACAGCAGCTCATGATCGTCTCTGTCTTGGTGGATATCTGCCGAATGCAGCAACTGGGTGGTGAGTTGTTGGATCTCCCGGCCCAGGGGGTTGAGTTGGTGATTGGCGAAGGCCAGGCCCGGTAAATTGACTTCGTCGTCGGCGGTCTGAAGCAAGTGCTCTCCATAGGTGCGCAATTCATCGATATGGTGGCGAATATTGTCCAGTACTTCCCCATAGGCTGCATGCTCCATAACCGGTTCGGATTGCTGCAACATCTCTGTTAGACGGTAGACGTCAGCGAGCTCTTGCTGATAACGATTGACGGAGATTTCGTCGTGTAGCGAGACGAAGATGCCCAGCGCGGCTACCGTGTCGTCCAGACTGGCGTCCAGTTGTAGTGCCATTTGTTCTACCGGGCGGTGCTCATTCAGCACAGTTCCAATCTCGTCCGTGACTTCGATCAGCCGCAGCCGGATGAGTGAGGATGCGACAAACAGGAGGGCGAGCAGTACGGCAAACCCGGCGAGAAGTTTTGTGTGAATCTTGAATCGCGAGAGGAACTGCTGCATTGCGCTAAATCCCCTTAGCTCAAGGGTTAATGTCCATTTTACTGATATATAATTAACGGCATGGGAACTCATCAGCTTTAGCCTGCCGTCCGCCTGTCGATACGGATTGCGAGCATTTGGCGATAAGCTACTGATACAGTGGGATTAGTAAATAAAGTCGTAGCGCTTTTTTCAGTTTTTCCCATATCTGCCGCAGTTGTTTACCAGGGAGACAAATAGTCACTGCGTATTTCCCCTATCTCGCCTGATAGCTGTCTGCTCGAAGAATTGTCCGTATCCTGTGCTCTCAAGGAATAATGCGAACTCACCAAATGGACAACCTGACCCCTAAACCGCACGTCCTCTTCGTGGACGATGAGCCTAACTTGCTGTCCGGGCTCAAGCGCTCTCTGCGCGGACAACGCAATGAGTGGGAGATGTCTTTTGCCGGGTCGGGGGAAGAGGCGCTGGAACTGATAAACAATCAACCGGTGGATGTGGTGGTCTCGGATATGTGGATGCCGGGAATCAGTGGCGCCGAGTTGCTCAATGCAGTGGCACGGCAACAGCCGCAGACGATCCGTTTCGTGCTTTCCGGTCACTCCGACGAACAATCCATTTTGAGTCTCATCGATACTGCTCACCGTTTTATCGCCAAACCCTGTGATGCCGAGACGCTCAAGTCGCTGCTCAAGCGCGCCTTCATGCTGCAGGAGATCCTGCAGGATCCCTCGTTGACATCGGTCATTTCTAATATCGATTCGCTACCGAGTTGTCCCGCGGTCTATCAGGAACTCACGAAAAAACTGCGCTCCGATACGGCAACCCTGCATGAGATCGGCCGCTTGATCGCCCAGGACCCTCCCATCAGCGCCAAGATGCTGCAGATGGTCAACTCCTCGTTCTTCGGCATCGGGCGGCGGGTCTCCAGTCCCGAGGAGGCGGCAAGTCTGCTGGGTATGGATCTTCTCAAGAGCCTGGTGCTGTCGGCGGGTGTCTTCCGGCAGTTCGAGGAGGCCGGACACATCAAGGGTGCGGTGAACCTGACGAATGTCTGGCGACACAGTATCGCTGTGGGCTGCCTGGCGAGGGATATCGTCAAAGCGGAAGGCGGTGACAAACATCAGGTGGAAGATGCCATGGCGGCGGGACTGCTGCACGATATCGGCCTATTGTTGTTTGTCTTCAAACTGCCGGAGGTCTGGCAGAAGATACAGGACACCATCGCCGAGCAGGGGATTCCTCACTGGGAGGCGGAGCTGCAGGTGACGGGCGCGCCGCACTGCCGGCTGGGCGGCTATCTGCTGGGCCTCTGGGGGTTACCCGAGACGATGGTGGAGGCGGTCGCCTATACGCACTGGCCCGAGATGGCGCCGACGCAGTCGTTTTCGACCCTGACCGCGGTGCACGTGGCGGACGCATTGTTACAGAACGATCAGCGTCTGAATCAGACCTATCTGGCCGCCACCGGTATGGAACATAAACTGCCGGCCTGGCAGGCGTTGGCGGAACCGATCATCAAGGGATGTATCTCATGAACATTGATCAGCGGTTATATTTGGATGAGGCTATCCCCCTCGAGTACAGCGACAGGATTCTGTTCGTCGATGATGAACAAAATGTACTGACCGGCTACCGGCGCTTGCTGCGGGGCCGCTACGCGATCGAGACCTCGGCCAGTCCGGAAGAGGCCTTGCAGATGATCGAGCGCAACGGCCCTTATGCGGTGATCGTGGCCGACATGATGATGCCGAATATGGATGGCGCGGAGCTGTTGGCTCGCTGTAAAGAGTTGGCGCCGGATACGGTGCGGGTGATGGTGACCGGCAATGCGGATCAGCACACGGCGGTGGAGGCGGTCAACCGGGGCGAGGTCTTCCGCTTTTTGAATAAGCCCTGTGAACGTGAATTATTGACTGAGGCGCTGGATAACGCGCTACGTTTTCATCGACGGTCGGTCGAGGAGCGCGCGCGACTGAATCGAAGTCTCGCCGACGTGGACAAACTGACCGACCAGCTGAGCAACGAATCGAAACGGGACCTGCTCACCGGGTTGTACAATCGCCACGCCTTCGAGACCGGTTTACGAGATTCGCTGGAGGAGTCGCTCGCCGATTCGTCAACCGCCAAGGCGCTCTGTCATCTCGACTTCGATCATTTCCATGTGATCAATGAGACCAGCGGCCACATGGCGGGTGATGCCCTACTGCGCGCAGTCGGCGAGTTGCTAACGTCCAAATGCGACGTCAATGACCTGATCGGGCGGGTGGCCGGCGACGACTTTGCTATCCTGTTCCACGATGCCGACCTGGAACGGGCGCGGCTGATCGTCGACGACCTGTGCCAGACACTCCATCACTTCAACTTCGAATGGGAAGGCCGGTTACTCGACACCCGGGTGAGTATTGGATTGGTGCCCATCGATGCCACGATCCACAGCGCCACCCAGTTGATGAGTGCGGCGGAGAATGCCTGCCATGTGGCGCTGGATCGGGGTGGCGGCCAAGTGCATGTGGCCAGCGTCACCGACAACACCGTGACAGAGCGGGTTAACCAGGCACAGTGGGTCAGCAGGATTCATCATGCCTTGCGCAATGATCGTTTCAGACTCTTCGCCCAGCGCATCATGCCGATCGCCGGGGTGGGAGAGGGCGATCATTACGAACTGCTCATCCGCATGCTCGATGAGCATGGCGAAATTGTGCCGCCGGGCCGGTTTTTGAACACCGCCGAGCAGTATCATCTGTCGATCCTCATTGATCGTTGGGTGATCAGCAAGGCCGAGGAGTGTCTCTCCAGCCATCCCGGCTGCCTTGAGAAATTAAGCTTCTGTTCGATCAATCTGTCCGGACACTCCATCGGTCATCCAGAGATTCTGGCGCATATCCGCAAGACCTTTTCCAACAGCTGCGTGCCATCGCAGAAGATCTGTTTCGAGATCACGGAGACCGCCGCGATAGCCCGTGTGAATACCGCCATTCAATTCGTCAAACAGCTCAAACAGCAGGGCTTCCGCTTCGCGCTGGATGATTTCGGCAGCGGACTCTCCTCTTTCGCTTACCTGAAGAGCCTGCCGGTGGACTATCTCAAAATCGACGGTTTCTTCGTCAAAGAGATCGATGTGGACGAGATAGACCGGGCGATGGTCCGCTCGATCAACGAAGTGGCAAAGCTGATGGGCAAACAGACCATCGCTGAGTACGTGGAGAACGAAGGTGTGCTCGATGTGCTGAGAGGCATCGGCGTGGATTACGCTCAGGGTTACCATATCGGCAAGCCAATGCCGCTCGAAGAGATAGCCTGACACCGCGTCGGCTACGCTCAGCAAGTCTTCCGCGTAGATGCCCGGTTCATGGGCTTGTACCAGCCGGTCGATTATTCAGCTTTCCGCTTGGCTTCAGTCTACCCCGGGGCCTGTGTGGCGGGGGAGCCGAGGGTTTCGTCCGACTCCTCGTCTGCGTGTTCCGCGCTGTGGTCCTTCGCCAGCAGAACATAGATCGAGGGCAGCACAAAAAGCGTGAACAGGGTGCCGATGGTCATGCCGCCGACCAGCACTAGGCCGATGGAATTTCGTGCTGCCGCGCCGGCGCCCGTCACCAGCGTGAGTGGGAAGTGGCCGGCTACTGTGGCGACGGTTGTCATCAGTACCGGGCGCAGTCGTGTCATGGCCGCTTCACGGATGGCATCCAGTTT
>JARROA010000074.1:0-8320 GCA_037384425.1 Candidatus Thiodiazotropha sp. | reverse complement strand
CTTAACGGAACGGGCGGCCTCACCAAAAGCGGTGACGGCACACTCATCCTTGCCGACTCATCGAACAGTTACAGCGGCACCACCACCGTTACCGCCGGAACGCTCCAGAATGCCCTGGGATTCGTCGATAACACCGACTACATCGTTAACGGCGGCATTCTGGACGTCAATGGGCACGATCTCACGATGTCATCCCTCTCCGGCACCGGCGGTAGCGTCACCCTGGGAAGTGCAACGCTCACCGTCAACCAGTCTGGGGATACCAGCTACAACGGCGATATTTCCGGCGCGGGCAGCCTGACAAAAGGCGGCAGCGGCACCCTGACGCTTGGTGCCACTAACAGTTACACCAGCGGCACCACGGTTTCAGGCGGCACGCTTCAAAGCGGGGTGGCGGGAGCCCTTGTCGATAATACCGACTACACGGTTAACGGCGGCACCCTGGACCTCAATAACTTCGACCTGAGCATGTCATCCCTCTCCGGCAGCGGCGGTGACATCGCGCTGGGCAGTGCGGCGCTGACTGTCGATCAGTCGAGCATTACCAGCTACGCCGGCAGCATCTCCGGCACCGGCGGCTTCAGCAAAAATGGCAGTGGCACCTTGACGCTCTCAGGCAGCAACACCTACAGCGGTGGCACCGAGCTTGTTGGCGGCACCCTGAGCATCAGCAGTGACAGCAACCTGGGCAACAGTGGTGACACCCTGACACTCAATGGCGGCACCCTGCAAACCACCGCCAGCTTTGCCACTGCACGATCGACCACTATCAATAGCGGCAACGGCACTTTCGACACAAGCGGCGGCACAACGCTTACCCACAGCGGTTCAATCAGCGGCAGTGGCGCACTGGAAAAAACCGGTACCGGCACCCTGGCCCTTACCGGCACCAACAGTTACAGCGGCGGTACCCTCATCTCCGCCGGCACACTGCTGGGCAATGCCGACAGCCTGCAGGGCAGCATTACCAACAACGCCAATGTCGTCTTCGGCCAGGCCACCGACGGTACCTATGCCGGCGATATGGACGGCAGCGGATCCCTGAGCAAAACCGGCACCGGCACCCTCTACCTGACCGGCAACAACACCTACACAGGCCCCAGCACCATCGACAACGGCACCCTCAGTGTTAATGGCGCCACCACTTCGGCCACCACGGTCAACGCCGGCGGCACCCTGCAAGGTTCCGGCACCGTCGGCAGCGTCACGCTAAACGGCGGAACCGTTGCGCCCGGCAACTCCATCGGTACACTGAATGTTTCCGGCGACGTCGACTACTCTGGCGGTGGCACCTATCAGGTTGAGGTTGACGATGCCGGCAACAGCGACAAAATCATCGCCACCGGCACGGCAACGCTGACAGGTAGCTCTGTCGAGGTCATTGCCAGTAACGGTAGCTACGGCTACTCGAGCAACTACACTATCCTGACTGCCGGCGGTATTAACGGCACATTCGACTCAGTCAGCTCCAACCTTGCCTTCCTCGACCCCAGCCTGAGCTACGACAGCAACAACGCCTATCTCACGCTTACCCGCAACGATGTCTCATTTGGTGATGTCGGCGAGACAAAAAACCAGAGGGCCGTCAGCAACTCTCTCTCAGCTATTGCCTCGTCCCCCGCATCGGGGGGAGACATGCAGACACTACTCAATGCAGTCACTACCCTGACGACCCGCGGCGCCCAACAGGCCTACGACAGCCTCTCGGGCGTCCAGCACGCCGGTATCCAAACGCTGCTGCTCAGCGCCAACGACCGCTTCAGTCATCTGCTGAGCGTCCGCAGCAATTCCCTGGCCGCCCATCCGGGCCGTATCTCAAGCCAAGCTGCCTTCATCCCCGTGCGTCTGGCCTATAACGGCGATCTCTCCGGCCTGCAATTGGCCAGCAATGGAACGGATACAGGGTTGGTGAAGACACAGGGCAGCGGCTTCTGGCTCACCCCTCGGGGCGGTACCGGCAGTATCGAGGACACGGCTAACGCCTCCGGCCTCGACTACACCTGGTACGGCCTCTACGGCGGCGCCGATAAGTGGCTCGACAACCACCGCCTGGTCGGTTTCGCCTTCGGCGCGAGCCACGCCGATGCCGACCCGGTTGCCGGGGACAGCACGATCAACTCGGTGGAGTTGGCCGCCTACGGCCGCTGGCAGGATGAACAGCGCTACCTTGATGCCAGTCTTAATGCCGGACAGCAACGTACCGACACGTCCCGCCGAGTGACGGTCGGCCCCCTAAGTCGCACCGCCTCGGCTGACTACGACAGTCAGAGCCTCGGCCTTGCCGTCGAGGCCGGACAGACCATCTTTGAGCAGGGCGACCAGCGCATGACCCCGTTTATCGGCCTGCACTATGCCCGCCTCCGCCGCGACGGCTTCGCCGAGTCCGGCGCCGGTAGTGCCAACCTGGTGGTCGACAGAGAGACCCAGGAGTCGCTGCAGGGGCGGCTCGGTATCCGGGCGGCGCAGCACAGTAAAACTGAAAGCGGACGAACTCTCGACTGGGATGTTTCGCTCGCCTGGGCTCGGGAACTCAAGGATACTGCCAGTACCCTTACGGCTGGATTAGACGGAGCTTCCAGCGCCACCTTCAACATCGATGGTCCAGAGCTGGAGCGTAACCGAGTGCAACTCGGTATCGGCCTGACCACCGACATCAGCCAGACCACCACCTTGCGCATCGGCTATGACGGAGAACTGGCCAGCTCGCACCAGAGCCACATCGCCAATGCCACCTTAAGCATGACCTGGTAAGTTTCATACAAACCAGGCCATAGACGACATACTTAGTCGCCGGGTTATAGTAGATAATCCGATGAATAATTTTGACCAATTGACCGGCAAAGCTGTGGCATGGAAAAAGTTATCCATGTGACCCAAACGTTCCGTAAGGCTTACCACTGGCTTGTGGCTGGAGTTTGGCGGATAGAAAGGGGCGCCTCCCGCTGCTGGAACGGCGGGAGGCGTGTTTGATTTCAGGCTGAGGTGGCGGCATCCTGGTGCGACCAGCCCAGTTCTTTGGCTTTGGCCTGGGCCTGGGCCGGTACATCGGTGGCGACGAACTGTTTGTGTGGCACCTGTACCCCCAGCATGTGATTGAACACCGCATCCATGGTGTTACGGGTGGCGTCAATGCGTGGGGTCAGAGTAAATTTACTCTGACCCCGTCCGGCTCGATAATTCTTTTGAATAGAATTGGAGTTCATATGAAGCACAAATACACGATGATACTTTGGGTTTGTCTTATGGTACTGGCTGGATGCACGAGTGACGCAGACCGGCGGGACAGCACCATTCACGCCATGGCGGCCATGATTTGCGAAGGTTCCTTTCTGGACGCCCCCCAGGTGCAAAAAGACCACGTCGATGCGCTGAAGGGCGCAAGGGACAGCAAGCTAATAGTCGCCGCTGACCGCGCAGAACTGGTCCCTCAGGTGAACGCCACGTTAGAAGGTGCTGGAATTGATGAAAAAGATATTGGCGCCTTTGCCGCTGCCATCAACCAAAACGCCAACCGCGGCCCTCTTGTCGACGCCATGGCCTCCGAAGTAAACACACAATGCCACAACCTCTACCTCGATAGAAACGAAGACATACAATACGCCATCGCCACACTGGTAGTTCTCTACGCTGACCCGTCGCTGGTGAGATAACGCACCCTCAATGGAAATAACGAAGACACCCACCCATAAAGAAACCCAAACGATTCTCCTCGCAATCTGACGGCGATCTTACGGGGGGGCAATCTGATGGGGACAGAGTAGCTTTGCTCTGACCCCGTGCCGCCGTTAACGGCTGGCATGTGGGGCTGGCAACCGCAAAGCGAAGCGGCGCGGTTGACCGTCCCACACGATGCCATTGTTATAAATCATGTTGCTTTTTGCATCTTCAACAAAAGCTTGTGGCAAGCTTGATACAGAAGATACTCCATATCTTTTGAGTCAAATACTGGCCGAAAACGGAAAAAGGCACGCCATGTAAACAGGCGGTTGATATATTGGCCTAATTTCATTTTCTCTGTGACTGAGAAAGTGGCTTTTGTTTTCTCTGACTTCAAATAATAGAGACGAGAGTTAACAGTTACCTTTGGCCTCCACATCAGAGGGATTCCAAAGTCACCCAAAGACAAATCCCATGCATCGCCAGATTGAAACTTTGGAACTACAACATCAAGCACTAGATCATTGCCTTTTGGTTCGCTCACTTCATTAGCAGAAGGCAAAGAAAATATTTCTTTTAAATTTTGTCTGAGACTGGAATCTAAATCTTCGTTATTAAACATTCCCCATTGGTCCAGATGCCTTTTTATATCAGCTCTTGGCGCCACAGCCAGGGTTCCTAAAAAGACTCTCGGCTTTTCTTTCTTTAATAATATGTTTAACACCAATACTTCCCTGATGATTTATAACGCTTAGCTGTGGGGCGACGTGCGCAGCATGGCGCCCCACACCAGCTGATTGTTATATGCTACTCGTACAAAATATAACCGTTGATTGAGTTACCACTATCATCTTTAAAGCTGAGTTCTAATTTGGTTTTACCTTCAGATAAACTAGAAACTCTATAGCTGCCTTGCGAAATCATTAGGTTATCGCTTGGAGGAGTGAATATAGTGATGTTGTGATTGTTGCCAAAGTTTCCACCATCACCAGAAAGATCTAGGTTGCTTATAAGTATGCTTGGAGTTGAGACTACGAAGCAATTTTCTTGCGGGCAATTTTCGGAAAAAATTGAAAGTGATTCTTCTTTTTTAGTGCCGAAATCGTACACTTGGCGATGAACATGATTAGCTTTCCAAGGTTTGCCGTTTATTTCGCCTTGCATGGGTTGATCTTGAAACTCGTAACAATATTTTTTGGTGGTTTTTACACCTGCCATTTTTTTCATTTGAGCCTGGAATGTTGCCATTAGATCGATTTTGGGTGTGCCGCTCTTCTCGGTAATAATTGTCGGGGCTATTGTGTCTGGATAACAGTGCCGGACAAATTTCACATTGACACCTTCACTTGTAGATTCGAGAACCTCATAGCTTTCGACCGCAAGCCCCACATTTCCACTTGCAATAAATTCAGCTTGTTTGGGATCACTAAGAAGTTGCTTTAGGATTCCAACGTCATTCGCATCCATAGCTTGCCAAAATCTCTTAACAAGATCTGTATTGGGATCTTCTTGAGCACAACCCAGCAAAAGTAATGTGGAGAGAGCTATCCATATAAATTTCATATCAATATTTCCTTATAGGTGTGAGAAATTGGAATTTGCATATAACGCTTGCAATAACCGGACCTACGAAGCGGCGCGAGGCTTGTGGCATTAGCCACAAATGAAGCACCGCGGAGGTGGGTCCGGTTAATTGCCATTGTTAGGTCACTTTACCCTCTAAGCACAGCATTCACTACCTTCTGGGCAGCACCTATTTTCACTAACTTTATTTCCAAATATATTTTCTGCTTCTTTTTTTGTGACGCCCCTTGCCCCGGAAACGACGCCTTCAGCAACACTCAACGCCTCATTCATTTCTTCCTTACTCGCCCCTGCATCAAGCGCTGCTTTCCTGTGTACTTTCATACACTTAATGCAGTTGAGGGCATACGCTGCACCCACGGCAATAAGCTCTTCAGCTTTCTTATCAATTAAGCTTGACATACTTCAGTCCTCGTTATGAATAGATAGATCGAAATTTATGACGATCATTTATATAGACGAGGACATACTCAGAAAGGTTACAGATTCCCTCGATTATTTCCTTTCGCATATAAGTCGGTTATCACAAGTTGAAGTAATATTGCAGCCATACTCCATTTCATCTTTCAATTTACCCCTCGCTCTGTGCAATCTCACCTTAACCGAATTTGGGGTTATGCCTAATTCTTCAGATATTTCAGCAATTTTATACCCTTCTAGGTCTTTTAGAACTAGAACCTCTGTGTAGTCAGAGGGTAATCGATGAATAAATTCGTTAATACAATCATTCATCTCCTTTGTAATACTCAAAGCCTCCGGTGAATCTTCATGAATTTGAGCTGAGTCAAATCTCTCTAATTCAGCCTCAGATATAGCCCCGCGCTCGTTCATATATCTACTTTTAATGAAATCTTTGGCGGTATTTGTGGCAATGCGATAAATCCAAGCTTTCACATTAGATATTTCTTCTATTTTGTCTTTATTCTTACTCACCTTAATAAAGACTTCTTGCGCTAATTCTTCGGCGTATAACTGGCCAACGCACTGCTTTAGGTAACGCTCTATAGCTTCAAAGTGTTGTCGGTAAAGATAATCTTCATTCATACAAATATTTCGGTGACCTAACGCAGAGTGCAGCGGCAGTTTGTGGAGTGGCGATTTGTGCCAGCGTAGCGTAAGGCACAAAAAAAGCCGCGAAACAAACTGTCCGACTGGCACGTATTGTTAAAGGTGTTTAAGGAATTGCACATTTAATGTACACGCCGCCGATGTAGGCTAAGGCTAAAGACACCAAGCCTGTCGTTACTCCAATAAATGCGAGTAATTTTCCTTCTTCGGAGTAGTCTTTTTTCGAATTAGACCAGTTAATTGCCATCTTAATTGCCAGCCACCCCATCATGGCTGGAACCACTGCTGTTGCATTCGTCGCAATTAAAATTGTAAAAAATAAACGCTCCATGATTCCGAGGAGCCAACCAGGGAATCGTTTAGCTTCTTGTATTGGCTTGCTTGTTCTGAGAGCTTTTTCCAATACGAATCTATAGAATCCGGCCACAATCAAACCGCCAACTAAAGAAATAGCCAATCCATATAACCAGATTTTAAGCATGACCATTGACTATCCCTTTAACTATAAATAGACGACCTAAAAGCCGTATTACAACACGTCCTATTGTAGCCTAAATCCAGGTGACGATTGTCTAAGTCTATGATCTTACATCAATAGATCCGGGGTCGGCGGGAATATACGTCCGAACAGCTGTGTGGAATCTGACTTCGATATCAGTAGTGGAGGATCAGACTAACGGTCTTGATGTGCGTGGATGGGGTGCCTCCCGCCGAAGGATGGGCGGGAGGTGTGTTTGGCTTCAGGCCGAGGTGACGGAGTCCTGATGCGACCACCCCAGTTCCTCGGCCTTGGCCAGAGCCTGGGCCGGTATGTCGGTTGCAACGAACTGTGTGTGCAGTACCTGTACGCCCAGCATGTGGTTGAAGACCGCGTCCATGGTGTTACGGGTGGCGTCGGTGGTGTTCGGGTCGTCGTGTTGCTTGAACAGGGCTTCGACGCCGGCGCGGCTGAGCAGGCCGGCGTCCTCGACGGCCTGCGGGTTGAGGTATTTGTCGGCCAGGGCCTGCATGGCCTGCCACTTCTTGGGGTCGGTGTGGGCGGGCGGGGCCATGAAGGCGAACTTCTCGCGTTCGTAGAGGACCTTCGGCAGCAGGCCCTTCATCGCTTCGCGCAGCACCCACTTCTCCTTCTTGCCCTTGATGCGCACCGTGGGCGGCAGGGTGGCGGCGAACTCGGCCAGATGGTGGTCGAGGAACGCGGGGCGGGCCTCCATGGAGTTGGCCATGTCGACCCGATCGCCGCCCCAGGTCAGGATCTGGCCTTCCAGCATGGTCTTGATCCAGACGTACTGGGCGCGATCCAGGGGGTGGCGGCCGGCCAACTGGTCGGCGTCGAGCGCCTGGGCGATGGCGTGACCGGGCCGGTAGCCTTCGAGCGCCTTGGCCATGTCGGGGTTGAGGATGCCGGGCACGAATGCGGCGCTGGAGAGCCAGGGCTGCAGACAGGCGGGGGTGAAGCCGATCTTGGCGCTGAGTGCCGGATCGTCGATCTCGTTCTCCGACAGCATGGCGCCTTTGAAGAGCTTGTTGTTCTCGTGCAGCATGCGGCGCCACTCCTGCTGCTCCGCCTCGGGCAGGTGGTCGAGGCCGTGCAGGAAGAGGTCGTTACGGAAGGCGGGGTAGCCGGCGAAGAGTTCGTCCGAGCCCTCGCCGGTGACCACTACCTTGTACTTGGCGTCACGCACGTGACGGCTCATGAGGAACTTGGCCACCGCCAGGGTGTTGTAGATGGTGCGCTCGGTGTGCCAGAGGGTCTCTTCGAAATTGTCGTAGAGATGATCGGCATTCAGCCGCAGCACATCCTGGTCGGCGCCGGTGGCCTGGGCCATCTCGGTTGCGATGGGGGTCTCGTCGTACTTATCGCTGTCGAAACCGATGGTGAAGGCCTTCACCGGCGACTGCTGGGCGGCGGAGGCCAGGCCCAGGATGGAGCAGGAGTCGATGCCGCCGGAGAGGTAGCAGCCCACCGGTACGTCGGCTTCCAGACGGTGATTGACCGCCTCCAGCAGTT
>JARROA010000073.1:0-8946 GCA_037384425.1 Candidatus Thiodiazotropha sp. | reverse complement strand
CTTCGATAACGATGGGACTGGCATAGTCCATGAGGCCGTTGAGGCACAAACCGCCGACATAGGTTTTGTCCTGGGTACCGGCCTCCTCGGCGAGACGCCGGTTACTCTCCTCGCAACGCCCCTTGCTGACGGGACAAACGCGGTGAAAATCAGTACATGCCTCCTGCCAGCCGATGGCGCTGATAACGTTGTTCTCGGCATCGACGAGCCCATGCAGGATGCCCGTTGCCTCATAGAACGATTTCAGCATTTCACGGAATGCCTCGATATCAACCAAATCGGTGAATCTATAGTTCATGACTTATTCAGAATTTGGCTTGATCCGGGAAACTCAAAAACATTACATGGACATGAAGTGATAACTTAAATATAGCAGCAAAAAAACCCCTGCCAAAAGACAGGGGCACTGCAAAAAGATGCTGCAATCCTTTCGATTCTTCTATCAGGTCACTTTCAATTGCAACATCTCATCTCCACCCTCATCGGAGAGGTGCACGGCACAGGCAATGCAGGGATCAAAGCTGTGAATGGTGCGTAAAATCTCCACCGGCTGCTTCACGTCCGCCAGTTGATGGTTGTCCTGCAGGGCCGCCTCGTAGGCGCCCTCCTGACCGCCGGCGTCGCGTGGGCCGGCGTTCCAGGTACTCGGAACCACCGCCTGGTAGTTGGCGATCTTGCCGTCCTCGATCACGATCCAGTGTCCGAGTGCGCCGCGCGGCGCCTCCATGAAGCCTACCCCCTGGCAACGGCTTGGCCAGGTCGCAGGATCCCACAGGTTCTCGTTGAAGGTCTTGGTGTCGCCTGCTTTGATGTTGGCGATCAGCTGGTCGTACCACCCCTGCATGGCGTCGGCCAGGATCTTGGTCTCCAGGGTACGCGCCGCCGTCCTGCCGAGGGTCGAGAACAACGCCCGGGTCGGCAGATCCAGCTTGCTCAGCGCCATGGTGACCAGTTCGCGGGTCTGCTCGTGACCCTTGGCGTAGAGCATTAGCACGCGGGCCAGGGGGCCGACCTCGACCGCTTTGTCCTTCCAGCGCGGCGCTTTCAGCCAGGAATAGGACTCCTCCACGTCGAGATGCTCGAAGGGCGGCTCGGGTCCCGTGTAATTGAGCTGGGTTTCGCCATCGTAGGGGTGCAGCCCCGTCTGCTTGCCGACACTGTAGTCGTACCAGGAGTGAGCCACCTGCTCCTTGATCTCCTCGGGATTGTCGAGATCGAGGGGATGGATGGTCGAGAGATCCCGGTCCAGAATCACACCCTGCGGGAAGAAGAAGTTGTCGGGATCATCCATCGTGGTTGCCGGCAGATCGCCATAGCAGAGGAAGTTGCCCAGGCCCTCTCCGCGCTCACCCCAGTCCTTGTAGAAACTGGCGATCGCCAGCGTGTCGGGCACATAAACCTGGTCGGTGAAGGTGCGCATGCTGGTGATGGCGTCCTGCACCTGGGAGAGCTTCTTGCTGTTGATGGCCGAATCGGAGTTGAGGTCGATCGGGCAGGCCACGCCACCCACCAGGAAGTTGGGATGCGGGTTCTTCCCGCCGAAGATGGCATGCAGCTTGACCACGTCACGCTGCCAGGAGAGTGCTTCCAGGTAGTGGGCCACCGCCATCAGATTGGCCTCGGGAGGCAGCTTGTAGACCGGACTGCCCCAGTAGGCCTTGGCGAAGATTCCCAGCTGGCCCGCCTCGACGAATCCCTTGAGCTTCTTCTTGATCTCCGAAAAGTAACCGGGCGAGGCCTTGGGCCACGGGCTGATCGACTGGGCCAGTTCGGCCGTCGCCGCCGGATCGGCGGAGAGCGCCGAGACCACGTCGACCCAGTCCAGGGCATGCAGATGGTAGAAGTGCATCACATGGTCGTGGATGTACTGGGCGCCGATCATGAGGTTACGGATCAGTTGGGCGTTCGGCGGGATCGGGTAGTCCAACGCATTCTCGACCGAGCGCACCGAGGCGATACCGTGCACCAGCGTGCAGACACCGCAGATGCGCTGGGCGAAGGCCCAGGCGTCTCTCGGATCACGCCCTTTCAGAATGATCTCGATGCCCCGGACCATGGTACCCGAGGAGTAAGCACTGGCAATTCGATCGCCCTCCATCTGGGCTTCGATCCGGAGATGGCCTTCGATTCTTGTAATCGGATCAACGACGATTCTGTCACTCATTTTCTCTCGTCTCCTAATCGGTACGACTTGGCCTGGTCTTATTTACTCTTTGTCCTCGACCAGATATTCGGCAATCATCTCTGTGAGCCCGACAATCGGAATCTCCAGCTTGTACTCTTCCAGTCCCTCCTCCATGACCAGGCGACAGTTGGCGCAGGCAGTGACCAGTTTGTCGACCTTGAGTTCCTCCAGCTGGGAGGTCTTGCGCTTGAAGACCTTCAGCCGCAGCTCCTCGGCCCGTTCGATGGCACTGACACCGCCACCACCACCACAGCACCAGTTCATCTCGCGATGATCCTTCATGTCGACGAATTCGCTGGTGACCATGTTGAGCAGATTGCGCGGTGACTCCAGTACTCCGCCCTTGCGCACGATCTGGCAGGGGTCGTGGAAGGTCAGACGGTCATCATCCGTGCCTTCGGTCTTGATACGGCCACTGGCACGCAGTTCGTCCAGCAACTCGAGGATGTGTATCACCTTGAAGTTGTAGGGGCGGCCGATCAGGTTGGGACCTTCCCAGCGAATGGCGGTATAGGCGTGACCGCACTCCGGGCTGATCACATATTTCACCTTGAGTTTTTCGGCCGCGTCGACCACCCGGCCGACCAGTTCACGCGCAATGTCGCTGGCGCCGATCTGGATCCCCGAGTTGGTCGCCTCGAAGGCCTCGGAACTGATGGTCCAGCTGACCCCAGCCTGTTTGAAGATGCGCGCCAGGGCCTCCAGATACTCGGGGAAATTGATGATCTCCATGGATGAGAGCAACGCCATGTAGTCCGCCCCCGCCTTGTCCAGCGGGATCTCCAGACCGGTGTCGGCCTCAACGTGCTTGATCTGCGCCTGCAGGGCCGGAAACTTGACCCCCATCGGACTGCCGATGGTGACCGCCCGTCGACTGGCGTTCTTGATGCCGTCCGGCGCATAACCCGCGGCGACGAAACCCTCGCGGGCGCGGCGAATCATGTAGCTGACGTCGTTGCCCACCGGACAGACCATGGAACAACGTCCGCACAGGGTGCAGCCGTCATAGATCAACTCCTCCCACTCGGCCAGCAACTCATCGGTCACCGGCTTGGTCAGACCGAGCATCGATTTGATCTTGCCGAAAATGGTGTACTCCCGCTCCCATACGCGGCGGAAAGGTTCCAGCTTGTTGATCGGGGTGTACTTGGGATCTCCCGTCTCGGTGTAGAAGAGACAGGCCTCGGCGCACATGCCGCAATTGACACAGCTGGAGAAGAACGCCGCGACCGGCGCGTTCATCTGTTCGCGGAAGGCATTCAAGCCTCTTTCAAGGGTTGCGCCACTCATGATTGAACTCCTCTGCGACCGGCCATGGCACCGTTGTACCAGCGAGCGAAGATGAAGGTGAAGGCATGCATCAGCTTGGTGAAGGGAAACACCACCATCAGCACTTCGACACTCAGGATGTGCAGCCCCAGCACCAGCGGATAGGGATCGATCATACGGTGATAGGCCAGGTAGCCCGTCAGCATTGGCAGGAAGGTCACCAGCCAGGTCAGATAGTCTTCAGGACCACTCAGAAAACGCTTCACCGGGTGATTCAAACGGCTGAACAGCATGGCCAGCAAAGTGACAATGGTAACCGCGGCGACCGCATCGACCAGATTGCTCGGCAATCCCGGCCACTTGACGCCCAGCGTACTGTTGATCAGCTCGATGTGCGGCACGAAGAGAAACAGACAGATCAGAAATCCGATATGCCAGACATAGCCCCCGACCACCGTGAAGGGCGAGCGCTTCATGGAACCCGATTCAGGCAAAGTGCGCGTAAACACCGTTCGCAGCCCGGGCCCCATTTCGGTACCCCTGGCCTCCGCCAAATCCGGCTTGCGCCCGAGCACCAGCACCTCGAGCAGCCGGATGATGACACCAATGAGGAAGATGACCAGAGCGATATCGAAACCCGGTCCCCGAACCCAGAGAAGGAAGTCTGTTGGTGTGCTCATGATGTTTTATCCAGATCGTCGATGGTCACTGTTTCATGCTTCGCCGCGGCGCTGGCGCGTTTACTGCGATTCAGCGCACCGGCGGCAGCGCCCAGCACCACACCGCCCGCCACCACGGCGCCGATATTGCGGGTGATGTCGCTATCTGGAATGGAGAGTGCATTGTAGAAACCGCCGGTGTCCCAGAAATTGGGTTCCGAGCAGCCCAGGCAGCCGTGACCCGATTCGACCGGCCAGCTGGTGCCTTGATTCCAGCGCGTGGTGGCGCAGGCGTTGTAGGTCATCGGTCCCTTGCAACCGAGGCGGTAGAGGCACCAGCCTTTGCGCGCACCCTCGTCGTCGAAGGTCTCGGCAAACAGACCCTTGTCATAGAAGGGCCGGCGATAGCAGCGATCGTGAATGCTCTGGCCGTAGAACGTCATCGGTCGTCCGAGATGATCGAGCTCCGGTAGCTCACCGAAGGTCAGAAAGTGGGCCAGCACGCCGGTGATGACGGTGGGGATTGGCGGGCAACCGGAGACATTGACCACCGGCTTGTCCTTAACGATGTCGGAAACCGAGACAGCGCCGGTGGGATTCGGATTGGCGTGGGGCAGACCGCCAAAGGCGGCACAGGTGCCGACCGCGACCACGGCGGCGGCCCCTTTTACGGTCTCTTCCAGCATCTGCAGGTTGCTGACACCGGCAATGGTGGAGAAACCGGGGTTGGCCAGCGGAATGGAGCCGTCGACCACCACCAGATACTTGCCCTCGTTCTCGTGCATGGCCGCTTCACGTGCCGCCTCGGCCGCCTCACCGGCCGCTGCCTGCAGGGTGTGATGATAATCCAGGGAAATGTGATCGAAGATCAGGTTCTCGACCGTGGGAGAATGGCTGCGGGTCAGCGATTCCGTACAGCCCGTACACTCCTGGAAGGAGAGCCAGATCACCGACGGCCGTCTGGCCTTTTCCAACGCTGCGGCGATTGCCGGCACCATGGTGGGCGGCAACGCCATCATCGAGGCGGTGGCGGTACAGAATTTGAGAAAACCGCGGCGGGAGACGCCCCGTTCCCTCAGGCTCTCTCCCAGTGTTTGTGTGAAGCGCATCATTTCGTCAGCCATCACTACTCCTCCCGTGACCGGTCACGGACCGGCAGTCTCGGTACAACTTGGGTTAAGCGAATCTTCTAGCCGTTCGATCGCATCTTGCACGTCCTCGTTCTGTGCCTTGAGGATCGACGGTATGGGGGTGATTTCAATCTGCAGCGCGATGCGCTGATCGTCAGCATTACGATGGTCAACCAACCAGACGCCACTGTAGGCGGTTTCGGTGATCAGGCTGCGGCCGAGGGAGTTGAGTTCGACCCGGATCTCCCCGGTCCCCAGTTGATTCAGCAGCTCTTCTTCGTCGCCGGGACCAAACGGCAGGGCGCGTAGGTCGATGGTGGTTGATTCCTGCTCGTTGAGCAGTCTCTGCAATGCATGAAGAATTTCATGCAAGATGGGGGTCGCGTTTGAGTGGTTGAGCGGCAAACCATCAGTCGCTTCTACTCTAACCGCGATGTCCTGCAGTTTTTGCATCTTGAACACCGTTCTAGAGAAGTTGTGTAGAAGAATATCGGTATTTGCTGAATTAGGTACTGACCTGGATCATGGAAGTGCCTTGTTCTTGTTGTTTTCTACCAACCGCTGTTTGTTTTTCAGACTATATGCAAGGTCGCTTAAGACTGGCTTAAGCTATACCCCAACCCTTCAGTATAGAAAGGATTTCCTCTATACCCAGATCGATTGCAGGCGCCACGGTTTTACTCGGCTGTTCCCCCCACTCCAACGCGGCCGGCTCGATACCGACCAGGCAGCGCGACTCGGGCAGGGACTCCGAAAGCCTGGCGATGTCGAGCAGATCGGTCAGGCTCACCTCATGCACGCTGGCCCGGTTGCCCGAGAGGTAGCGGTCCATCTCCTCGTCGTGAAAGACCTTGAGCGTGCCGGGAGGGGAATCCATGCGCGCGGCATCGACCACGATCAGTCCGTCGGCCCGAGCGATGGGTTCCGCCAGGGTGAAACTGAGGGTGCCGCCATCCAGGTAGTCGACCCCGGCCAGTTCGCCCACGCGCTGACGCATGCGATCGACCAGATGGACGCCGATTCCCTCGTCGCTGAGCAGGGTATTTCCGATGCCGAGGATCAGAACGCTTTCAATTGACAAATGACTTCCCCTTGCGAGAATGAAGATTAAATGAACCGCTTTCAAGGTTACACCAATGTGTCTCGGCATACCCATGCAGATCAAGCAAATCGACGGCTTCACCGCACGCTGCGAGGCCAAGGGCATCGAACGTGAGGTCAGCCTCTTCATGTTGCAGCATGAAGCGCTCAAGCCCGACGATTTCGTGGTGGTGCATGTGGGCTACGCGATCCAGAAGGTCACGCCCCAGGAAGCCCGCTCCGCCTGGGAGATCTACGACGAGATGCTGAACAAAATGGCTTCCCCGCCCGATGCATGAGCTCTCCGTCTGCCAGGCCATGCTGGCGCAGGTGGAAACCATCGCCGCACGCGAGAAGGCGCGCTCCGTGGCCTCCATCGTTATCCGCATCGGCCCCCTGTCCGGTGTGGTGCCCGATCTGCTGCAGCAGGCCTTCACCATCGCCCGCGCCGGCACCCTGGCCTCCGAAGCCGAATTGATCACCGAGGTACAGCCGATCCGTGTCCGCTGTCTCGAATGCGATGCCGAGTCGGAGGCGCAACCCAACCGGCTGCTCTGCGGCGCCTGTGGCGGCTATCGAACCCAGGTCATCAGCGGTGACGAGCTGCTGCTGGCCAGTGTCGAACTCGATCTGGCGGCATGACCTGTTCTATCCTTTCTTACATCACCACAGGATCGCGCCACAGCGCCGGATCCGGGAGTCACGTCGATGTGCGATACATGCGGATGTAATGTCACCCAGGGTAATCAACACCTGATCGAGGAAGGCGGCAAGCACGCCCACACCCAGGACGGCAAGGTTGCGATCGAGGTATTGCAGAACCTGCTGAGTGAAAACGACCACCAGGCCGCGCACAACCGCGAGCACTTCGATGCCCATCGGGTGCTGGCGATCAACCTGATGTCCTCGCCGGGCAGCGGCAAGACCCGGCTGCTGGAGCGCACCATCGACAGCTTCAAGGGCAAATACCGCATCGGTGTGGTCGAGGGCGACCTGGAGACCGAAAACGATGCCGACCGCATCCGCGCCAAAGGGGTCAAGGCGGTCCAGATCACCACCGGCACCGCCTGCCATCTCGATGCCCACATGATCCACCAGGCCTTGCACAAGATGAATCTGGATGAGGTCGACCTCCTGTTCATCGAGAATGTGGGCAACCTGGTCTGCCCCGCCAGCTTCGACCTCGGACAGCATCTCAACGTGACTCTGCTCTCCGTCACCGAGGGGGATGACAAGCCCGCCAAGTATCCCGTCATCTTCCGCGCTGCCGACCATGTCCTGATCACCAAGTCGGACCTGCTGGCGGTGCTCGACGATTTCGATCCCGGGAATGCGCAAGCCGCCGTGCGTCGGCTCGCCGTGGAAGCGCCGGTCTCTCTGCTCTCCGCCAAGAGCGGCGAGGGCATCGAAGACTGGCTGAGCTGGCTCGAAAGTCAGGTCGAGGTCCAGGCGCAACGTCGTGCAGCCGGAGAAACGGCCTCGCCAAAGATTCAGCCCGACGGTCAGCACCTCCACGCCCACGGCTGATCACCCACTGAGACCACGGCCGATGACCCTGGACGCAAAAGGCTGGCTGCGCCGGATCCACGAGCTGCCGCTCGATAGCCGGGTGCGCATCATGAACGTCTGTGGCGGTCACGAGCGTTCCATCACCCAGGCCGGTCTGCGGGGGGCACTGCCCGATGCCATCGAACTGATCCCCGGCCCCGGCTGCCCGGTCTGCGTCTGTCCCGAGGAGGATATCTATCAGGCCATGCAGCTGGCCCTGCATGAGCCGGTCACCCTGGTCGCCTTCGGCGACATGCTGAGGGTGCCGGTGAACGTCCCCAAGGCAGAGCCCCGATCCCTCGACCAGGCCCATGCCGCCGGTGCCGACATCCGCCCCATCGCCTCACCCATGGAAGCCTTGCAGATCGCCCTGCAAGAGCCCGAGCGGCAGGTGGTCTTCTTCGCCGCCGGTTTCGAGACCACCACCGCACCGGTGGCCTCGCTGCTGGTGCAGGGCATACCGGACAACCTCAGCATCCTGCTCTCTGGACGCCTCACCTGGCCGGCGGTGGCCATGCTGCTTGATTCGGACACCCCGGGTTTCGACGCCCTGGTGGCGCCAGGACACGTGGCGACCGTGATGGGACCCGAGGAGTGGCAGTTCGTGATCGAGAAGCACGCCATCCCCGCCGCTGTGGCCGGCTTCACGCCCGAAAGCCTGCTGGCGGCCACCTACTCCGTGTTGCGTCAGTGGCTCGACGGCAGGCTGTTCCTGGACAACTGCTACCCCGAGCTGGTGCGTCCCGGCGGCAATCCCAGCGCGAGGGAGCACCTGAACCTGGCCATGCGGGTGGTCGACGCCAACTGGCGCGGCATCGGCATTATCCCCGGCTCGGGCTATGCCCTGAGTCCCGACTATGCCCGCTGGGACGCTCGGCTGCGCTTTCCCGACTACGACAGCCCGGAGCGCAAACGGGCCGGCGAAATGCCCCCTGGCTGCGACTGCGCGCAGGTGGTGCTGGGCAGGAAATATCCCAATCAGTGCCGACTCTATGGCGAAGCCTGTACCCCGCGACATCCGATCGGCCCCTGCATGGAGTCGGACGAGGGCGCCTGCCGCATCTGGTGGAGCGGC
>JARROA010000072.1:0-8682 GCA_037384425.1 Candidatus Thiodiazotropha sp. | reverse complement strand
CTGGAGAATGCCTACCAGATGTTCACCCAGTCGCTGGTCTACGATCCGGAAAACAGCCGCACCAAAGAGGCCCAGTCAGCATGTCGTGACAAACTCACCGACGACTATCACAGGGAGGCCATGAGCTATTTTCGCCATCAGGAGCTGGACCAGGCCATAGTCCTGTGGGACAGGATCCTGGACATGGACCCCGGACACCCCCTGGCCTCCGGCTACCGGGCCAGGGCGATGGAGCTGAAACAGAAACTGGAGAAGATCGAAAGCGAACAGCGATAGTGTTGAAGTAATTCCAGCAACCGCTTTCGCGCGCCTTGTTGGGGGGCATGTCGTAGGGGTACGCCTAAAGTTGGGTTTTAATGAGAAAAATTAGACTCAATATGACAATAAATTGGAATTGCTCGATAATCTAACAGATATTTCTGGATTTATCATGGGAGGCCGAACTCACTGCATTCGGTTACTGTTAGATTTCCGGTTTATTGGGCTAATCACCTACAGAGCAAGTCACTTCGATATACCGCACCATGCCGAAAGCAGACATACTAACTGAAAGTACTCAACTACAGCTTTGCGACCTTTGCGGACATTGGGCTAAATTACAGTACTACCATTAAGCGGACATTAACGCTCGTGCTAACCGGCCGCCTAAGGAGTGCAGCGACTAAGGCGGTCCGAGTTAATCCTCTTGTTTGGCATTTTTGTTTTCTGGCCATCGCACAGTGATGACTATGGAGTCTTCGAGCGCTTCCCAGCTATGTTCGTTATCTAGTTCGTAAATTACATAATCACCTTGGTTTGCTAAAATTATATCAATTTGATGTGTAGGAAACCAAAGCTTAAACTTACCATTAACTAAAACAGCCATAGTATTTAATGAACTACGTCCAACCGAGTTTCTTTTTTCTCCTTTCTTGTGAACACCCCATTTGAGTTCAATCGCTGATGTTCGTTGTATTTTTTCCGCAGCTGACAAAAACGTACCAAGCAGCCACCCTCCAGATTCAAGTTCTTTAGCATTTATAAAAGCATTTCCTTGTATCGGGATAGAATCACTGTGTTGCATTGTTCTTACTACCTTTTGAAAAAAGCAACTCTCCCGATGAAAGTATCCCTCTATATACTTTAATAAGCCTCTCCAACAACAGAGAACTAGCGTTCTCATCTCGTATAACGATGCAAACACGTTCCTCCAACGCAAGGTTCGCACCAAGTTCCACAATGCCCATTTTACATTCTTCTGTTTCGTATGACACAAAAGATATTGGGGGGGAGTTAGGCAATATATGAAGCTCTATAGATCCATTGCTGTTTTCGCCAATAGCTATTTTATTAAGTTTCGCAACGGTGCTTTGAACATCAAGAACAGCCCAATCACCCTTTATCATCCATTGCTCTGGCGGGAGTTCTGGGTTGACCATTGCCAATTTGATAGAAACGGCACGATTACTTATTGCTCGTTCCATTTCTACATATTGCCGAGCCCATGCCTCACAACTTCTTGCGACAACCAATAATTCAGTGTTTGCTTTGATATTGTCTAATATTGTTTCTATGCGAAATCGATCGGTCAAAGCCTCTCTTGAATAATAAATTGCTGATATCCCCGACTCATAGATACCTACCGGACGTGTTTTTGCGGATTTTAAGTGACTCAATTGATTTACAAGATCACTCCAAGGTTTCTTTTCAATAAACTCAATCGATTGCAGCGAGCTCAGTCTTGTGTGTAAAGTCAAGCTGTCCTCATACACAACTGGCACAACCGGAATGCCTATTCCCATTGCATAAGACCATTCGAATACGACTTCCAAGGAATTGATTGAGTTGCTTGTGCATATAACTACGACCGCGAATGACGATGCAATCGCTTTGTCAATCGAACGCTTCCATTCATCCCCAGCATCAATAGAGCCCTGATCAATATATGCGGATATGCAGGCTCTTCTAAGTCTAGATTCCATTTGATCGGCTTTCTCTTCATCTTGACGAGAATAGGAGATAAAGACGTGTGACATGGATATTTCTCACAAAAAAACAGAATGTTCGCTCTGAGAGCAACATGCTTCATTACTTGGGTTTTCTTTCAAGATACTCTTATTGATCGCCGAACAAGAAATAGTTTCTTCAACAGCTTCATTGAGCTGCCAGAAACGCGTGCAAGAAAAACACTCATCAAACTTTCTGTACGGAGCTTCATGAGCCTTTATTAGTACAGTTCTTATAGAATCTTTCACGCCCTCATAGTCACGCAATAAATTACCAATTACAAACTCTTTCCGACTGGTCCCGTGCTTCCCTCCCCAAGGCCTCGTGTCATACTGGAGGTAATCGCAAGGATAGAGATCTCCTTGTGCATCACAAACGAGTAGTAAACCAACGGCGTAACAATGTAGCTTCCTAGTGGAATAGAAAGCCTTAAGTGGCTTTCCTTCAGAAAGAGAGCGGCAACCGAATACATGAGAAATTGCGTGACTCAACTGCTTGGAATTTGTTCTTACACCATATTCATTTGCATTGTTTAAGCGAACTGCAACATCTTCCCACTCAGAATCGGTTAAATTAATAGCGTCAATCATCGTTCCTCCGTGTGGAACTTTGAAATTGAGCGCATCTACATTAAGTTTTGATGCAAAGCGACAGATCTCATCTATGTAATTGAAGTTCTTTTTCTGTAATAAGCAGTTAATACCTACTACAGTTCGAGAAGATCTTTTCTTTATCGATTTGATGTTATCCACGACTGCATTAAATAATCCTTTTTTTCCGCGAATTGCATCGTGAATTTCTGGTATGTGACCGTCAATAGAGAATCGAATCCAAGATATATATGACGCCAACTCATCCCAGCAGAAATCGCTTGAAAATACACCCTCAGAGATAATAGCTGTATCTATATTGTTACCTTTGGCATGCTTTAGCGCCGTCCCTAAACTTGATGCCAATAGGGGATTGCCGCCTCCAAAAGTAATTGTTTTAACCCCCCAGCTTGCAAAGATATCGATCAGTTTGAGTACTTGATTATTCTGTAACTCATCGATTGTTGGCCATGTCCATTGTTTGCAGTGTATACACCGTGCTGAACAA
Source organism: Candidatus Thiodiazotropha sp. (assembly GCA_037384425.1). Classification (GTDB taxonomy): domain Bacteria; phylum Pseudomonadota; class Gammaproteobacteria; order Chromatiales; family Chromatiaceae; genus Thiodiazotropha. The sequence continues at coordinate 5,598 of JARROA010000072.1, read as the reverse complement.
CGAAATGTCAAATCAAAATGGATAGTAATCGGACGAGGTAATGTTAGGTCTCCTTCAAAAAACGAAATTGCTCTTTCAATATGCTCGGCGTCTAATCCGTCGTAAGTACACCTGAGAACGTCCATGCTTTCTGATTTGACTCTCATTGCTCATTTGTTGCTGAACGGCGCCATAAATCGCGCGAGGTACGAGCGTCGGATTTAATGGCCTGGTTAAGGCACAGGTGCTGGTGCGAAGCACTGTGCCATTGAATACTCGATATGCTCGCTACTTCTGCCAAAAGACGAGGCTGCGAACTGGCACCACCAACGAGCGGAACTCCCCTTTCACTGAACGCTATCAATTCTGGAATGCAATTTGAAGCATCAGATTTCTTTCTACGGAGAAACGTCATGGTGCGTACTGGCCAGCTACCCCCATACCTTGTTTGCGCTCCTTTCATATTCACTTTCCATTCAAGCCTTAACAGAGTGTTATCTAGCCAGCACCGATATTGGAATATGTTGCGAAGGTCCCTGTTTAACCCATCTGCATCCAACAATCAGATTATTGCAGATATTTTACCTGGAAATAAAAATCTCAGACCTGACAGCCCCTCTCTGTAGGCCTTTTCCTATAATTATTGATTCTAATCAGAAAGCTTTCACTATTTATAACTATTAGAGATTCTGTCATCGGTGGCACTTTGCCTTTTCGGACCCAACGGAAATGTGATAGGCGTGACTAAAACTGATTGGAATAAATTTTCCTATCCGCATCAGGTTAAGATTCGAATATTGTCAGGCATTACAATGACTAACCTTAACTTGATTCCCCGGATCTTGCTCAGCAAGATTGGATCGATGAAATTATGGATGTCACCTGCTCACTGATTACCAATTATCGCTCAATGTCTGCTTTCGGTCTGTTTCACATTATAGAATGAGGGTCCATCCAGCTTTCGCTTCTGGCCGATAACTGCCTATTCCTGTGCGGCATATGAATGGCCGCTATAGTATATTCCTCTGTCTCTAACGCTGTGGAAGGTGTTCTGTAAATCCAGAAACAACTGCCAATCACGAGCAACAAAGAGAAATCTGGCAAATCTAGAAACACAGAGCCCATGTTCTGCAAATCCATGCATAGGTCTTGGAGTAATACAGATCAGTCAATATCAGATATCGAGATATTCTTTAATCCAATGAGAAGGGCAATCTAGAAATATGGCCACTTGTGCCGTTTCCTTGTGCTTGGTTTCAAGGCGGAGATAACACTATTGTGGGTCGGGCTGATCTGCGTGTATCCGATATCAGAGACAGGAGGGGATTCCCGTCCGCTGGATCTCTGTAGGAGAGGGATCAACCGAGAAATTTACCGAACAGCTCGCGGCGAGAAATCTCCTGCTGCCAATTGCACTGTTGTTCCATCTGCTTGAGTCTTTCGTCCCGGGTCTCGATCACCAGGTTCCAGGCCTCGAAAGCTTCACGTGCATTGGCGTAGTTCTGCATATTGAGCGCGATCGGTTGCAGCAGGTAGTGGCCCAGGGTCGGATGGTAGTTGAGATGGGCTTTGGTGCCTCCTGTCTCCAGGGGCAGGTCGACCATCGGGCCCAGCAGTTGATAGTCCATGCTTCGGCGCTGTTCACTGAGCCAGTCATCGGGTATCTCGATATCGGGCGGGCTTTCGGCGAACAGCAGGCGTGCGAACATCCAGGGGGTGAGGGCGAGCACGATTCGCCAGTTCTCGGTATATCGGTAGCCGTGGAGGTGGAAGCCGAGAGCGGGATTGACCATCGGATCACCGGCGAAATGTCGGTTGTAAATCCCTCGATGGGCGATCAGCAGCGCCATCTTGAAACGCATCTCCGATTGGAGATGATCGGGTAAGACTTGCCAGTTTCTATTAGGCATAGGTCATCACTTCCTGCATGTGTTTGCTGAGTAATGTCAGTTGTCCTCCCCAGAGCCGGTAGATCAGCAGTTGGCTGTGCTGGCATACATCGGCGATGAAGTGAGGCAGCCAATGCTGTAGGTGGTCCCGCCACAACCGGGTCTGCCAGTGGGGAGCCCGGGGGTCGTCGCTGGCGGCCAGATGGGCGGCGAACTCCAACTGAGTGCCCAGGTAGTCGGCTGGCATCTCACCAATGGTCAATCCGGCATCCTGGTAGAGGTCATGCAGTGTGTCGACCACCGGTCCCTGCATGCTCTGGTGGCGGTAGACCGACTCATAGGGCGGTGCCGGGGTTTTGGGGAAACCGTTGACGAAAAGCCGGGTGTACTCCCCCTGCCACTCCTCAAGGGGGGTCAGATTGAGTTCGTGAAGTCCGGCCTGCATCCATGGATGCTCGTCGGCGAGTTCCTGCAGCAGAGGCAAGGATTCCAGCTCGGGCATGCAGAGCATCAGGCCGTACAGTCGAAGGTTTTTTTCGTCGTGCATCAGGTTCTACTCCTTACCAGGGATAGGCATAGACGCCGCTGTACATGAAGTAGTGGCGCAGCAGATAGCCTCCGATCAGCACCAGCACCGAGGCGGTGACGACCGGCAGGTGGCTGCTCCAGCCTTTCAGCACGCCGCGCAGTTCGAGCAGGAAGGGGACGATCAGGCCAAAGCCGATGAAGCCGATGAGCCAGCCCATGTCGTTCCAGAGCATCCTGGCCGAATGCATGGCCGACTCGTTGCCCGCCTGCATGTAGTGGAAGAAGGAGAACAGGATCACCAGCTCGGCCGAGATCAGGATCAGGTCGACCCGTTCGTAGAAGTTGCGGATGCGCTGATCGTCGGGCTGCTTGATCACCAGGTACATCAGCAGCAGCAGGAAGGCCATGGCGGTGGAGAATGCGGAGACCGTGAACAGCAGTGGCACCCCCGGGTTGTGCCACAGGGCCACGGCCGGAAAGGACTGCAACAGTAGTCCGGTGTAGACCGCCACGCCCACGCCGTTCACGGTGGCCAGCCAGCCGACGGTCTTGCGGTAGCGGGTGGAGAGCTGGGCGATGCGGTTGACCAGCTTGCGGTCGAGCAGCCAGTTGACCACCGGCACCTTGTCGAAGAAGTCGGTGGCGTACATGTAGGGCAGGGCGTAGAGCACGCCCCAGAACATCATCCAGATGATGAACTGGGTGCCCCAGGCAATCCAGGAGTCGGGTTTGTAGATCAGCACCATGGGATTGAGCACGTGGATCACCGCCCGGTGGTCGAGCAGGTGACTGAACAGCATCAGCGAGCCCAGCGCCAACAGCACCACGCCGGAGAAGGCGCCCCAGAGCACCAGATCCCTATGGGCCTTCATGTACATGTCGGTGAGAAAAGTGACCGCCAGGGTGGCGGCGCCGAGACCGCCGAAATAGAGATAGATGGCGATCCACCAGGTCCAGACATCCTGAGTGTAGAAGTTGACTGTCGTGTCCATCTCAGCCCCTCCGTTTCAGGTCGTCGATGTAGTAGATGTTGGGCCGGGTGCCCAGGTGCGGCATCAAGGGGCGCGCCACGCCGCTGGCCACCAGCTGGCTCACCGGGTCCTCCGGGTTGTCCAGGTCGCAGAACATGCGCGCCGAGCCGACGCAGGTCTCCACGCAGGCGGGTTCCAGCCCCTCCTTCAGCCGGTGTTCGCAGAAGGTGCACTTGTCGACGCTGGGATGCTGGCGGCGGTAGGCCTCGCCGTAGAACTCACGGCCCCTCTCCACGTCCTCGTAGGTCACCGAGCGGCGGGCGTCGTAGGGACAGGCCATGGCGCAGGCGCGGCAGCCCATGCAGCGCTCCTCGTCCACCAGTACGATGCCGTTGTCGAGTTTGTAGGTGGCGCCGGTGGGGCAGACGCTCATGCAGGGCGGGTTGTCGCAGTGGTTGCACAGGCGCGGGAAGAAGCGGCGGTGCACGTCGCTGCCGTTGCCGATCTCCTTGTCGTGCACATAGGTGCGCCAGCTGCTCTTCCAGACCGGTGTCTGGTTCTCCATGGCGCAGGCTGCCATGCAGGCGTTGCAGCCGACACAGGTATTGAGATCGATGACCATCGCATAGTGTGTCATGAGGCGCCTCCTTATGCCTTCTGCACGCGCAGGGTGAATTCCTGAGACTTAAAGCCGGCCACCACCGGTTCCACCTGGTAGGGGATCAGCTTGTTGGTTGCCGTTCCTTCGCCCTGGGTCTGCGACAGGGCCGGGTTCTCCACCCCGAAGGAGGAGTAGATGAAAAGGGTGTCGGGGCGGATCAGCCGCGTCAGATGGGCGTCGCCTTCCGTGGTCTGTTGGCTCAGGTTGTTGGTCAGTCGGATCCTGTCGCCCTGTCCGATGCCGAGGGCCTCGGCCCGCTGGGGATGGATCCAGACGCGCTTGTAGATGTCGCTCTTGAAGTCGTTGACGGCCGCCAGCACCGGGTTGTTGCTGTTGGTGGAGGCGTGGGAGACGGTGGGCGTCTTGCCGTAGGTGAAGTAGAACTCATCCTCCGCCAGCGGCTCGTGCATCTTGCGGCCGGTACGGCACTCGGCGGCGATGTAGGTGGCCAGGGGACTGAAGTTGGGCGCCTTCTGGCCGGCCGAGCGCAGGCTGTGGAAGAGACCGGAAAAGAACTCGATACGGCCCGAGTCGGTGGGCACCGGCATCTTGCGCGGCATGCCCCAGCGGTTGATCAGCTCCACCTTGTCGGCCTCGTTGTAGACTCCCCGGTCACGCATCACGCTGTCCAGCTCGGCGGCGGTGCGGTGGATCTTGGCCGCCGCCCCTTCGAAGGCGACCCGGCGGCTGGCGGCGAGGAAGCTGCCCTTTTCATGGATCTTGCGGGTCTCGACCCAGGCCTGTTTCAGCGGCACCTTGGGCAGGCCGGTGAGGGTCTCGATCCAGTCGAGGAAACCTTCGGTGTTGCCGGAGACGATCTCGGTCAGCTTGTAGAGGATGTCCGGCGTCTCCTCTGTATCGTAGAGGGGCGGGATGGCGGCATAGCGGGTGGTCAGGGCCAGGTCCTGGTTGACCCCGTTGCCGTAGACCATGGGTTCGTCCCGCTCCAGGTAGGTGGTGTTCGGCAGGATCACGTCGGCGTAGGCCGCGGTGTCCGACGGCAGCACGTCGACTGCGATCACCAGCTCCATGTTGGGGTGGCTCAGGCACTCCTTCCAGTAGCTGTCGGGATAGTAGTGGCGCACCGGGTTGGCGGCGTTGATGATCACCGCGCGGGTGAGGTAGGGCTCGCCCTGCCACTCCACCTTGCCCTCGATCGATTCGCGAAAGCCGGTGTCGGTCATCACCGGCAGGGCGATGTTCTGCTCGCCGGCGGCCTGTTGTTGTTGCGACCAGGCCCAGGTCCAGCCCGGTTTGCCGTGGTCGAAGTTGTCGCCGTTGGAGACGGCACCGATGACCATCTTGGCGAAGTGCATGCCGGCCAGATTGGCCATGGGGGCGGCGATCTCGTGGCCCGCCTCGTAGGCCTTGAACATCTCGTGGGCCTTGTGGCGGTACTCGGCAGCCTGGATCCAGCCGCCGATGGTGTCGATACCGCCGGTCAGGGCCTGGATCATCGCCTGCACCCGGCGCAGCATCATGATGTTGCCGAAGCGGGCGCCGTGCCAGCCCGGATCGATGATGGCGGGGCGGCTGGTGCCGAACTCGCGGGCGATGCGGCGGATGGTCT
>JARROA010000071.1:17870-22906 GCA_037384425.1 Candidatus Thiodiazotropha sp. | reverse complement strand
CATGGCCGGCCAGGGCGAAGTGATCGTCGCCGAGTAGCTGGTGCAGGGCGGGGAAATTACACTGCAGGGCCTCCAACAGACGTGCACGGTAGGCATACTGGTAGATCCCCAGTCCGGTGCGGCGATCGATACCGGCCGTACGCAGCGGCAGTCGGGGATGGTCCTGACCGCTGACCACCGCCGTTTGCATGCCGTGCTGCCATTCACGCAACTGCATGGGACACCTCCGGGTAACGGGGCAAGTCATAATGGACAGGGGTAGCGGTGGCTTGCGCCTGAACCGCTCTGGCCCGGTCGAGCTCCAGCAGCAGGGTCTCCAGCGGCGGGATGTTGTCGTCGCGCTCGATCATGGTGGGTATCGCACCGAGCAGTTGTTGCGACCTGGCGTACCACCCCCACACCTCGTCGCACACCGGCTGGTCGTGCGTATCGATGCAGTAGTCACCATGATCGGTATGTCCGGCCAGATGAATCTGGCGTACACGATGACGGGGCATAGCGTTCAGGTAGGCTTGCGGGTCGAAACCGCCGTTGCGCGCCGAGACATAGATGTTGTTGACATCGACCAGCAGTTCACAGTCAGCGCGCTCTGCAATCTCGGCGACGAATTCCCATTCCGGCATGGCGCTGTCGCCCCCGGTATTAGATGTTGTTGACATCGACCAGCAGTTCACAGTCAGCGCGCTCTGCAATCTCGGCGACGAATTCCCATTCCGGCATGGCGCTGTCGCCCCCGGTATAGGCCGAAACGTTTTCGATCACCAGGCGCCGGCCGAGCAGATCCTGAACCCGGTCGATGCGCTCCACCAGATGAGCGATCGCCTCCTCGGTGTAAGGCATGGGCAACAGGTCGTGCAGACGCTGACCGTCGACGCCGGTCCAGCAGAGATGGTCCGAAATCAGCACAGGTTCGATGCGTTCCGCCAGCCGCTTGACGGCTTTGACATAGTCTAGATCCAAGGCATCGCAGGAGCCGATGTTCATGGCCACGCCGTGCATGACCACCGGGTAGTCGCGGCGAATCCGCTCGAGGTAGTAGAGCGGTTTGCCACCGGGCACCAGGTAGTTGTCAGTGAGTATTTCAAGCCAGTCGACCCGCTGTGGCGCTTCGACGAAGTCGGTGTAGTGCTCCGGCCGCAGGCCGAGTCCGAAACCTGTCAATTTGCTGTTCATGTCTATCCAGTCCCGTGCTTCGAATAGGGGGGAGGGAGGCGACGTGTCTGCCCTTTGGAGCAGACGACGTCACCGGTGAAAGAACATTACAGGACGGTACCACCCTGCGCAGTACACTCATCTGCGGATGGCACCAGTATCCAGCCATGGCCCTTGCAGGAATTTTGACCGGCACAGGCATTCTGAGCGGTTTTGCATTTGCCCTGGCCCTTACAGGAGTTGACGCCAAGACATTTGACGGGCTCTGCGCCCATGCCGGCCGCAAAAGCTGCAGGAACCGTGGCGGTGGTAAAGAAAGCGGCAGCGGCCGTGGCGAGGGTGACTTTGGTCAGTTTATTCATGATTGTGCATCTCCAAATGGTATTTAAATCGGAACGTAAGCACATCGCTTACGCCTGTAGGATGCACGAGCTTGGGGATTGTTACAGACAGCTGAAAATAAATTTCAATTTAGCTAAGTCACTCAGCTCACGGGGCTGAGTGAATGGCGGTTTTGATAATTGAGTTTATGCGTTCGCATCGTTCATGGGGTTTATACCCCCTCTCCCTGGCCCTCTCCCGCGAGGGGAGAGGGGAAGTATTTGTCGACTGCATCGAACGCTTCCGCGTCAGCTCTTTGCGCCCGCATCGCTCGCGGTTTTGATAACCCCCTCTCCCTGGCCCTCTCCCGCGAGGGGGAGAGGGGAAGTATTTGTCGACTGCATCGAACTCGCGGGAGAGGGACAGGGAGAGGGGGATATAAAACCTGTGAGCAATGCGAACACCCGATTCAAAAACTCAATACTTTTCAAGCCATTACCCCCCTGCCACCGCGTGGCTGATCATGGCGAGTAAATCAAAATATATTTTTTACCTGTCGTCTACGGGAGGTGTAGTGGATTGAGATTGTGAATCGTGCAGCTGGTGCAGCTGTTCGGAGAGACTCTGCAACGCCGCCTGATCCGGTTCGTGATCGGTACCGTCCGGCAGATTGTCGCTCCTTCGCAAAACCTTGCGCACCAGCTGAAGCTGCTGGACGAAATGCCGGCAGTGAACACAGATCAGCAGGTGGAGGCGCACACGGAGACGTTCACGCCAACCCAGCTGCCCATCGATGTAGTCGCTGGCATGGTGGTGGGCGAGATCGTGACAGCTCAGCATCTTCCCGTCTCCTCAAAATGTTCGATCATGGTGAATATCTTTACCCGTGCCCGATGAATCAAGACCCTGACATTGGATGTACTGACTTGCAAAATATTACAGATGTCATCGAATGACATGCGCTCTATGTCGCGCATCAACAACGCCGTACGCTGTTGCGGGGGCAGGCACTGCAGGTGGCTCTCGAGACATTGGACGAGATCCTCGTGACTGAGCAGGGCTTCCGGCGTTTCATCATGCCACTGGGTCGGCGGCCGGCTCCAGTGGCCGTCAGCGGCAAAGCGTTTATCGGCAAACATCGCGCCGTCATCCGAGGTATCGAGCTGCACTTCGCCTTCGAACCCCTGCAGGTGCCTGATCGCGGACATCCAGGCCTCCTGTACCACTTCCTCGGCCTGGGCTTCGCCGATGATTGCCCGCGCGAATCGCTGCATGGGTGCGTGATATTGGCGCACCAGCTGCTCAAAAGCGCCTTTTTCGCCACCACGCAGACGCTGCAACAATATCGCTTCGGTTGAGTCGTCCTTCTCGGGCATGGACAGAATCTATTTCATCCTAGGGGCCTGTTAACAGGGACAACGACATGAATGCAGTGAGTTTGTCTGCATCATGACCCTGGAGTATATCAGCTGTGGTTCGACGACGTGCTATTCATCGGCTGCCCCTACCCCTGGCGCAAATATCGTTCCACCATCCAATCACAACGAGCCCACCCTGAATCCCGGTCATATCGCCAAACAATCCACCCGCATTGCCCCGCGTCCTGGCCCGCTCCCGAACATCCCCGACCAATCGCTTTCCCTGTGCGCCTCCCGAAAGACTAAACTTTCTTTAGAAATCTTCTAATGTCACAGACATCCAGCGGCAGCAATCATGGACAACCAACCGGACACAGAGATCAGGGACCCGGGACTGGCGGAGCGCGGCGTCTCCCGCATCGAATGGGCGCTGCAGGAGATGCCGGTGCTGCGCGGCCTGATGGCGCGCTTCGCCGATGAACAGCCATTGCGCGGCGTGCGCGTCAGCGGCTGCCTGCACATCACCACCGAGACAGCCAACCTGGCCCGCACCCTCCAGGCCGGCGGTGCCGAGCTGGTGCTCTGCGCGAGCAATCCCCTCAGCACCCAGGACGACGTGGCGGCCGCCCTGGCGGTACGCTACGGCATCCCCGTCCACGCTGTGCGCGGGGAGGACGATGAGACCTACTACCGCCACATCGACGCCGCCCTGGCCCACCAGCCACGACTGACCATGGATGACGGCGCCGACCTGGTCAGCACACTGCACCTACACTCGGGCCGAACTCTACCAGCTCGATTACCTGCTCGAAAAATCGCAACGTCTGGCTTCTGAAGGAGAACTGCAATGAAACACCTCATCACCCCGTTACTGATCGCAATCGTTCTGTTTTAGTCACAGGCGAATGCCTCCTGTTCTCAGGGTGGCCGCACCTACACGGACGGAGAGCGCGTCGGTCCCTTCGTTTGTGAAAGCGGTAGATGGGTGCGTCGCTAACGACTACCAGGGGGGCCATCCCCCTCCCTACCTCCCCGCACTCATGCAGTGATCTTTCACGACCGGGAAACCGAATTTGCCCTTTCTGTCGGCCGATCCCGAACACTTTGCACAGCACCCTGGAGAATTACCGCCAATCGTGATGCAATGCTTTAACGGCTTCAGGTGCGCCCACAGCTACCCGAAATCGCCTGAAGTGAATCCCATCGTGCAGCAAACAGACAGGAGGCCACCCTGTTCAACAAAGCGGTATTTCTCGATGCGGAGTCGGTAGACCGCGGCGATATATCCTGGTCGGCGCTCAAGGCCATGGCCCATCATTCACTGTGGTATAAAGCGACCACACCTGAGCAGACACTGGAGCGCATCGTCGATGCCGACCTGGTGATCAGCAACAAGGTGGTCATCGATCGACCGTTAATGGCGGCCTGTACCAATCTCAGGCTGATCTGCGTTGCCGCGACGGGCACCAATAATGTGGATCTGGAGGCGGCCGCCGAGCTGGGCATCGCGGTGACGAACGTGACCGGTTACGGCACCCCTTCGGTGGTGCAGCATGTGTTCTCTCTGATCCTTTCGCTCGCCACCCGGCAACCGCAATACCGGGAGGCGGTCGCCCGCGGCGATTGGCAGCGCGCCAACCAATTCTGCCTGCTGGACTATCCGATCTGGGAGCTGTCCGGCAAACGCCTCGGCATTCTGGGTTACGGCGAACTGGGCAGGGCGGTTGCCCGGGTGGCCGAAGCCTTCGGCATGGAAGTGCTGGTGGGCCAACGCCCGGGCGGTCCGCCACAGGCCGGCCGGATAGCGTTGGAGACGCTGCTTCCACAGGTCGACATCCTCAGCCTCCACCTGCCGTTGGCGGAAAACACCCGCAACCTGATCAGTACCCGGGAACTGGCCCTGATGCAACCGCATGCCCTGCTCATCAACACGGCCCGCGGCGGCATCGTGGATGAGAGCGCCCTGGCTGAAGCCCTGATCAACGGCGGCCTCGGTGGTGCGGGAGTGGACGTGCTCTCGAAGGAACCGCCGACCGATGGCAACCCGTTGCTGAATCCCGAGGTACCCAATCTGATCCTCACTCCCCACATCGCCTGGGCCAGTGTGGAGGCGCGACAACGACTGATCGACGAGGTCGGGGCCAACGTTCGGGCCTATCTCGCCGGCGAGTCTCGCAATCGGGTGGCCTGAACACCGACCCGTAT
>JARROA010000071.1:0-17771 GCA_037384425.1 Candidatus Thiodiazotropha sp. | reverse complement strand
GCAAGCCGCACCCCACGACTTGATCACGTGTAAGGTGCGGCTTGCCGCGCCCAAAGGAAGTACCCTTGGGGTGCACCGTAATCCTTTTACTGTCCTGCACCATATCGTTTAAGTAAGTGCCATTGACCCCTGATCCTTCATCACATAAGGGCCTCTCTCTTCGATTGAGGGAGAGTCAACGACGAAAGCCGATCTCCATGGTGAAGAGTTCAGGATTCAACGCCTTCAAGGGCTCCCGCAGCTTATCGATCTCGGCAGCGGGGGCATGTACTTCCAGACGGGTGAGGTCGGCAATCTTCAGGGCCTGATCCAACACCGCACCCACATTCTCCAGATGCGCGAGCATCGCTTCCGCATCGGCATACCCCTCGCGGCAGTGGGCCTGCATACCGTTGAAGCTGAAACCGTAGTGCATGCATTTGGGCTCCGTCTGCGTCTTCTCCACGAACTGCTCGGTAAGCCCGCGAAACTCATCGAGCTTGCCTTCGTGGACCTTGAAGTAGGGGACCAGGGTACAGCAGGGATCGGTCAATGCCATTGTCGTTCTCCTTTGGTTATTGTCATCTGATTATTGATTTTGATTGCACACCCCATTAAACACGGCATCCCATGTCATCAAAACGGCATGCAGGATTGAGTGTAGCTTGTCTGCCCGCGGATGTTCCGCTTTCTTTCTTCCTCCCTGCCCCCATTCCCGAATGAGCGCAGGGAATCTGAACAGGCGCGGTGCGGCAAGCCGCGCCCTACGGCTTGATTGAAGTCATTCGTGTTTATTTGCTGCTGAGGTCAAGCTAAGCCCACCAATGACTCAGCCACCGAAATCGTAACGCAGCGTCAGTCCCGCATAGACGTTCCTGTCCGGCGCCGGTTCGTAATAGCGCCCGCCGAAGGCGTTGATGCGCACGTTGCCGTTGTAGCGTTCGTCGAACAGGTTGTTCACTCCGATGAAGGGCGAGAGCTCCCAGGCGCCGAAGAATTTGCTGTAGCCCAGACGCAGATCGGTCACGGTGTAGGCGTCGTTGGTCGCTGTGTTGGCGTTGTTGACATAGATCTCGTCCACATAGAGGGCGGAGAGCTGACCGTAGATCCCGTTGGGATGGGTGTAGGTGAAGTCGGCGCTGAGCAGGTTTTCGGGAATGCCGGGGATGGTCTTGCCGCTGAAGTCGTTGCCATTGTCGTCGACGAACTTGTCGAACTCGAAGTCGGAATAGGTATAGGCCAGGGTGGTGATCAGGTTTTCCACCGGTTCGAACACCAGCTGCGCCTCCAGGCCGTTGCGCGTCGATTCGCCCGCGTTTTCGTAGTAAGTGGTGCCGCTGATCTCGAAGGGCACCAGCTCGTCGGTGACATCCATGGTGAAGAGTGCCACGTTATATCGCGCCGTTTGCCCCAGCGCGCCTTTAATGCCGACCTCGTAGTTGGTGGCGACCTGGGGATCGAGATTATCGTTGAAGCCGGCGCCGTCCGGATCGCGCAGTTCTACCGCGGTGGGTGACTCGAATGAGCGCGAGACATTGGTGTAGAGATTGAGCCCGGGTCTGGGCGTGAAACGCAGTCCCACGCTGGGGCTGAACTTGCTGAAACTGCGTTCACCCGAGTCGTCCCCGTCGCTGAGGAAGTTGTCCTGCACGTCGAAGTCGAGGCGATCGTAACGCCCACCCAGGGTCAGTTCCACGCGCTCGCTGATACTGTACTCGTTCTGTGCATAGAGGCCGATATTGTCGACTTGTTCGTCCTGGTCCTGAATCTGGGTGCCGAGGCTCTCACCGGCCAGTTGGTAGCGCGTTCGGTCGTCTTGCTGACGATCCAGATCGACACCGACGATGAAGCGATTGGCATGTCCGCCCAGCGGCGCCTTGTGGGTGTACTGGGCACCGCCACCGACCACGAAGCGATCCAGAACCACCCCCTCGCCGGTGGCGCCGATGGGCAGACGATTGGCCAGGTCACGCCAGACGTAGTAGTTGCGCAGCCGCAGTTCGCCGTTGTCGCCCACCGGGGTGTCGTAGATCAGACCCACCCGGGTCTGCTCCAGCTCCTCACCGGAGTCGAGGGTCAGGTTGCGGATCCAGGCCGAGGTCGGATCCTGTTCGGCCTGCTCTTTCGGCAGGCCGCCGGGATCATCAGCCTGGGGTGAATCGGTGTAGTTGAGCACCGTGCTGAAACGCGCACCGTCGTCGAGATCGTAGCCGAACTTGCCGTTGAACGTGGTCATCTCGGTGGCGCTGTGTTCGCGGTAACCGTCGTAACTCAGATCTGAGATATTGACCAGATAGTCTAAGCGCTGCGCCTTGCCGCCAAACTTGAGCTGATGCTTCTGAAAGCCATCGCTGCCGAAGGTCGGGCGTATCGAGATGAAGGGGATCTCCGGCGCATCCTCGGTCTCGATCAGCAATGCGCCCCCCGAGGCATTGCCATACAACGATGAGACCGGTCCGCGGATCACCTGCATGTTGCCGATGGAGCCGATGTCTATGCTGTCCACATTGGCCTGTCCGTCCGGCGTGGTTTCCGGGATGCCGTCGACCAGCACTTTGATGCCGCGGATACCGAAGGCCGAACGCGCGCCGAAGCCGCGAATGGAGATGCGCAGATCCTGCGCGAAGTTGTAGCGGTTCTGCATGAAGATGCCGGGGACCTTGGTCAGCGATTCGTCCACACCGAGCTGGGGCTGGGCGAACTGGATCTCCTCCTGCTGCACGACACCGACAGCGGCAGGCACGGTATCGAGCGTTTTCTCGACCCGGGTGGCGGTCACCGAGATGTCTTCCAGGGCGGTCGCCTTGGCTGCATCGTCGGACAGGGCGTTGCTGAAAGGCGTGGCTGCCAGCACCATTGCCGACAGTATCGGGGTTTGACGGAACAGGGGCATCGTGATTCACTCCGAAAGAATGTATGGCATCCTCATTGCAATGAATAAGCCAGTTGACCCCGCGATGCTATGGGATTTTTTCCCGAGCCCCACTCGGGGCTACTCCCGTCATCGGGTTGCGTCCCTTTGCATCGCCGGCAGCCTGTTTCCGGCCCTCGTGAACTGCATGTTTTCATGACCCTGACAAGCCGACTCCTGCTACTGGTCATTGCGATCGTCATGACGATGATCGCCTGCGGGGCCTATATCGCCCTCGGCGTCACCCGCAACAACATCTCGGAAGAGGTCGAATCGAGCGCCCGTCTGACCATGCAGCTGCTGACCGCGGCGCTCATCAGCGGCCATGCAGAGAGCGAGGTGATGGCGCAGCAGATCCTGATCAGCCACCTGCAGCGGCTGGACGATATCCGCCACCTCCACATTGCGGTGGTGCGCGGTGACGGCACCATCATCTATCCCTTCAGCGAACCACTTGCATCGCCCCGCAAGAACGTACCGGCCTGGTTCGTCAGTCTGGTCAAGCCGACACCGGCCGAGTATCACAAGCGGATCGCCAGCCCCGAGTTCGGCAGTACCGAGATCATCATCCTGGCCGACCCCATGGACGAGATCCTGAAGGTATGGCGGGAGGTCCGCTCCATCCTCGCAGTGATCGTCGTATTTACCCTCCTCTGTCTGGTGCTCATGACCATCATCATCCGCCGTTCATTGCGGCCGGTGAATCAGATCAGCACCGGACTGGGGATCATCCAGTCGGGCGACTATGCCGCGCGACTGCCCGCATTTCGCCTGCCCGAACTCAACCGCCTGTCGCAGCAGTTCAACCATATGGCGCAGGTACTGGAACACCAGCAACAGGAGAACCGGCAGCTCAACCGCAGACTGCATTCGGTACAGGAGTCCGAGCGACGCCACCTGTCTCGAGAACTGCACGACGAGCTGGGGCAGTCGATCAGCGCCATCAAGGCGATGGCGGTCAACCTCAGGCAACAGAACGATGGCGCCCCGGACAGCGCCAACACCATCATCGGCGTCTGCAACCAGATGTATGGCGTGGTGCGCGACATGATGAACCGCCTGCGCCCGGTGGCCCTGGAGGAGTTGGGGCTGGTGACGGCAATCGAGCGCCTGGTCGACGGCTGGAACGACCGCCAGGAGGAGAGCTTCTGCGCCCTCACCATGCGAGGCGATTTCAATGCGATCGACGAGGATACGGCAATCACCCTCTATCGCATCGTGCAGGAGGCGCTGACCAATGTGTCCAGGCATGCGGCGGCAGAGAAGGTCGAGGTGCAACTGACACGGGACCATCAGGGCGAGTTCTCGCTCCGCATAGCGGATAACGGTCAGGGCTTCGACGACAAGAGCGGCAACAAGGGCATGGGACTGTTGGGCATGCGCGAGCGGGTCGAGGCGTTGAATGGGAAAATCTCCCTTGCCAGCGCACCGGGCCGGGGTGTATCGATTGAGATCACCCTACCTCCGACACCATCCGCCAGGGCCGATTCAGAGACAGACGAGCTATGAGCGCAATCCGGGTACTGTTGGTCGACGATCACGCCGTGGTGCGGGCAGGCTACCGCACCCTGCTCGACAGCGCGC
Organism: Candidatus Thiodiazotropha sp.; assembly: GCA_037384425.1. Classification (GTDB taxonomy): domain Bacteria; phylum Pseudomonadota; class Gammaproteobacteria; order Chromatiales; family Chromatiaceae; genus Thiodiazotropha. The sequence continues at coordinate 13,297 of JARROA010000071.1, read as the reverse complement.
CAGAGATCGAGGTCGTGGCCGAGGCGGAACGGGGCGAGGAGGCCTGCCAGCGCTTCGCCGAACTCCAACCGGACGTGGTGGTAATGGACCTGTCGCTGCCCGGCATCGGCGGCCTGGAGGCGATCCGGCGCATCGTCGCACGCGACCATGATGCCACCATCCTGGTCTTCAGCATGCACGACGACACCGCCTTCGTGGAGAAGGCCCTGGCGGCCGGCGCACGCGGCTATATCACCAAGAACAGCGCCGCCGAGGTCATGATCGACGCCGTCCGCGCCGTCGCCGCCGGTCAGGCCTTCATCGATCACGAGCTGGCGAAAAACATGGCCCTGCGGCGGGCCGGCCGGGGGCGCGAGCTGTTCGACTGCCTGACCACCCGGGAATTCCAGATCTTCACCCTGCTGGCCCACGGCATGACCCCGGCCGAGACCGCCAGCGAGTTGGCGCTGAGCTACAAGACGGTGGCCAACTACACCACTCAGATCAAGGCCAAGCTCGACGTGAAAACCAATACCGAACTGGTGCACCTGGCGATACGCCACGGAGTCATCGATCCGATCAGCGAATAGTCCGTCATTCGGTGCGGCAAGCCGCACCCTACAGCTCGATTACGCGTAGGGTGCGGCTTGCCGCGCCCGAAGGAAGTGCCCTTGGGGTGCACCGATACGTTACTAGAGGTTGTGCCATTCGGGTCTAAATGGGACAGCAGTGGACCTTGACCCTCCTGTCCAGGTTTCAACGATTCTCATCCCGCCCCATCCAACCCTTCGCTTGCGATTTGTCCAGTAGCCGGATACGCACCATCTCGTCTCGGTGTAACGGTGACACTGTTCAAAAATGTTCAACTTTGGTACGGGAAAAATTCCCGAAAACCCATGAAATAATCCTCTTCCTCCCGGGACGGGCTCCCTCTATAAATCACCCATAGAAACAATAAATAGACTGGTTTGAGCATGAATGAAGTTTCACCAAAAACGACCTTTCGAAAACCGATGATGTACGCCGCCATCCTCACTCTGGCGAGTACGCAATCCGCCTTGGCCGAGGAGCGCCTGGACGCCATCGACGTCATCAGCACCACGCCGCTGCACGGCGTCGAGATCGAACGCAACCGGCTGCCGATGCATACCGAGATCGCCACCGATGCCGACCTGGAACGTCAGCAGAGCCTCGACCTCTCGGAGTTTCTCAACCAGAAGATCGGCAGTGTCTTCATCAACGAAGCGCAGAACAATCCGCTTCAGCCCGACCTCTACTACCGCGGCTTCGTCGCATCGCCGCTGATGGGTCTGCCACAGGGCATGTCGGTCTACATGGACGGGGTGCGCATCAACGAACCCTTCGGCGACACGGTCAACTGGTCGGTCATACCGGAGTCGGCCATTGCCGGCATCAACCTGATGTCGGGTTCCAATCCGCTGTTCGGCCTCAACACCCTGGGCGGCGCCCTTTCGGTGCGCACCAAGAACGGCTTCACCCATCCCGGTGCCGAGGCAGAGATCTCGGGCGGCTCCTTCGGTCGCTACACCGCCCAGGCCAGCATCGGCGGCAGCCGGGACAACCTGGGCTACTTCGTCACCGGCAACACTTTCGAGGAGGACGGCTGGCGCGACCACTCGCCGTCGGAATCGAAACAGCTCTTCGGCAGCCTGGCCTGGCAGGGTGAGGAGGGGTCCCTCGACCTGAGCCTGAGCCTCAGCGACAGCAATCTGATCGGCAACGGTCCGCTGCCGGTGGATCTGCTGGAGGAGAGCCGTGAAATCCTCTTCACCTACCCCGATATCACCGACCAGCAGGCGGCACTGCTGCGCCTTGGCGGTCAGCGTGCGGTGGGCGAGAACGTCATCCTCGAAGGTGCCCTCTACTACCGCAACAGCAAGATCGACGCCCTCAACGGCGACGACTCCGATTATGAGGCGTGTACCGACCCCCTCAACGCCGGCTTCGTCTGCTCGCAGGAGGATGGAACGGAGACGATCGTGCTGGACCAGTTCGGTAATCCCGTGGTCGCCAGCAAGACGGTGGACGGCGCCACCGTCAACCGCTCCGCCACCGACCAGGACACCCTCGGTTTCAGCCTGCAGTCGGCCTTTCTGCAGCCGCTGGCGGATAGGGAGAACCAACTCATCGTCGGCATGGCGGCCGATCGCAGCGAGGTCGACTTCTCCTCCAGCAGCGAGCTGGGCAGCCTCGACGAGAGCCGCCAAGCGATCGGCAGCGGTATTTTCGTCGACGACAGCTACACTGCGGTAGAGACCGAGACCCGCAATCTCTCCTTCTACCTGACCGACACCTGGTCGTTCAGCGAACGGCTGGCGCTGACCCTCTCCGGGCGGTGGAACCGCACCGAGATCGAACTGCGCGACCAGCTGGGCACCGCCCTCAACGGCGATCACAGCTTCAGCCGTTTCAATCCCGCCGCCGGTCTCGCCTACGACCTGACCCCGGGGATCAACCTCTACGCCGGTTACAGTGAATCTAACCGCGCCCCCACCGCCATGGAGCTGACCTGCGCCGACCCGGACGACCCCTGCCGCCTGCCCAACGCCTTCCTCTCCGACCCGCCGCTGGAGCAGGTGGTGGCCAAGACCTGGGAGGCCGGACTGCGCGGTACACTTCCCGGACTGGCCTGGCATCTGGGCCTGTTCCAGACCACCAACCAGGACGACATCCTCTTCATCAGCGCCGGCACGCTGACCAACGAGGGCTACTTCGACAACGTGGGCGAGACCCTGCGCCGCGGACTCGAACTCAACCTCAGCGGTAAACTGATGGACAACCGGCTCGACTGGTCCCTGAGCTACACTTGGCTGAAGGCGACCTTCGAGGAGAACCTGAACCTCCCCAGCCCCAACAACCCCTTCGCGGTGGCCGGCGAGATCATGGTGGAGCCCGGCGACCGCCTGCCCGGCCTGCCGGAGAACCTGTTGAAGGCGGGCCTGACCTACCGCCTGACTCCGAAATTCTCCCTCGGTCTCGACGCCCAGTACAGCTCCAGCATCGTGATGCGTGGCGACGAGGCCAATCTCGACCAGGAGATCGACGGCTACTCCCTGTTCCATCTTCGCGGCGAGTATCAGGCAACCGACAAGCTGAAGCTCTTCGCCAAGGTCGACAACCTGTTCGATACCGAATACGAGACCTTCGGCCTCTACGGCGAGGCGGATGGGGTGCTCGGTCCGGCGTATGACAATCCACGCTTTCTCTCCCCCGGCTCGCCGCGGGCGTTCTATGCGGGAATCGCTTACGAATTTTATTGATGACAGCGGCCGGTTCGAACTGAACACCGCAAATTTTGACCAATTATTGATATCCTCGGTTTGGGCCGGACGATCGTTTTGGGTGTGTGGACCTGTACGTCTACAATCAGTCATCACCTGAAACGGGTCCCGGCCCTTGTTTTTTTATCGGTAATGTCAGCGTGGCACCCGGGATATGTCGTGTTACTGAGTTGGAGGCTGTGTGGAGTTCATAAAAGCGTATCTCGATATCGTCATCTTCGGCCTGCTGGGCCTGATGAGCTTCATCACCCTGTGGCTGGTGATCGAGCGCTATCTCTTTTTCGCCCGTGTCAGCCTTGACGATTACGACCACCCCGACACCCTCAATATCGCCCTCACCTCGCACCTGACGACCATCGCCTCCATCGGCGCCAATGCGCCCTACATCGGGCTGCTCGGCACCGTCATGGGGATACTCATCACCTTCTACGATCTGGGTCAGGGGGGCGACATCGAGCCGGCCACCATCATGCTCGGCCTCGCCCTGGCGCTGAAGGCCACCGCCATGGGTCTGGTGGTGGCGATTCCGGCGATCCTCTTCTACAACGCCCTGTTGCGCAGGGTCGATGTACTGACCGAGCGTTGGAAGCGGATGCAGGCCCAATGAAACGCATCGACACCGTCAACGTCATCCCCTTCATCGACATCATGCTGGTGCTGCTGGCGATCGTGTTGACCACCGCCACCTTCATCTCCCAGGGCAAGATCAGTCTCGATCTGCCGGAGGCCGAACACACCGAGACGCTCACCGACGAGCCGGGGGTGGAGATCGCCATCGACGCCCAGGAGCAGATCTACTTCAACCAGACAGCGGTCGACCCGGAGGCCCTGGCCGAACAGCTCGGCACGCTGACCCGGCAGACGCCGGTGGTGCTCTATGTGGACAAATCGGTACGCTTCGACCGGTTCGTGACGGTGGTCGACCTGCTCAAGGCCAACAAACTGGAGAAGCTGTCGATCGTTGCGCGCGGCGATCGATGAGAACCCACGCCCCGGCACTGCTGATCTCCGCCCTGGTCCACTTGGGGCTACTGGCGCTGGTGCTGGCCGGGGTCGCCCAGCTGCCCAGCGACAACGTGGAGGAGACACGGCTGGCGGTAAGCCCCCCCCGAACCCGAAGTGCAGCCCGAACCGGAACCGGAACCTCTGCCCGAGCCCGAACCGGAACCCGAGGTGGAACCGGAACCCGAACCGGAACCGATCGTGGTCGAGCCGCCGCCTCCGCCGAAACCCAAGCCTAAGCCCAAACCGGAGCCGAAGCTCAAGCCCAAACCGGAGCCGAAGCTCAAGCCCAAACCGGAGCCGAAGCTCAAGCCCAAACCACCTCCCGAGGTAAAACCGATCGAACCGGTAAAACCTCCGCCAGCGCCTGTGGAACCGATCGTGACCGCACCACCGCCCGTGATGCCCGCTGTCGACACTGGCCTGATCCGTCGCCTCGAAGAGGAGTACAAAGCGGCCCTGCGTCAGGCCATCGAAACCAACAAGGGCTATCCCCGGCGGGCCGTCAGGCTGCGTCAGGAGGGCGAAGTGGTGGTGGGATTCACCGTACTCAGAAATGGGGTAATCGAACAGTTGCGGGTGATCGAGAGTTCCGGCAGCGGCCTGCTCGACAAGGCCGCGCGCGCCGCGGTGGAGAAAATCAGCGGCCAGCTGCCCTTTCCCGATGAGCTGGAGCGCAGCGAGTGGGACTTCACCGTGCCCATCAACTACGCCTTGCGCTAGTGTAGGGTGCGGCCTGCCGCATCGAATAGCGCCTGCCCGAAAGTGCAGACAGCCAGAGATTATCAGGCAAGTCTTGTAGACTGGATGGAGCGAAGCGTAATCCGGGGGATTCGATACCCCCTCCCGGATTCCACTTCGTTGCATCCGGGCTGCGGACTGCGGTCTCTTTCGGGATAACGGTGGGGCAGAGCCCCACCGATTGCATTCATGACATTCACTCGACCTCGGTGGCAGGCCGGAAGATATTCACTCGCCGCCGCACCACCGGAGTCTGGGTTTCTGTATCGGACGCGCCTTTCGCCCGCCCCAGCGGGATACGGTTCCAGGCCCGCTCGTGCAGGTAGTAGAGCACCATCTTGGTCACCACCTCGGTCAGGCCGATGGCCGCCGCCACCCTCAGATCTCCCGTAAAGAACCAGGAGAGCAGCATGGTGTCGATCGATCCGGTGACCCGCCAGGAGACGGCCTTGACCAGACTGCGGAGGGGTCGATCCGACACCTCCGCCGCCGACGACTGTTTCACCGCCCGTTTGTCCGCATATTGGATGAACATCTTTCGTTTCCCGTTCAGGCTTCGAGGGCTACCGGCTCGTAACCGGCCTGCAGGCTGCCGATCTCGTGCAGATAGGCCAGCAGCTGATTGACCGCCTCCGCCACCGAGACCTCGCCGGCACGGATATGGACCTCCGGTTTTTCCGGCACCTCGTAGGGACTGTCGATACCGGTGAACTGCTTGATCTCACCCCGCTCCGCCTTGGCGTAGAGGCCTTTGGGATCGCGCTCGCGGCAGACCGAAAGATCGGCATCCACGAAGACCTCGACGAACCGCCCCTCGGGCAATATCTCTCTCACGATGCGGCGATCTGCCCGGAAGGGGGAGATGAAGGCGGCCAGGGTGATCAGGCCGGCATCGGCCATCAGCTTGGCCACCTCACCGACCCGGCGGATGTTCTCCTGACGGTCACCGTCACTGAAGCCCAGGTCGCGGCAGAGGCCGTGGCGGACGTTGTCACCGTCCAGCAGATAGGTGTGATAACCCTGTACGGTGAGAATCTGCTCCAGGGCGCCGGCGATGGTCGACTTGCCGGATGCGCTCAGACCGGTGAACCAGATCACCAGCGGCTTCTGGAACTTCTGCTCGGCCCGCGTCTCCTGATCCACCGGATGCGAGTGCCAGATGATATTGTTGCTGCTCATGTGAAATGCTCCTTATGCCAATTTGTTAACTGAAATCTTTTCTGGATCGTTCGCTATATCGCAAAGTGCGCGGAGAGAGACGCAGGGCACGCAAAGTCATCTCTGCTATGGCTGTACCATGGTGGAACGCAAAGCACGCTTTGAATCGCAAGACCGGCAAAGGCAACCCGGTTGAAGAGATTAATAACCTTCGCGTGCCTGGCGTTTCATTGCGTGCTTTGCGTTATCTCTTTACTACTCGTGAATCCCGCACTCCCGCTTCAGCCCGAAAAAACGGGTCTCCTCCTCGCTCATACCCAGCTCCAGCGGGCGGCTGGTATGGACGTCGCCGACAGAGACGTACCCCCGCTCCCATAGCGGGTGGTAGGGCAGCCCGTGTTTTTGCAGGTAGCGGTGGACATCCCGGCTGTGCCAGTCGATCACCGGATGGATCTTGAAACGTCCATCCTGGATCCGCGCCACCGGTAGACTGGCCCGGCTCTGGGACTGCTGGCGGCGCAGCCCGGCGAACCAGGTGCCGACGTCGAGGGTCTTCAAGGCGCGCTGCAGCGGCTCCACTTTGTTGATGCGGTTGTAGTGTTCGATACCGGCCAGCCCCTGTTCCCAGAGACGCCCATAACGGCGCTCCTGCCAGGCGGGCGACTGCTCGGCGCGATAGATCTGCAGGTTGAGCTGCAGCTGGTCGGTGAGCTGATCGATGAAGTCGTAGGTCTCCGCAAACAGGTGGCCGGTATCCACCAGCACCACCGGGATGTCGGGGACGATCCGGGTCACCAGATGCAGCATCAGGGCGCCCTGGATACCGAAGCTGGAGGTCATCACATGATTGCCCGGCAGATAGTGCAACGCCCATTCGATGCGCTGCTCGGCGTTCAGCCCCTCCAGTCTGTGGTTCAGCTGCTCGAGGTTCTCCGCCGCTACCAGGGCCGGTGGCGTGATCTGTTCAATCGGCTTCATGGTAGTCCTCCGCAGGATCGATCACCGGCTTCACCAGGCCATCACGGATGACGAAATCGCCGAAGCGCTCCTCGGTCAGTCGATTGGCCGCATAACGAACGAAGAGTCCGTCGAGGGTCTCCAGCACTTCGCTCTCATTCAGGTTCTTGCGATAGAGCCGGTTCAGCCTCAAGCCGGTACCGTCGCCACCCAGCTGCAGGTTGTAGCGGCCCGGCCCCTTGCCGATCAGACCGACCTCCGCCACGTAGGGGCGGGCACAGCCGTTGGGGCAGCCGGTCATGCGCATGACGATGGCCTGCCGCTCGATGCCATAACGCACCGCAAGGGCCTCGATCTTCTCCAGCAGCTCGGGAAAATAGCGTTCGGCCTCTGCCATCGCCTGCGGACAGGTGGGCAGCGCCACGCAGGCGATACTGGCCAGGCGGGTCGGGCTTCGCTCCGCGGGCAACAGGCCGTGCTCCCGGGCAAGCCCGTCGATACTCACCTTCTGATAGGCCGGCACACTGGCCACGACCAGGTTTTGATTAGGGGTGATGCGGAAGTCACCCTGGTGAATCTTGGCGATCTCGCGCAGACCGGTCATCAGGCTGGCGCCGGCAAGATCGGCCACCCGGCCGTTCTCGATATAGAGGGTCAGGTGCCAGCGTCCCTCACCGTCCTCGACCCAGCCATAACGGTCGCCCTGGCTGGTAAAGCGAACGGGGCGGTGCGGTTCGAAGCGCACGCCGGCGCGCCGCTCCACTTCGGCCTTGAAGGCGGCCAGGCCCATGCGTTCGATGGTGTACTTCAGCCGGGCGTGGCGCCGGCTGACCCGGTCGCCCTGGTCCCGCTGCACGCTGACCACCGCCTCGGCCACCGCCAGGGTCTGTTGCGGCGGAATGAAACCGAGCTCATCGGCCAGGCGGGGGAAGGTGGTCGTATCGTCATGGCTGGCGCCCATGCCGCCGCCGGCCAGCACGTTGAAGCCGAGCAAGCGGTCGCCGTCGGCGATGGCGACGAAACCCAGATCGTTGGTGTAGACGTCCACGTCGTTGTGGGGCGGTACCGCCACCGCGGTCTTGAACTTGCGCGGCAGGTAGGTCTCACCGTAGAGGGGCTCCGACTCGCCGCCGGCCACCGGCTCGCCGTCGAGCCAGATCTCGTGGTAGGCGCGGGTCTTCGGCAGCAGATGCTCGCTGATGCGCTGGGCCCACTGATGGACCTCGGCATGCAGTGCGGAGCGCTCCGGATTGGGATTGCACAACACGTTGCGGTTGACATCGCCGCAGCCGCCGATGGAGTCGATCATGGCCTGGTTGATGCGCTGGATCAGGGGTTTCAGGTTGCGCTTCAGGATGCCGTGGTACTGGAAGGTCTGGCGCGTGGTGAGACGAATGGTACCGTTGCCCAGTTCGCTGCCCACCGCATCGATCGCCAGCCACTGCGCGGGAGTGCAGACACCGCCGGGCAGGCGCGCCCGCAGCATGAAGCTGTAATAGGGCTCCAGCAACTGTTCCTGCCGCTCACGCCTGCAGTCGCGGTCGTCCTGTTCATAAAAGCCGTGGAACTTGCTGATCTGCGCATCGTCGGGGGAGAGAGCGCCGGTCGCCGTGTCGGCAATGCTCTCTCTCAAGGTGCCGCGCAGATAGCGGCTGTTGGCCTTGATCAGTTCGTTGGGATTGAGCGGTCTGTCCATCAGTAGACGTCTCTCTGGTAGCGGCCCTGCTCGCGCAGGGACTCGATGAATACTTCGGCGCTCTCCGCGTCGAGGCCGTCCTGGGCACAGACAATTTCCAGCAGTGACTGGCGCACCGCCTGCTCCATGGCGATACCGCCACAGACATAGAGATGGGCCCCCTCCTGCAGCCAGCGGTAGAACTCGGCCCCTTCCTCATGCAGGCACGCCTGCACATAGGCGCGGTCGCCCTGGTCGCGGGAGAAGGCGAGACTGATACGGTCCAGCAGCCCCTGTTTGCGGTAGTCGAGCCATTCGGTCTGGTAGAGGAAGTCGCGATGGAAGTGGCGGTTGCCGAAGACCAGCCAGTTGCGCCCGCTGCTGCCGAGCACCTGGCGCTCCTGCAGGAAGGCGCGATAGGGCGCGATGCCGGTGCCGGCGCCGACCATGATGATGGGGGTATCGCCCGCCTGCGGCAGGCGGAAGCCCGGGTTCTCCGCCACGTAGACCCCCAGCCGGTCGCCCTCGGCGATACGCCGGCCCAGGTAGCCGGAGGCGCCACCGAGATGATCGCGACCATGGGCCCGGTAACCCAAGGTGGAGACGGTGAGATGGATCTCGTCCTCATAGGCCGCCTGGCTGGAGGCGATGGAGTAGAGCCGCGGCTGCTGGTTATTCAGCAGCTCCACCAGTCGTTGGGCATCCAGTTCGGCGGGATGGGCCTGCAGCAGGTCGATGAACTGGCGCTCGCGGGCGAAACGGCGCAGGGCCTCGGCATCTTCGGCCAACGCCGCCAGCCGGGCATCATCGCTCACCGATGCCCAACCCTTGACCACCCTGGGGTGCAGTTGGGTCAGCTCCAGACGCTCTGCCAGGGCCTGGGCGAGGGACAGCGAACCGCCGCCAAGGGAGACCTCGGCCTCGCCCGCGAGCCCGCTCAGGGCGAGGATCTCCTCGACCAGCGCCGGGTCGTTGCGAAAGAACAGCCCGAGGGCGTCACCGGGCCGGTAAAGGATGGCCTCGGCATCGATCTCCAGAGCGAGATGATAAACCTCGGAAACCGCGTCGCTGCCGGTGATGCGGCGGCGCTCCAACAGCTCTGCCTGATAGGGGTGGGTTATATCGTGGCGAACCACCGACGGTTTCCGCTGCAGCGGGATGATTCTGGCCTGGTCCGCCGGCTGCTGCTTCTCCACCGCCGTCAGCAGCTGCTCCTGCCAGCTTGCCGCGATGGACTGAAAATCCACATCGGCATCGACCCGCGCCTGCAGGGCGTGCGCCCCGGCACCCTGTAGCAAGGCATCCAGCTGACTGCCCGCCTGGTTGAAAAATTCATAGCTCGAATCACCGAGCCCGAAGACGGCGTAGTGAAGACCGTCCAGCCGCGGCGGCTTGTTGCCCTTGAGGTACTTGAACAGCTCATGGGCGCTCTCCGGCGGCTCGCCTTCTCCCTGAGTGCTGATCACCGCCACCAGCAATCGCTCCTTGGCCAGATCGCGCGGGCGATATTGGTCGGCGGAGACCAGACGCGGCGCCAGTCCACGTGCGGTGGCGCTTGCCGCCAGCGACTCCGCCACACCGCGGGCATTGCCGCCCTGGGTGGCGTAGAGGATGGTCACTGCGGGGGCCTCGTTGGCCGCCCTCTCCGGCACCGGCTGCACCGAGCCCAATCCGGCCAGATAGCCGCTGGCCCAGGCCAGCTGTTCACTGTTCAACCCCTCCACCGCCTGCTGCAGGCGTGTGAGCTGCAATCCGTCGAGCGGATGCGGTGGAAAGCCTACGGCTCTCTTGGCATTGTTCTGCATGACGACACTACCCCGATTTAAATTTCGATGAACGATTGGGTAGCAATATTGGTCGGCGTTATATATCTTGTGAAGTAATATATTTTGATTATCAATCAGCAAACAAGATATGGAACTACGGCAACTGAACTCTCTGGTGGCCCTCGCCGAGTCGGGCTTCAACGTCACCCTGGCGGCGGAACAGCTCCACCTGGTGCAATCCGCCGTCTCCCAGCACCTGGCCCGCCTGGAGCAGGAGCTGGGGACCCAGCTCTTCGTGCGTAAAGGCAAGCGGCTGATCGCGCTGACCGCGGCGGGTGAAGCCGTGCTCAACTACGCGCGGCAGGCGCTCTCCATCCGCGAGAATATCCTCGCCGTGGGTCGCGACCATGTGGAGGAGAGCAGCGGTGTGCTGCGTATCGGCACCACCCACACCCAGGCGTGCTACGTGTTGCCCGTGGTGATCCGCGCCTTTCGCCGGATCTTTCCCGCCGTCAGCCTGCAGATCCATCAGGGCACACCGCAGGAGCTGGTGGAGATGGCGCTCAACGACCGGGTCGACTTCTCCATCTGCACCGAGGAGCTGGGCGAGCACTCCTCACTCAACGCCATCCCCTGCTATCGCTGGAACCGGGGGCTCATCGTTCCCAAAGGGCATCCGGTTTTGCAGGAGAAACCGCTCTCACTGGAGCGCATCTGCAGCTATCCCCTCATCACCTACACCTTCGGCTTCACCGGCGCCAGCCATATGCAGACCACCTTCGCCCGCGCCGGCTTGAAACCCGACGTGGTCCTGAGCGCCGCCGATACCGATGTCATCAAGACCTATGTCCGGGAAGGCATGGGGGTGGGCCTGATCGCCAGCATGGCCTACTCGCCCGAGCAGGACCAAGACCTGGAGATGCGTGACCTCAGCCATATGCTGCCCTGGGAGACCACCTGGGTGGCCTATCACAAGGACAAGTACCTGCGCCGCTATCAGCAGCAGTTTATCGATCTGCTGGATGAGATGGTTCTGGAGAACGGCGTCACCAAGCCCGTGTAGATCCGACTGCAATCGTCGCTTCGGACAGTCATGTCTGCAGACCGGCACCCCCGGCCAAAGCCGATGATCCCTGCCACTTCAGCAAGTCGCCTATTTTCAAGTTACTTGATAACTTAACCGCGTGATCATCAACCTGTCGCACCATTCAAAACAAAACAAGCGACAGCACATGGAGGAGATGCCCATTGGATATACCAGGCTTCAAACTCGGCCGACAGTATGCCGAAGGACCCTATTGCAAGGTTTACAATGCGCTGAATCTCAGCAATCACAAAACGGTCAACATACAGATCTTCCATCCCTCTCTGTTCGATAACGATGATTTCGTTGACCAGTTCAGAAACTTCACGCACAGGTTGGCCGGCATCGACTTCGGATTCATGACGCTGACCCTCCAGGCCGAGCTATCGAGTCAGGCCTGTTATGTGATAACCGAGTACTTCCCCAGTCCACAACAACTCGCCTCCACTGAAACGAACATCACCAGACAGCAGGCCTTGCACCTTGCTCTGCAACTGGCGCAAACGCTCGATCAGCTGCACAAAGCCGGTCTCGTCCATGGCGGCATCGAGTACTCTGCCCTGGACTTTCGCGCCCCCGACCGGATAGCGCTGAGACCGGTGATGCTGCAGAGGGCATTATCGGTATTACGTCCCGACGCCATTAAATCGCTGGACGCGGAACATAGACGCTATGTTGCCCCCGAAGCGGCTCAAACGCCGACTCCGGCAAGTGATTTCTACGCACTGGGCGTCCTCTTATACCAGCTGATTTTCAATCCGGACCTGCATGACAGTTCCGATGCGGAAGCGCCCGAAAAGTGGTCGTTCAAAGGCGAAAATCGAGACCTTGAACCCCTCATCAGGCAACTGCTCGACAGGGATCCCGTTTATAGAATTCGGAACCTGGATCAGTTCAACCGAGCGCTTCGGCAATGTGGCGTGCAGTTACCGGTGTCAGCGCTCTCCGTCGCCAAGGCCAAGCAATTTCAGAGCAGTGGAACGGAAGCGGGGAAAATGGCCTCCCGCGCGACTCCGAAATGGATCCTCCCCGTTGTCGGCCTGGCACTGGCTGCCCTGGCGGGCATCCTCTTTGTGAACCTTTCTAGCGAAACCGCACGGGAAGCGACGGAAACGCAGAGCCAGCAGATCGTCGCCTCAGATAACGCGAAGCCGGCACAGGTGTCCGATGAACAGGCGCCTCCCCCGACCGAGACGGAACCAGCCGAGGCGTTACCCGATCCCGACAGCCTCTATCAACAGGCGTTGAGTCAATTGCAGCTCGCTCCTAAAGCTGCGTTGGATAAGGTCAATCTTCTGCTCGACCAGCGTCCCGCTTATCTCGAGGCGTTCAAACTGAAACGACGGATTGAACGGGAGCTATCGGCGCGCACGCTCATCGCCAGGGCGGACCGCCAGTTGCAGGAACTGAAACTGCTACAACCCAGCGGCGACAATGCCTATGAGTCCTACCAGTCATTGGCGGAGCTGTTCTCGGCGGAAGATGAACGCGTGCAGCAGGGCTTCACCCGCATCGCAGCCGCCTGCCATGGAGGGGCGGAAAGGTTACTCGAAGAGGACCTCCTCGATAAAGCGCAGGAGACCGTCGAGCTGGGACTGTCGATCAAAACCGATTATCCCCTGCTACTCAATCT
>JARROA010000070.1:9445-11569 GCA_037384425.1 Candidatus Thiodiazotropha sp. | reverse complement strand
CTGAAAATCCCCGTGTCGGCAGTTCGATTCTGTCCCTGGCCACCATCTTCACGGGACGCTTCTGTCGTCCCGACGGTTGACCGGGTATCAGAGGCAAGACACCCGGTGATACGTCAGCTTGATTCAGCACAAATTCAGTATCTACGCTAGTCGGGTGGCACGACTTACACGGTAAGCGCGATCTGCTGATATTTGTCCCCGGTCTTGGATGTCCAGTGAACATACTCTGCCATGGCGGTCGCCGGTGTCGTGAGCCTGCCCGGCATGATGAAGGAGTAGATTCCGGCGGGTAGTCCTCCCTTCGAAGCGGCCAAGTATCCAATCCTTAGGGTGTAGATGATTTCAGCCGGCACAGGATTCGGTGCCAGTACAGCAGTGTGGATAGGCTTCAAACGGCTGTTCGATGGGTGTGATCGACGGCGTCTCGACCGGTTAAAGTATTGAGCAAGTGCCTTCTAAAAAACAGAAAAATAGAGTTGGCTGAAAAGTTGATAGAAAACAACAGGGGGGCGCTTGCCCCCCTGCTGTCACTGACTTCATCAGTTAGGCATCATGATGATTAGTCGTTCTTCTTAATTCCTAATCATCATCCCGGTCCTTGTGCTTGTCCCGGTCCTTATCCCTGTCCCGGTCCTTATCCTTATCCCGGTCCTTATCCTTATCCCGGTCCTTATCCCGGTCGTCATCCCGATCATCATCGTCACCAGAGTCGCTGGAGTCATCCCATTTATTGCCGTGGCATCGGTAACAACTCAGCGCAGAGTTCCTGTTCGCCGTATCGATGGTATGGCAAGATGTGCATGAGGACACTGCATAGTTATCGTCCTGATGCTGTGATCTGGGATTACTCCAGCCGAAAGGATGTTGAGTGCCTGGTGTTGGACTGGGCGTTGGCGTTGGGGTAGGTGTCGGTGTGCTATTGGAAACGGAGACAGCAGTGGCCTGAGAGTTTGTGACCGTCCTGTCGGATTCCGTGACCTTGATCCAATAGTAGTAGGTCGTTCCCGGTGTCACGTTGTGGTCGACAAAGTCAGTGCCATTTCGCATGAAACCGACTCTGCCTCGCCCTCTTGGGTTGGGGTCTGTATCCCGATAGATCTCCTGCGCCCTCGGCGTAATGCCTGTCAGGGACCAGCTCAATCTTACGGAATTGCCATCTGCGACAGCTTGCAGGTCGACGCGTTTAGTCACTGGTCCAGGTGTTGGAGCCGGATTTGGCGTCGGGACTGGATTCACCACATTGGAATCCGGCCTCCACCAGTGCGGGCCATTCAACTGCGGATCTTGACAGACAGCATCGGCGCTGTCCGTTTTGTTGTTACAGTTATTGTCGCTGCCGTCGTTGCAGATCTCCAATGCGCCCGGGTTGATCTCAGGGTTGTTGTCATTGCAATCGATGGGACCACAGCTGCCGCCATCTGGACTGAAAGCGTCACCATCCTGATCGGTACAGCCGACCATGCAACCGACAGCGTTCAGATCGGCGGTATCGATGGAGCCGTTACAGTTGTTATCGATACCATCACCGCAGACCTCGCTCGCGCCCGGGTTGACAGCATAGTCGTTATCGTCACAGTCGAGGGGACCGCATGAACCACCGTCAGTGCTGTAACCATCACCGTCCACATCGGTACAAACCGTTGTGACCGAGCACCCGACAGCGTTGGGATCGGCGGCGTCGGTCAGGCCGTTGCCATCATTGTCAATACCGTCGGTACAGTCTTCCATTGCGCCAGGGTAGGCGGCACTGCTGTTGTCGTTGAAATCGGCCAGGGTGCCGCAGACATCGCCTTCTTTGAAGTAGCCGTCACCATCCCCATCGGTGCAGACCGGGGAAACCACGACGGGGGCTGGGCAGAAATATTCATAATTGCCCGATGTGTATTCACTTTTGTGACCGTGGCAGTATGAACAGGTGTCGCTTGCGTAAGCCGGTATAAAATCGTAAGCCCTACTGTTGCAGTATGTGGCTACATCGTTGACATAGGCACTCCGGGCCGATGCATCATTGATCCCAAAGAGTAGTGGGCTGCTCAGGATCAAAAGGGGTAAAGCACGTCTATAGATCATTCTTGAATACTCTTCTCCTTTGTACTACCAATCAGGCGGGCACGTCCCAGGGAA
>JARROA010000070.1:0-9389 GCA_037384425.1 Candidatus Thiodiazotropha sp. | reverse complement strand
CTCCAGATCGCAGTCATTGCTATGCAGGCAACATCTTGAAGTGACCCAGACTAGAGTTCTGTGACTAGAATCCCAAATATTTGTATTTTAATTCCCAATAATACATCTCAAGATACCTTATGTATGAGGTGGCGCCTGCGAGTCGACTCCGGTCAATGACACAATGGCCAGCCTGGTGCTTTCACACCCACAGCCCGAGTAGTACCCTGCCGCATCAATGGATGGTGTAGTTTGGCGGGTAATCCCCTCTTGCATTAAACAGGCAACTTGAAGTCGCCATGGGCTATCGTTGCTTCGTCCATGATGGGATGGAGCATCATGCTTCAATTGGGAAGTGCACACTGTTGGGATCGTAGTGAAGTGTGGCTGTGCAGGTACTGTGACATGTGTGTTCTAACAACCCATTCCACAGTCTGGCAGCGATAGTGTAGGCAGGATTCACAGGCTCAACGGAAGTTTCCCGCGCCTGGCTTTGTTCAGGCAAGATTCTCGCGGACTTCTCTTGGCAGTAGACCATTCGAAATGGGTATCTATTGTTTTCCGGGCCTCCTCCATGAGGGGTAAACAATCTTCTGTGTCGTCTCAGTGGATGAATAAAATACTATAAATACAATTAGATAGCTTTCAATCGTGTTGCGGCTTTGGTCATTGAGAATTGTGGCAGGGTGGTCTGGTCATGACGTGAACAACCCCAAATGGAATAAATTGAATCTCTCAGGC
Source organism: Candidatus Thiodiazotropha sp. (assembly GCA_037384425.1). GTDB lineage: Bacteria > Pseudomonadota > Gammaproteobacteria > Chromatiales > Chromatiaceae > Thiodiazotropha. The sequence continues at coordinate 8,669 of JARROA010000070.1, read as the reverse complement.
ATCAATATTGTGGAATGGTGGATTGTCTCTTAATTGTTGTGATTTTGAAGACATCATGATTTTTCACAAAGGGGGATATTGATGACTATAAAGCAAGCTATTTTCAGCATGATCGGTACGATCCTGACAGCCAGTATATTTCTTGGTCCGGTTGTCCACGCTGATGAAAAACCAACAAAAATTTCGATCTATGACGAGAGCGCCTATACCGAGCGAGTTGAGCATACGATGAATGTTCTCAACAAGCTCTATCTCGATTTTTGTGATTCATGTGATGTTGACGGATCTAAAGCGGCAAAGGCCAGAATTGAGTATTTGACTACCGTTCGAGACTTGCTCAGCTATATGAATTCAAAATTCGATACTATGGATCCGAAGTCGGGTGCCGCCCTGTCTCACACGGAAGTATTGGTGAGTATCCATGTGCTTACTATGCTGACAGATATCTTGACGGCTACTGCGATACAGAATCTTTCTGAACACCCCTACTTACAATGAACAGCCTGAGCCTATCCGCGATCTTTTAGTGATTAATGACTATCCAGTGCTAGTGAATTAACGGCTTGAGCACTTTGAGCGGCTGTGTCTGGCCCCGACCGGTTTTCCGGTTGGGGCAATTTTTGTTGGAATCAGCGGCTGGCTGCATCTATGTCCACTTCAGATACATATAAACAATCGAATTGTTGTAAACGGTTCGACCGGAAGTTGGCAGACATTTGAATGGGGAGCTGCTGACAACGCAAATTGATTCTGACGCATCTTCCCTCTGAATCTCGCATGTGTCGTCAAACGGCCTCAAATTGATCCGGATCAATTCCGGATCAGCCAATGACGCAAGGTAAAGAAGGGCGGCTAGACTTTAAGTTGAGACTGCGGCAAGGGTAACTCACCATCCCGCATGTTGATGAAGACGATACGATGAAGTCTGACTGTCTCTCTCGCAAAGCTACACTGCAAAATAACAGAACCACCCGTTGTTCTGTTGTTCTTCGCCGACTCTTTGTCTTATTCATTCTTGTTTGGATCGGAGTGGGCTGTGTGCCGGAAAAGCAGAGCATTAGGCCCGAACGGAACTGGGGTCAACTTGTCAACGGGACAAACACCTCGATCGTCGTTGGTCGAATCGAATGGCTGGAGAAGGGCGAGCCGAGGAAGATCGGGAAAGGGCTGATGGCTTTCTGGATATCGCCACAGCTTCTTCGCCTCGAGGACAGAGTGCGGATATCCGGTGAAGTGGATGAGGAGGGTCGTTTCATCTGGCAGCTGGAACCGGGTACGTACGTCGTCAACAGGATCAACTATCGGGACCCCTGGAGCGGAAACTACTACTTTGTTCCAAAGGTTGGTTTTCGAGTCGAGAAGCCAGAAGCGGCCTATTACATTGGCACATTGAGGGCTGATTTTGCCATCGAGCGGGACTTGATCGGCGGAGTCTCTGGCGTTGCTCGATTCGCGGTCGTGGATGAGTTCGATGAGACCGCCGACAGCCATTCCGAAGAGTTTGGGTCTCTGGAGGTGTCGAAGAGCCTCATGGTGCGGGACGAGAGATTGCCCACTAGCATCGATACCACTCCGGAGTTTAATTTGGCGATTCAGATTTTGAATGCGGTGTTGCAAGGAATGTAGCTGGAGTTCGTGCCGCCATCCGGACAGGCCGCTGCATTGGAACGCCGACCGTTCTATAGTCTCCCGGTCAACGCCGGCTGTCACTTCCCTGTTCCCGCCTCCTGGCTATTCTATCGGTACGAGTATCGAGGTCAGGGTCTCGTTGCTATGCGCGACTCTGCTCGGGTCATTCTCGTAAATCTCCAATGCAGCACGCCGAAATTGAGGCTTCAGCTTCAACATCCGTAGATGGCTGTAGGCTTGATACCAAGCCAATTCGAGGAATTCATAACTGCCTTTGAGGGTGGTCTTGTAGTAACGACCGCCGGGGAAGGTTTTTATTTCGAAGTCGCTGGAAGTGGTGTCCGCATTCACCGGTATCGCCATGTCGCAATTGAAGTGCATGTTGCGGGGATCGATCTTGTGATAGATGGCGAAGGGGGGGCCTGTAGGCGACAGTTGCTGTGTCTCAACATAGGCGCCCAGTTTCGGAAAACCCTCCATCATGGCCGTTTTCATCGCCTCGATCCGGCCCTCGAAATGGATGGTCAAGGCGGTCTGATGAGGCAACTTCAGCGGTCCCTCGAAACTGATCTCTGGCACCTCGGCATCGGGCACCAGTTGGGCGCGCAGCCTGTAGAGGCCGGTGGCGTAGTCCTTGCCGATAGCCTCCGGTATCTTCTTCGCCATGAAGCGGAACAGAAACGGCATCTGGCCGGCCATGTTCCAGTGCACCAGGGTGCTGCCGTCTTCCAGGGTTTCCAGTTCCCACCAGACCTGGCTGACGGATTTGAACGGACGTTGGAATTCGATCCGCTGGTCGATCCGTTCCTGCCCGGTGAAACGCTCGTGGGTGAGCCGGCCGGCGCCGACGATGCTGCCGTCCCAGCTGTACCAGCCGCCCTCCTGGTCCGGCGATTCGGAATAGGTCAGCCGGGTGTCGGGTTCGTGCATCAGCCAGGGGCTCCAGTCGGGCCAGCTCGTGAAGTCGCGAAGCTTGTCGAACACCGCTTTACGATCGGCGGCGATCGGCAGTGAGCGCCTGACCGCGAATCGTCCATCCAGGGTCGCCAGGTAGAGCAGGGGGAGGCCGATGATGACGGCAAGAACAATGAGCGCTGTGGTCATGCTGAAACTCCTCATCCGATGAGTCGGTGTGGACAGCCGTAAGGGGCTGTAAGGGAGGAGTATAGGCCTGGGGAATGGGTTCATCACTGGCCTGTGCACGTCTTCCGCCTGGCCATCGACGGGTTGTTGCGCGGCTTCGGACCGGAGATGCCGGCCAGTCGGTGCGGGCTCGGGGAAACGGGTTGATTGTCAAATATGACCCTAAGCCGCCCTTCTGCCAGCCGGGCCAAGCTGGCGTGGCGACAGCTTGGGTCGAAACAGCTCATCGACGTCATCGAAATCCAAGGCTTCTCCCCGCGCATCGATCAGGGGTTGCTCATCGTCGTTCCAGCCGCGCAGTCCGGTTCGCAGCGATGCGACATTGGCATAGCCCATCGTGTTGAGCGTATGGGCGGCGAGCACACTGCGGTTTCCCGACCTGCAGATCACCACCACACGGCGCTCCCGTGCCTCCACCAGTTCCGGCACCGTTTCTTCGTAACCATAATCGACAGCGATCTCCAGAATCCCCCTCGGGACATTGATGGAACCCTGAATGCGGACATTGGCGAACTCGTCCGGACAACGGATATCGAGCAGCAACGGATCGTCCCCCCCGTCGAGTTCGTCACGCAGATCCCAGGGAAAAACCTCCTCGACCCGGGGAGCCAGCTTCGCAACCAGGCTTCTGTAACTCTCTCTTTGCGTCATCTCTCTTCACCTCCGACGACAGCGGAGATCCCGGTCCAACCGGGATCTCCGCATATCGGCCATCAAATCGCCTTTTTGCAGAAGTACCAGTCCTTGCACTCATAGCCCTCGTTCATACGGGCCTGCGCGGCATCCATATCGGCCGGAGGCGGCACGATCACCTGATCGCCGGGCTGCCAGGCTTCCGGTGTCGCCACGCCGTTGGCATCCGAGGTCTGCATGGCGGAGACGAGGCGGACGAACTCGGAAATCGAGCGGCCGTTGCTCATCGGGTAGTAGACCATCGCCCGCAGAATGCCTTCCGGATCGATGATGAAGGTGGCTCGTACCGCGGAGGTGTCGGCTGCTCCAGGGTGGATCATGCCGTAGGCGTTTGCCACTTTCATGCTCAGGTCTTCGATGATGGGGAAGGGTATCTCCACATCGAATTTCTCCTTGATATTGCGCACCCAGGCCACATGGCTGTAGTAGCTGTCGATCGACAGGCCGAGCAGCTCACAATTCATGGCCTGGAATTCGGCATGATGCCGGGCGAAGGCCATGAACTCGGTGGTGCATACCGGTGTGAAGTCGGCGGGATGTGAAAACAGCACCAACCATTTGCCGCGGTAGTCCTCGAGTTTTTTCACACCGTGGGTGGTGCGTGCCTCGAAGGCGGGGGCGGGTTCGTTGATGCGGGGCATGGAAGCGGTTGTCTGTTGCTCAGTGTTCATTTCTGACTCCGGTGTGTCGACCCGACAGTCTCCAGCGTCGGGCCAGTGGTGAATGAATAATTCCTGAGCAAAATAGTCTGATATTGGTTAATGAGAATCATTGACAATTGTCAGCCCGATGAGCCCGAGTGCGGGTTCCGCTGATCGGAATTTCGATTGACGGCAATCGGTGCTTGCTATGAATGCCCGCGGCCGTTGCGGAAATCGGCTGTCGCAGGGGAAATGGGGCTATCATGTGGGGATGTCAGAGCACCGTTTTCACACCGCTGTCTCGGCCTGGTTCTGCCGCCATTTCGGGGCGCCGACCGAAGTCCAGGCACAGGCCTGGCCGGCGATCCAGGCCGGCCGGAATACGCTGATTTCAGCGCCTACCGGGTCCGGCAAAACCCTGGCCGCCTTCCTGGCGGCCATCGATACGCTGGTGCGCGAAGGGATGGTGGCTCCGCTGTCCGACGAGACCCATGTGCTCTACGTCTCGCCGCTGAAGGCGCTGTCCAACGACATCCACAAGAACCTGGAACTGCCGCTCAACGGTATCCGCGACGCCCTGCTGGAGAGCGGCTTGCCGGATGTGCCCATCCGCGCCATGGTGCGCACCGGTGATACCAGCCAGTCTGAACGGGTGCTGATGAAACGCTCGCCGCCGCACATCCTGGTGACCACGCCGGAGTCCCTCTATATCCTGCTCACCTCCGAGTCGGGCCGGGAGATCCTGAAACACGTGCGCAGTGTGATCGTCGACGAGATCCACGCCCTGGCCGGCAACAAACGTGGCGCCCACCTGACCTTGAGTCTGGAGCGGTTGAATCAACTGTGTGAAAGGCCGCCGGTGCGGATCGGCATCTCGGCGACCCAGAAGCCGATCGAGACCATGGCGCGCTACCTCACCGGTCAACACGACGACCCGGTACAGCGCGCCTGCACCATTGTCGACACCGGACATGTGCGCGAGCGCGACCTGGCCATCGAGATGACCGGCTCGCCGCTGGAGGCGGTGATGGCCAACGAGGCCTGGGACGAGATCTACCGCCGCCTCGAGACGCTGATCCAGGCCCACCGCACCACCCTGATCTTCGTCAACACCCGTCGCCTGGCGGAACGGGCGGCGGCGGCGCTGGCGGAGCGGCTGAGGGTTAGTTTGGGCGAGGCGGCGGTGACCGCCCACCACGGCAGCCTGGCCAAGGAACACCGGCTCGACGCGGAGCAGCGCCTCAAAGCAGGCTCCCTACGCGCCCTGGTGGCCACCGCATCCCTGGAGCTCGGTATCGATATCGGCGAGGTGGACCTGGTCTGCCAGATGGGCTCGCCCCACCGTATCGCCACCTTTCTGCAGCGGGCGGGCCGCTCAGGACATCAGCTGAGCGGCACCCCCAAGGCGCGGCTGTTTCCGCTCAGCCGTGACGACCTGGTCGAGTCGGTGGCCCTGCTCGATGCGGTGCGCCGGGACGAACTCGACCGCATCCCGATTCCCGACCATCCGCTCGATGTGCTAGCCCAGCAGATCGTCGCCGAGGTCGCCATGCGCGAGTGGGACGAGCAGGCGCTCTACCGGGTCTTCAAGGGCGCCTACCCCTATCGCGAGCTCGAGCAGGAGACCTTCCTCGAGGTGGTGAAGATGCTCGCCAACGGCTTCAATACCCGCCGGGGCCGGCGTGGCGACTATCTGCACCGGGATGCGGTCAACGGTATCCTGCGGGGCCGCAAGAGCGCCCGCCTGACCGCCATTACCAACGGCGGGGCCATCCCCGACCAGTTCGACTACGACGTGATCCTGCAGCCGGAGGGACTCTTCGTCGGCAGTGTGAACGAGGATTTCGCCTTCGAGAGCATGCCGGGGGACATCTTTCAGCTCGGCAACTTCTCCTACCGCATGCTGAAGATCGAGCAGGGCCGGGTCTACGTGGAGGACGCCCAGGGTCTGCCGCCCAGCATCCCCTTCTGGTTCGGCGAGGCGCCGGGCAGGAGCGACGAACTCTCGCTGGCGGTCTCCCGTCTGCGCGAGGCCGTTGACCAACAGTTGGAGCAGGGACAGCAGGCGGCGCTGGACTGGCTGGAACAGAGCCTGCAACTCGACCCGGTCGCCGCGTCCCAGCTGGTGGACTACCTAGCGGCAACCAAGGCCCTCTTCGGTGTCATCCCGAGCCAGCAGCGCATCGTCTTCGAGCGCTTCTTCGACGAGACCGGCGACATGCACTTCGTCGTCCACGCCCCCTTCGGCTCCCGCATCAACAAGGCCTGGGGGCTGGCCCTGCGCAAGCGCTTCTGCCGCCGCTTCAACTTCGAGCTGCAGGCGGCCGCCAACGAGGACAACCTGATCCTCTCTCTCGGCCCCACCCACAGCTTCCCCCTCGAGGAGCCGGCCGGTTATCTGAAGCCGGCGACGGTGGAACCGGTGCTGATCCAGGCCTTGCTCGCCGCTCCCATGTTCCCGGCCCGCTGGCGCTGGGTGGCCAACATCTCCCTGGCGGTGCCGCGCATGCGCGGGGGCAAGCGAGTTCCCGCCCCCTTCCAGCGCAACGATGCGGAGGACCTGATAGCCCTGGTCTTTCCCGACCAGCTCGCCTGTTTCGAGAACATCCAGGGCGAACGGGAGGTGCCGGACCATCCCCTGGTCAACCAGGTCCTCAGCGACTGCCTGCACGAGCTGATGGACATCGACGGTCTGAAGCGGGTGCTGGAGGGGATAGAGCGGGGTGAGATCCAGGTTATCGCCAAGGACCTGCCGACCCCTTCGCCGATGGCGCTGGAGATCCTCAACGCCCGGCCCTACGCCTTCCTCGACGACACCCCCGCCGAGGAGCGCCGCGCGCTGGCGGTGCAGCAGCGGCGCCATCTCGATCCGCAAACGGCGGCCGAGATCGGTCGCCTGAATCCGCAGGCGATCGAGCGGGTGAAACAGGAGGCCTGGCCGCAACCACGCAGCGCCGATGAGCTGCACGATGCCCTGCTGATCACCGGTTTCATCCTGGAGAGCGAGATCGCAGCCGGGGAGCTGGAGACCTGGCGGAGCTACCTGGGCGCGTTGACGCAACAGCGGCGCGCCACCCGTCTGCTGTTCAACGACCAGGTGTTGTGGATCGCCGCGGAGCGGCTGCAGGCCCTGCAGTTGCTCTGTGCCGCTCATCGACTCGAGCCCGCCATCGAGGCGCTGCCGTGCGAGGAGGCCGCATCGGTGGAGTCGGCCCTCAAGGAGATCGTCCGCAGCCGGCTGGAGAGCCTGGGGCCGGTCACGGCCGACCGGCTCGCCACTCCCCTCCCGCGTCCGACCGCTGAGATCGAGCAGGTCCTGGCCGCACTGGAACAGGAGGGCTATGTCATCCAGGGACACTTCGACCCCCGTGAGTCGGAAACGGAGTGGTGTGAGCGGGGCCTGCTGGCCCGCATTCACCGCTATACCCTGAAACAGCTGCGCAGCGAGATCGAACCGGTGAGCCCGGCCTGTTTCATGCGCTACCTGTTCGGCTGGCAGGGACTGGATGAACCCGCCGAAGGAGCGGTGGCGCTCGAGCGCGTGCTGAGCCAACTCGAGGGCATCGGCTTGCCCGCCACCAGCTGGGAGGAGGAGATCCTGCCGGCCCGGCTGCAACCCTACTACACATCCGAGCTGGATCAGCTCTGCAGCGCGGGCAAGTTGGCCTGGCTGCGCCTGCAGCCAGCAGGCGGCGGAGAGGAGCGGCGTCGGAACCCGGCGATCAAGACCACGCCCCTGGCCTTCATCTTCAGACCCCATCTGTCGTTCTGGTGTCCACAGGAGATGAGGGTGCCGGAAGGGCTGAGTTCCGCCGCACGCAAGGTGTACGATGAGCTGGCGCAGTGGGGCGCCAGTTTCTTCGACGACCTGCAGCACCAGAGCGGACTGCTGAAGACGCAACTGGAGAGTGCGCTGGGCGAGCTGGTCGCCTGGGGGCTGGTCAACTCGGACCAGTACCAGGGCCTGCGGGCCATGATCACGCCGCAGAAGAGCCGCTCCCGCAGCCGGCGGCGGCAGCCGATAGCAGCGCCTTTGGCCGTGGGCGGACGCTGGTCGCTGATAAGGCCGCCCAGGCGGCACGAGTCCGATGCGGAGCGGGTCGAGCAGATCGCGCGCACCCTGCTGACCCGCTATGGCGTGGTCTTCAGAAAGCTGCTGGAGAAGGAGAGCGGGCTGCCACCCTGGCGGGATCTGCTCTACAGCTACCGCCGGCTCGAGGCGCGGGGTGAGATCCGCGGGGGGCGCTTCGTGCAGGGATTCTCCGGCGAACAGTTCGCCCTGCCCGAAGCCGTCACCCTGCTGCGTGAGGTGCGCAAGCGGGGAGAGAGCGACCAGCTGATGGCGATCAGCAGCGTCGATCCGCTCAACCTCACCGGCATCGTCACCACCGGCAAGCGGGTGCCCGCCCAGCCGGGCCACCGCATTCTCTATCGGGACGGCAAGCCGATCGCCACCAACCAGGGCGGGCAGATCGAGATCGACGCCGCCATTCCAGAGACCGATCACTGGCGGATCAGGAACCTGCTCACCCGCCGGCAGCATCCGGCCGACTACCACAAACC
>JARROA010000069.1:0-10707 GCA_037384425.1 Candidatus Thiodiazotropha sp. | reverse complement strand
TCGCGCAGCACCAGCCCGACCCAGTGGTTGACCGGTTTCATTGGGACGGCGTTGGCCATGATTTCGTCCCACTCCCGCAGGGAGATGTGGCGGGGTTGGTAGCCGGGCGGGAGGCTGGCATTGGCGGGTAGGCTGCGGTGGAAATAGAGCTGGCGCACGGTGTTGTCGTAGACGAACTGTTCGGCTGCGCTCAGTGCGCCGCCCTGGTTTTGTCGCTTGGGGATAGTGCGTCGGCGCAGGACGATGATCTCCTCGCCGGTGGGAACGCCGTTGTGGGCCTTCAGGGGTTCCACGCCTTTGCGGGTGCGGCGAAAGATGGCGATATGGTCGCTGGCGCGCAGGTTGTAGAGGGCTTCCTCGCCGGTGATGAGTTCCCATTCGCCGGGGTGGGAACCATAGCGGCTCAGCCTAGAGAGGATCTCGTGGGGCAGGCGCAAATCGGTGGCGCTGCGGCCCTGGCGTTGTTTCTTGGGTGGAGGGTTTGTGTTGGCCCGTGTATCGTGGCGGTCGTGGAAATCGTCCAGTAGCCCGCGACGGGGAGGGAATCCATCCCTGTGGAAGTCGTCCATGAGCACAGTTCCTTTTGTGCATTTGAATGCGCAGCAGTCTAGAAAGGAATGCGCTGGGCTGTCAATAACAAGGGAGGTCATCCCAGATGAAATCGGTGTTGTTACCTGTCCATCTATCCTTTGTAGGCATATGGCTGGGTTGTGTACTTACGGAAGCGCTGTTCGAACGCGCACTGCTTGGAAAAAGCAAGGAACATGAGCTTACTCTCGTTTCACTGCACAAGCGTGTCGATTTAATCGTCGAAATTCCTGCCTTTGCTGTTGTGCTAATTACGGGAGCACAGATGCTTCCCGTAACAAGTGAGAGCGGCCTGATTCATGTCAAAATCGCACTTGGCCTCATAGCAATCCTTGTAAACGGGTATTGCGTATGGCTGGTTTTTCGTCGAGCGGCAGCCGCACAAGGCGATAATTGGGAAGAGTTTTCCAGGCTTGATCACAAGCAACACAAATATGGTGCACTAGTACTTTTTACAATAGTCGCTGCGTTGTCTGTTGGACTTTACGCTTATGGCAGCACATAACCAAACCAAACAGGGTCAGCGTTTGAACCAAACGAGGCCAGTGTGAATTTACTCTACCCCCAAATAAATCAGACGTTAGCTCGCTATTTGGTGGAACACAGGATCCGGTCTTGCCATCAAACAATTGGCCAAGAACTGAGCATGCACACACAGAGCAAATAGCCTGCATAGCATACAAATAAAACCGGGATTCCGTATCGCACCAAACTTCCTGGACTCGGCTTCGCTCCATCCAGGCTACTCGCTGACGAACCGTGGATCACCAGATGCCAGATACTAATGTCATTGGGTATCGGTAAATTCCTTAAGTCACGGTAAAAATTTGAGATGCACCCATTCGCGCAAACCATGTGTAACTGCGACGACTTCCACTAAACAGGACCGCACGGCAGCGCCCTTCGATATCCTTGTGTCGTTTCACACCAAGGGTTACATTCAGTCTCATGCTCCCCCCTAATGGGTGGACCGCGACTTTCCACCAGTCCTGAACATCGCTCAGAGGATAACGATGCATAAGGAGATCGCCGCCAACCCGGGAAATCTGCTCGAGATGGCACAACAGCTGAAGCTGAGCGATGCGGCGTATGATCGGGCGCTGGAGCTCGCCGGTCTGACGCCATCCCACAAGGACTGGCAAGGTTACATCGACCGCTTTCTGCTCTCGCTCGGCGTCCTGCTGATCGTTGCCGGCATTGCGGCCTTCTTTGCCTGGAACTGGGCCGAGCTTGGCCGCTTTGCCAAATTTGCGCTCATAGAGGGCGGTATCCTTGCCGCGGTGATACTGACCTGGCGTTTCGGCATTGACAGCCTGGCGGGCCGAATCGGGTTGCTGTCGGCGGCCTTTCTTGCCGGCACGCTGCTGGCCGTTTTCGGCCAGACTTATCAGACCGGCGCCGATCCCTACGGCCTGTTTCTCACCTGGGCGCTGCTGATCCTGCCCTGGGCGCTGATCGGTCGACAGGCCGGCCTGTGGATTCTGCTGCAACTGCTGCTTAACCTGACACTCATCATGTACTACACCCAGGTGCTTCACCCGCCCTCGGGCTGGTGGCAGGTGAGCCAGCTGCTCGGCCCTCTGGTCTGGCTGGCCGCCACGGTGACGGACTCGACGCTGGCCAGTTATCTCTTTGGGCTCAATCTCGTCGCCCTCGCGCTGTGGGAGTTGGGCGCCTGGCGCGGGGTGTCATGGATGCAGGGAACGGTGTTTCCGCGCCTGTTCGCCTTCGTGGCCCTGTGCACCCTGGTCGTGCCCACGCTGCTGATCATCGTGGCGGCCGGTTTCGAGGCGCAGACCGAGCTCGATGTCGTCTCTCCACTACTGCTGATCCTTGCCACCGGCATCGCGCTCTACTACTACCAGTTCCGACGCCACGACCTGCTGATACTCACCTGCGCTCTGTTCGGCATGATCCTGGTGGTCACTGTCTTCGTCATCCGTCACCTGGCCCTGGATACGGGCAGCCTGCTGCTGATCGCTATCCTGATCGTTGCCCAGGTGGCGGCCGCTGCCTGGTGGTTGCGCCGGGTCGCACAGCGATGGGAGATCGACGCATGAACCGCCCGTCGATCACCCTCGCTCAGGTGCTGGACGGATTGCGTGCCGAACAGCTGACCCAGGCCGGGGACGACGCCCTCGCCTATCTGGATCGGCGACCCGCGCCACAACCCTGGTATGTCCGCGCCATGGTGGGCTTCGGCGCCTGGCTGGCCAGCCTAATGCTGATCGGCTTCGTGACCAGTCTGAGCATGATCGCCGGCGGTGGTTACGGCATTATCGGAGCGCTTCTCATCACCGGCGCCACGCTCATCCGGCAGCGTGCCGACGGTGACTTCCTGACCCAGTGCGCCATGGCCGCGAGTCTCGCCGGTCAGGCGCTGTTGGCCTATGCCGTGGCCGATAGCCTCGGCTACGATGAGACCGAGGCGTTTCTCGGCGTTGCCCTGATGATGAGCGTAACGCTGTTCTTCATCTACCCCGACAGTGTCCATCGCGTGCTCATGTTGCTGCTGGCTGCCGGCGAACTGACCGGCTTGCTCTATCATTGGGAGGCCAATGCGCTAGTACCATTGATCGGACCGCTCCTCGCCGGCGCTCTCATCCTGTTGATGGAACGCTTGCCGACGCTGGCAGGCAGCCGGCACGCCAGGCTGATCCAGCCCCTCGCCAGCGGCTTGATGCTCGGCGCCTTCGGTCTGTTGCTGCTCTCCACCGTCTATCTGCTGCCGGAGCTGGGGGCGGAGTTCGTCTTCTATCCCCGTCCCTGGATCTCATCCCTGTTGCTGGGCGCAGCGTTGCTCTATCTCGGTAACAGACTATGGCCCGAGCTCGCCGACCCGGCCGATGCCCGGTCCCGGCGGCTGTTCCTCGCCTTGCTGCTGTTGATCGCGGCCAGCGCCTGGTATGCGCCAGGACTCAATCTGGGTCTCATCGTTCTGCTGCTGGGCGCACGATCCGGACGTCGCTCCTTCATCGGCGCCGGCATCAGCTTTTTCACCCTCTTCCTCGGCGCCTTTTTCTACGGTATTGAAGTGAGTCTGCTCACCAAGTCGTTGACCCTCATCATCAGCGGCCTTGCCATTCTGTTGGCGCGATGGGTCATCCTCAGGCTCATCGCGACGCCGACCACACGGGAGACGCACCATGCCTGATCTCCCATTCCACTTCAGTGATCGTACCCGGCGCGGTATTCTTGCCATTACGGGACTCGCCATCATCCTGCTTGTGAACATGCAGATTTTTTTCAAGGAACAGATCGTCAGCGATGGTGATCGGTTACTACTACAGCTGGCACCGCGTGACCCCCGCGCCCTGCTGCAGGGTGACTACATGGCCCTGCGTTACGCCATGGCGGATGAGGTAGCACAGGCGGCAGCAGCGGCCGGGATGGATGACGGACGCATCGTCGTCGAAGTGCAACCTACGGGCGAAGCCCGCTTCGTCGATCTCTACCGGGGACAGGCACCGGCCTCGGGACAGCGACTGCTGCACTTTCGCAAACGGGGCGATAGCGTGCGGTTGGCCAGCGATGCCTACTTCTTCCAGGAGGGACAATCGGAAGTCTATGCCGATGCACGCTACGGCGAGTTGCATGTCGATACGGATGGGGATGCCGTGCTGACCGGGCTGTTCGATGGAGAGTTCAAACGCCTCGGCACACTGTTTCACTAAACATCGGCGATTTGTCCTCGCAGTCTTTCCACGGTCAGGTGGGAACACATGACAATGACACTCGCTTAAGCGTAAAGGTATCCGCCTGTTGCTATTATTCGACGGCCTTTGGTGAGGTGGAGCCCTGCGCCACCAATACCGCTAAAGCAAGTGCCATTGTGAACAGATGGTTATGGCATTGACTACAGCCTGTTTACGGTGCGGCAAGCCGCACCGAATCACAAGTAAAGTGACAGACAAAACCGATATCAATGCATTAAGCGGGTGCCGTTCGGATCAGATGCGACTTTAGAAAACGACGAACTCATTCTGTATATCTATAGCACGGGAAGTTTCATGTACCCCCATGTATCATATAACTCCATATACACACACCCGCTCAGCCCTGCGCGTAAAACCGAGGCAATCGATATGTACAACAGCCTTACAAGAACTGCCATCGTTTGCCTCTTGGCGATCGGAATACTTTCAGGGTGCGGAACCCTATCAAAACCCAGATACGCGGAACCTGAGAACACCGAACTGCCAACAGTCATTAATACCACCAAACAGAGCCAATACAGCAGATGGGCCTGGGAACGGTACACACTCGATACAGTGGACGCTACTGTTGTTGACTACTCCATAACCCACAGGGACCCGGAAGAGATAATTCAAAACACACAAGTAGAGCAAAAATATTCTACGCGGATAACTGAAGGAGTACATGACCTCATTATTGATGTCACATTCAACCGGGGAAAGGAATCAGGACCTTTTGTCGCCAAGGTGCCACTCAGGCTGAATGCTGGCAAACACCGTAACTATCTATTGAACGGCGAAGTCTCAGGAAAAGTAGTGAAAGTGTGGCTCGAGTATGGAACCGGCGAGCGGGCCTCTGATATTGGCTCGAGTGAATATACCTGCACCGGCTGCGGTCCGTTGATACCGATTTTAGTCCCAGGTCAGACTATTCCAATTTTCATCCAGATGTAATCAGATTCTCATTCCCGTCACAGTTAATTGATCACAACCTGTGGCAGTCAGAGTAATTATCCTGACAACGAGCGACCCCCCAATCCACTGGCAAGAATCGTATTGGATTAGTGTTAACAAGCCCTAGCGCAGACTGTATACTTGCCACCGGTTGCAATACCACAAGGACAACATAGGGACTGTGTAATGCTCACTAATATCGTGATATGGATTCTTTTGGCTGTGGCAGCCTTTTGGTTTTTTGGTGGCTTTCGCTTCCTGGCCAGACGCAAGGCGGATGGCTCACTAAAGGCGGCAATGGCCGCAGCCAGTCAGTCTCCCGGGCTGATGCGACTCCGAACGGCGCTTTCCAGTGGTGATGCGAATGCTCTGCGCGTGGCATTGCCCCAGTCTTCTTGGACTGACTTGCTGTCATTCGAACCGGAGTCGGATGCCCATCTCCCCGCACTTGAAGCCTACTTGCAGGCGAATCCAGATGAGCTGAAAGGGCTGTTCCTGTTAGGGTCCGCCCAGGTAAATGCGGCCTGGAAGGCGAGAAGTGGTAGCACCGCCGATAATTTGACAACCGACCAGGCTGCCGATTTCTTCACCCTCTTGAACAAGGCTGATCAAACACTGACCCACGCTTTGTCTCAGCATCCCGCTTGTGAGTTTCTATATCCGTCAATGATCACGGTCAAGAAAGGCCTTGGTCAAAAGGACCAGGCGTATGCAATCTATCAGCAAGCCTCAGAACACAAAGCACTCGGCTTCGCGGCGGCACAGGCGATGGTCAGCCTGCTGGCCGCTCGATGGCTGGGAAGCAAGGAAGAAATGTTCCGTTTTGCCAACGAGCAAAAACGGCAGCATTCGACGTTGCCGGCAATGGGAGCAATCGAGTTGAGTGCGCACATCGAGCAGAATATTGATGGCGAAGTGAAGAACTATCTGAAAAGGAAAGAAGTAAGTGAGACTCTGGCTATAGCCGAGAAGTGCGCGCGCGCGGTCAACGGTGATGATGCCAGCAGCCGTCACATGCGATTTGCCATTCTCAACAATATGGCGATGGTGTATTCGCTGCGAGGCGAGAAGAAGCGAGCCAAGCTGGTATTCGCTGAGCTTGGCGCTAATTGGCACAGCTATCCCTGGAAATATGCAAACAATGATCCGCGGTCAATTTTCATGGAGTTCGCCAAGCTGTCAGCCTGAAACCGCCGTATGATTCTTAAGAGAGACGAAGTACCCATTCGGTCATACACCGATGCTAAAAACCGAGTTTTATTATATGCATTATTAGGCCGTCTCACGCCAATGTCGTTCATGAAGGGATCAGCTCATCCCAAGGCTGTCATCTTTTAGCAGGATCTCCCCTTTGTTCATTTTGGCGCCCTAATGGGCATCCGTGATTTTGATATTAGAGTAATTGTTCAATAAACAAGGAAATATGTTAGATGTTTAGTAAAAATAGTCGTAATGCGTTATCTGCTTCGTTGTGCATGTTCTTCGCATCTTGCGGCGGTGGATCTGGAGACGGAGGATCTAACAGCCCGCGTTTCTTTCTATCTACCAACTCACTGGATGTTGGAATAGTAACAAATTCCGGCCGAGCTCCGGACCAAAGCATTACGGGTACCGTGAGCAATTATTCCGGGGCGTTATATATATACATCACGCACACGGACAATGGAATCGAATCTATCTACACCACTGATTTTTCGGGTGATTCCGGAACGGCGACAATTTCCATGCAAAATAAAACTCAAGGCGTTTATTTTGACAACATAATAGTCCAGGCCTGTGCTGATGTTGATTGCAACGATGAGCTACCTGGCAGCCCACAAATCGTCGACGTTACCTATCACGTCGGAATAGCTGTCTATCCCTCCACTCTGGAATTCAGCGCCAATGCGGGCGAAGCCCCTGAATCACAAACAGTTACAGTCTATTATGGTGCGGAAGGTAGCGGCAATAATTGGTCAAGCTCTTACATGTATTTAGATGGTGCAGGATGGATGGATTATTCCCCCTACGACGGCACGGCATCAACTCCGGTTGATGTGACACTTGACGCTATGCCGATCGGCACATCCGCAGGAACCTATAACGCTCAAATCATTTTTGGAGCAAACGCAGGCAAAACCAGCGTATCATTGCCGATACAATACACAGTCTATTGATCATCTGGATTTCGAAGCCGCGAAGGCAGAGTAAATTTACTCTGCCCTCTACGATACTTCTCTCCCTTTGTGTACACTCGCGACTATGCTTGATCATTTACTGGACAGTTAGAATTTTATGCATCCAGCAAACACACCAAGGCCGCCATACTACGCGGTCATATTCACATCAGTCCGCACTGAGGGCGACAATGGTTACGCCGAGGCCGCCGAGCAGATGCTGGCATTGGCATCAACACAGACTGGGTTTCTCGGATTTGAATCGGCACGCCAAGAGATTGGCATTTCGGTATCATACTGGGAGAGCCTGGAGGCCATTTCCGTCTGGAAAGAGCACTATTCTCATCGACAGGCACAAGCGAATGCAAAAGTCTGGTACGATTCCTTTCGTGTTCGCATTTGCAAAGTGGAACGGGAGTATGGTTTTTAGGCCATATGTAATCAGAATAGGCTGCCTCAGCAGTAAGTGGGGTCCGATGTGACTTTAGAAAGCGACAAACTTATACATCATATCATTGTGTAGATAGTTTCATCTGACCCCATATTTACTCTCAGCCAAATCGGCTTTACGCGCAATCATCAACTCGGCCAGTTTGCGACTGCCGCCATTGTCGACAATGACCCGACGGATCTGCTCATCGGGTATCTTCAACACCACCATGACGGCCTTGTGGATTGACTCAGCACTCATGTCGGCAAAGAGTGTAACTGCATGCGGATTGCCTTCATCGCTTCGAAGCAGATCGAGTTCGTACACGCATATACCGAAGGTTTTACCTTTGGGATCACCCTGAGCCCGGAACTCCAGGGCTCCGCCCACATCGAGCGTCAGCACATTGCCGTTCACCATACCCTGGTTATCGCCAGCAAAGCCGGCTGCATCCCAATTGGCGGTCCAGGCATGCACACCGAACCAGCGCTGGGCCTGCTTGCGTTCGCTTTCGCTGAGATGCGCAATACACTTCTTGTCGAGCTCGACCCACTCCGTTGCGATCTGCTCGGGCGCATTCGTAGGCACATAGGTCAAGGTCGGCGCGCCGGCCAGTTGGTAGAGCCTTGCGGCGATCCGCTCATTGCGGGCATGCGCTGGAGATTCCAACGTCTTCACGTAGTAACGTTGGCCGCTATCGTCTTGATAGACGCCCGCAGGGTTGGTGCCCAATTGCCCGCCAACCCGCTGCATCGCGGTGACATCAATAAATGGTGTTTCGGAGTTCACCGCCATTCTCCGCTTTCAAACCGGCTCAGGGAATGGGCACTGTTCGACGCACCAGGGCCAGTTGCGAAGGGGTTTCGATAGCGCCCTTGCGCACACTGCGGACGGCTCGGATCGCCGCTTCGGGATCCATACCCAGTTCCACCAGCAGCCGCGCGGCGATCATGCCCGCCCGGCCCAAGCCACCTTTGCAATGTACGAGCACATCGTCACCGCCACGCAACAACTCGCGGATCTCGCGGCCATGCTTCAGCCACTGCTGTTCGAAAGTCTCGGAGGGTACAGAGTAGTCGGCAATGGGCAGATGGCGCCATTGCATGCCCAGGTTTTGAATTTCCCGCCCAAGATGCGGCACCTTGAGCGCCTCGAGCTCGGCAGGTTCAACCAGTGTCAACACCAGTCTCGCGCCCCATGCGGCGACGGCGTCCAGGTCGATTACGAGGTCACGTTCCCAGGCCCCCGTATGGGCAAAATGGTCATGCTTTCCCGGACAGAAGGTGACCCCGATGCGGCCGTGCGACGGGCTCGCTCGCACTTCTGCGATCTGCAGCGGGTGGGTTTGGCTTGTTCGTACCGCCGACATGGGAGCATCCTGACAAATACAGAGAGTTTTCCCGCTCAAGCGTCTGACACCGATTGGCCGGGTCTTCAAATCGCTGCCCGCAAAAAACTGGGAATAACCGATTCAGAATACCAACCAGACAGGGTCAGAGTACAGCCACCGTTCATCCCATCTAACCGCAGATCGAGATGTCATGGGGCTTGCCGCATTCTCCCGTGGTTAGTCGCACAATTCGCCGGAAACACCTGAAACTGCATTGCTCCGTCCTGCTGACTGGCGCGGCTCATGCAAACAGCAAAGGAAGCTTCAGGATTCGGAGAGGTCAGTGCCTGCTTGAGCCGCCGGTAGCATAGGAGATTCTTCGCTTACACGGCCCTAAGGCCATTACTCGACCTCCTTGAACCGGGTCATTATCCAATCACAGAGCCGGACGCACAGGGTATCAGCCACTGCTGCGGCTCACTTTTTGGGATTCTCACTCCATCATGGTATATATGAGGATCGTTTTCGCTGATATCGGCAAAAATCGAGTTTATAACACATGCCGAACGTTGTTCTCCCACCTGACGGGTCTGGCATGAAACAAACCTACCGAAGGGGATCTATATGCAGCAGTTAAGAGTGTTTGTTTTATGGATATACTGTGCGGTCGCATTGGTAGCGATCAGCGGATGTAACAGCGGATCTTCTGAATCAACCAGCAACAATCCTACGCGGGGCACCCTGGTCCAGAGCCCACCGGCGCGTTCCGCTACGATAACGGCCGCCGCATTCCAGGGCCTGCTCAACAGCAGCGCAAGCGGACAGAGCCTGCTGGCCCTCGCCGGCACCCCGCAATGCGGCTTCGACGTTCACTATATCGACTACGCAACGGTCGGCGCCCAGGGGGAATCGACCACCGCCACCGGCGCCCTGATGGTGCCCAACGGCACAGCGGCGCCTTGCGGCGGCGCCCGCCCCATCGTGCTCTACGCCCACGGTACAACAGCCGAAAAGGCTTACAACATTGCCCAGATACTCGATACCAGCAATCCCGCAAACGGTGAAAGCGTACTCGTCGCCGCCATGTTCGCCGCACACGGCTATATCGTCGTGGCGCCGAATTACGCCGGCTACGACACCTCTCCGCTGTCCTATCACCCCTATTTACATGCCGATCAACAGTCCAAGGATATGATCGATGCCCTGACGGCGGCGCGATCGGCGCTGGGCGGTATTCCGGCCGCCGGCACTTCGGACGACGGAAGGCTCTTCATCACCGGCTACTCGCAAGGCGGTCATGTGGCCATGGCGACTCAACGCGCCTTGCAGGATCTCGGTCAGACACCCACTGCAGTCGTACCGATGTCCGGTCCCTATGCCCTGGAGGCCATGGGTGATGCCGTCATCTCGGGCAGCGTCAACCTCGGCTCGACGCTCTTCATACCGCTGATGGTCAACAGCTATCAGAACGCCTACGGCAATGTCTATTCCGCGCTCACCGATTTCTACTCGGCCAGTTATGCCTCGGGAATCGACACCCTGCTCCCCGGATCG
>JARROA010000068.1:0-11471 GCA_037384425.1 Candidatus Thiodiazotropha sp. | reverse complement strand
AGCTGACGTATCACCGGGTGTCTTGCCTCTGATACCCGGTCAACCGTCGGGACGACAGAAGCGTCCCGTGAAGATGGTGGCCAGGGACAGAATCGAACTGCCGACACGGGGATTTTCAGTCCCCTGCTCTACCGACTGAGCTACCTGGCCTCAGAGAAGAGGGCGTATTAAACCGGGCTTGGGGTGTGGAGTCAAGCCAAGGCCCTTGGCGGATCACTCGGGTGGGCGGTAATCGGGCGGCGTTGCCGAGCCTTCGCCGAAGAAGAACTGCTCCATCTGCTCCTCGAGGAATTTGCGCGCCCTGGGGTCGACCGGGCTGAGGCGGTTTTCGTTGATCAGCATGGTCTGGTGGCGCAGCCACTCCTGCCAGGCCTCCTTCGACACGTTGTCGAAGATGCGTTGGCCCAACTCGCCCGGGTAGGGTAGGCGATCCAGCCCTTCTGCCTCTTTGTTCAGCTTGACGCAGTGTACGGTTCGACTCATGCGATTACTTCTCCGTTGGTGGGGACCCGGCTGCCTCCAGCTCCTGCAGAATGCGTGCTATCGGCGCGGCCAACCCCCGGTTGTCTGGTTGGCTAAGGTTATACCAAACCCACTCCTCCCCATCCATGACCCGGCGTTTGTGGTTTTTTATCCGCGCCCGCACCGGTTCGATGTCGAGTCTGAAGTGGGAGAAGGTGTGGCGTCGCACCGGCAGTGAGTCCGCTCGCTCGATCTCGAATCCCATCCGCTCCCGGCACCACTGGGCGATAGCGGTCTCTGGCGGACACTCCGGCAGGCTCCAGAGTCCGCCCCAGATGCCGCTCGGGGGACGGCGTTGCAGCAGGATCCGCCCCTGCCGGTCGGCCAGGATGACCATCCGCGTCGCCTTCAGTGGCAGCCCTTTCCTGGGCTTGGCCTCGGGATAGGCCTCCGGGTTGCCCTGTTGTCTCGCCCGGCAGTCGGCCTCGAGAGGGCATTGGCCGCAGGCCGGACGCCGGCGACCGCAGATCAGGGAGCCCAGGTCCATCATGGCCTGGTTGTAGTCATCACAGCGCAGCTTTGGCGTCAGGGTTTCACTCAGGGACCAGAGCCGCTTCTGTACAGCGGAACTTCCCGGCCAGCCTTCGATGGCGAAACAGCGGGCCAGCACCCGCTTGACGTTGCCGTCGAGGATCGGCGCCGGCTTTCCATGCCCCAGCGAGCGGATGGCCCCGGCTGTGGAACGCCCGATGCCGGGCAGCGCCTCCAGTTCCCTGACCTCCTGCGGAAACCTGCCGCCATGCTGCTGCCTCAGGGTCTGCGCGCAGCGATGGAGGTTGCGCGCCCGAGCGTAATAGCCCAGCCCGGACCAGAGGTGGAGCACCTGGTCGATCGGCGCCGTGGCCAGCGTATCGAGATCGGGAAAATCTGACATGAAACGTTCGAAATAGGGGATTACCGTCGTCACCTGGGTCTGCTGCAGCATGATCTCGGAGACCCAGACCCGGTAGGGGTCACGCGGCTGCTGCCAGGGCAGCTTCTTGCGGCCGTGGCGATCGAACCAGGCAAGCACGCGAGCGGCGAACCGCTTTGCCTCGGTTCGCCCGACAGGCTGCTGCTGTAGATCCGTGTCGCGTACCGCGCCTCCCATCAGAAGAGCTTTTTGAACTTGTCCTTGAGCTTGTTTTCCAGATCCTCGGGCACTTTCTCCTGCAGTTTCTCTTCCACCTTGCTGTCGAGCTTCTCTTTCAATTTGGCCTTCTGCTGCTCTTCGAGGATCTTCGCCAGCTGGATGCTGAACTGGGGGTCGCTCCAGCTGCCATGGATGCGCACCGGGATGGGAACACCGACCAGTTCTTCGAGCCCCTGTCCACCCTGCCCCTTAGGGGTACTCACGATTACCGGCCGGATGGTGTAGTCGAGGTCCTCCTGCACCAGGTTGGCCTTGCCGGAGCCATTGACCCGCAGGTAGGGTGACTTGGCCAGCAGCTGCTGGTTGTTGACCAGGCCGTTGACAATGGTGGCCTTGCCGCTGAGTTCGGAGAAGTCGGTCTGTTCCGGCTCGTTGGTGATGGCCACCGCCTCACCGGAGAGTTTGGCCCGGGTCTCACGGATCATCTTGGCCAGATTGAACCCCTTCACCGCGCCATCACGGAAATCGAAGTCGAGGTCTCCGCTGAGGGTGCGCTTGATCTGGTTCACACTCCCTCCCTGACTCGCCAGGTTGAGGTTCAGACTGCCACTGCCAAGCAGGGTGTCTTTCCCCATCAGATCCATCAAAAGAGGGCCGGCCAGAATGCGGGAGAGCGATTGGTTGATCGTCATCTTGGGGGTCTTGCCGGTGACGTCCAAGTTGACGCTGCCCTTGGTCAGACCGTCATAGAAGCGGCCAATCTCCTGATCGACGGTGAGCTTGCCGTCGCGACTGCGGACTTTCAGCATTACCGCCTCTGCATGCAATTGATTCACGATCAGGCTGTCGACCAGAAGCCTGCCGTCGAGGCGCAGCTTGCGCAGAGGCTCCACCGGAATCAGCTCTTCGTTGCCACCCGCGTTCTTGGCTCCACCTCCCGCGCCGGAGCTTCCGGTGCTGGGCGGCGGCAGATAGCGGTCGAGATTGATCGAATCCACATTGAGATCGAAGATGTAGGCCGGTTGGGCCAGACTGATCAGCTCGAAATCGCCCTTCACCACAGTCTGGTCGAGCTTCAGCAGCAGTTTGCTGAATTCCACTTGATCGGTGCCCGCCTTGAAATCGGCGGAGAGCTCCAGGGCGTCGAGCACTTTGGGGTCAGCCGTCTCCGGCACCGGCAGATCGAAGGTTTTCAGCCACTCACGCGGACTGAATTTCTCCACCCGCAGTTGTCCATTAAGCTGCGGGTCGGTGGTCAGGCTCAGGCCATCAAACCATCCTTTCACCACCAACTCTCCCGAGCTCAGGTTGAGATCCTTTACATCCAATGCGTCGTTGGCCTGATCGTAACGCAGATTGGCCTGGAGCTCTCCCTTCACACCCTGTTCAGGCAAGCCCTCGCCACTGACTTCGCTCTCGAGCGAAAGGTCATCCAGTAAGATCAGCCCATGCTCTTCGTCGACCATCAGTCGGCCGGTCAGCCCGAGTTTTCCCTTCAACTGGGGTTTGCGGCTGTCCAATTCGGTATTGAAACTGATGTCTACCGAGCGCCCGGGGACGATCTCCCCTGTCTCCAGGTTGAGATTGGCCACCTCGTAACGCTCGCCTGTGGATTGGTCGTCCCACACCACCCGGGCGTCTTTGATGGTGACCCCGCCGATGGTGAACGCCATCAAACCGGCTTCCGCCCCGTCACCACCGGAGGCAGGCGTTTGCACGCCCTTGTCGCCCTTCTGCGCACCCAGCATATCGTCCCAATTGGTGGCGCCCTGCTTCGATTTGGCCAGATTGAGGGTCAGCCCGTCGATCTCCAGCGTATCGGCCTCCAGCCTCTGGCTGAACAGCAGGGGAATCATGTTGACCTCGACCTGGGCGTGTTTCACGGCGGCGAACTGCGCCGCCTCGAAACCGGCGGCATTGCTCAGGCTCAGACCGTTAAGCTCGAGGGCGAAACGGGGGAAAACCGACAGCCCCAGCTCGCCGGTGATGGTCAGATCGCGGCCTGTGGCCTTCTTGACCTCATGGATGATGCGTTCCTTGTGATCGTTCAGATCGACGAACATGGGCACCAGAATGATGGCCGCGATGATCAGGACCACCAGCATCCCGAACAACCAGCCAAGCACCTTGAGGAGTTTACCCATGACTATCTCCCTATTTTTCTTTAACCCGTGGCGTTGCACAATTCCAACACAGATCGAAGCCGGGATCGACACTCTCTCCACAGACCGGACAGCGCCAGGGTCTGCCGCCAGGCGCTTTCGCCGAGGCCTTGTACTCCTCGATCAGCCAACGCGCCCGCTGGTATTGCTCATCCTTTACCAGCCACAGGGTGGGAAAGATGTTGGCCGGCAGTTCACCGGCGGCACCGCTGAGTGCATCGCCGAGCAGTACACTCGGTATCTCCTGCTCCTGCAGGTAGTCCTTGAGCATCTGCGCCTCGATCCTGTCGGCGGCTTCGTAGAGTTTTCGCATCGATAGATGCTATCAGTCCACCGTCCGTGAAACCATCCAACCAATGATGGCACATTCGCTGCGGAGGTTTCCCGGACAGATCGTAAACCATTGCAGGGCGATCCACGCCCGGCGCGAATTATCCGCTGCAGGAATCCGTCAGCGTCAGGGCAGGCTGCGCAAAATGCTCAATGCCTGACGAATGCTCTCCAGGCGCTGGCTATGCGGGCTGTAGACGGCGTAGGCGAAGCGGCTGATCACCGGCGCATCCGCGACCGGAAACAGGCACCCCTGATCGATCTCCTGCTGCACCATACGCTGGCTGAGGTAGGCACAGCCACCCATTTCGAGCAGCAGGTCGACCGCCAGCACGCCGGCGTTGACTTTTATCACCGGCGTGCTGAGATCGGGGAACAGCTCGGCATGGCGCACACTGAAGGCACTGCCCCAATCGACCAGCAGATAGTCTCCGGCCATCGCCTCGGTGACACCGAGGCCAGGTCGACTGGCCACCAGCGCCAACGGCACCTCCAGAACCTGCTCGGTCTCGAGACCCTGCATCATCGGCGGTTCGAACATGAAGGCGAGATCGAGCAGGTGGCCGGTCAGTCGGCGCACCAGGGTCTCACCCGGATGGGTTTCGATGCGCAGGGCGACCGCCGGCTGATGCCTGCGCATCTGCGCCACCCAGTGCTTCAGCTGGATACTCCATAGATCCTGCGCCAACCCCACCGCCAGACTGGCGGAGAAGGCCGGCGCCAGCGCGATCTCCTGGCGCGCCCGCTCCCAACCGCTGACGATGGTCTCGGCATGGCGCAGCAGCCGATGTCCGGCCGGTGTCAGCTGGATCTCCTTGCGTTCACGCACCAACAGTTGAACCCCGAGCTGAGATTCCAGCAGCTTGATGCGGGCGCTGACCGCGGACTGGGTAATACAAAGGGTATCGGCCGCCTTGCCGAAGTGGCGTTGTTTGACGACTTCCAGGAAGGTTTTCAGCAGGGCTATGTCCAACGGATACCTCAGATGGCGTGTTGAAAAAAGCAGGGAACGCGCAACCGCACGACAGCGGGCCCCGGCACGACTCCCAGGGGATGCGAAAAACACTAAATATCACAGCCGCATCGGTCGATAAATATTATTTGAGCATCCGACAAAAACTATTCGATGGTTTTTGTCGCCGAATCGGGTTAATAACGCCGGAAAATCTGTTTGTTCGAGGTAGGCCCATGAGCAATGAAATTGTGGATGACGACGAAAACGGCTTCTCGGCCGATGAGTTCGAGCCTGTGATCGATACCAGTGTGCCCGCAATCAAGGAGCAGTCCGACGCCCGGCGCCGTATCGAGGAGTTGATGGAGCGTCGCCGCCTGAAGGCCCTGCTGGACGATCCCTATCGGGACGAATTCGAAGAGGACCTCTAAACCCTCCCATCACCGGCCGTGGTGTACGGCCGGTGATGCCCGCTATTGCGCCAGCTTGCCGCGCAAAATCTTCCAGTCGCCATCCTCCATGCGACAGATCCTGTAAGTCCCGCCTCCGTTGACGCCACCGGCGAAGTTGCGAATCACCAGATCACGGCACGGTCTGCCGTCCACCTGCAGGTGGGAGATGGGGGTCATCGAGCCGTAGTGTCCGCTCTCCTCGTTGCGCCACTTCACGCTCTCCCCATCCTCCTTGTCCTCGAGTGCCGTGCGGGCCGCCTGGCGCAGCAGTTCCCAGTCCTTTTCCGTGAAATACTTAACCGGAGAGAGTTCCAGCCATTTGAAGTTGAGGGCATGAGCGGAGGAGAAGCCGAACAGCAAAAGCAGGGGCAGGTATCTGATCAGACGCATGGGAGTGGGCTCTGGTAGCAAATGTTTCCGTCAGTATATCCCAGACCCTTGCTTCGGCCAGCAGCGCGCGGATACCTGTGAGCATTCTGCGCGACGCTGCCCGCGATCACCCAACACTGCAATGGTTCTTCTTGTCCAGGTTTGGGCTAAAGTAGCGATGAGACAGATCGAGTGACCACCATGATCCGATTCATCCACTGTATGAAAGCCCGTTCCGACATCAGCACGGAGTCGTTTCGCAGCTTCTGGCACAGCGCCGAACTGAAACAGCTGCTTTCAGAACTGGCCATCCAGGCCGGCACCCGACAGATCCGACGCAATCTCACCCTACAGGTCGAGGCCAACAGCCAGCTGCAGATGGAACGGGGGGCCCAGCCACCCTACGATGCGGTTCTGGAGATCTGGTTCGATGATGCCTCAGGCCTGCAGCAATTGAATCAAAACGACGAGATTCGGGCCTTGCTGAAGCGTATGGAGAGACTGCAGGCAGACTTCGTCGACTTTACAGCCTCCAGTCGTTTCTTTACCGAGTGGGTGGAAGAGTGAAGCACCCACAGAAAAACCCGGATGGGTAACCCCATGAGCAAATACGCACTGAAACAGACCGTCCTTCTGCTCTGCCTCGGCCCGATCAGTACCCTCGCCACGGCGGAAAAGGCCCCTTCGGTCATGTTCGAGCCGCCGGAGCAGACGATCAACGCCACGCCGCCCTTGGAGCGCAGCTCCACGGGGGACAAATGCGAGGCGCTGCTGCGCAGGATCGAGGAGTTGAAAGGCAAGCCGCAGCAGCGCCACAGCGCACGCGAGCGCTATAAGCAGGAGTGCACTCAATCCGACCCCTGAGTCGGCATTCGTTGACGCGCGACGCATGCGCACGGACATGATCCCAGACAGACGCGGCCCATTCGTCCGCTGAATGGTACAGAATCTATGATGGGGTACGCTAGCTGGGAAAATTGGAGCGGGTAACGGGAGTCGAACCCGTCTCTCTGGCTTGGGAAGCCAGGGTAATACCGATATACGATACCCGCGCGTGCACGCATTCTAGGTTAGCCCGAGTGAACCGCGCAAGCCTCCCTTGCAAGACCGCACCGACTCACACCAGGCCGTCGTCATAGAGCGAGTCGTAGGCCCGTTTACAGTAGTCCAGCACTTTCTGACGCTTCACCTTCATGGTCGGCGTCAGCAGGTCGTTCTCGACGGTCCAGGGCTCCAGCAGCAGCGCCACCCGCCGGATCTTGGCATAACCGGGAAAGTCCTTCAGCTGGGAGCGGATGCGCTTCAGCAGCACGCTCTCGAGGCGCTCGTCCTGCAAGCTCTCGCCGTTCGACGGATCCAGCTCGAACTCCTCCGCCAGTCCGTTCCAGAGATCGGGATTGAGCACCACCAGGGCGCCCAGATAGGGTTTGCCTTCGCCCACCACCATCACCTGCTCCACCAGGGGGTCGAGGGCGATCGCCATCTCCATGTCCGCGGGTGGGATCTTCTCGCCGTTGGAAAGCACCAGGATGTCCTTGATGCGTCCGGTGATGTGAATGTGGCCGTCGTCGTCGATGCGGGCCTGATCGCCGGTATGCAGCCAACCTTCAGGGTCGATCATCTCGGCGGTGGCGGCATGGTTGTTCCAGTAGCCCAGCATCATGCCGGGGGTCTTCACCAGCAGTTCGTGGTCATCACCGACCCTGACCTGAATACCGCGCAGCGGGACACCCACGCTCTCCGGCTTGATGTTGTCGAGCGGATTGACGCTGATCACCGGGCTGGTCTCGGTCAGGCCGTAGCCCTGCAGCATGGGCAGGCCCAGGCCGAGAAAGACCCGCGCGATCTCCGGCGAGATGGCGGCACCGCCGCTGACCGCCACCCGCAGCCGGCCGCCCAGCTTGTCCAGGATCTTCCCCGACACCAACCTGCGCAGCAGGGGATGGAGCAACAACGACGGCGACCAGCGACGCCGCCCCATACGATGCTCGAACTCCTTGAAGCCCACCTCCAGCGCCAGACGGAACAGCATACGGGCGAAGGCCGGTTTGTTTTTCAGCTGATCCTGCACCCGGGCGTAGACCCGTTCGAAGATACGCGGCACGGCGATGATGGCGGTCGGCCGGATGGTCTGTAGATCCTCCGCCAACTGGGGGATGGAGCGGGCGAAGCCGACCGTGGAGCCGGACATGATCGGCAGATAGTAGCCGCCGGTGCGTTCCAGGGTGTGGGAGAGCGGCAGGAAGGAGAGAAAGCTGTCCTGGGTATAGCAGTCGATCACGGTCAACGAGGCATGGGCCACCGAGAGCATGTTCCAGTGGCTGAGCATGACACCCTTCGGACGTCCCGTGGTGCCCGAGGTGTAGACGATGGAAGCCAGGCTGTTGGGATCGGCACGTCGCTGCACCAGGGGCTCGCCGCGCGGTGGCAGCCAGCCCTTGGCCGCCCGCACCCGCTCATCCTCGTCGCTTTCGACCGCCTGCTTGGCCTCCAGCACCACGACCCGTTTCAGCGCAGGCAGATCACTGAGCGCCTCCCGCATGCGGTTCCAGCGTCCCGAATCCTGAACCAGCAGCAGCTTCACTGCCGCATCCTTCAGAATATAGGCGATGGCATCGGCCCGGTCGTCGGTGTAGAGGGGCACCACTACCAGCCCCAGTGAGAGCGCCGCCTGATCGAACATCACCCACTCGGGGCTGTTGCGCAGCAGAATCGCGACCCGATCACCGGTCTCCAGATGCTCGCCGGCCAGGGCCTGGCGCCAGCGCGCCACCAGCCGTTCCATATCGGCCCAGCTCAGTTCGTACCACTGCTTCTTGTCCCGGTCGAAATTCCGATAGGCGATCCCATCGGGCGTACGCTTGACCCGCTGATAGAACAGACCGTCCAGCGTACGCGCCTGCTCCAAGGGGATCAGATCTTCGTGCCACTGCCCCACTGAAACCTCCGACAGCCCTTGTGACTCAGCGTCCCCAGGCCTTGATGACTCATTTTTCTCTCTGCGTACTTTGTTGATCGCAGATGTTGTAGAATTCCGGGTCTCAACGGTGATACGGCGAGCTACCCAGAGAGACCGGCAAAGATGCAGATTTACTTAAACGGCGAGGAAAAGCAAATCCCCGAAGGGCTCGATATGATGGGCCTGATCGAACTGCTCGATCTGACCAACCAACGCATCGCGGTGGAGGTCAACGAGGAGCTGGTTCCGCGCAGTACCTTTCCCGGTCACCCATTGAATGCCGATGACCGGGTCGAGATCATCCATGCCGTCGGCGGCGGTTGAACCGCCTCGCTCCGAACCCTGGCAACACACCCCAACATCAGACAGACCGATGCCCAATCAAACCAACGACAGCTTCAGCGTCGCCGGACGCACGTTCACTTCCCGCCTGCTGGTGGGAACCGGCAAATACAAGGACATGCAGGAGACCCGCGCCGCCATCGATGTCAGCGGCGCCGAGATCGTCACCATCGCGGTACGCCGCACCAATCTCGGCCAGAACAAGGACGAACCCAACATCCTCGAGGTGCTGCCCCCCAGCGAGTTCACCTATCTGCCCAATACCGCCGGCTGCTATGACGCCGCCACCGCGGTGCGCACCTGCCGCCTGGCGCGTGAACTGCTCGACGGCCACAACCTGGTGAAGCTGGAGGTGCTGGGCGACGAGAAGACCCTCTTCCCCGACGTGGTGCAGACGCTCAGCGCCGCCGAGGAGCTGATCAAGGACGGCTTCGATGTCATGGTCTACACCAACGACGATCCGATCATGGCCAAACGCCTGGAGGAGCTGGGCTGTGTCGCGGTGATGCCCCTGGCCGCTCCCATCGGCTCCGGCCTTGGCATCCGCAACCGGCTCAACATCCGCACCATCGTCGAGAACGCCAAGGTGCCGATCCTGGTCGACGCCGGTGTCGGCACCGCCTCCGATGCCGCGGTGGCGATGGAGCTGGGTTGCGACGGCGTGCTTATGAACACCGCCATCGCCGCCGCCCAGGACCCGATCCTGATGGCCTCGGCCATGAAGAAGGCGATCGAAGCCGGCCGCGAGGCCTATCGGGCCGGCCGCATGCCGGCCAAGCGCTACGCCTCGGCCTCCTCGCCGGTGGATGGCCTCTTCTTCTGACCGGAAAATCTGGAGTGCCCAGCCTGGCGGCTGAGGTCACTCCGGGAGGCGGCCGGAGTGCGAAAGTTTTCCCGCACACCGCCGATAGTCGAAAGAGTGCCGCTTATTGAAGACTCCACCCAGGCGCTCGGCATCCGTCGCCCTGGCATAGTCGTTCGATTGCCTGCATAAACGAAACCTTAGGTTAGAGAGACCACCCGGCCCACAAGCCGCGATTGCCGTAGATGCGTAGAAGGAAGGAGTGACAGGGATGACCGATCTGCTGTTGATAATCTTCACCCTGGCCCTGCTTTTCATCACCCAACTGATGCGCATGCTGCTGGCTGTGCGTATCCCAACTGACCTGAAATTCAAGCCGGTGAAGCCGGTCAAGCCGCCGCAGGTCATGGCAGAGCTCTTCACCCAGACCCACAGCGAACTGAAGGCACTCGGCTTTGCGCGCGTCGGTTGGGCAACCTCCCAGACACCCACCCCCCTGCCCGGCTTCGTGCCGCCGTTGGTGCGCCTCTATCACCACCGCACCCAATCCGTGGTCGCACGGGTTTCGCCCCCCTTCAATCTATTTGCCGGCGACCGTTGCCAAGTGGTCTTTATCTCCCGCAGCCGGGAGCGGGTCTATCTCGCCACCGCCAACCGCATGCCCGAACTCTTCCCGCGCCCGCCGGAAACGGCATCCATCATGGTAAACACCCGGGTGGACTCGCTGGCCGAACAGTACCGCGCGCATACCTATGAGATGGCACGCCGGCGGCTGACCTGGCGCGACCATCACGCCAAGCTGGGCGCGATGACCTGGACGCTGCATCTGGTCAACCGCTACGAACAGAAGAGCATCCAGTGGATACGGGAGAGCGGCTTTGTCAGACCCCTGGCGGATGGCACGACCGCGCCTAAGCTCGGCATTGCGCTGCGCTTTCTCTGGCGCTTCTTTACCGGCAAGGAAAAAAATCCGCCCCACGAGCTGCAGGCCATCCCCACCCGCCGCGCCGCTTACCTGTTCGGCAACTGGGAGCAGACCCAGCGCATGCCGCCTCCGCTCTCGACCCAGCTGGGCATCTTTCTCATCAGCGCCCTCGCCTTCGTGGTGCTTGCCGGGACCCTCTGGGACTGGGGCTTCGGCCTGTTGATCCTGGGGGTGATCCTCTTTCACGAGGCGGGGCACTGGCTCACCATGCGACTGCTGGGCTACCGCAATCTACAGATCCTGATGCTGCCCCTGGTCGGCGGCGTCACCCTCGGACAGGAGCGCACCGGGAAGGCCGCCCACCGGGCCCTGGTCAGCCTCATGGGTCCGCTGCCGGGAATCATCCTCGGCTTCGCCCTCCTCGGCCTCTTCGGATTCGAGCGCGGCTGGATCACCGCCATGGGTGTCACGCTGCTTCTCGTCAACTACCTCAACCTGCTGCCGATCCTGCCGCTGGACGGCGGCCAGCTGATCAAGGCGCTGATCCCGCTCAGACGCTTCGGTCTGCTGCTGGTCTTCGAATG
>JARROA010000067.1:0-11952 GCA_037384425.1 Candidatus Thiodiazotropha sp. | reverse complement strand
GGACGCCAGCGAGCGTGAGCGGCAGTTGCTGGGGGCCTTCAGCTATCAGCCCAATACGGCGATCCTGCATCTAGATCAGCGGTTCCTGCCACGGCGCGAGAGCCTCTGGTCGGCCTGGAACTACCGCTCGGCGGGGGAGGGCAGCCAGTCGGTATGTGTCACCTATCTGCTCAACAGGCTGCAACAACTCCCCTTCGAGACGCCGGTGATGGTGACCCTGAATCCGCCGGCCGGGAGCGAACCCGACCAGAAACTCGGTCGTTACCACTATCAGCATCCCGTGTTCGATCAGGCGGCCATCGATGCGCAGCAACGGCTGCCCGGCATGCAGGGCGCAAACCGTACCTGGTTCTGTGGGGCCTGGTGCGGCTATGGTTTTCACGAGGACGGTCTCAAGTCCGCCCTGCGCATCATTGGCGACTTCGGCGTGGAGGCCCCGTGGCGGGTCGTGCTGTGAGCCGCGTCGTCAGCGGACGGGTGATGCATCGGCGCCGGTTGCCGCGGGAGAACCGGTTCGTCTATCCGGTGTTCTTCCTGTTGCTTGACATGGATGAATTGGACAAGCAGGGCAGCTGGCTCTTCGGCGTCAACTGTCGCCGGCCGTTGGCACTCCACTATGCCGACTATGGTGATGGTCGTGATCCGGGCGTGTGGGTGAGCCAACTGCTGGCGAAGAATGGCATAGACGACTGTGACGGCAAGTTGTGGTTGCAGACCTTTCCCCGGGTTTTCGGATATCTCTTCAACCCGGTCAGTTTCTGGTACTGCACCCGAAGCGACGGCAGCGTCGGCGCCATCGTGGCCGAGGTCAACAACACCTTCGGCGAGCGCCACTGCTATCTGCTCCGGCCCGATATCAATGGCCGATTCGAGGCGGTCACCGCCGACAAGCGGCTCTACGTCTCGCCCTTCTACCCAGTGAGCGGGCATTACCGTTTCCGCTTCAATCTCGATCTCGATCTGCCCCGTGTCTCCATCGACTACTTCGATGGCGGCGAGTTGCAGCTCAACACCGCCATCTGGGGGCGCGCCCGTTCCTGGTCGGTGACCGCGTTACTTACCGCTCTCGTCCGTCAGCCCCTGCTGACCCTGGGCGTGATCGCCCGTATTCATTGGCAAGCGCTACGCCTCTGGCTCAAGGGGGTGAGGCTTGTAAAGCGACCATCTGTCACCCTGGAGGAGCCATCCCGATGAACGGAATGACCCAAACCCTGACTCTGCAATCCCTGCCCTGGTCGGTAAGGACGCTAATGAGTGTCATCGAACGCATCCATACCGGTACCCTCAGGCTGACCACGCCTGAGGGGCTGACCCTCCAGTTCGGCAATGGCGGCGAGCCGCGGGCCGATCTTCAGCTGATGGAGTGGCCGGCCCTGCGCCGCATCTTCCGCGGCGGCGACCTGGGCCTGGCCGAGTGCTATCGGGATGGCGTCATCGCCACCGATGATCTCAGTGCGCTGTTGCGCCTGGCCCTGCGCAACCTGCAACCGTTGCAGAAGGCGGTGCGGCGCAACCGGTTGCTGAACCTGCTCTATCGCCTGCGCCACCGGCTGCGCGCCAACACCCGGCGGGGCAGCGCACGCAATATCGAAGCCCACTACGATCTGGGCAATGGCTTCTACCGCCTCTGGCTCGACCCTACCATGACCTACTCCAGCGCCTGCTTCGAAGATGGTTTCGAGGGAGACTTACAGGAGGCCCAAGCGCACAAGTACGCCCGCATGCTGCAGCTCAGCGGCGCGGAAGCGGGGGGGCGGGTGCTGGAGATCGGCTGCGGCTGGGGTGGTTTCGCCGAGCACGCCGCCAGCCGCGGGATCGATGTCACCGGTGTGACCCTCTCTCCCCGTCAGCTCGACTACGCCCGCCGGCGCATCGATCTGGCGGGTCTTGCATCACGGGCACGCTTTGCCCTGCAGGACTACCGGGATCTCGATGGCTGCTACGACCACATCGTCTCCATCGAAATGCTGGAAGCGGTGGGCGAGGCCTACTGGGACACCTATTTCGCCAAGCTCCGGCAGCTGCTCAATCCGGGAGGCAGGGCGGCGATCCAGACCATCGTCATCGGTGACGACCACTTCGAGCGTTACCGACGCCGCAGCGATTTCATTCAGCAGTACATCTTTCCCGGAGGCATGCTGCCGTCCCCGGGCGTGTTGCGGCGTCAGGCCGACAGACACGGCTTCCGCATCGATAGCATGCAAGGCTACGGTGCTCACTATGCCGAAACCCTGCGCCGCTGGCGCGAGCGTTTCGACACCAACTGGCCAGCAATCGAGGCCGAGGGTTTCGATGAGCGATTTCGTCGGCTCTGGCGCTACTACCTGAGCTACTGCGAGGCGGGTTTCGACGAGGGGCGTATAGACCTGCTGCAACTGGTACTGGTCAAGGTGGAGCAGCCATGAATCCTGTTATTGTTCTGGGTTTCTCTCTATGCCTACTGGTAATCATCGGGCAACAGGCTCAAGCCACACAGGGGCCGCTCGACGATCATTCGAACCTGCGTCCGGTCGGCAGCGGTGTTCTCAAGTGGTGGGGAGTCACACTCTATGAGGCCACTCTGTTGGCGCCGGACGGCGAATACCGGCCCGATTCGCCCCATGCCCTGCAGATCGCCTATCGTTATGGTTTCAGCCGTGAGCAGCTGGCGCGTGCCACGCTGAAGGAGATCGAGCGACTGCAAGGGGAGCATGAAGACCGTGCAGTGCTGTTCGATCGTTTCCGCAAGCTGTTCACCGACGTAACGCCGGGCGACAGGATCACCGGCATCCATCTGCCGGGACAGGGGGCCGATTTTTACGGTCCTCAGGGTTACCTGGGACGTCTGCCGGACCCGGCTCTGGCCGCCGCCTTTTTCGAGATCTGGCTCGATCCACGCACTCGCGAACCTGAGCTGCGCCGGCAGCTGCTGGGGGGGCTGGAGTGACCAGGCGCCAGTACATGGCCTACGGGCTGCTCGGCGCGCCGCTGGCGATGGCGGCCCTGCCGGTCTACATCCACGCCCCTAAGCTCTATGGCGACGAATTGGGGCTGGGACTGGCCCTGACCGGGGCCATCCTGCTCGCCTCCCGCGCCGTTGACACCCTGCAGGATCCCTGGCTGGGCCGGCTGGCCGACCATCTGCAGAGGCGGCCGGGGGGCTGGCCGTTGCTGGCGGTGGCGGCGACGCTCTGTCTGGGCTTCGCTTATGCCGCTCTGTTCAACCCACCCATCGAGGCGGGTCACGGACTGGCACTCTGGTTCGGTGTCACCCTGGTGCTGGTCTACACCGCTCACAGCGCGCTCAACATCACCTACCTGGCCTGGGGTGCAAACGCCAGCAGCGACAGCCAGGAGCGCACCCGGCTGGTGGCCTACCGGGAGGGTTTCTCCATTCTCGGTGTGATCCTGGCCAGCCTGCTGCCCATGCTCTTCGCCATCTGGTTCGAGGAGGGGCGATGGCTGCCATTCAGCGGTCTCTTCGCCCTACTTCTGGTGGCCGCCGTCTGGCTGCTGCTGCAGCAGGCTCCCCGGCCCCGGTCCGAGCCGGTAATGCCCCAGCGACTTCTGCAGCCCCTGGTCCACGAACCCTTCCGGCGCCTTGCCACCCTGTTCCTGCTCAACGGTCTGGCGGTGGCGATGGCGGGGACCCTGGCCCTGTTCTACATCGCCGACGTGTTGCGGCTGGAGGCCTATAGCGGCGCCTTTCTGGCCGTCTATTTTCTCAGTGGTGCCGCCTCTCTTCCGTTCTGGCTGAGTCTGGCCCGGCGACTGGGCAGGTCGGTGACCTGGGCCTTGGGCACCCTGGTCGCGGTGGTGGGGTTCGTCTGGGCCACCCAGCTCGGCAGCGGCGACTGGCTGGCCTACGGCATCATCTGTCTGCTCTCCGGTGCGGCCCTGGGTGCCGACCTGGCCCTGCCGGCGGCCATCGCCGCCGACATCATCCCGCCCCGGGAGCGGGGCAGGGCCGCCAGCTATTTCGGTATCTGGAGCCTGATCAACAAGGGCGTATTGGCGTTGGCGGCGGGCCTGGGTCTGCCCCTGCTGGCCGGATTCGGTTACCAGCCCGGCGGCGAGTCAGGGCTGTTGGCCCTCTCCCTCTTCTACGCCGGGGTGCCCTGTCTCATCAAACTCCTTTCCGCCGTGCTGTTGATGCGCTGGCGACAATCCCTGGAGGTGCGACATGCCCTATAAACCGCTTCTGCTGCTCAGCGCGGCAGCCCTTTCCGGCTGTGCCGGCGTCGATGTCAGCCAATACCGCCAGCAGCGCCCGGAGCTGAAACTGGAGCAGTACTTCAACGGCACCCTCGACGGCTGGGGTATGTTTCAGAAACGGGATGGTAGCGTGGTCAAACGCTTCAAGGTGGTGGTGGAGGCGCGCTGGGAGGGTGACCAGGGGGTGCTCGACGAGCAGTTCAGCTACAGCGACGGCACCACCCAGCAGAGGATCTGGTACCTGACTCATGAAGGGGAGGGCCGCTATACGGGCAGGGCGGACGACGTGGTCGGCGATGCCCGTGGTCAGGTCTCCGGCAACGCCCTGCACTGGGTCTACACCCTGCGCCTGCCGGTTGGGGAGAAGGTCTATGAGGTGAGTTTCGACGACTGGATGTACCTGCAGGAGGAGGGGGTGCTGATCAACCGCTCGGTGATGAAGAAGTTCGGTTTTCGTCTGGGCGAGGTGACCCTCTTTTTCCAGAGGCGGCAGCCGTGAGTCTCAATCCCCGTTTGCGCGACTGGCATGGCCAGCGGGTCTGGATCATCGGCGCCAGCAGCGGCATCGGCGAGGCTCTGGCTCGCCAGTTGGCCGGTGCCGGTGCCCGGTTGGCCCTCAGTGCCCGGCGTGAAAGCCCCCTGTGGGAACTGGCCCGGGAAGAGGACCGGGTGTTTCCACTGGACGTGAGCGATGCGGAAGCGGTCGCCAGCGCCCACCAGGCGCTCACGGCCGAGTGGGGTGGCATCGACCTGGTGATCTACTGCGCCGGGGTCTACACCCCCATGCGCAGCTGGGAGCTCGATCTCGATCGAGTCGATCAGGCCCTGTCGATCAATCTGTCGGGGGTCTATAACCTGCTGCGATCGGTCATCCCCGGTCTGCTGCAACAGGGGACAGGGGGGCTTTGCCTGGTGGCCAGCGTGGCGGGTTATACCGGGCTGCCGAAGGCGCTGGCCTATGGACCCTTCAAGGCGGCGATGATCAATCTGGCGCAGATCCTCTACGCCGATCTGGCACCCCGGGGCCTGGGGGTCTATCTGGTCAATCCCGGCTTTGTCGCTACTCGGCTGACAGCGCAGAACGACTTCACCATGCCGGCGCTCATCGAGCCGCAGACAGCGGCCCGTGAAATCATCTCCGGGCTGGGCCGGGGCGCCTTCGAGATTCACTTCCCGAAACGCTTCACCTGGTGGCTGCGGAGGGTGAGCAGACTGCCGGACTGGCTGCGCCTGCCGCTGATTAAACGGGTGGGGCAGTCATGAAGTTGCGGGAACTGATCGCCTGGTACGAACAGCTCACCCCCGAACGACTGGGCGAGATCGGCCGGCTCTACCAGGAGGCGGCGACATTTCGCGATCCCTTCAACGATGTCTGCGGCCAGGCGGAGATCGAAAATATCTTCCGCCATATGTTCTCGACCACCGAGCGTCCCCGCTTCGAGGTGGTCGATTGGCAGACCGAGGGCAACATCACCTGGCTGCGCTGGAATTTCAGTTTCATTCTGAAAGGCCGCAGCTTCGGCGTCGAGGGAAGCAGCCGCCTCACCTTCGGTAGGGACGGACGGGTTGCCGATCATCGGGACTACTGGGATGCTACGGATCTTTTTCTACAGCTGCCGCTGCTGGGTACAATGGTCCGCCATCTGAAACGGCGTCTGTCGGCGCCGGTGCGCAGTCCTGGCGAAGAGAGCGAAGAACAATGAACGGTAACCACAGCATCAGCGACGTCTCGCGCATTGCCGGCATCCCCAAGGACCTGCTGAGAATGTGGGAGCGCCGTTACGACTACCCCAAACCCGAGCGCGACATCAACGGCGACCGCATCTACAGTGACGACCAGCTCAATAAGTTGATTCTGATCCGCCAGCTAGTCGACCAGGGCCGTCGCCCCGGCAAGCTGATGTCGATGGATCTGGCAGAACTCGGCGAGCTGTTGAAGAGCAGCCGGGCCGAGCTCGACTTCGACCGCTTCAGCGAACTGCTGCGGGCGGGCAAGGCTCCCCAACTGCGCGACTGGCTCACCCGCCAGTTACGGACACTGGGTCTGCGCGCCTTCATCCACCAGGTCATGGTCCCCGCCAACCGTCTCGTCGGTGAGGGCTGGAACGGGGGTGAGCTGGCGATCCATGAAGAGCACCTCTATACCGAGATGCTCACCAGTCTGGTGCGACAGTCTCTGGCCGATTTCCCGGTTGGGGCCGGTCGACCCAAGGTGATGCTCACCACGCTGCCTGGCGAACAACACAGTCTCGGCCTGCTGATGGTGGAAGCGCTGTTGCGCCTGGGTGGCGCCGAGGTGATCCCTTTCGGCATCGAGATGCCGTTCCGTGACATCATGGAGGCGGCCCGCACACACCAGGTGGATGTGATCGGTCTCTCTTTCAGCAGCCACTTCAAGCTGGACGACGCCATTGTCATGCTCAGCGGACTGCGGCAGCTGGTTGATGACGAGACGGCCATTTGGGTGGGCGGGGGTGCTATCAGCAAAGAGACGCCGCTACCCGAGGGGATTGAACCCTTTGGCGATCTGTATCAGGTGGAACAGTCCTTGACCGCCTGGAACAAGGGGCTTTAGCCCTCGCTCTTTGGCAGATCCGGTCATTCGTTCGGAAGTACTTTGTGATAGTTGGTGAAGATGGGACTGTCAGCGGTAAAGTACTCGAACAGTGCAGTGACATAGCGATCGAAAGGATTGCTGATTCGACCGATCTCCTTTCTCTTTGTCGACGACAGGTCGTAACTGTTGAGCCGGATGCTGTAGGGCACGGGAAAGTCGGTGCCAAACAGGATCTTTCCGTGGACCGTTGTCGCTTCACTCAGGTGTCTCAAGGCCCTGGCTCTTAGCGGCGCCAGAATGGCGGAGATGTCCGCATAGAGGTTTGCCTGCCGCTCCAGTTTCTCCAGCAGTTGAAAATAGTCGCTGTCGAAGTGTCGCGGGTTGCGTGAGAAGTTTCGCCAGGGCATCAGTTTGTGCATCACGCGCCCCAGTCCCATGTGGGCGGCGATGACGGTGACGCCGCACTCGAGGGGGAGGTCGACCATGTCGATACCTTCGTAACGGCTGTCGGAAGCGATGGTGTACTCGCTGCCCACATGGACGATCAGGGGCAGGCCGTGGGCAACGAGCCTTTCGTAATAGGGAATGAAGCGCTCGTCGTTTAAATCCACGCTCCAGTAGTTCTGCAGAAACTTGGCGCCCCGGCTTCCCCGTTCCGTATAGGCGTCGATCAGATCCAGGGCATCCGGACGCCGGGGATTCACTGACAGGAAGGGGATGAACTGATCGGGATAGTCCAGGGCCACATTGAGCACGTCTTCGGTCATGGCGCAGACCGTCCTGTCCCGGTGAATCTCCCGTCCGTTCTCGTCGTAGCGGCTGTCGACACCGAACAGACAGGTCTTCTCCACATAGGCCGATTCGCGAATCGAGTTGGCCATGGAGGCGACATAGGCCTGGTAGGGATCGGCCATCAGGGCTTGGGGGTCGACGCCCAGGCTTTTGGCGAAGAAGCGGATGGTCAGCTTGTCGTAGAAGCGGTCGAAGCGGACACCCGGGTTCATCAGGTGGGTATGGATGTCGATGGTCTTCATGCGCCGGCGGCCTCCAGGGCGATCTGTTTCGCCCGTTTGAAATCGTTCTTGCCGCTGCCGAGTTTGGGGATCGCCTCCACCGGAACGATCTCCGCCGGACGCATCAGGGGATTGAGCCCCGACTGCTCGATCAGGCGCTTCAACTCATCGAGCAGGATCTCTCCGGCCACCAGCAGCGCCACCTTTTCGCCCTTCTTGCCGTCGGGCAGGGCAGTGGTGAGGATCTCCACCTCCTCAGGCAGCAGCGGGCCGATGGCGCCCTCGATGGCGCCGAGGCTGATCATCTCACCGCCGATCTTGGCGAAGCGGGAGTAGCGGTCGACGATAGTGAGGAAGCCGTCGGCGTCCAGATGGCCCTTGTCGCCGGTCTGGTACCAGCGCTTGCCGTCGAGTTCGACGATCACCTCCTCGGTCTTCTGCGCATCGTCCAGATAGCCCAGCATCACCTGAGTGCCGCCGATCAGGATCAGGCCGTCTTCACCCTGGGATAGGGTCTCAAGGGTATCCGGGTCGACGATGCGGAAGCTGCTGCCGGGCAGGGGCAGGCCGACGCTGCCGGGGCGGCTGCCCTCCTGTACATGCCAGTTGCGCGGATCGATACGGTCGGGGATGTTGACGCTGGCCACCGGGGTGGTCTCGGTGGTGCCGTAGCCTTCGTAGATCTCCTTGTTGAATTTCAGCTTGAAGGCATCGCGCACCTCCGGGCTGAGCCGCTCGGCGCCGGCCACCACCACCCGCAGGGAGGCGAGCATCAGCGGATGGATGCGTTTGTTACGGATGAACAGGCGCAGAAAGGTGGAGGTGCCGCAGAAAACGGTGGCCTGGTACTTGCCGATCGCCTTGGCGATATTGAGGGCGTCGGTGGGGTCGGGGTGACAGACCGCCGGTATTCCCTCCACTAGGGGCATCAGGCCGGTGACCGTGAGGCCGAAGGCGTGAAACAGGGGCAGGGTGGCCATCACCACATCCTCCTCCCGGGTGTCGAGCACGTCGGAGACCTGGTGGATGTTGCCCATGATGTTGCGGTGGCTGAGCACCACCCCCTTGGGCTCTCCCTCGCTGCCGCTGGAGAAGAGGATCGCCGCCGGTTGCTCGATCGACACCCGCTTGCCGAATAGGGCATAGAGCAGCCGCGCCGGCAGCAGCAGGGAGGCGGCCAGCAGTGTCAGCTGCAGGCCCTTGCCGATCTCCTGTTTCATCTCCTCCAGGTAGTGGACCTGCAGCCCCTGAAACAGGGGCTCGATCTCGATCCCTTTCTGTTCCAGCTTGGCGACGAAGCGGCGTGAGGTGTAGAGGCTTTGCAGTCCAGCCTTCTTCATCGCCGCCTGCAGGGCCTGCGGGCTGGCGGTGTAGTTGAGATTGACCACCGTCTTGCCCAACAGCAGACAGGCCATGTTGGCGATGGCGCCGGCGCTGCTGGTGGGCAGCAACAGACCGACGTTGGTCTCAGGGCTGCGTCGGCGGATCAGCTGCGAAAAGGCGAGCACCGCCGTGGTCACCTTGTAGCCGGAGAGGGTGGTCTCCCCCAGGGCATCGGCCAAGCAGAGGTCGCCGCCGATCCGCTTGGCGGTGCGCAGCCAGGCCAGGGGGATGGGATCGAGCTGGCGGGTATGCTGCTCCCAGGCGTCGATGGAGAGGTCGAAGACCCGCTGTTTCACCACCTCGGCCGTGGACTCCATCGGCAGCGGAGCGCCGAAGGCGACGATCACCTCGCCGCGCAGACGGGTATTGCGCAGCTGCCGCAGCTTGGCGCTGGAGCGGGAGAAGCGGCTGCCCCAGAGGCCGCGCAGGTAGAAGGGAAGGATGATGCCCTCGACATCCTCCACCGCCCGCTCGAAGCCCTTCTTGAACTCGCCGAGCTGACCGTTGCGGCTGATCGCCCCCTCCGGAAACAGGCAGACCACCTCGCCCGCCTTCAGCAACGTATTGATCTGTTCCAGGGCCTCCTTGCTCTGGCCGCCGGCGATGGGGATGACGCCGAAGAAGTCGAGAAACCACTTCAAGTACCAGCGCTGGTAGTAGCTGCGGTGCATGACGAAGCGCACCGGCCGCGGACAGGCGATCTGCACCATGGCCCAGTCGAGCCAGCTGATGTGGTTGCCCAGCATCAACACGCCGCCCTGGGCCGGCAGGTTCTCGAAGCCGAGCACCTCAATCCGGTGGCTGCCGACGAAGAGGCGCGAGATCAGATAGCGCACCAGGGACTGGGGCAGCTGCCAGACGGTGTAGAGCGCCCCGCCCAGGGCGGTCAGGGTCAGCAGATGAAACAGGCCGACGCTGGTGCTGCCGTTGACGGCGAAGAGCACGGTCAGGATCAGGAAGCCGAGCATCACCAGGTTCTGCACCCAGTTGTTGCCGGCCAGCACGGTACCCAGCTCATGGTCCTTGGCGTGGAACTGGATCAGGGCGTTGAGGGGCACGATGAAGATGCCGCCGGATGCGCCCAGCAGCAGGAAGTCGAGCACCAGCAGGCCGGTCGAATCGAGCTGGGGCATGAAGAAGAGGGCGGCCACCACGCCCAGGGCGCCGAGCGGGATCAGTCCGGTCTCGATATGACGTTTGGAGGCGCCGCCGGCGATCAGCGAACCGAGGATGATGCCGATGCCGGAGCAGGCCAGCAGGCCCTGGATCACCACCGTGTTCTCCTCGCCCAGGACCTCCTTGGCGTGGGCGGGGAAGGCGGCCAGTACCACCTGGGAGATGCCCCAGAAGACCGACAGGCCGACGATGGAGAGCCAGATGGTGCGATGGGAGAAGAGCTTGCGCAGGTTGTTGCGCAGATAGTCGCCCCGGCGGTAGGTCGGCCAGTCGAAGCTCAGCTCCGCTGCCTCCACCTGGCTTTGCGGCAGCCGCCGTGCCAGGCGGTACTCGATGAACGAGCAGATCACCAGCAGCCAGCCGATGGGGGCGATCTGCTGCAACAGTTGCGACTCACTGCTGTAGGCGGTCCCGCTCAGCATCGATTCGAAGAGCACGGAGAAGGCGAAGATGCCGACCAGGATGGCGACGATGGTCACCGCCTGCACCACCGCGTTGGCGGTGGCCAGACGCGCCTTGCCCGAGAGCTCCTTGATGAAACCGTACTTGGCCGGTGAGTAGATGGCGCTCTGCACCGCCAGCAGGAAGGTCATGCCGAAGGCGAGTTCGAACCAGCCCAGATAGTAGAAACCGGTGATCAACAGGGTCAGTGCCACGGCCACCGCCGCGCTGAGGCGGATGATGCGCGGCTTGGGATGGCGGTCGGCGAGAAAGCCGGCGGGGGTGAAAAGCAGCAGGAACGGCAGCAGGATCAGGCCATTGACGATGGCGGTCAACACGATCTGGGTCTGGCCGTCGTAGATCTTGAACACCGTGTTCTGGATCAGGATCTTGTGGCCCAGATCGACGAAGGCGTTGAGGAACAGGATCAGGGTGAAGGGGATGAAACCGGTGATCTTGAAAAGCTTGTCCATGCGTCAGGCTCCTTACTGTGTGTCCGTTGAGGCCGTGACGAACCCCTTTACGAAGTTGCTCATCAGTGAATGGGTGATGGCCTGTACCGACTCGACCCCCGCCGCCCCCAGGGTCTGGTTGATGGCCAGGATACAGATGCCGTGGACGCCGCCCCAGAGGGCGCGGGCCGCCTGGGCGATCTCCGGCCGGGTATGCTGCGCGGCCAGCTGGGCCAGACGCTCCTCCACCAGGGCGAACATGCGCGCCACCTTCTGCCGCAACCAGTCGGGAGCCTCGCGGTCGTCGGCCAGCCGGTGTTCGAAGATCATCTGCCAGGCATGGGGTTCGCTGTCGGCAAAGCGGATATAGCTGTGGCCGAGCTGGAACAGGCAGGCCTCAGCGCCATCGCAGTGGCGTTGGTCCGCCACGATCAAGTCATAGAGCCGGTCGAGGGTACGGCCGTTTACCTGCAGAATCAGGTCGTCCAGGTTCTCGAACACCAGATAGAGGGTGCCTACCGTGTAGCCGATCGCGCTTGCCAGCTTGCGGGCGCTCAGCGCCTGGTGGCCCTGGGTGGCGATGATTTCTTCCGCGGCGGTGAGGGCCATCTCCCGTATCTCTTCCCGGCTGTGGTCGCTGCGTCTTGCCATGCGATACCTCTTGGATAATCGGTTATTTCAAGCGGCATATCGGTGGGGCAGGGCCCCACCCTACGATAAACGGGTAGGGTGGGGC
>JARROA010000066.1:0-11987 GCA_037384425.1 Candidatus Thiodiazotropha sp. | reverse complement strand
CGGTCTTGATGCTTTTGGCCGCTTGCGCGGCCAGGGCCTGCAGTTCCTTCTTGTTCATATTGCCTATCTCCCTTTAAGGGTTAATGATAGGCAGATACACAATCTAATTTACAGTCCCGGGTGTAGATTTTTCAAATGATAATGAAATCGGCTAACAATAAAATCATGTCGCTCACTATCGTTCGCTCGGACGCTGTCGCTATCGCGACAGCGCCGCATATCTAGACGGTAACCGGGCCAGCGAAAATTTACTCTGACCAGAATGCTGTTGACTTAAGCCATGTTTCGGTGCGGCAAGCCGCACCCTACCCGTGATTAAGCTGTAGGGTGCGGCTTGCCCCACCGCAAGTCCTTGAAATACCCGGCACCATTTTGCTTAAGTAAGTGCCATTCTACGCTTACCCCGTTTGCCTCTTGGTCTTCCCCTGGATGAACACTCTGCTATGAGTGGTCAGTAGCCTTCATAGGAGACCCCGTGATAGTCGGTGTCGCCGCTGTTGGCGGAATCACTGTCTGAGTCGTCGGAAGATGAGGTGGTTGTGGTGGTCGTTGTCTTGGTCTTCGTTTTGGTCTTGCTCAGGTTGCCGTTCTCATCGACCGTTTTGGTCTTTGTTTTGGTCTTTGTTTTGGTTACGGTTGTGCTTTCCCCTGCCAGTATCACCGGACTCTGCGTCCTGCTCATTGGCTCTGACGCGGAATAGTCAATGGATGACCTCTCTTCCATACCGAGAAGCGTATGGGTTACGGCCGCGGATAGGTTGCTGCCGGCCAATGCCACGATCAAGGTGGCGAATAGAAAACTTGTGAATCTTTTCATGTTTGCTCTCCTCCTGGTCGTTTGTACACTCCTTGCAGCCACAGGGACTGTGAAGGAGAGGTTACAGCTTGAGGAGTGCGTCTGATGTCGAATATCTCACCCGGGTGGTGTGCAATATTCCCATGCCGCCGGGCTCCGGCTGGAGCACCCATCGGCCGATGACAGGCTGCGGTTCATTTTAAAACCGTACGACGGTTTTTCCGCTTTTTTCGATCCAGCCGTGGATCATCTTCCTGGTGGTCATGCCGCTGCTGCAGTTGCCGTCCTTGTCGATGACGATGATGCCGCCGCGCCCCTTGAGCTTGCGCGTGAGGTAGTCGAGACCGGCTTGTGTGGCCTGTGGGCCGTCCATCCCCTGCATGAGCATGAAATCGGAGACGGTCTTGCCGATCAGGGTGCGCATGAAGTCCTCGCCGTAGCCGGTGGCGGAGACGGCGCAGGTCTCGTTGTCGGCCCAGACGCCGGCGCCGACGATGGGGGAGTCGCCTACCCGTCCCATGCGTTTGTTGACGATGCCGCCGGTGGAGGTGGCGGCGGCCAGGTTGCCCTGGGGGTCGCGGGCCACGGCGCCGATGGTGCCGTACTTCTGGTCCTCGCTCTCGGTGTCGTCGTGGTCGAGCATGATCTTGTGTTTGAGGCGCGCCTGTTTCAGCTGCTCCACCCGGTCGGGAGTATAGAAATAGTTATCGGGCTCCCGCTCCATGCCGCAGTGGTCGGCGAAGCGCATGGCGCCCTCGGCGATCAGCATCACGTGTTCGCTCTCGGTCATCACGTAGCGCGCCAGCTGGATCGGATTGGCGATGTTCTGGACCGCCGCCACTGCACCCGCGGAGAGGTCTCGTCCGTCCATGATGGCGGCGTCCATCTCCACCTTGCCGTACTCGTTGAGCACCGAGCCGCAGCCGGCGTTGAACACCGGATCGTCCTCCAGCAGGGAGGCGCAGGTCTCCACCGCCTGCAATGCGGAGCCGCCCAGTTCGAGCACCTCGCGGCCGTGTTCCAGGATGCGGCGGATACTCTCCAGATAGCGCACGGCGGTCTTCTCGTCCTTGACGTTGTCGAGCGCGCCCGCGCCGCCGTGAATCATGAGCGAGTAGTGACCCTGCTGGTCCATGTTCGAAATGTCCTGGTCAAC
Organism: Candidatus Thiodiazotropha sp.; assembly: GCA_037384425.1. Taxonomy (GTDB): domain Bacteria; phylum Pseudomonadota; class Gammaproteobacteria; order Chromatiales; family Chromatiaceae; genus Thiodiazotropha. The sequence goes on along the minus strand of JARROA010000066.1, from coordinate 10,035 downwards.
GCCCGGCCAAGCGCCGGGACAAGGTTAGTCGAGCGGGGGATCGAGCCGGGCCTCTAGTTCGAGCCGGGTCGCCTGTTGATAGGCTTCAGGCCCGGCGATAAGGAGCATCAGCTTGCCCGCCAGTACGGTGCCCCAGTTGACGATGATCACGCCCCGACCGGTTTCGCGGTCGTATTCGAGACCGGAAAGGTCGATGTCGGCCAGGTTTCTGTGGTGGGTCGAGAGGGTGACGGCGTACCACTCGGGGATGCCCATCTTAACGGCAATCAGGGTCGGATACGAGGCGCCGTTGTAACGCGGATTACACTCGATGGCGGGAAAGCGCAGGCCGCGATCGGTCTGGCTCACTGCCACGTCGAAGGCGAAGATCCCCTGCATGCCCCGTTGCGCCATCCACTGGGCCATGGGTTCGACGATCTCCCAAGGCTCATGGGAGGCGGGGTGACGATTGCCCTGGTGGACGAAGCCGTCGAGGATCTGTTCGGTGGCGGCAAGTCGCATGAGCTGTCCGTTGTCGACCAGATACTGCAGATTGAGGAAAGACTCGGCCACCACCTCCTCCTGAATCTGTATCGGCACATCGGGTTCGAATCGTGTCAGGGCCCGATCCAACTCATCGGCATCGGCGCAACGGTAGATGCCCACGCCCGACACCGACACCGCGGCTTTCAGATAACAGGGAAAGACGACTTCGCTACGCGCTTGCGGTGTCATCGCGGCGACACAGTCGAAACAGCGCGTTTGTGGAACGTCGACACCCAACTCCCCGGCCAGGGCCATGAAGTTGTTCTTCGAGTTGATGAATTGCACGGTTTCGAACCAGGCGCTATCGCCCCAGACCCGGGACTCGTGTGGGCCGTAGAAGAAGACCGAGGGTTTGAATCCTGCGTGGTGCGCCAACTGTCGCAGATCGAGATTCCAGATCACGTTACTGCTATAGGGCAGGCCGACACGTTTATAGTGCGCCGCGATGTCATGCCACAAGGGTTGCAGATCGGGGTGCAGTTGGATGATGTCACGTGGATCGGTGATGCCGAGTGCCCTGCCGGAGTAGAGCTGGTTGCCCACCACACCGTCGGCCGTGCAGTGCATGATGTCGTGGTTGAGGACATGTTTTACCGTCATGAACTGGTGATTGAGGGCGGCGGACATGGGGGACCTCCATGCTGATCTGTTGTCTTTTGGGTATCGGGATATCCCCGCAAGGATCGGGCCAGGGGTTTTGGGCGGGAATCGGCTCGATCGTGCACCGCGCTGGCACATTTGCCGTATCAACTGGGCGGTCGCGCCCCGTACCAGTGCGTAGGCTTGCGACAATTACTATGCTGATTTCTTCGGTTGATTGAAAAAACGAAAAAAACCATAGAAAAAATCAGTGGCTTTACGTATTGAATAGCCTGCTCACTTCACTAGCCTATTACTCTGTAAGTAGTACTGAATGATGCGCGCATGAGTCGCATGAGGAGGAGAGCCGATGCCCTTGACGAGTACCCGGACACTGCACCACCAAGATTCAGGGCAGACCGCTCCGCCGAAGGCACTGGTCGAACTGCTGCAACAGGCCGATGTACGGCTGAACGGAGAACGCGCCTGGGACATCCAGGTGAGGGACGCGTCGTTCTATCGACGGATACTGAGCGAAGGCTCGCTCGGCCTGGGCGAGAGCTACATGGATGGGATTTGGGACAGTCCGCGACTGGATGAACTCTTCCATCACCTGCTGAAGGCCGACCTCGATGAGAAGATCAAGGGATGGACCAAATTCAGGCTATTCCTCGATCTGATCAAAAGCACCCTCTTCAACGCCCAGTCGTCACGACGCGCTTTTCAGGTTGGTGAACAGCACTACGACATCGGCAACGATCTTTTCGAAGCCATGCTGGACAGCCGCATGAATTACTCATGCGGCTATTGGGAATACGCCGACAACCTGGAGCAGGCGCAACGCCACAAGCTTGAACTGATCTGCCGCAAGTTGCAGCTCAAGCCGGGCGAGCGCCTGCTGGAGATCGGCTGCGGTTGGGGCGGCCTCATGCATTACGCGGCGAAACACTACGCTGTCGAGGTGGTCGGAATCACGGTCTCGAAAGCACAGCAGAAGCTGGCGCAGAAACGTTGCCTGGGGCTGCCCGTGAGCATCGAATTGATGGACTATCGCGAAGTGAGCGGTGAGTTCGACAAGGTGGTCTCTGTCGGTATGTTCGAACATGTGGGTCAGAAGAACTACCGCACCTATTTTGAAACCGCCAACCGGCTGCTCAAGGATGACGGTCTCTTCCTGCTGCATACCATCGGCAACCACCACACGGTCAAGACCCTGGATCCCTGGATCGAGAAGTACATCTTTCCCAACGGAAGATTGCCGTCGGCGCGCGAGATCACCCGCTCACTGGAAGGGCTCTTCCTGATCGAGGATTGGCATAACTTCGGGCGGGATTACGACCGCACCCTGATGGCTTGGTGGGAGAACTTCGACCGTGCCTGGCCACGGTTGGAACAGAATTACGACGAGCGCTTCTACAGGATGTGGAAATACTACCTGCAGAGTTGTGCCGGTTTCTTCCGCAGCCGACAGGGGCAGCTTTGGCAGTTGGTGTTGAACAAGCGCAGTTATTCGGGGAGCTATCGTTCGGTGCGTTCATTGTCAGGCATTGTCTGACCGCAAGCCAACACGGTGCGGCAAGCCGCACCCTACGCAGTGTTCGGGGCCCAGTGGGGTCAGAGTAAATTTACTCTGACCCCGTGATTTGGCTGACCCCGTGATTTGGTCGACCCTGGACGCCCTGCGCCAGGCCATTCGAAAGCTGCCGACTCACCAACATCTGCAACACGCCACCGGTGCGGTCCATGCTGCCTGCCATGTCGCAGCCGACGGCTGTATCGATCATGTGCGCGAGGACGTGGGGCGTCACAACGCCCTCGACAAGACCCTCGGCAGTCTCGCCCGTCATCAGCATCAGCGCGATGGCGGACTCGTCGTCACCAGCCGCGCCAGCTTCGAGATGGTGCAGAAGACAGCGGCGCTGGGCTACGGTGTGTTGGCCGCGGTTTCCGCCCCAACCGCGGCGGCCGTGTGTCTGGCGGAAAGGCTCAATGTGACCCTGGTCGGCTTCCTGCGCGGCGATGCCGGATCAAGAACAGGCGAAACGGGATATCGCCAACCACATCCTGCGCAGTTGGGATCCGCGCATGAGAAGAACCCTGCTCAGCCATGTCGCCACGGCCGGCGATGGCAAGTTGAAGCCGATGGTGAGGGACGCCCTGCCGATGATTCGGGACTCCTGAGGCTACCGCACTGGTGCAAGCCCGTTCGGACGGCCTCGGAGGAAAGGCGGGGAGGATTGCGGATCGAATGCGGTGGTCGGCTGTCGTTTGAAACGCCAGCCGTATCATCTAAAAGATGGGGCGGTGACGCATGGGAAGATTCTGCTTCTCAATTGTCACCGTCCCCATTTACCTGGAATGCGCTAATTCGATTCCATTGGCGTTGCTGTTATGAAATGAGGGTCACTGAACCGTATATTGCACGGTGTTCGAAACCTGCTGATACGAGCCGCTAATGTACTTCTCGAGGTAGACCTGTATGGTACTGCCTACCGTGTTGCTGTAGTAGGTGTACGAGAGTTCATTACTGGCTCTACGTTTCAATGCGACTTCACCGTCCTTGATGATCACCCAGTTCACATTATCCCCTATAGCGCCGCTGCGCGTGACCCTGTAGCCGGAGCCCAATGTCAATGTGAAGTTGTTTGTCTCCTCCGGTATCGAGTATGAAACCACATTGGATACAACCCGATACTGTCCGCCGATGTACTGCTTCAGCCAGACGCGAAAGGAGGAGCCGGGCGTGTTGCTGTAATAGGTGTAGCTCAGCTCGTTCGCGGCGTTGCGTTGGAGGACGATTGCACCGTCTTTTTCGATCACCCAGGTGGCCGGATCGCCAATCTGACCGCTGCGGGTGAGGCGGTGGGATTGATCGACAGACAGATCGTAGGAAACCGTGGCACTGTCGATTGTGTATTCGACAATATTGGATACGACCTGATATGAGCCGTCGATGTACTGCTCCAGCCAGACGCGAAAGGAGGAGCCGGGTGTATTGCTGAAATAGGTGTAGCTGAGCTCGTTCGCGGCGTTGCGTTCGAGGACGATTTCACCGTCTTTTTCGATCACCCAGGTGGCCGGATCGCCAATCTGACCGCTGCGGGTGAGGCGATAGGATTGATCGACATACAGATCGTATGAAACCTGGTCAGCCCCAATGGCGTACTCGACGACGTTGGAGACCCGGCGATAGTATCCGCCGATAAACTGGGTCAAGTAGACCTTGAAGTCGCTGCCATTTGTATTGTTGAAGTAGGTATAGCTCAGTTCGTTGGCGGCATTGCGTTGCAGTACGACCTTGCCGTCTTTGACAATGACCCATGTGAGCGAGTCGCCTACTTGGCCGCTGCGTGAGATTTCGTTATCCGGTCCAAGCGACAGTGTGTAGTCATAGAACGCGGGTTCGGCATATTCCACAATATTGGAAACCGCTTGGTACTGGCCATTCAGATACATCTGCAGCCAAATGCGGTAGCTGGACCCGGGCACGGTATTGAAATAACTATAGGTCATCTCGTCGCTGGCATTCCTTTCCAGAACGATCTGTCCATCCTCTTCGATCACCCAGCTGACCAGATCGCCGGGCTGGCCATTACGTCTCACCTGATTCAGCTGGTCCACGGTGAGGGTGAATTCGGTTTGGCCAACTTCATATTCAACGGTGTTGGATACCCTTTCGTACTGGCCATTGATGAACTTCTTGAGCCAGACGCGGTATTTGCTGCCGTTGATATTGCTGTAGTAGATGTATGAGAGTTCACTGGAAGCCGAACGCTCCAATACGACCTCTCCGTCTTTCTCGATCACCCATGTCAGTGATTCACCGATCTGGCCTGTGCGATGCACGTCAAAGCCTTCTTCAAGGGTCAGTTCGTACTGGTCGGTCGTGCCGGGTGTGTATTCAACGATATTCGATACGCGCTGATAACTACCGTCGATAAATTGCTCGAGCCAGACACGGATGTCTGTTCCGGCCAGGTTATAGAAGTAGCTGAATTGAAGTTCGCCGGCTGCACTGCGACTCAGTGCGACCGTGCCATCGCGTTCAACCACCCAGCTGACCTGGTCGCCGATTGAGCCGGTTCTGTAGAATGTAAAGTCGTGATCTAAGCTGAGGTGGTAGTTCTCTTCAAAAGAGACGGGATGGATGTCGGACTGCTCAATGTTGACGGCAAGATCTTCCGTCTCGCCATAGTAGTAGGTTTCGCAAGGTTGGGCATAGCTGCCGTACTTCATGGTGACGCGCAGAGTGGTTTGCGCGACTCCGGGGTTGTCCGTCACCATAATGGGTACGCTTACGGGGCCACGCGAGGATGTTTCAAACAACTGCTCATCGGCACTGAACTGCATGTCGCCATCGAGATCCAGCCAGCCACGCCAATACACAGTGTAATTGTAGTATCGGTAGCCCGGATTCAATTCGATGCTGCTGTTGCCCTGAGGAAGGTTGATCACGGGGGTTTCAGTGGCGTTGTAACCACCGTTATTGCCGTTTTCGATCTGGTTGTCTCCCGCAGTGATGGACTGTTGCCAAAAATAATTGGCGTTGCGTGCGTTGGAGTCACAGTAGTCACCGGCTGCTGCCTGTGAAATGGAGGCTAAGGTAAATAAACTGATAAAAATAAATAGAGCAGAAAGTGTTGTTTTCATCACTGTCCCTTCCTGTTGCTAAGACAAACATGAATCCCTGAGCGGAAAACCATGGCGTATGGGTGAGCGATCCATCATTGGCTCAGCAGGGAACGGGAACGGCGTGGTAACGAAGATATTCGCACTTCCCTGTACTGAGAGTCCTTTTGAATTAAGGCCTAATGATACATTACGATAGGTTTCAAACAAGTTGGCGTTGAGTCTGTTTGGGATGCCGCAGCGCATTTGGCATCATTTTGATGACTTTAATGGCGATACGGGGTTCGATACGCCGGGAGATAGTGTGTGCGGCTCGAAATTTGAGATTTAAATTCCTGTTGCAATCATTTCGTCATGATGCGGACATGGCACGATCCGCAAGTACTTCGTGACCAATTGAGAACCAAGTATCCGGGTGAGCGCCATGTTTGCGAGTTTCTGTAATGCGGTGAGTGAGCGTCAGGTGATTACAGCTTTACACTAGGGCAAGCACTCACTGCCTTCGTTGGGTGAAAGGCTCGGCGATGCCGCCGGCCGTGGTCGTTATACTGATTGTCTGCGGGGTGTGATCAAAACCCATCTGATATCGACCAGCCCGCTGCTTGAGTGCTCGTCCCGGTCGAGATGCCAGAGGTCGGGTTCGGTTGATCAAACCCGTGGTGAATCACCGCCGGAGTAACAGTGATTGTCCGCCATGCCGCCGGCTGAGCAGTGGATGAAATCGTGATTGAGGGCGGCTGACATGGAGGATCTCCATCATGGGCTGCAGTCGTCTGGTTATCGGGATGCCTCGGTAAGGATCGGACCGGAGGTGGCTTGATTCTGTGGGAAAGCGCCTGATGCATCGGTATATGAACTGGGTGTTCACAACCCGTTCCGGTGCATCGGTTAGTGATAATTCCTATGTGGATTTCCCTCATTCATAGAAAAAAACAAAACAAATCCATAGGTAAAATCAGTGGCTTCACGTATTGAATCGCCGGCTCAGTTCACTAGCCTATTACTTATGGAGTAGAAATCCATGATGTGCGCGTAAGACACACGAGGAGGAGAATCTATGCCCATAACGAGTACCCGGGCGCTTCAACGGCAGGATTCAGGGGAGACACCTCCGCCGAAGGCGCTGATCGAACTGCTGCGTCAGGCCGATGTGCGGCTGAACGGAGAACGCGCCTAGGATATCCAGGTGCTGGACGAGTCGTTCTACCGCCGGATATTGACGGAGGGCTCGCTCGGGTTGGGCGAGAGCTACATGGATGGAGTCTGGGAGAGTCCGCGTCTGGATGAACTCTTCCATCACCTTCTGATGGCCGATCTCGACGACAAACTCAAAGGTTGGTTCAAGTTGCGGTTGCTAATGGAGCTGATGAAGCGATATCTCTTCAATGCCCAGTCGTCGCATCGGGCCTTTCAGGTCGGTGAACAGCACTACGACACCGGCAACGACCTGTTCGAAGCGATGCTCGACAGCAGCATGAGTTACTCCTGTGGCTATTGGGAGCATGCCGACAACCTGGAGCAGGCGCAACGCCACAAGCTGGAGTTGATCTGCCGCAAGCTGCGGCTCAAACCTGGCGAGCGTCTGCTGGAGGTCGGATGCGGCTGGGGCGGTCTGATGCGCCACGCAGCGAAACACTACGGTGTCGAAGTGGTGGGGATCACGGTCTCGAAAGCGCAGCAGATGTTGGCGCAAGAGCGCTGCCAGGGTCTGCCCGTGACCATCGAATTGACGGACTACCGTGAAGTCAAAGGCGAGTTCGACAAGGTGGTCTCAGTCGGAATGTTCGAGCACGTGGGTCAGAAAAACTACCGTACCTATTTTGAAACCGTCAACCGGGTGCTCAAGGACGACGGACTTTTCCTGTTGCACACCATCAGCAACCACAAGACGGTTAAGGCTTTGGATCCCTGGATCGAGAAGTACATCTTTCCCAATGGCAGACTGCCGTCGGCAAGGGAGATCACCCGCGCTCTTGAAGGACTCTTCCTGATCGAGGATTGGCATAACTTAGGTCAGGATTACGACCGCACCCTGATGGCCTGGTGGGAGAACTTCGACCGAGCCTGGCCGCGTTTGGAACGGCACTATGGCAAGCGTTTCTACAGAATGTGGAAGTACTACCTGCAGAGCTGCGCCGGCTTCTTCCGTAGCCGGCACGGGCAGCTATGGCAGCTGGTTCTGAACAAGCGGAGCTATTCGGGGCGCTATCGCTCGCTGCGTTCATTGTCCTGAGCGAACTGACCGCAAGCCCGCCTGGTGCGGCTTGCCGCACCTTGATTAACCTAATATCGCTCTATCGAGGCAGGAGGCAGTGGGGTCAGAGTAAATTTACTCTGACCCCGTGATTTGGACCCCGTGATTTGACCCCGTGATTTCCGGATAAGAATAACCGACTACTGCACCACTCCGGTCGTGACAATCGAACGGGGAAACAGACCGGTAGCCGCAGTTCCGTTCGATGTCAGCGCGCCCGTACCGGAATCGATCGTATATCTGGATACGCTGGCCGAGTCACCGTTCACAACATAGACATACTGCCCCGAAGGATCGACAGTGATCGCCTGTGGATTAAGTTCCGCGAGAACATTGTTCCCAGCTGTTAGCTCTCCGGTGCTTTGGTTGATTCTAAACGGAGTGACGTTGTTGGTACTTCGATTGGCTACATAGACAAACTCACCTAGCGGGTCGACGCTGATAGAGATGGGTGCGTTGCCAGCTGCAAAAGGGGAGCCAGGAACAATGGATAGCGTTCCAGTCAGTGGGTCCACTGAGTAGGCAGAAACTCCAAATGTTTGGAATCCATTGTTAGCGACATAGACAAAACGACCGCTGGGGTCAACGACAATGGAACTGGGTGCGTCGCCTGCCGGAGTGGTTCCGATTAGCGATAAAGCACCAGTAACTGTGTCGATGGTGAATGCTGAGACGTTGTCGGTGTTGATATTGGCGTTATAGAGAAATCGCCCGGTGGGATCAACGGTGACCGAACTTGGATTGTCTCCAGTGACGAAGGGCGATCCCGCAAGCAGCGTCAACGCGCCTGTGGCGCTGTTGATGCTGTATGCCGACAGGGAGTCCGTGGAGTTGGCCACATAAGCGAATCGCCCGGAGGGATCGAGGCTGATCGATACGGGACCGGTCTCCGGACCGTTCGGATTCGTTTCGATGGCAAAGGGTGATCCAGAGATCTCTGTCAGAGCCCCGCTTCCACTGTTGATAGAAAAGACCGAGACGTTGTCGGTTGTCTCATTGGTGGCATAGAGATGGCTCCCCGATAGATTCGTAGTGACTGCAGTGGGCTTGCCAGCAGTCGCAATCGGCGTGCCGATCGCTGTCAGACTGCCAGTCCCTGAATTGATTGAATAGGAAGAGATGCTGACGCCGTTGTAATTGCCCACATAGGCGAACCTGGGCGTCACGCTGACTTCCGCAGTATCGGTGTAGTAGCTCAAAGCGAAAGGCATATTTCTCGTTACCAAACCGCTGAGCGATGACAGCTGTCCCGTATTCTGATCGATACGATAGAGATTGGCGGTGTTGTCGCTACCGTTGGTAACACTGACAAACTGACCGGTGGGATCGATGGCGATCGACTCCGGCATGTTGCCCGCTGCACAGGTTGTTGTGGTCGTGCAGTTGACTGCGGACAGCGTACCGTCGCTCTGGATCGCGAACAGGGAGACACTCCCGGAAGCTTCCTTACTGTTCAGGTAGAGCCACTGACCCGTGGGATCGATGGCGTAGAACGTGACATCGCTGGAGGTGTCATGCACCGCATAGAGAAAATCGCCGCTTGGGTGCAGGCTGAGCTTGACAGGATGGGTGCTGCCACCTGAACTGTCGTCGACGGGAGGCTGCACGGCATTGATACCGCTGAGTGCGCCGGTGGAGGGATCCTTTTGGTGGACCGTGATCGTGTCGGTGCCTTGATTGGCTACATAGGCAAAGGAGCCGGTTGAGCCGAATGCCATGGAGACCGGTGTGCCGCCCCCGGTTCCACAGGTGAGGTTGACTGACGTTGTGTCGCAATTCGCTTGAGTGAGGCTTCCCGCCAGACTGTCTATCTGGAAAAGACTGATGTCGAGGGAAGTGTTGTTGAGTGTGTAGGCGAATTGTCCGCTTGGATCGATGACCAGATCGCTCGGACCATCGCCGACGATGCCATCGCCCGTCTGCACATACCCATGGTGCCTCAACCGCCCCGTGGTGTTGTCAGCAATCAACACAGAAACGGTGTCATCACCAAAGTTGGCCACGTAGGCGAATCGGGCGACCGGAGTCGTCGGCGTCGGTGGTGGGGG
>JARROA010000065.1:0-12005 GCA_037384425.1 Candidatus Thiodiazotropha sp. | reverse complement strand
CACGCTTGCCGTTCCCCGAGGTCGGCCAGGCCTGACAACTGCCTGGCTTATCCGCGTATCAAGCATGCGTATCCCACTGGCGGAGTTGACTGATACGGGGTTGCCGAATAATCAGCCGGCTTGGATATCCTATCGTGGACCAACCCACAGCAGATCACCAACGTGGTACGAACGGAGTTACTAACCAGAACATAAGTATCAATCCAGAGGGCTGAATCTGACCTGCACGTCCCTGGGCCTGGCGAAATAGGGCGCCGATGTCACCAGCACGTCCACACCGGTTTGCGCGTATTCCGCGGCATTCTGCAGATTGATGCCACCGGCGGCGGCGATGACCGGACGCAAGCCTTGGGGACGCGCGACGGCTGCGGCAACGACTTGTGAAACCTGGGCCGGCGAGAGCTTTTCCAGCTGAATGACCTGGCACCCCTGTTTCACCAATGCGAGGGCCGACTCGACGTCATCGGTCTCGATCACGATCTTCTTCTCCGGCTGCATCCGCTGCAATGCGGTGACAGCGCTCTCCGCTCGAGCGCTCTGCAGGAAGGCCCGATGCTCCGCGGTCACCATGATCGACTCCGAGAGCCCCAGGCGATGCATCAGCGCACCACCCGCCTTGACCGCCTTGACCATCAGCGTTTTGATCCCGGGCAGATGTTTGCGGGTACAGGCGACCCTGGCGTTACCGGCACGACTGACAATCTGCCGCGCAGCCGTACTCACGCCCGAGAGCGATTCGACCAGGCTTTGCGCCACTTTCCAGGCGGTGAAGAGGGCATCGACATGCCCTGTGGCCGTCAACAGCGGGGTTTCGGTCTCAGCCTGTTGACCCGTCGCGGCCTGCAGTGTCACCTCGGCGCCAACGAGTTGCAGCATGCGAGCCGCCTCTTCGACACCGCAGACCACCATCTCATCACGCACATGAAAAGTGATCCGCCCCACGCGATCGCCGATGCCCAGGGTAGCAACCGTCAGGTCGCCATAAGGAGCATCTTCACGCAACAGGGAACCCAGCTCGGCATCGGAAAGGCAACAACGGATGGGGGACATGATCGGCTCCTGGCTGAATACTGCACCACAGGCACTGGCCGTGCATTGATGGGACGCCAAGCAGTCTACCCCAGACTGCAGTGGATTGGCAGGCGGGTAACTGTAACCGGGCTGCGCATCCATCAGGCGAACCGACCGCGCCGACAGCGTTCATCAGTTTGCCAAACCACGTTGGTTTGACGTCAACAACCGGCGCCTATTCGGAGGAGAGCGCAGCGTCTGGAGTTGATCGATCCTGTCCTTCCCCTTCAAGCAAGGCTTCGTGCAGCAATATCTTGAAAACCGCCCCTTGCCCCGGGCTCGACTCCACCACCAGATGCCCGTTGTAGGAGTTGACGATTCCGCGTACCACCGCGAGCCCCATGCCCGATCCCTCGCCAACCTCCTTGCTGGTGACGAAAGGCTGAAAGATGTCGTCGCGGATGGACGCTTCAATACCACGTCCGTTGTCTGCCACCTGTATCGCAACCCAATCACCCGCGATCGGCTCACTGCATATCGCGCAACGTGCATTGTCAAACGAGCGCTTTACCACACCGATCGTGATCCGGCCTTTCCTGCCTATGGCGTCCCGTGCATTGATACAGAGATTCATCAACAGCTGCTGTACGTGCAGGGGATCCACCTTCACGCTGGGCGAGTCCTGAGGCAACACCGTGTTTATCTCGATCTCCACCGGCAGCATCGGCTTCAGCATCTTGATAATCTCTTTGATCAATGGCACCAGGGGTATCGGCGCCGCCGCCCCCGTATTCTCACCGCGACTGAAAATCAGAAGCTGGCGGATCAAATCCCTGGCCCGCCCCCCGGCAGACCCTATCTGCCCCAGGTACTCACTAAGCTTGGGATCGAAACCACTACAGCGAGCCTGGGCCAACTCGGTGAAGCCGAGAATACTGCCCAGGATATTGTTGAAATCGTGCGCGATACCGCCGGTCAGCTGACCGACCGCTTCCATCTTTTGCGAGCGGATCAACGCCTCAGTCAATTTACGCTGTTCGGAGATATCCGTGAGCAGCGCCATAACACCCTTTATGCCGCCTTGATCATCCGTTATTACACTGAACGAAACGTGGCACCAGAGACCGCCACCGGCTTTGCGCCGGTAACATAGATCGAACACCGCCTTGCCTTCATAGAGCATTCGATCCCATGCTTGTCGCACCAACTCCTGGCCAGCCTCTTCCAGGTAATCATAAAATGAGCTTCCGACCATCTCCTCCTGCAGGCACCCGAGCATTTCCGCCATCCTGGGGTTGACGAATGCAGTCCGCGCATCCCCATTGAGCACCCAGATGCCTTCATGTGCGGTTTCCACGATCTGGCGATACTTCTCCTCGCTTTCACGCAACGCATGCTCTGCCTTCATCTGTATGGTGACATCGCGTTGTGAACTCATATAGGCGATGACATCGCCCTGATCGTTCCACAGCGGCGCAATGGTGTGCTGGCAATGAAAAACGGTTCCGTCCTTGCGGCTGTTGAGCAGTTGACGATATAACCGGCGCCCTGCGAGCAAGCCGTTGTAGATCTGCGGATGAATGGCTTCGGCATCCGGCTCAGCGTTCAGGATTTCGGGTCGTTGACCCCTAAGGTCCTCCAGACTGTAACCGTAGAGCTGGGTAAAGGCTTCGTTGATATAGGAGATGCGGAAATCGGTATCGGTCAGCAAAATGGCATCGGCCGACTGCTCGACCATCTCCGAAAGCCGCCTGACCTCTGCCTCTGCCTGTTTGATGTTGGTGATATCCACCATCACACCCACCAGGCTGACGACACGGCCTTCTTCGACGATCACGCTGATGGAATCGTGCAACCAGACCACGCGGCCATCCGCCGCGATCATACGAAAATCGAAATCGTGATCCTCGTGCCGCCGGACCCTGGAAGCGCAATATTCAGGCACCCAGTGACGGTCATCCGGATGCAGGTGATTGATCCAGAAGCTCGCATCCTCACTCCATGTCGAGCCCGGATAACCCAGCAGTTTCTCCGCCTCCGGACTGACGAAACTGAAACGCATGGTCTCCGGTTCGGCCGAGAACAGAATGGCGTTGCTCGAATCCACCAGCATGCGATATTGATTTTGCTGTTCGCGAAGACGCAACTCCAGGTGCTTCTGTTTCGTCACATCGACAAGGGTGCTGATGATGACCTCACGGCCTTTGAACTGCATACGGCTCGCATCGGCCAATACATGCATGCGGCTACCATCTTTTCGACGATGTTCGCTCTCGAATCGCGAGCGGCGACGTTCTGTCACCCTCCGCCACTCGCGGGCGAAATTGTCCGGGGTGACACCGACCACCACTTCGTAGAGCTTTAGATGGAGATATTCATCCCGCTCATAACCGTACATACGCAAGCTGGCCGGGTTGGCGGCGATGATCGCCCCATCGTCCACCGAGAGCACCACCACTCCGATCGGTGTGTGATCAAAGATGGCGCGAAACTTCTCTTCACTCTCCTTCATGGCCAGTTGCGACAGATAGCGCTCGGTAATATCGCGCTTCGTCACCAGCACACTGGTAATCCTTCCTGACTCATCCCGATAGGGGGACGAACTGACCTCAACCCGACGGCGCCCTCGCCGTCGGTAGTCGACCCACAGTTCTATCTCGGCGTCTTCACCGCAAAAGCACCGGTCCATCATCGGTTTGACGACTTCGCCATAAAGTTTCTCGCCCAGCAGCCATGCGACCGGTTTACCGACAATCTCCTCTGTACTGATGCCATGCATCCGTGTGTAAAATCCGTTAACAGCGCGGTAGACATGGTCCTGATCAACCAGTGCCAGGCCGTCCTGGGTCGCCATGGTCATGTGTTCGTATCTTCGCAGCGCCTCACGCTCATTGACCAGCTCGGTGATATCGCGGCTGATACCCACCAGTTTCCTTTTTCCGTCCTGCAGCCGGCCTTCGACCAAGGTCTCCAGATACACCAGTTCGCCGGTCTTCTTGAAGGCCCTGTATTCCAGCCGTTCGATCGCTCCCGGTCCGGCCAATATCGACTCATAGCTCTCAGCAAGGTACTGACGATCAGATTCTGCGACCAGATTCAACCAGTCTTCCAAGCTGTCTAGCGGGTCTTCTTCGCTGTAGCCGAGCAAGCGACGCAACATGGAGTCATCCACAGGACGACGACTCTCCACATCGAGTTCCCACACTGCGAACTCGGCGAACACACCGGCTTGTTCAATCCGCTGCTGGCTCTCTTGTATGGCGCGTTCCGCCAGATGACGCTGGGTCACGTCTCTCAGGGTGATGAGGACGCCGGCGATTTCACCCTGCTCACTGCGGTAGGGGGCATAGCGCACATCGAAAAAACGTTTGCGATCGGCAAAGTCGACCTCGACGGCATCCAACGCCACCGCCTCGCCGGAAAAACATTTACGCAACGCGGGTCGCGTGTAATCGAGGTAGATTCTCTCACCGACAATATCCGAGATATGTGAACCGATGATCTCGTCTCGCGACTTGTTCCAAAGCTCCAGATAGGCCTGATTCACGGCACGGTAGATGTGACTGTTGTCGAGCAGAACCAGTGCGTCCCTGCTGGCGGAGACCATCTGCTCGTAGCGATGCAGCTCCTCCTCGTGAGCAATTTGCGCGGTGACATCCTCCACCGCCACCAGATGTCCTCTCAGCACCTTGCCACTGTCGTAGAGCGGAGCAACCTGGATGCGGCCCTTGAAACCACGTCCAGCTGCGTCCACCATGTCGGCCACCACCGGCCCGCCCGGAGTCTCCACATACATCGCCCTGCCGGCGCGCTCGAACTCCTCCTGTGTCTGGTAGAGCATCCTGGCTGACTGATTCACAACCTGGTCCTGACGATAGCCGAGGAGCGCCAACGCCGCATCGGTCATCTGCACGGTGCGGCGCTCGGTATCGACGACACTGAGGGCAAAGGGCAACTGCCTGAAGATACGGTCCAGTAATGTGGTCTGCTTCAACAGGTCATCCTGCAGGGCCAGACGCTCCGACACATCCCGCAGGACGGCGACAACGCCCAATGCATTGCCATCCGCGTCCCGAATCGTGTCGGTCACCACCTCGCTGGAAAAACGGCGTCCATTCTTGGCCACCGCTTCGATCATCTGGATATCGGGAGAATGCGCGGTTTCGCCATCAGCAACAGAACTGGCGAGCCTGTACAGGTCACCGGCGAGAAGACCCAAAGACCTGCCTTGCAGTTCCGTCTCTTCATAACCGAAAATCCGCTCGACGCCGGCACTGGCTTTCGTCACGCATCCCTGATTGTCGGTGAACACGGCCGCGTCCGGTATTGCCCGCAGGGCGGCCTCAAAATAGCCCTGTGCCCGCTGCGCCCACTCAATCGATCGACGCTGTGTGGTGACATCCCGCACAATAAGCAGAAAGGCCGCGTTGCCTTCGCATGCCTCCGGGCAACGCCTCAAACTCAATTTCAGCCAATAGCTTTCGCCATCACGCGAAAGCTTGAAAACCTCTTCGACCACCGTCTTGTCGAGACCCTTCCTGAACGCCTCATAGGTCTGAAGAAAGGTCCGGCAGGGGGACTGCCCGATCACCCCGATCGGCCCGCCGACCCTGGCCGTTGTTGGCAGCTGCATCAGGAGACGACAGCCTTTACTCAGTGAAGTGATGCTACCCTGCGCATCCCAGGTCACGATACCGACATCCGGCAACACGCCCAGTAACGTGTTGAGCAGTACTTCGGCATCCTGTTGGTGGTGTATCTGTTGAGGCATAGAGGAAACGGCCGATAAAAACAAAGTGTCGTGCCGATCAGTGTGGATGCGCAAACCGCGTCACGAGAGAAGGCTTCTCAGCCGTACTCCATCCACCTGTCGCGACTTTGCTCCATTTGTCCTCGACACCGGCTTTCGCCGAAAGTGCTAGACGCCAACGCTTTGCTCAACCGCCAGACCGACTTCACCACTATAGCCAGATCGGAGGCGCATCGATAGCGCACCTCCACGTCCAGCCAGTCCGAAGAACAAGGTCTTCTTGACTGGGTATCGGCCCATTCCGGCAAAACTGCATCTCTTTTTTACCGTCAGCGGCACATCATCTGGAAAGATCGCACAGGCCAGGCGCCGGAATGAACAGCGGATTTCGGAACGCTTCTTCGATTACGAAACGATCGTGCGCGGGGTTGTGGATCGGCAAGCCCCGGGAGGGGTGTGCAGACATGAGTGGACGGCACTCTCCCCTCGCTATGCATGGAGCATTGCAACAGCCGGACAGCTGTCGATCAACAAGCGAAGAGCTGAGAGTCGATATCCCGGAAGGTTTTGAATTCCAACGCATTGCCACTGGGATCGAGAACAAACAGCGTGCCCTGCTCACCCACTTCGCCGGCAAAGCGGATCTTCGGCTCGAGCAGGAACTGCATTCCCGAATCCTGCAGGCGCTCCACCAGAGCGTGCCAGTCCGCCTGGACCAGCACCACGCCAAAATGGGGTACGGGTACCGCATCGCCATCGACCGGGTTGTTGCCCTTCCGGTACTGCGCCTCGTCCTGGCTGTCCACGAGATGGCAGACCAATTGATGGCCATAGAGGTTGAAATCGACCCAACGATCCGCGCTGCGACCCTCCGCACAGCCGAGCAGTTGCCCGTAGAAGGCTCTCGCCTGTTCCAGGTCGGTAACGGGAATCGCCAGATGGAAAGGGGTCAGCGGCCGTTCACTCATCGTTTCACTCTCGCACAGAACCGCCGCACAGCGGACTGAGTCGCAACATAGGTCACTTCACTCTCTGGTAAGCAAAGCTTTGAACATACGGCCAGCATGACGGATTTCGATCGAATGTGGAAGCCTGGGCGTCCACAGGTTGCAGACGGCCATGCCGTCACGGCGCAAGCAATAACCCTGCCCCTCCAATAGATCAAACAACGGCGAAGACCGGGCGCGATCGCAACCCTTCAGTTGACCGGCAGCGCCGCCGCCCTTTCGCGCATCTTATCGACGATAGCGTAGATCCCGACGTGGCGGTTGGGACTGAGGTGCTCTTCGAGCTGCAACTGCTTGAACAAACCATCCACGTCCATCTCTCTGATTTCGTCCAGGCGGCGATGGGAGAGCAGGTCGATCAACAAAGCCAGCACCCCCTTGATGATCGCGGTGTCGCAATCGCCGACAAAGCGTATCAACTCCGGCTGGTCAGGGTCCCGCTGTGCCGCCACATGCACCGTACTCATACAGGGCTTGACCCAATTCTCTTCCGTTTTCAGCCCAGTCGGCATCGGCGGCAGATCCTCGCCGAGTTCGATCAGGTATTGGTAGCGGGCATCCCAGTCGTCGAGAAACTCGAAGGCATCGACGATCTCCTCGATCTCGCTCATGGGTCTCTCCTGTTGAGCCCGGACCGTTTCAGACACTGAATGATTCGCCACAGCCGCACATCTCTTTGATATTGGGATTGATGAAATCGAAGCCCTCGTTGAGGATGTTGGTCTTCACGAAATCGATGGTCATCCCGTCCAGCATCGGCAGACTGTCGCTGTCCACCACCACTTTCACACCGTGCGACTCAAACACCATGTCACCCGCTTCCACCGTCTCGGCATAGTCGACCTCGTAAGCGAAACCGGTACAGCCACTCTTCCTGGCGCCCACGCGCAGACCCACACTCTGTGGCCTGCTCGAAAGCATCTTCTGCACATGTCGTGCAGCACTCTCTGTCAATTCAATTGCCATGCTTACTGCCTCCTACAACATTCCCAACTGCAACAGCGCCTCTTCGCTCATGCGATCCTGGCTCCATGGCGGATCCCAGACCACACGCACGGTGGCGTCCATAACACCGGGCACCGCGTCGATCACCCGACCCACTTCACCCGGCAGTGTCCCCGCCACCGGACAGGCCGGAGCGGTTAGTGTCATCTCCACCAGGACCACGCCCTGCGAGTCCACCTCGAGCCGGTAGATCAGCCCCAGGTCATAGATGTTGACCGGGATCTCCGGATCGTGGACCGTACGCAGCGCCTCGATCAGGCGTTCACGCAGTGGCGTTGTCACTGATTCGTTCATCCCCGAACTCAGCCTTCGATGCGTTGCTGAATGATCCGGGTCAGTTGCTCCCGCAGCTGTTCGCTGCTGAAGCGCTCGACCACCTCGCTGGCGAAGCCGAGACACAGCAGATGCCGCGCCCGCTGTTCGTCCAGGCCGCGCGAACGCAGATAGAAGACGGCCTGGGGGTCGAGCTGACCCACCGTGGTGCCGTGGCTGCATTGGACATCGTCGGCGAGGATCACCAATTGCGGCTTGGTGTCGATTTCCGCCTGGCGCGAGAGCATCAGGTTGGCATTGTGCAGATGGGCATTGCTCTTCTGCGCCTGCTCCCGCACCGTGATCAGACCGTCGAACACCGCCTTGCCTGCACCGTACAGAATGCCTTTGAAATTCTCACGGCTGTCACAATGCGGCACCGCGTGATCCACGTCGAGATGTACATCGGTGAGCTGGCCGTCGCCGGCCAGGTAGAGACCGTCCAGTTCGCACTTGGCGCCAGCGTCGGCAAAACGGTTGTGCAACAGGGTGCGGGACCAGGCCGCACCCAGTGAAGCCTGCACGCCCTGATAGTGTGCCGCCTCGGCAAGATCGAGATGAACATCGCTCAGGTGGTAAGTCCTGTCGGCCTCCAGCTGTACCCGCTGATGCAGCAGTCTCGCCCCCTTGGCCAGGCTGATTTCGCAGACCAGGTTGTTGAAACAATCCACCTCACTGTCGAGGGAGAGGTAGCGTTCGATCAGCGTGGCCGAAGCACCTTCGCCCAGTATCACCAGGTGACGACTGCGCAACGCCCGGCCCTCAGCGCCACGGGTGGTGATATGCAGGAGCTCGATCGGCTCGCCGATCTCGACTCCCGCTTCGACACGCACCACCGCCCCGTCGTGCAGGGTGGCCAGATTCAATGCCGCGAAACCATGCTCTCCGATACCCGAGAGGATCCCCACCGCCGACAGCACCGCGCGATCGCCAACCGCCATGGCCGCATGCAGGCTGCCCAGGGTCACGCCGGATGCCTCGCAGCTCGACAGCTCCGGCTGATAGACACCGTCGACCAGGACCAACCGTCCCGCCACCGGCTCCGGCAGGAACTGCCGTATCACGGCATGCCGGGGAAACTCCTGCACAGGGTCATCGGTTTCGAACTCCCGGCTCAGCAGACCGTCGATACCGGTGTATTTCCACGCCTCCAGTTTGGCGTGAGGATAACCGAGATCGGCAAACTGCTGCGCCGCCGCCCGACGCTGACCCAGCAGCCAGTCACCCGAGTCCCGCGGCAGGTTGTCGATATAGCGTGAAGCCGCCTCCAGCTGTGTCTGCAATGTCTGGCTCATGCCGCCGCCTCCTCCAGCAGCCAGCCATAGCCGCGGGCCTCCAGCTCCAGCGCCAGCTCCTTGCCGCCGGAGCGGATGATGCGTCCGCCGGCCAGTACATGCACGTGGTCGGGCTCGATGTATTCCAGCAGCCGCTGATAGTGGGTCACCACGATCATGGAGCGCTCCGGCGAGCGCATCATGTTGACCCCCTCGGCCACCGTGCGCAGGGCGTCGATGTCGAGCCCGGAGTCGGTCTCGTCGAGGATCGCCAGCCAGGGCTCCAGCATCGCCATCTGCAGGATCTCGTTGCGCTTCTTCTCGCCGCCCGAGAAACCGGCATTGACCGATCGCTTGAGCAGTTTCTCGTCGAGCTTCACCGCTCTGGCCTTCTCGCGCACCCGCTTCATGAAGGAGACCGCGTCGATCTCCTCCTCGTCGCGGGCACGACGGATGGCGTTCATCGCCTCGCGCAGGAAGGTCATGTTGTTGACCCCCGGCAGTTCCACCGGATACTGCATGGCAAGAAACACACCCTGCTGCGCCCGCTCCTCGGTCTCCAGCTCCAGCAGGTCCATGCCCTTGAAGCGCACCTCGCCGCCGGTCACCTGGTAACCGTCACGCCCGGAGAGTATATGGGCCAGGGTGCTCTTGCCGGAGCCGTTGGGCCCCATGATGGCGTGCACCTCGCCGGCCTTCACCTCCAGGTCGATCCCTTTGAGGATCTCCTTACCGTCCACATTGGCGGTCAGATTCTTGATCGATAACATCACACAACCTCGATACATAATTTTGAATTGTGAATTGTGAATTCTGAATTGCCGGCATTCGCTTCGCTCACGCTGAATTTCAAACAGGTCGTATGCAACGCACACAGCACCAATTCAAAATTCACAATTCAAAATTCATAATTGCTTTAGCCCACCGCCCCTTCCAGGCTCACCGCCAGCAGCTTCTGCGCCTCTACCGCAAACTCCATCGGCAGCTCGTTGAACACCTGCTTGCAGAAACCGTTGACGATCATCGACACCGCGTCCTCTTCCGACAGACCGCGCTGGCGACAGTAGAAGAGCTGATCCTCGCTGACCTTGGAGGTGGTCGCCTCGTGCTCCACCTGGGCGCTCGGGTTCTTGACCTCGATATAGGGAAAGGTATGGGCCGAACAACGGTCGCCGATCAGCAGCGAATCGCACTGGGTGTGGTTGCGGGCGTTCTCGGCCCTGGCCGCCACCCGCACCAGACCGCGGTAGGCGTTGCTGCCCTGCATCGCCGAGATACCCTTGGAGACGATGGTGCTGCGGCTGTTCTCGCCGATGTGGATCATCTTGGTGCCGGTATCCGCCTGCTGTTTGCCCTTGGTCACCGCCACCGAGTAGAACTCGCCCACCGTGTCCTTGCCGCGCAGAATGCAGCTGGGGTATTTCCAGGTCACCGCCGAGCCTGTCTCGACCTGGGTCCAGGAGATGCGGGAACGGTCGCCGCGGCAGTCGCCCCGTTTGGTGACGAAGTTGTAGATGCCGCCACGCCCCTGCTTGTCGCCTGGATACCAGTTCTGCACCGTGGAGTACTTGATGCGGGCATCCTCCAGGGCCACCAGCTCGACCACTGCCGCGTGCAGCTGGTTCTCATCACGCATGGGTGCGGTGCAGCCCTCCAGGTAGCTCACCTGGCTGCGCTCGTCGGCAACGATCAGTGTGCGCTCGAACTGGCCGGTCTTTGCCTCGTTGATGCGGAAGTAGGTCGAGAGCTCCATCGGGCACTTCACCCCCTGCGGGATGTAGACGAAGGTACCGTCGCTGAAGACCGCGCTGTTGAGGGCGGCGAAGAAGTTGTCCTTGTGGGGCACCACCGAGCCCAGGTACTGCTTCACCAGTTCCGGATACTCGCGGATCGCCTCCGACATGGAGCAGAAGATCACCCCCGCCTCGGCCAATGTCGAACGGAAGGTGGTGGCCACCGAGACACTGTCAAATACCGCATCCACGGCCACACCGGCCAGCGCCTTCTGTTCGTCGATGGGGATACCCAGCTTCTCGTAGGTTGCCAGCAGCTCGGGATCGACCTGGTCGAGACTGTCGAGGGTCGGCTTTTTCTTCGGCGACGAATAGTAAGAGATGGCCTGGAAATCGATCGGCGGATGACGCACCGCCGCCCAGTTCGGCTCGCTCATGGTGAGCCAGTGGCGATAGGCGGCTAGCCGCTTTTCCAGCATCCACTCCGGCTCCTCCTTGCGCTCGGAGATGGCACGGATCACCGACTCGTCAAGACCTGGCGGCAAGGTGTCCGACTCGATCTGGGTGACAAAACCCTGGACATAATCGGATTCGATCAGCGCATCCATCTGCGTATCGGCAAAACCCATAGTGAAACTCCGGTTAAATACCTAGTGAATTACTCAGTTAATAAGGTAAATTTTTTTACCCGTCAGGACTGGGGTGCGTAGCCTCGCTGACAACGGGTTCGCCCCAGATAGAGACAGAGCGCCTCAGCGAGTCCGCCTATGACGATGAAGACGAGTCCTAGCAAGCTGGCGGACAGGAACAAGAAAAGGACGCCAAAACCAAAACAGAGCAGCGTCAAGGCGAGCACGGGACCACCGCAGCAACGCCGAGAGAAAATTCTGTTCAACCATCTCATCACTCCATC
>JARROA010000064.1:0-12954 GCA_037384425.1 Candidatus Thiodiazotropha sp. | reverse complement strand
AGGGCCTCCTCGCCGGTGATGCGTTCCCATTCGCCGGGGTGGGAACCATAGCGGTTCAGCCTGGAGAGGATCTCGTGGGGCAGTCGCAAATCGGCGGCGCTGCGGCCCTGGTGTTGTTTCCTGGGTGGGGGGTTTGTGTTGGCCCGTGTATCAGGGCGGTCGTGGAAATCGTCCAGTAGCCAGCAACGGGGAGGGAATCCATCCCTGTGGAAGTCGTCCATGAGCACAGTTCCTTTTGTGCGTTTGAAGCGCCGTAGTCTAGAAAGGCATGGGCTGGGGTGTCAATGAAAAGCCTTGATTACCACTGGATACAAAACTCCAGGCGCTATGAGCTGGCTCCACGCTACTCCTGCGGTGGGATAACGATGACTTCTAAATTCCTTCAGGCTGAATTTATGCTTTTAGCCGGTTGTGAATATTGCCGAAACGGACTCCAGATGTCCGCTTTCTTTCATTACGTCTCTGAAGTCCCGTGCAGCCGGAATGTCACCCAGTAGCCCGGATGCAACGAAGTGGAATCCGGAGGATCGATAAGCAGGTTCCTGGATTACGCTGCGCTTCATCCAGGCTACGTTGATTGCGACGCCTCTAACTGTTACATGGTCGGCATCACGAACTCGGTTTGATCGGGCAGTTCGTCGGGCCAGGTTGCGGTAACTGTCTTGAGACGGGTGTAGAAACGCACACCGTCGGGGCCGTGGACATGCAGGTCGCCGAACAGGGATCGCTTCCAGCCGCCGAAGCTGTGGTAGGCCATGGGTACCGGGATCGGCACGTTGATGCCCACCATGCCGACCTGCACGGCGTGGCTGAAGGCGCGTGCGGTGCCCCCGTCAGAGGTAAAAATCGCCGTGCCGTTGCCGTACTCGTGTTGGTTGACCAGATGCAGGGCGGCCTGAAAATCGGGCACCCGGACCACCACCAGCACCGGCCCGAAGATCTCCTCGCGATAGATGCGCATCCCGGGTTCGACACGATCGAACAGCGAACCACCGAGAAAGAAGCCACCCTCGTGGCCGGGGATGCGAAGCTCGCGACCGTCCACCACCAGTTCAGCACCCTCGGCAAGTCCGCTTTCGATATAGTCGAGAATGCGTTTGCGGTGGGCCTCGGTCACCACCGGTCCCATCTCTGCGTCGGGACCGGTGCCGGGTCCGACCTTGAGGCTGCTTACCCTCGGTATCAGTCGCTCCACCAGCCGGTCGCCGGCATCGCCCACGGCCACAGCCACGGAGATCGCCATGCAGCGCTCACCAGCGGAACCGTAGGCGGCGCCCATGAGGGCGTTCACCGCCTGGTCGAGGTTGGCGTCGGGCATTACCACCATGTGGTTCTTGGCGCCGCCCAGGGCCTGGACCCGTTTGCCGTGGTCAGAGGCGGTGCGATAGATATACTCGGCGATCGGTGTGGAGCCGACGAAACTCAAGGCAGCGACCCGAGGATCGGTCAACAATACGTCCACCGCCTCCTTGTCGCCGTTGACCAGGTTGAACACACCGTCCGGCAATCCCGCTTCGCTCAGAAGTTCGGCCAGCCGCAGGGGACAGGAAGGATCGCGTTCGGAGGGCTTGAGGATAAAGGTGTTGCCGCAGGCCAGGGCGACCGGGAACATCCACATGGGCACCATGGCGGGAAAGTTGAACGGGGTGACTCCCGCGCACACACCCAGTGGTTGACGCAGGGACCAGCTGTCGACGCCGGTGCCGACACTCTCCGAGTACTCGCCCTTGAGCAGATGAGGAATACCGCAAGCGAACTCGACGACCTCCAGTCCGCGTGTCAACTCGCCCCGGGCGTCGCTCAACAGTTTGCCGTGCTCGCGGGTGATCAGCGCCGTCAGCTCATCCGCGTGGCGTTCCAGCAGCTCGCGAAAGCGGAACATGACACGGGCCCGGCGCAACGGGGTGGTGGCGGCCCATCCGGGCAGGGCCTCGCGGGCGGCGGCGATGGCACGGCGTGTCTCCTCTGCGCTGGCGAGGGAGACCTGGTGCTCGATCTCACCCGTAGCAGGATTGAATACGGGGGCAGTGCGATCACCCTCGCCGGTTGTGTTTTGACCATTGATGAAATGGGTTAAGGTATTGGCCATATTCGGTCCCCTGACACTCGATTCTCCGGATGAGAACTCATAAGCATAGTCGTTGATGGAACGGAGTTGGGACTTTCTGCCTGAAACCCTTTTGAAGGCGCCTGCGCCACAGAATGAATTCGGATTTACCATGCCATTGACCCAGACCCAGCAATTACAGTTGAACCACCGTTCCGTACGCCGTTTCCTGGCCAAGCCCCTCGAGCCGGGCCAGCTCGAAACGCTCATCCGCTGCGGTCAGGCGGCCGCTTCCTCCAGTTTCATTCAGGCCTATTCGGTGGTGCGCGTCACCCGTCCCGAGGCGAGGGCGGCCATCGCGGCGGCGGCCGGAGGCCAGGTCTGGATCGAGAAGGCGGCGGAGTTCCTGGTCTTCTGCGCCGACCTGCGCCGACTCAATGCGGCCTGCGAACGCACGGGCAGGGGGGAGCTGGAGGGTTTCAGCGAGCACGGCCTGGCCGCGCTGACCGACGTGGCGTTGATGGCGCAGAATGTACTGCTGGCCGCCGAGTCGCAGGGGCTCGGCGGCGTCTTCATCGGCGGTATTCGCAACGATCCGCAGGTGATCGTGGAGCAGCTGGCGCTGCCGAAGCAGGTGGTTCCGGTATTCGGCATGTGTCTCGGCTGGCCCGATCAGGACAATTCGGTCAAACCCCGCATGCCGGTCGACTGTGTGCTGCATCAGGATCGCTATCAGGAACCGACGGCTGAACGCATGGCCGAGTACGACGCGGAGATGGCGGCCTATTACGCCACCCGTGGCGCCAACGTCAAACTCAGTGACTGGAGCACCGCTTCGGCCGAAGCCCTGCAGGGCAAGAAGCGTGAACACATGCTCGATTTTCTGCGCTCCCGCGGTTTTTTCATTCGGTAGCCACGTCTGCGCCGGCCGCAGGAACGATCAGTCACACTTTTCCAGATCCGCCGGGGTATCGATGTCCAGCAGGACACCCCTGTCCTCGACCGGGCAGAGCACCAACTGTTCGGGATGGGACTCCAGTATGGTCTTGCCGCCCTGCTCACCGGTCAGGAGCGTCAGCTGGGAAAACCACTGTTTCGAAAAACCGACCGGATGTCCCCGGCGCCCCTGGTACTGGGTGGCCGCCAGACTGGCTCCGGCCCGAAGCCGGGAGAGCACAGCCTGATGGCTGCGCCTGTCGATGTAGGGCATGTCGGCGAGTGCCACGATCCAAGCCTCGGCCTCAGCTGATGCGCCCACACCGGCGGCCAGGCTGGCGCCCATCCCCAACTCGGCATGCCGGGCTCTGACGATCTCGCATCCTGTCTCCGCCAACAGCGTCGCAAGACGCTCGTCAGCGGGACGCACGACGGCGATCGTACGCTCACAGACGGCGAGCAGGCCGGCAGCGGCGGCCACCGCCATCGGACGGCCATCCGGCATTGGGTATTCGAGTTTGTCGCGGCCGAAACGTTGGCTCGATCCGGCCGCGAGCAGCAGGCCGACGATCCCGGACTCGGTTCCACCCATGCCTCAGGCCAGACTGACGCCGGTCTCGATCGCCGACCGTCTGGGCAGCAATCCCTGCGGTGTCCAGACCCCGTTCCTCACCGCTGTCATCTCGGCCAGCACGGCCAGGGCGATCTCCGGTGGCGTGCGACTGCCGATGGCGAGACCGACCGGACCGTGCAGCCGGTCCACCTCCGCCGGACTGAGGTCGAAGTGCTGTAGCAAACGCTCCCGACGCCTCCCATTGTTCTTCGTCGAACCCAGGGCACCGACATAAAAGGCTGAGGACTTCAGGGCCTCCAGCAGCGCCATGTCGTCCAGCTTCGGATCGTGGGTCAGGGCCACCACCGCAAGGTGGGGATCGGGATCCAACTCCGCCACCGCATCGTCCGGCATGCAGCTCAGGAGCTTGGTTTGCGGCACCCGCCACTCATCGGTGTATTCCGTGCGGGGATCGCAGATGAACACCCGGTAGTCGAGCGCCTGGGCCATCTGCGCCAGATAGCTGCTGATCTGGCCGGCGCCGATCAACAGCAGGCGCCAGACGGGTCCGTGCACGGTTGTCAGACTGTGGCCGTCCCATTCGAAGGTCGCGTTCGAGGCGGCGGGGTGTATCTCGCTGCCCGCGGATTCCAGGCTGACCGAGCGGCAGAACAGCTCGCCCCGCGCGATGCCCCGGGCCAGTGTCGCCAGCGCTTCCACATCGGGCGCGGGTTCCACCACCAGCTCCATGGTGCCGCCGCAGGGCAGGCCGTGCCGGCGGGCATCCTCCGGGGTGACGCCGTACCTGAGCAGAAAGGGCGTCTGCGCGTGGAATTCGTCCGAGGCGACCCGCTCGATCAGATCGGCTTCGATGCAACCGCCCGAGACCGAGCCCTGCAGGTGTCCGTCATCCCGCAGGATCATCCAGGATCCGGGGGGACGCGGGGCCGAACCCCAGGTCCTGGCGACCGTGATCAGTGCAAAGCGATGTCCCTCCGCCGCCCAGCGACAGGCGGCATCCAGTACTTCGGTATCCCGGCTGTCCATGTCAGCTCGCCAGCTCCCCAGTGCGGAAGGGCATCCGGCGCAGCCGCTTGCCGGTGGCGGCGGCGATGGCGTTGGCCACAGCCGGCGCCAGTGGCGGTACGCCCGGCTCACCGATACCGGTCGGTGCGGTGTCCGAGACGACGATATGGACCTCCACCTGGGGCATCTCACCGATGCGCAGCAGCGGATAGGTGTCGAAGTTGTTCTGATCCACACGCCCCTCGTCGAGTGTGATCTCCTGGTGCAGGGCGGCACTCAGGGCGAAGCCGACGCTGCCTTCGACCTGGGCGCGGATGACGTCCGGATTGACGGCGACGCCGCAGTCCACCGCGCAGACCACCCGTTCAACGATCACCGAACCGTCCGCTCTCACGCTCACCTCCGCGACCTGGGCCACGAAGCTTCTGAAGGATTCGTGGACCGCGACCCCGCGCCCACGCCGTAGGCCCGGTTTCTCTGCCAGCGGTTTGTCCCAGCCGGCCTTCTCCGCCGCCAGTTTCAGCACTCCTGCATGGCGTGGATGCTTGGCCAGCAGTTCGAGACGCCAGGCCACCGGGTCCTTGCCGGTCGCCTGCGCGATCTCGTCGAGAAAGGTCTCGGTGGAGTAGGCCGTGTGGGTGGAACCCACCGAACGCCACCAGAGCACAGGCACCGCTATATCGGTCGGCGTGTGGAGTTCCACACGCAGGTTGGGAATGGCGTAGGGCAGGTTGGCCGCGCCCTCCACGGAAACCGGGTCGATGCCGTCCTCCTTGATCATGCCCGCCATTGGTGAACCGGCCAGGATCGATTGTCCGACCAGGCGGTGACGCCAGCCGGTCAGCTTGCCCTGGTCGTCGATGGCCGCCTCCAGCCGGTGGTGGAAGAGGGGACGGTAGTAGCCGGCGTGCATGTCGTCCTCCCGCAGCCAGATCAGCTTGACCGGAGCACGGCCGTCGATGGCCTTGACGATCTGAGCCGCTTCCAGCAGGTAGTCAGCGTGACTGTTGGCGCGCCGGCCGAAGCTGCCGCCCGCATAGAGCATGTGGATCCTGACCTGTTCCGGCTTGAGACCGAAGAGTTTGGCCAGGGCCATCTGATCGGCGGTCTGCATCTGCTCGCCGTTCCACACCTCGCAGCCGTCGTCGTTCAGGCGGATGATGCAGTCCATCGGCTCCATCGCCGCATGGGCCAGGTAGGGAAAGTCGTAGCTGGCGCTCAATACCTTGGCCGCGCCAGTCAGCGCCTGTTCGGTATCCCCCTGCTGGCGGGCGACGGCGCCGGGATTCTTGGCCAGTTCCCGGTAGCGGGTAAAGATCTCCTCCGTGCCCAGTTTGAAGGCGCTCTCCTGGTCCCAACTCACCGACAGCGCATCCCGTCCCTTCTTGGCGCTCCAGGTGTCCTTGGCCAGCACGGCGACACCCTGGGGGATCTGGACCACGTCGACCACCCCCTTGACCGCCTTCGCACGGCCGGCGTCGAAGGACTTCACCCGGGCGCCGAAGCGGGGAGGGTGGGCCACTACCGCCACCAGCATGTCGGGCAGAAAGATATCCTGGGTGAAACGGGCGGAGCCGTCGGTCTTGTCCCGGCTGTCCTGGCGCTTGGCCTGTTTGCCGATGAGGCGGAACTCGGAGGGGTCCTTGAGCAGCACGTCGGCGGGAACGGCCTCACTGGCGGCAGCCGTGGCCAATTCGCCGAAGCTGGCCTTGCGCCCGCTGGCGGGATGGCTGACCACGCTGTCCCGGACCTCGATAGTATCCGCCTCAACCTGCCACTGACGGGCCGCCGCCGAGACCAGCATGGCGCGGCCGGTGGCACCGGCCTTGCGCAGCTGCTGCCAGGAGTTGGCGATGGCCGAGCTGCCGCCGGTACCCTGCATCGGTCCCCACAGCAGATTGTTGTAGCGGGTGGCGTCGGCGGGCGCACCTTCGACCCGTACCCGACTCCAGTCGGCGTCCAATTCGTCGGCCAGGATGGTGGCCAGTCCGGTGTAGGTGCCCTGGCCCATCTCCAGATGCTTGGAGATGACGGTTACGGTGTTGTCGCTGCCGATACGCAGAAAGGCATTGGGTTCGAACAGCATGCTCTTCTCCTTTCCCTCGTCCGCCAAGACCAGCCCAGGCAGACAGAAGCCGAGCGTAAGCCCGGCGCCGCTCTGCAGGAAGCGACGACGACTGAGATTCTCAATCAGGTTTTGGCGCATGATCCCCTCCCTCAGGCAAGTGCCTTGGCGGCTTCGTGGATGGCGGCACGGATGCGCTGATAGGTCGCGCAACGGCAGAGGTTGCCCGACAGAGCGTTGTCGATATCCTCATCGCTCGGCTGCTTGTTTTTGTTCAGCAGGGCGACGGCGCTCATGATCTGTCCCGACTGGCAGAAGCCGCACTGTACGACATCGAGCTTGCGCCAGGCCGCTTGGACCGCTTTGCCTGTTGCCGCCTGATCGATCGCCTCCACGGTGATGACTTCGCTTCCAGCCGCGGCAGAGACCGGCACCGAGCAGGATCGGATGGGGACCCCGTTCAGGTGCACCGTGCAGGCGCCGCACAGGGCCTGTCCGCAACCGTACTTGGTGCCCGTCAGTTTCAGCGTATCGCGCAGCACCCATAACAAAGGGGTATCCGGTGCCACATCGACTCGATGCGGTTGACCGTTCACAGTGAACTGGATCATGCCTCGGCTCCTTGGTCGCTATAAGGGGGGGTGGTGAGTTGTCTCGAATTTGACCGCGATTCCCTTTATTGGTTTATCGGTGACTTCCTCATGGCCCAGTGTAGCTGGAATCCGAAATGACGTGCGTCAGGGCTGGTGGGTTAACCACACAAAAAACATCATTTAACCGGTATCGGCAGATCCTGCTTGTCAATTCGTTCCGACTGAGGTACCAAACGCAGAGGTCGGCTTTCGGGCATGATCTTGTAAACGCGTTTTGCACATCGAACTGAATCGAGAGGCAGCCAGGGTCACCCTCTGCATTTCGATCCGACGGCGTTATCGGTCGGCTACCGGGCGTCGAGATGAATGAGGTGAATTGCAGAGATGGAGTATTGGCAGATTCTGATCCTGTGCCTGGTCGGCATCGCCGCCGGCTGGCTCAATGTGATGGCCGGTGGCGGTTCACTGCTGACGGTGCCGGTGATGCTGTTCATGGGTATTCCGGGGCCCGTAGCCAATGGCACCAACCGCATCGCGATTCTGGCGCAGAACATCACCGCGGTGACCGCGTTTCGGCGTCGCGGCTTTTCCGATTTCAAACTGAGCTTGAGCCTTGCCGCGGCCGCCTCGCTCGGCGCCGTCGGTGGCGCCTCGGTCGGTGTTCACCTGGCGGGCGAGTGGTTCGATCGGGTGCTGGCGCTGATCATGATCGGGGTCATGCTGCTGATGGCGACCGGCCACGACAAGGTCAAACCGACCGGCGGCGATACCAAGCCGAAAAACCTGCTTGCCGGACATCTGCTGATGATCGGGGCCGGCTTCTGGGGCGGCTTCATCCAGATCGGGGTCGGCTTCATCCTGATGCCGATCCTGCACCGCGTGCTCGGACTCGATCTGGTGCGGGTCAACATGCACAAGGTGCTCATCGTGCTGGTCTACACCATTGTCGCGTTGCTGGTCTTCGCAACCCAGCTGGAGCTCCTGTGGTGGACCGGACTCGGGCTGGCAGTGGGCAACTCGATCGGCGGATGGCTCGGTGCCCACACCACGATCAGCCATGGCGAGACATTGATCCGTCGCGTGCTGTTTCTGGCCCTGAGCGGCTTCATCATCAAGCTGCTGTTCTTCTGAGATCGCCAGCCGAGGTTCTCAGGCCGGGTGACTGACATGGCGCAATCCCAATTCGATCGGACGCCCGACCTGCTCATCATCGGCGCCGGGGTGATCGGCCTGGGACTGGCCCTGGAGCTGAAGCGCCGTCAACCTGAACAGTCGCTGCTGGTGATCGACAAGGAGCCGGCGTTGGCCGCACATGCCAGCGGCCGCAACAGCGGGGTGTTGCACGCGGGCTTCTACTATTCCGCCGACAGTCTCAAAGCCAGGCTGACCCGTGACGGCAATCGTCTCATGACCGAGTATTGCCTGCACAACGGCCTGCCGATAAACCGTTGTGGCAAGCTGGTGGTGGCGACCTCCGAGGAAGACCTGCCGGCGCTCGACGAGCTGCTCAGACGGGGCCGGGCCAACGGGGTCGAGTTGGAGTCGGTGAGTGTCGAGCAAGCCCGGCGCATCGAGCCCAGAGCGCGTACCGTGGAACGCGCACTCTGGTCACCCACCACCAGCTCGGTCGATCCCAGGCTGGTGCTGGCGCGGATGGCCAGGGACGCGGCCGAGTCGGGGATTCAGCTGCTCACCGGTTGTGCCTATCTGGGTCGTCAGGGCGATGACGTGCGTACCTCCAATGGCCTGCTTAGTCCGGGTTACGTAGTCAACGCCGCCGGACTCTATGCCGACCGTATCGCGCGCGACTACGGTTTCAGCCGGCACTATACGATTCTGCCCTTCAAGGGCCTGTACCTCTATTGCGATGATCCGGCGCAGGCGCTCGGGGTGCATGTCTACCCCGTACCCGATCTCCGGCAGCCCTTTCTCGGCGTGCACACCACCCAGACCGTGGATGGTCGGAGCAAGATCGGACCCACCGCCATTCCTGCGTTCTGGCGGGAAAACTACCATGGCTTGGAGAATTTCTCCTGGAGCGAGATGGTCTCGATCCTGGGCCTGGAAGCGACATTGTTCCTGCGCAACGACTTCGGTTTCCGGCAGCTGGCCTGGCGCGAACTGAAGAAATCCAGCCGCAAACAGCTTGTCGGCATGGCCGGGCGGATGATCGATGGCCTGCATGCGCCGAGTTGGAACCGTTGGGGATCGCCCGGTATCCGCGCCCAGTTGGTCGATACAAGGCAACGCACGCTGGAGATGGATTTCCGCTATGAGGGCGATGCGCAATCCTTCCATGTATTGAATGCGGTTTCTCCCGCCTTTACCTGTACCTTCTCGTTCGCGCGCCTGTTGGCGGACCGGCTGCAGGCTCTGCGATCCGGCGCGGCGGACAATCGCCCGCAGTGATTTCCTCAAATAGCCCCAGCAGAGCCTATCGGATTAGTGTTAACAGGCCCTAAATCTTCCTTGGGGTTTGAGGGTTTGTGGATCGGTATGGATGCCATCTATACTCAGCCTGGAACACGAGAAGAATCAACCGCTGGAGGAGTCAAAGATGCATAAATCCCTAAAATCGGGCCTTGTCGCCCTGTCACTGACACTCTTCGGCCTGGGGGCTTCATCGCAGGCATCGGCCGAGGGGGACTATCTGATGGCCACCGCCAGTACCGGCGGCACTTACTATCCTGTCGGTGTGGCCTTGTCGACGCTGGTCAAGGTCAAACTGCAGCCGACCGAGAAGATCAACATGTCGGCGATCAACTCGGCGGGGTCCGGCGAGAACATCAAGCTGCTGCGCGAGAACGAGTGCCAATTCGCGATTCTGCAGGGACTCTACGGGGCCTATGCCTGGAACGGTACCGGTGCGCTGAAGAACGACGGTCCGCAGAAGAACCTGCGCGCGGTGACCATGCTGTGGCAGAACGTGGAGCACTTTCTGACCAAAGCGGAACATGCAAAGTCCGGCACCATCGAGGATGTGAAGAACATCAACAGTGTCGCCGGCTTCGGCAAGAAGAATTCGGGGTCCCTGGGTTCAAGCAGGACCATCTTCGCCAATCTGGGCATCGACATCGACAAGCAGTTTGAACTCTTCTACGGTGGCTACAGCGCGCTGGCCAGCGCCATGCAGGACGGCAAGGCCGATCTGATCGGCACCCCGGCCGGTGTACCCGTCGGTGCCGTCACCAAGCTCCTGGCCGCTAAGGGTGATGCGGTGCGCCTGCTGGCGTTCACACCGGAGCAGGCGGCACAGGCCGATGGCGGCATGGAGCTGTGGACACCCTACCTGATCCCGGCCGATACCTATCCGGGGCAGGATGCCGACATCATGACCATCGCCCAGCCCAACTTCCTCGCCGTGCGCGCGGACGTCTCCGAAGAGGATGTCTACCGCATCACCAAGACCATCTACGAAAACCTCGGATTTCTGCAGTCGATCCACAAGGCGACCAACGCAATGGCGCTGGAAAAGGCCATGGCCGGTCTGCCGATGCCTCTGCATCCGGGTGCAGCCCGCTACTACAAAGAGGCCGGACTGGAGATCCCGGCGCGCTTGATCGTTCAGTGAGTGTGACGACGGCTGCCATCCGGCAGCCGTCGCCTCTCGATGTCCAACGATTCCACAACCATTGAGACGGGTACGCTCGAGGCCGGTTTGCGCGAGCAGCCCTGGGTGCGCCAGCTCGTCTACTGGCTGGGTGCTGCGGTCGCGCTGCTGCACCTGGTGATGAATTTCACCACGATTTTCTCCACCCAGTGGCAGAGTACGCTGCATTTCCTCGGTCTCGGCATGCTCGCCATGCTGCTCTATCCGCCGTTGCGCAATGCGCGGCTCGCCTCGTCGCGCACTATCCTCGTGATCGACCTGCTGATCGGTGCCTGTTTCGTCGCGGCGACGGTTTGGATCGTCGGCGCCGAGGATGCCATCTATGCGCGCGGCGTCAACATGACCGGCTGGGAGCAGTTACTGGCGGTGGTCACCATCATCGCCGCCATCGAACTCACACGGCGCACCACCGGCCTGGTGATTCCGGTGCTGATCGTCATCGCCCTGACCTATGTAGTCGGCTGGGGCGCCACTCTCGACAACATCTTTCGCTTTGCGGGATTGAGCAGCGAGACGCTACTGTTTCGCAGCATCTACGGGGACGATGCGCTGTTCGGCAGTATTGCGCAGATTTCGGTCTCTTTCGTCTTCATGTTCATCCTCTTCGGCGCCTTTCTCGTGCGCTCCGGCGCGGGCGACTTTGTCATCGCCATGGCGCGTGCGGTGGCCGGCAAGGTGGTCGGCGGTCCCGGACTGGTGGCGGTGGTCTCATCCGGCCTGACCGGTACCATCTCGGGTTCGTCGATCGCGAACACCGTTTCGACCGGCGTCATCACCATTCCGCTGATGAAACGCGCGGGATTTCCCGCACGTTTTGCCGCCGGCGTCGAATCGGCCGCCAGTACCGGCGGCCAGCTGATGCCGCCGATCATGGGCGCCGGCGCCTTCGTCATGGCCAGTTATACCCAGATCCCGTACACCCATATCGTGGTCGTGTCGATCCTGCCGTCGCTGCTCTATTTCCTCTCGGTGGCGTTTTTCGTGCGGCTGGAGGCCAAGCGTCTCGGCTTCAAGGCTGAGGGCGACGACCGGCAGGAGAGCCTGGGGAAGGTGATGCGCGAGGGCGGTATCGTCTTTATTTTGCCTATTACGGTCCTGATCGTGACCCTGGTGGCCGGCTTCACGCCGACCTATGCGGCGGGAGTCGCGATCCTCACGGTGATTGGCGCGAGTTGGCTGACGCCGCGCAGGATGGGTCCGCGGGCCATTCTCGACGCACTGGCTTTGGGCAGCCGGAACATGATCTCGACCGGGCTGCTGCTGGTGGCGGTCGGGCTGGTGGTCAACGTGATCGCCATGACCGGGGTCGGCAACACACTGTCGCTGATGATTCAGCAGTGGGCCGGAGGCAGTCTGGTGGTGGCTTTGGTCCTCATCGCGCTGGCGTCGCTGGTGCTCGGTATGGGACTGCCGGTTACCGCCGCCTACATCGTGCTCGCCACCCTGTCGGCGCCAGCGCTCTACAATCTGATCGCCGAGGCTCAGGTGGTCGATCTCATCGCCGCCGGCCAGGCCCTGCCCGAGTCGGTCAAGGCGATGCTGATGCTGGCCGCACCCGACAAGCTGGTGCTTCTCGGGCATAGCATGTCGGGCGATGATGCGCGTTCCATACTCGATGCCCTGCGGGCTGTCGATCCATCGCTGGTCACCGGTCTCTACGATCAGGTGCTCGACCCGGCAGTCGTGCTCGGCATCCTGTTGTCGGCGCACATGATCATCTTCTGGCTCAGCCAGGACAGCAATGTGACACCACCGGTCTGTCTCACCGCCTTCGCCGCCGCGGCGATCGCCGGCACCAACCAGATCCGTACCGGCTTCACCGCCTGGAAGCTTGCCAAGGGGCTCTACATCATGCCGTTGTTGTTCGCCTATACACCCTTTCTGTATGGCGACTGGATCACCGCTTTGGAGATCTTCTTTTTCACACTCATCAGCCTCTACGCCTTCGCGGCGGCATTCCAGGGACATCTGGCGCGTGACCTGAACATCGTCTCAAGGCTATTTGTCGGTGCGATCGCCGTCTGTCTGCTCTACCCCGGGCAGGAGCTGCTGCATTGGGGGGGACTGCTCGCGTTCATACTCTTTTTTGCTTGGGACCGGATCATGGCGCGACGCGAGCCTGCC
>JARROA010000063.1:0-14240 GCA_037384425.1 Candidatus Thiodiazotropha sp. | reverse complement strand
CCGAGCCCCAGCTCCAGCACCGCCTGGCGCACGAAACGGATCTTCTTGCCGTTGCTATCGAGCAGCACGAAGCTCATGTCCGGCCGCATGATGGCCAGCGGAATACCCGGCAGACCCGGCCCCGTGCCCATGTCGAGACAGCGGTCGCCGACCAGGTGGGGCAGCACCGCCAGGCTGTCGAGCAGGTGGCGGCCAACCATCTGCAGCGGATCCCGCACGGCGGTCAGATTATAGGCCCGGTTCCACTTCACCAGCAGGGCCAGGAACTGCAACAGCAATCGCTCCTGGGTCTCGTCCAGGCTCAGGCCGAGTTGTCGCACGCCCTGTCTCAGCCGTTCCCGGCAGGCCGCCTGGTCGAAGCCGCCGCGCATCAGGCGGAACGCTTTTTCAAATGGATCAGCAACAGGGAGATGGCGGCCGGCGTCACCCCGGGAATGCGGCTGGCCTGTCCCAGGGTCTGCGGACGATGGCGCTGGAACTTCTCCCGCACCTCCGAGGAGAGGCCGCGCACGCCGGCGTAATCGAGATCGGGCGGCAGCGCAACCGCTTCGCTGGCCCGATGTTTTTCGATCTCGTCACGCTGGCGCTCGATGTATCCGGCATATTTCGCCTGCACCTCCAGCTGTTCCACCACCTGGGGCTCCTCGACCCCCGGCGCCAGGCGCGGCAGGTGGGTCAGACCCCGATAGGTCACATTGGGTCGCGCCAGCAGCTGCAGCGCATTGGCCTCTTTCGACAGCGGCCCGCCGAGGCTGTCGGCCAGCTCCGCCGGCACGTCGTCGGGCCGCAACCAGATGGCGCCAAGGCGCTGCTGCTCCCGCTCGATGGCTTCGCGCTTTTGGCTGAAGGCCTGCCAGCGCCGATCGTCCACCAGTCCCAGCTCGTGGCCGACTTCGGTCAGGCGCAGGTCGGCGTTGTCCTCCCGCAGCAGCAGACGGTACTCGGCCCGGCTGGTGAACATGCGGTAGGGCTCCAGGGTGCCGCGGGTGATCAGGTCGTCCACCAGGACGCCAAGGTAGGCCTGGTCCCGTCGCGGACTCCAGGCCTCCAGCTCACGGCTGTAGCGCACCGCGTTGAGCCCGGCCAGCAGACCCTGGGCGGCGGCCTCCTCATAGCCGGTGGTGCCGTTGATCTGTCCGGCGAAGAAGAGCCCCTGGATATAGCGGGTCTCCAGCGAGGCCTTCAGGTCACGGGGATCGAAGTAGTCATACTCGATGGCGTAACCGGGCCGTGTGATGTGGGCCAGCTCGAAACCCTTCATGGAGCGCACCAGGGCGTACTGGATATCGAACGGCAGGCTGGTGGAGATGCCGTTGGGATAGACCTCGTGGGTATCCAGCCCTTCGGGTTCGATGAAGATCTGGTGCGAAGCCTTGTCGGCGAAGCGCACGATCTTGTCCTCGATCGAGGGGCAGTAGCGCGGACCCACTCCCTCGATGACACCGGTGTACATGGGGGAGCGGGAAAGACCGCCACGGATGATCTCGTGGGTGTGCTCATTGGTATGGGTGATGTGGCAGCTCACCTGGGGCGGATGCTCCTCGCGTCGCCCGAGGAAGGAGAAGACCGGCGTCGGCTGGTCGCCGGGCTGCTCCGTCAGTTGACTGTAGTCGATGCTGCGGCCATCGATGCGCGGCGGGGTGCCGGTCTTCAACCGCTCGACCCGGAAGGGGAGTTCGCGCAGGCGCTTCGACAGCGCGTTCGACGGCGGATCGCCGGCGCGACCGCCCTCGTAGTTGCTCAGACCGATGTGGATGCGACCGCCGAGAAAGGTCCCCACCGTCAGCACCACGGCGTGGGCGCGGAACTTGAGCCCCATTTGAGTGACCACACCGGTGACCCGCTCCTCCTCCACCAGCAGATCGTCCACCGCCTGTTGGAACAGCTGCAGGTTGGGCTGGTTCTCCAGCGCGTGGCGGATCGCCGCCTTGTAGCGGATACGATCGGCTTGGGCCCGGGTGGCGCGTACCGCCGGTCCCTTGCGCGAATTGAGAATGCGAAACTGGATGCCCCCCCGGTCGGCGGCCTGTGCCATGATACCGCCAAGGGCGTCGATCTCTTTCACCAGATGGCCTTTGCCGATGCCGCCGATGGCCGGATTGCAGCTCATCTGCCCCAGGGTTTCGATATTGTGGCTCAGCAGCAGTGTGCGGGCGCCCATGCGCGCCGCCGCCAGGGCGGCTTCGGTGCCGGCATGGCCGCCGCCTACCACGATGACATCAAAGTTGTCCGCAAAAAACATAGTGGAAGTCTGGTGTATGGGATTCAAACAGCGGCTAGTTTAGCCGATATGAGGTGCCGGGGTCAGGCAGGAGAACGCGCAGTATGCATACAGAATTGAAGCAAATCATCGATGCCGCCGGAGAGATTCTGCTCGGCAAGACCCGGGTCATCAAACTCTCGCTCGCCTGCCTGTTGGCCCGCGGCCATCTGCTGATCGAGGATCTGCCCGGTGTCGGCAAGACCACCCTGGCCCACACCCTGGCCCATCTGCTGGGTCTGCACTACCAACGTATTCAGTTCACCAGCGACCTGCTCCCCTCCGACATCATCGGCGTCTCCATCTTCCAACAGGAGGAGCAGCGCTTCCAGTTCCACCCCGGTCCTCTGTTCGCTCAGCTGGTGCTGGCCGACGAGATCAATCGCGCCACGCCCAAGGCGCAGAGCGCCCTGCTGGAAGCGATGGAGGAGCGACAGGTGACCGCCGACGGCGTCACCCATGGTCTGCCGGAACCGTTCTTCGTCATCGCGACGCAGAATCCACTGCATCAGATCGGTACCTTTCCGCTGCCGGAGTCTCAGCTCGATCGTTTTCTCATGCGTATCCAAATCGGGTATCCGGAGCGCGGCGCCGAACGCAACCTGCTCGCCGGCGAGGACCGGCGCAGCATGCTACAACGCCTGCCGGTGGCGCTGTCGCCGGAACAGCTGAGCCGCTTGCAGCATCAGGTAAACGGCATCCACGTGGCCGATGCCCTGCTCGATTACTGCCAAGACATCCTTGAACACACCCGCCACTCGCCCGAATACCAGCACGGCCTTTCGCCACGGGCAGGGCTTGCCATTCTCCAGAGCGCCAAGGCCTGGGCGCTAATCGAGGGACGCCCCCAGGTGTTGCCGGAAGACCTGCAGACCATACTCCCGTCCACCGTCGGCCATCGGCTGCAACCGGCCGGTGAGATCGTCGGCGAGGGTGGAGCTGGACTGGTCGATCGCCTGCTTGAGACGGTACCGATTCCCTGACCATGGCATCCCTCTCCCTCCCCGCACGTCTGTTACGCTTTCGTCGCCACGCCCGGAACGACGGGCATGGCGGTGTGGTGATTCGGCCGCGCAGCCTATATATCATTCCGACCCGCCAGGGCCTGCTGCTTGCACTGGTGCTGGGACTGATGTTGGCCGGTTCGATCAACTACGGCAGTAATCTGGGTCATCTAATCACCTTTCTCCTGGCTGGGGTCTGGCTTTCCACCATTCTCCACACTTGGCGCAATCTGCTGGGCATTTCCCTGCGTGCCGCCCAGGTAACACCGGTCTTCGCCGGTCAGGATGCGGTGTTTCAGGTCCGCATCAGCAACCACTCCCGTCTCGCGCGATTCGGACTCACACTGCGGCACAAGCGGTTCCGGGGTGAATCGACCGATCTGCCGGCTGCCGAAACAAGGCTCCTGCACCTATCGCTGCCCACTCAACACCGCGGTCTGCTGAGACTGCCGGAGATCACCCTGCAGACCATCTACCCTCTGGGCCTGTTTCGGGCCTGGAGCTATGCCGAGCTCGACCTCTGTTGTCTGGTCTATCCACAACCGGCCACAACCGGCACACCGCCGGTCGAGGCCAACTACACGGCCAGCGAAGATGGCGACCGAGGGGTCGGCGCAGACGACTTCGTCGGCCTGCGGGGGTATCGCCTGGGAGACTCACCACGCCATATCGATTGGAAGGCCTTCGCTCGACAACGCGGACTGCTCAGCAAACAGTTCGGCGGTGACCGCACCGAACGCATCGAGCTCGATTGGGATCTGCTGCCACCCGTGGACACAGAACAGCGTCTGAGTCTGTTGTGCCGTTTTGTCCTCCAGGCCGAAGGGGAAACGCGCTCCTACAGTCTACGCATACCTGGGGTCGTCATCGAGCCGGGTCAGGGCGAGCAGCACAAACAGCGCTGTTTGGCCGCCCTGGCCCTCTACGGGGGGACTGCATGAAGGCAACCACGGACCAATCCCTCACTCCTGGCCTGCAGCTGCAGCTCTATCTGCTGACTGGCCTGGTACTGCTACCGCACGTACCCCATCTGCCGCTCGTGGTCAGCCTGTTTCTGTTCGCCACCCTCGGCTGGCGTCTGGCGAGTCTACGCCTGCCACGACTGCAACCCGGCCGTTGGTTACTGGCTCTGGTCACCTTCCTCGGCGTGCTACTGATCTATACCCAGCATCAGACACTGCTCGGTCGCGATGCCGGTGTCTCCCTGCTCTCCGCGATGTTGGTATTGAAGACCCTCGAAGTAAGAAAGCGGCGGGATCTCACCGTTACCGTTTTCATCGCCTATTTCGTTATCGTCACCCACTTTCTGTATAACCAATCCTTTCTACTGCTTATCTATCTGCTCACGATATTGATCGGTCATACGTCACTGCTGCTGACGATTCATCGCGTAACGCCGGCCAGACATTTTTACGAACCCTATCGCAGGACCTTCTGGATCTGTCTGCAGGCACTGCCCATCGCGCTGATTCTATTTGTCCTGTTTCCGCGGTTGACCCAGCCCCTGTGGCATGTCGGTGTCGACGCCGGCGCCCGCACCGGTCTCAGTGAACGGGTCAGCCCGGGTACCATCAGTCAACTGATCCAGTCCTCGGAGGTGGCGTTTCGCGTCAGCTTCAAAGACAAGGTTCCCCCCAGGGAGAGCCGTTACTGGCGAGCACTGGTGATGTGGGACACGGATGGCTACAGCTGGTTTACGCGCAAGGAGCCGCCTCTTGGGGCTGCCGATCAAGCACTGATACCCGGTGACGAACCGATTGCCTATCGGGTTTTCCTCGAGCCGCATCACCAACGGTGGCTCTACGCCCTGGATCTGCCTGCCAGCCGTACCAGCAACGCCACACTGACAGCGGATTTTCTGCTTCGGGCCTCCGTACCGGTCTCTCAGCCCAAACAGTACGAAGCGCTCTCCTACATTGACTCCCATATACAATCATCTCCCCCCTCTCAGCTACGGCGCGCTCTGCAGCTGGGCAATAATGTCACGCCGCGCCAACGCGCTCTGGTCGAGTCATGGCAAGCAGGAGGGACGGATGCACAGACCATCGTTCGAATAGCGCTCGCCTACTTTCACGAGCAGCCTTTCGTCTACACCCTCAATCCCCCCACCTATCCCAACAATCCAGTGGAGCAGTTCCTGTTCGAATCCCGGGAAGGCTTCTGCGAGCACTATGCCTCCGCCTTTACCCAGTTGATGCGCGTGGCCGGTATACCGGCGCGCATGGTGATCGGTTACCAGGGTGGCGAATACAACCGACTCGGTGACTACTACACCATCAGAAACTATGACGCACATGCCTGGAGCGAAGTTTGGATCGAACAGCAGGGCTGGGTACGCGTCGACCCCACGGCCGCAGTTGCTCCCGAGCGTGTGCGCAGCGCGATCCAACCGGGACTGGGATCGATCGGTGAACCCATACGTTTCGTGCTCAGCGAGCAGGGATGGCTCGGTTCGGCACTCGGTAACGTGGCGATGTTGCTCGATGCCGCCGAGGTCAATTGGCGGATGTGGGTGCTGGGTTACAGCCGGGACCAACAATTCAGCTTGATGCGGGAGTTTGGCCTCGACTTCCTGTTTGGTGGGGGGTGGACAGCAATCACCCTCGGTCTGGTTTTCGGTGTGCTGACATTGATCGGACTGCGTCTGCTGAAACAGGGCGAGATGAAAACCCCGCCGGTGGTTCGATGCTATCGACTTTTCTGTCAACGCATGGCCGCTATCGGGCTGGCCCGCACCGCGCATGAAGGTCCCCTAGACTTCTCCGCACGCAGTTGCCGACAACGACCCGATCTGGCGACACAGATTCAGGAGATCACTCGACTCTATATCGGCCTGCGCTATGGAAACAGGCCGACCCCGTCTCAGTGGCGCGCCTTTTCCGACCGGGTGAAAAGGTTTCGACCCCGCCGAGTCAGTCGTGCAGGATAGCGTAGAGCCTGTCTTTCAACAGCAGACGGCGCTTTTTCAGCTCTTCCATGTGAAAGTCGGAGATCGGTGAGTTCACCTCTTCCAGGCTGCGCACGTGCGCATCGAGCCAATCGTATTCGTCCATCAGGTTATGAAAAACCTGGTTGTTATCGCGCAACTCGGCAATCTTTTCAGCGTACTCCGGAAATTCGTGCAGCAGATCATGAGATTCACCCAGCATGTCGGCCTCCTTCGGGCTGTTTTCGCTATTCCAACACATAACGCCCCGACTGCGCCACGGCTGCAATGTGCCGGATCAATTTTTTGTCTATTTGCCTATACAGAAGGTGGCGAAGATGCGGCCCAGCAGATCATCCGCGGTGAATTCACCCGTGATCTCTGACAAGGCCTGCTGAGCCAGACGCAGGTCCTCCGCCAGCAGCTCTCCGGCCCGCTGCTGCTCCAGCGCGGCAAGACCCTGATCCAGACTCACCAACGAGCGCTGCAGTGCGTCCAGGTGTCTGCGTCGGGCAATGAACTCTCCCTCGCCCGGATCATGATAGCCGACACAGGCCTTGAGGTGGTCGATCAACAGTTGCAGGCCGAGCCCGTCGCGGGCGGCGATCGACACCTCCATGCCCTCATCAGTCTCGCTCACACCCGGAGCCCGGCCGCTGAGGTCGATCTTGTTACGCACCAGTGTCAAAGGAACCTTCGTCGGGAGTGTATTCCTATCGAGCGTCAGATGGGATGGATCAGCCTGGTCATCGAACACCCAGAGGATGCGGTCGGCCTGCTCGATCTGTGCCCGGGCGCGGCGGATACCTTCCATCTCCACCGGGTCGTCGCTCTCTCTCAGTCCCGCGGTATCGACGATATGCAGCGGCAGACCATCGATGCTGATGCGTTCTCGCAGGATATCGCGGGTGGTACCCGGCACCTCGGTCACGATCGCCGATTCATAACCGGCAAGTGCGTTCAGCAGACTCGATTTGCCCGCATTGG
The DNA here is from genome assembly GCA_037384425.1 of Candidatus Thiodiazotropha sp. Taxonomy (GTDB): domain Bacteria; phylum Pseudomonadota; class Gammaproteobacteria; order Chromatiales; family Chromatiaceae; genus Thiodiazotropha. Next base: position 7,063 of record JARROA010000063.1, on the reverse strand, counting down.
GGCGTCCGGCGATGACCAGGGTCATACCGTCCCTGAGCAGACGACCGGTGTGGGCACTCTGAAGCAAATCCCATGTATCATCTATAATCGCGTGTAAGTCAGCGCTTACTTTCCCATCGCTCAGAAAATCGATCTCCTCTTCCGGAAAGTCGATTGCAGACTCCACATAGAGGCGCAATTGTATCAACCGCTCCACCAGATGTTCGATGGCCCTGGAGAACTTTCCCTGCAAGGTGCGGCTCGCCAGTCGAGCAGCAGCGGCGGACTCGGCATCGATCAGATCGGCGATCGCCTCGGCCTGCACCAGATCGAGTTTATCGTTGAGGAAGGCGCGTTGACTGAATTCGCCGGGCTGCGCCAGACGTGCGCCCAGTTGCAGGCAACGCTGCAGCAGCAGATCCATGACAACCGGACCACCGTGTCCCTGAAACTCCAGTACATCCTCGCCAGTGAACGAGTGGGGAGCCGGGAAGAACAGGGCGATACCTTCATCGATGACTTCATCGGTAACTTCCCTGAAGGCGCAATAACGGGCCATGCGCGGAGGAGGCAGGAAACCGATGACCGCCTCGGAGATCGATACGCACTTGGCACCGCTGATACGAACGATACCGACACCGCCGCGGCCCGGCGGTGTCGCGATGGCGGCGATGGTGTCAGTTGACGACATCGCGAAAGCGGAAGGTCGTCAGCCGGCCATCCTCTCGATCTTGCGCGTAATGTACCACTGCTGAAGGATGGAGACGATGTTGTTGACCACCCAGTAGAGCACCAGACCCGCCGGGAAGAAGGCGAAGAAGACGGTGAAGACGAAGGGCAGCGACATCATGATCTTCGCTTGCATCGGATCAGGCGGTGCCGGATTGAGTTTCTGCTGCACGAACATGGAGACACCCATGATCAGAGGCAGTATGAAGTAGGGGTCTTTGTCGGAGAGGCTGTGAATCCATAGGATCCAGGGCGCCTGTCGCATCTCGACTGTCTCCAGCAGCACCCAGTAGAGGGCGATGAAGACCGGGATCTGCACCAGGATCGGCAGACAGCCGCCCAGCGGATTGATCTTCTCCGTCTTGTACATCTCCATCATGGCCTGATTCAACCGCTGCTTGTCATCGCCGTAGCGGTCGCGCAAGGCCTGCAGCCGTGGTGTCATCTTGCGCATGTTGGCCATCGATTTGTAGCTGGTTTCGGAGAGTTTGTAGAAGGCCGCCTTGATCAGCAGGGTCAGGATGATGATCGACCAGCCCCAGTTGCCGACGAAATCGTGGATGGTCTCGAGTAGCCAAAAGATCGGTTTGGCGATCACCGTCAGCCAACCGTAATCGACGGTCAGTTCGAGTCCCTCGGCAATGGTCTCCAGTTTGTCCTGCAGTTTGGGCCCGATGTAGAGCTGGCGTGAGAACACCTTCTTTTCGCCTGGCGCCACGGTGACGGCAGGAGAGTAGCTGCCAAGGAGATATTTTCCACCGGAGAGCGCATTGGTGTAGTAGTGTTCCACCTGTTCTTTGGGCGGAATCCAGGCGCTGAGGAAATAGTGCTGGATCATCGCCAGCCAACCCTGATCGCTATCGACGCTGAGGCTCTTTTTCGCCATCTCGTCGAATTTGATCTTGTCGTACTTGTCGGTGGGGTTGTAGATCACGCCACCGGTGTAGGTGTAGGTGGTGAAGCCGGATGACTTGCTCTGCGGTTCAGTACGCTGCAGCTGACCATAGTCGCGTGCCGCCCAGTTGGTGCCTGACTGGTTATCGACCTCATGACGGACATCGAGCAGATAGCTTCCGCGTTGCAGCAGAATATGCTTGGTAACCGTGACGCCGTTGTCGCTCTTCCACTGCAGTGGGATGTCGAGCGTGTCCACCCCGTCGGCTAAGGTGTAGTGTGTTTTCTCGGCCGTGAAGCGCGCTTCATGGGAGGGCGCCTTGTCCTTTTCGCTGCCGATCAGACCGGACTGGGCGATATAGATATTCGGGGAATCGGGCGAAAGCAGTTCAACCTTGTTTTCCGGGTCTTCAAGCGAGACCGGATAATCCTGCAGAAAAGCCCTCATTACGGTGCCGCCCTGAGTGGAGATCTCCAGTTTCAGAAGATCAGTCTCTGCCGTAATGCGTTCTACATCCGCTTTCGCAGTCGCCGTATGGCTGCCAGCCTGCGGGACTTCTTTCGAGATGGCCGGTACTTCGGCGTTGACATCCGCATTCGGCACCCCAGCCGATTGGACATCGGGATTAGTGGCGGCTGTCTGAGTCGTTTCGCTGGTGCTCTTGGCCGGAGTGACGTAATCCTGTTGCCAGGCTTGGTAGATCATCAGCCCCAGAAAGGCCAGGGTGAAGAAGAGAATCAGTCGTATGTTATCCATGTAACTGCTTTTTAGTAGGTTCGGGTACAGGATCCACGCCGCCCTCGTGCCAGGGATGACAGCGCGAGAGACGCCGGATAGAGAGCCACAGCCCTCGTAGAGCTCCGTGTTTTTCAACCGCTTCCACAGCATAGGCGGAGCAACTCGGATAGAAACGACAGTGCTGTCCGACGAAGGGGCTCAGTACTGTCTGATAGGCTTTGATCAGAAAGATCACTAGAGTACGCATCGTTCAGCCACTCTCAGCCAATGTTGACGCAACGACTCGAAGCAACCGGCGTTATCGGTGCGGCCGATTCCCTGCCGGGTGACCACCACCAGATCGAAACCCGCCAGCTGGTGCTGGTGTATGCGAAAACTCTCGCGGATCACTCGCTTGATCCGATTGCGATCGACGGCACGACGGGTATTCTTCTTCGATACAGCCAAACCCAATCTTGCTCGGGATAAACCATTCGGCCTTGCAAGAACCAGGAAAATGTCATCGATGGATCTGACACCATCGCTAAAAACCCGACGGTACTCGTCGGGTTTCACTAACCTTCGTTCTCGGGGAAACCTGGCCCCCGTCTCGTTGGGCAAGCCGGTCGATCAGAGCGCCAGCCGTGCGCGGCCCTTGGCGCGTCGCGACTTGATCACCTTGCGACCATTGCGGGTGGCCATCCGGGCACGAAAACCGTGCGTACGCGCTCTTTTCAGATTGCTGGGTTGAAACGTTCTTTTCATAACTCTCTACCGGTAGATTCTATCTCTGTGGAATCCGTTAAGATTCACGTCGAAAAAAGAGGCGTAGAGTAGTCGTTGAGGGCATCTCCTGTCAATAGAGCGATACCCATCAAAACGTCTCGGGTAATGCTCGGAAACTGTGGATAACCTGCTTCCGCGAGAGTAGACTTGTCGGTCCCGCTCCCCATCTCGGGGTGCCTCCTGTCTTCGCTGTCGCTCCTGATAGCCGAACGATCTAATACCTGACAAACGAGTCAGCTAGGAGAGTAAACTTGGACCTTTGGCAACGCTGTGCGGAACAACTGGAACAGGAACTGCCGGCACAGCAGTTCAATACCTGGATACGTCCGCTGCAAGTCGTTGAAGAACCCCAAGAACTCAAGTTGCTGGCACCCAATCGATTTGTACTCGATTGGGTGAAGAACAACTATCTGGAGACTATACAGACCCTGCTGCTCAATCTCTGTCCAGATCAGTCTCCGCAGGTCATCATGGAGATCGGCAGCCGCAAAAAGCCAAAACCACTGCTTAAATCGGAGTCCACGCCCAGCCTCTATGCGGGAGCAGACCGCCAGGCGCCTATAGAGAGTAACCTCAATCCCAGTTTCGTCTTCGATACCTTCGTCGAGGGCAAGTCGAATCAGTTGGCTCGTGCTGCCTCGATGCAGATCGGTGCAAATCCCGGCAAAGCCTATAACCCGCTTTTCATTTACGGCGGCGTAGGCCTCGGAAAGACCCATCTCATGCATGCGGTCGGCAACATGATGCTGAAAAAGAATCCTCAGGCGCGCGTGGTCTACCTTCACTCTGAACGTTTCGTCGCCGAGATGGTCAAGGCGCTTCAGCACAACACCATCGAGCAGTTTAAAAAGAAGTACCGTTCGGTCAACGCACTGCTGATCGACGACATTCAGTTTTTTGCCGGCAAGGAGCGGTCACAGGAGGAGTTTTTCCACACCTTCAACGCCCTGTTCGAATCACAACAGCAGATTATCCTATCCAGTGATCGGTTTCCAAAAGAGGTATCGGGTCTTGAGGAGCGATTGAAATCACGTTTCGGCTGGGGGCTGACTGTAGCCATCGAACCACCGGACCTGGAGACCCGTGTCGCCATCCTGCAGAGCAAGGCGCTGCAGTTGAATGCTCAGCTACCCAGTGAAGTCGCCTTTTTTATGGGTAAGCGCATCCGATCGAATATTCGCGAACTGGAAGGGGCCTTGCGTCGGGTCATCGCCAATGCCACCTTCACCGGCAAGGAGATCAATCTCGATTTCGCGAAGAACGCGCTACGCGACATGATCGCCGCCCATGACAAACAGGTCACGATTGAGAATATACAGAAGACGGTTGCCGAGTACTTTCAGATTCGCACCTCAGATCTGATCTCCGCCAAGCGTAGCCGCTCAATCGCGCGACCACGTCAGATCGCCATGACCTTGGCCAAGGAGTTGACGAACCACAGTCTTCCCGAAATCGGCAACGCATTTGGCGGGCGCGATCACACCACGGTCATCCACGCCACACGAAAGGTGAAGGAGCTGCGTGACAGTGATGCACGCATCGCCGAAGATTATTCGAACCTGTTGAGAACACTCAGCAGTTGATGTGGATAAATTGTAGAAAAAATCAGTTAATATCCAGATGTTGATCTGTCCACAAACGATCAACAGGAAGCTGGCAGGCAGGCAAGCACGGAACTCACAGCTTTATATTCAATAAAAAGCTTATAAATCAATGAGATAAAAAAATTTTGGGCAGAAAAGCATGTCAGTAATAATAATAACAGATATCTTTTTAAACAGAATTTAATAAGAAGGCCGAGTGGATAACATGAAGATAGTCACCGATAGGGAAAACTTGCTCGAACCACTCCAGCAGATTGCTGGTGTCGTGGAGAGACGCCAGACCTTACCGATTCTTGCCAATATACTGATCAATGCCGGCAGCAATGGATTGCAGATGACAGCAACCGACCTTGAGGTAGAACTAAAGACCCAAGCAAGTGCCACCTGTGAAGGCGAAATCGATTTCACAGTACCTGCACGTAAGCTGCTCGACATAACGAAAGCATTACCAGAGGGTGCGGTCATTAACCTCGACATCGACAGCGACAAAGCCAAGTTGCAGTCGGGACGCAGTCGTTTCACACTCGGTGTCCTTCCTGCACAAGACTATCCGGTAATCGAACCGACCCCCAGCAATGTTGTCCTCTCAGTCAATGAAGCCCTATTCAAAAGACTTATAGAAAGGACTCAATTCGCAATGGCACAACAGGATGTGCGCTACTACCTCAATGGTATGTTGCTCGAGATCAGCAAGGGGGATATACGAACGGTCGCCACCGATGGCCATCGACTGGCACTAAGTCAGTCCATTGGATCAGTTAGTAAGGAGATTGACCTACAAGTCATCCTTCCGCGAAAGGCAGTCATAGAATTAGGACGTCTGCTCAAAGAACGGGAAGAAGAGATCAAGATAGAACTCAGCAACAGCTACATCAAAGTACTGCTGGAGGGGGCGGTATTCACCTCTAAGCTGATCGATGGCCGATTCCCGGAGTACCAACGCGTGATGCCATCGGGCTCCGATAAGGAGGTCAAAGCTGATAAAAGCAGTCTTCGTCAGTCACTCACCAGAGCATCAATACTCTCGAATGAAAAGTACCGCGGTATACGCTTCAGTATCCAAACCAATCTATTACAACTGCAGGCCCACAATCCAGAGCAGGAGGAGGCCGAAGAGGAACTCGAGATCAATTATCAGGGTGATGAACTGAAAATAGGCTTCAATGTTGGCTACTTGATTGATGCCATCAGCGCTATAGATGAAGATGAAGTGATCATCGAGCTGAAGGATTCCAACAGCAGTGCTCTCATATATGGACAAGGAAACGATGAGAGTAAATATGTCATCATGCCCATGCGCATATAAGACTGGACAGGACAAAGGGCCGGTGTAGGGTACCCTGCACCGGCCTTTTTTTATCTAAAACAGTGTTCCTCAAATCACTCAAAATACAACATCTCAGAAACATCACTTCTGCTGAGCTCTCATTCCAATCGAATATTAACCTCATCACCGGCGCGAATGGCGCAGGTAAAACATCACTCCTAGAGGCGATCTATCTGTTGGGACGTGCAAAGAGCTTTCGTCATGGACATAACAGTAGTCCAATACAAAAAGGCGAAGATCAGCTCACACTTTTTTCAAAACTGGAAGACGAGGATGCGAAGACGATAAGACTCGGTCTAATCAAGAAGGGTAAGGAAACCCTAGTAAAGACAGATGGAGAAATAATAAAAAAGCTTTCAACTCTTGCCAGCACTCTTCCAACAGTCCTTATAACACCGTTGTCTCACCGTCTACTCGACGAAGGTCCTGAACATCGCAGACGTATTCTCAACTGGGGATTGTTCCACGTGGAACATTCATACAAAACAGTAATTGGGAATTTCTCGAGATCTCTTCTTCAGAGAAACAATGCCCTGAGATCAAGTTCATCTGACCTCTCCATATGGAACAAGGCATTTGTGGATTATGCCAACAAAGTCAATGAGCAGCAGTGCAGGTATTTTGATTGTTGGAAGAAGGAACTGCTCAATCTCAGCGAACAGATTAATTTCCTGGATGGTCTGGATGTCAGTTTCAATCAGGGATGGAAGGCCGGAGAGAACCTCCATGATCTCTTGAAACATAAGGAGCCTGATGACAAGGAACGGGGTTACACCACTGTAGGACCACAAAGAGCTGATCTCATATTTAAGATCGATGGTGTTGAGTCAAGACAGATTCTCTCGAGGGGGCAGCAGAAGGTGCTCATCATACTCGCAATGCTGTCGCAGGCAATTCTGCTAAAAAAGACCAAGGGCAAAATGCCTGTATTTCTACTCGATGACTTAGCATCAGAACTGGACAGCAAAACGTTAGGACAAATTTCTACCATGCTATATCGATCAGGTAACCAGCTATTCATTACCA
>JARROA010000062.1:0-18813 GCA_037384425.1 Candidatus Thiodiazotropha sp. | reverse complement strand
AAGCGCAACTCGGCGCGGCGGCCGACGAACTCATCGCCATATTGATGCAACGCGATCTGGATATCGAGCTGAAAGAAAAAGCCCTGGTTGAGACGCTCTTCGCCTTGCACGGCGATGACGGGATAGGGGGTGCCTTCCAGCGCGAATTCCATACGCGCCTTGTTGGCGGGGATCTCCATGGATATTCCTTTATACCTACTGCATTCCGTTGAACTGCACAGATGCTGTGCAGTGTTAAAGCCGCAAGCTTACCTGTGTCAGGTTTCAGGAAACTGATAACTCGGTCACGAAAGTATTGAGGAATACTTGGCCGAACGAATGGTACTAAGTCGCTTGATTTGTGAAACCGTTAACGGTAGGTGCGGTAATCACTAAATGTCAAAATGTGATGAATTTCGAAAAAACGACAAGCGGTTGTCGTTTTTTCTGACTCGACATTCTCCCTACGAATCGTACAATGCGCTCTCAATACGCCGTATCTACAGAGACGTGAGTGCGGTCAGGACATGGATGGCCAGCTGATAAATAGTGTATCGGCTTGCTGGTTGTAATCGATGGAGCGGTAATGATATGGAAGTCGATCCTTTCTCAATTCATATCCAACGCAAACAGAAAAAGCGGGAAGCGTTCCGTCCCGTTCTGCGTTCGCTCGTCGAAGGTTTGGCCTCTCTGGTCGAGGGTCAGCGCTGTTTCGCCGATGAGTTCGGTCTCTCCTATGGTCGCGTGTTCAGCGACGATCTCGAATCCTTCAAGGGCAAAGATAGCTGCAAGGTGATCTCCGACTGGATTCGTGGGGGCGAAGAGGGAGCCATGCGGTTGAAGCAGCTCTTTGGTGATCTGGCGCAACATCAAGTGGCGCTGGTCGAGGCATTCGACGAACTTACCACTGATTCGATCGATGGTGGCAAGCCCAAAAAGGGCAAACATGCCAATCAAAATGTATTTGATACAAAAGCTGATTCATCAAGAGCGAAACTTAAGCGCCAACAACATCTTGATGCGCATCAACAGATGCTGATGTCGTCGTTTGTGGCTAGATATGCCAAAGCGCGAGAACAGATGAGGGCCGACACGGAGAGTGGCCATAAGATGAAGGATTCAGGAAATACCGCAGTTAAATAGTGACTGGATTGTTCGCCATGTATAGACCTCGATTTTTCGTTGCGCTGATTTTGTGGGTTGTTGTTACCACGCTTGCGGGTTGCTCATCGCCGCCGGTGAAGTTTGGACTTGAAGCGGGTTCTAACTTGAATCCCAATGAGAAAAACGAACCGTTGCCAGTGGTCGCCAGGGTCTATCTGTTAGCGGATGATCAGAGCTTCGAGTCGGCCGAGTTCGAGGCGCTGTGGAAGGATGATGTGACTGTACTGGGTGATGCCCTGTTGAGCAGACAGGAACTGGTGCTGACGCCGGCTTCCGAGCAACGAGTGGAGTTCAAACGCCGTGACGGGATCAAATTCGCAGCCGTTATGGCCATATTCCGCGAGGCGCAGGGCGGCCAGTGGCGCGCCATCAAGCCGTTGTCGGACGGCTATATCAGCCGCAGATTCAGCAAGTCACTGCATGTGAGGCTCAACGGAAATATCGTCGAATTCGACGAGTGATTGCGAGCAGAACAGGGAAGGGGATCGATGGTCGCCCGATACGGAGATTGATATGACACTGCAGAAAGTCGTTTGGGCAGAAGGCATCGTGTTGGGGCAGCAGCACTTCCAAAGTTGGGACAGTTACTTCGAGAAGAGACAGCAGTTGCTGAACCGAGCGGCGGCACCCCTTGGATGGGGCGTGATCCATTTGGATGTGGATATGGAGTCCCTGAAGGCCGGCGTGTTCCGGTTGAATAAATGCACCGCCATTCTTCCCTGCGGCAATCTTATTGAATACGACGCTGCCAACGTGACCCCCTTGAGCTGTGATCTGAGCGAAACCAATGGGGGTGATGTCTCGATACAGATCGGGTTACCGGTCGGTTCGGCGGTCGCCGGTATCAGCGGCTACAGCGCCAATGGACAACTTTGCCGTTGGGAAGCCGATTATCAGAAGGTTTCCGATCTCTACGACAGCAGTCGTGAGCGTGAGATACTGGTGGCGCGCCATAACCTGGTACTGATTAAAGCCAATAACGCCAATGATCAATTCTCGTTGCTGAAGATCGCCGACCTTGTTAGTGACGGGACCGGCGGCTACAGCCTCTCCACCGACTTTATTCCCACGGTATGTCGCATAGGTGCATCCGAAGTGCTGCGTGGCAGCATCCAGAGGCTCTCCGAACTCTTCTCCGCCAAAGCCAAGGTACTGGGGAAGCGTGTACGCCAGTATGGATCCCGGATCACCGAATATGGGCCGAATGAGCTGAGCAGTTTTCTCCTGATGCAGGTGTTGAATCCTGCAGCCGCTCAGTTGAGACACTTCGCGAGCAATCCCGATGCGCATCCGGAGAATCTCTACCGTAGTCTGATTGACATCGCTTCCGTGCTGCAGTGTTACAAGGCCAACTTCGAGTCTGACGAGATTCCGGTGTATGAGCACGCCGATCTCAGCAAGGTGTTTCTGGGGCTGGATAGGGTGTTGCGTTCGCTGATCGATGCGGTGATGCCATCGATGACAGCCGGTTTGAGACTCAACCGGGAAACCGAGCTGCTGCACTCGGTGGATTCGATCGATATCATGCTGTTTGAGAAGACCACATTCTTCATGGCCGTGAGCATGGATGGCGACGATGTCTCCTGGTTCAATGAATTTCCACGCAAGGTCAAGCTGGGCGCCCGTTCGGATATTGAGATGATCATCGCATCGGCAATGCCTGGCGTGACCTTGACGCATACCCAAAGGCCGCCGAACCGGTTGCCGATCAAGAGCGGCTACGAATATTTTCGTCTGGAACCCAAAGGCGAGTTCTGGGAGCGCGTGGTTGAAGACCGTTCAATTGCGCTTTTCCTCACACAGGAGTTTGCCAAAGCGAGTGTCGATCTGATTACTGTGGAAGAGTAGTCAACTAAGGATATCGGAATAGGGAGAATTCTTGTGCCAGCGAGGCAAGGATCAGAATTATCGGACGTCAATCTGTTACTCGAGTGCAGTGCCTCGATTTTCGCGTTTACCGCTAAGTTGAAACGTAATGCTGAAGGCGAGTCCTTGGGCGATTATCGGGAGCAGATCATCAAGTCTTTTGATGTGCTCGAGAGAATGGCCTTCGAGCGTCAGATAGGGACCAGTACCGTTCAGGATGCGAAATATGCCTTGGCCGCCTTCGTCGACGAGGCTGTGCTGGCCTCGGACAATCCGGGGCGAATGGAGTGGATGAGCAGTCCACTGCAACTTAAATTCTTCGGCGAGCACTTGGCGGGCGAGAACTTTTTTCAAAAACTCAACGCTCTGCGCCAGGGAGGCGAGAAGAACCTGGAGCTGCTCGAGCTCTACTATACCTGCCTCCAGCTCGGTTTCGAGGGCATGTACAGGTTGCGCGGTCTGGAGGCGCTGATGGCTCTGCAGGTCGATCTGCGCAGTCAGATCGACGGTTATCGTGGCATCGTAGATCCAAAATTGGCACCTGAAGGTGAGCCTAAAACCGGAATCATCGCGCGAGTCAGTCGGCATGTTCCCTTTTGGGTTATTGGTGTGGTGACCATTGGTCTGGTGTTTTTCAGCTATGCCGGCTATTCGGTGATTCTGTCCAAGCAAGTCGATGCCTCCCAGCAGAGTCTTGAACGGCAGATTGCCATGCTTGCAAAGCCCAAAAATATATCCGACGGCAAAGACACAGACGCAAGCCGGAGTGAGTAATGCATAGCATCTTTAGCCTCATACAAAGATATGCGCTGTCACGTGCTGGCAGTACAGTGGTCGGCCTCTTTGTCGTAATATCGCTGGTATGGTTTGCCGGTCCGACGCTCGGGCTGAGTAGTGTGACCTATCGTCTTGCGATCATCGGTGCGATTGTTCTTGTCGCGCTGATTGTGTGGCTAGTGAGACGGGTCATTATATCGCGCCGTGGTGCAAAACTGCAGGGTGAACTCAGCGGTCAGGAAGAGTCCAAGGCGGCTTCGAAGAAACTCGAAATCCAGCTGCTGAAGGAGAAGATGAATGAAGCGATCTCTTCGCTGAAGTCATCGGAGTTGGGTGCGAGGTACAGGGGCAATGCGGCACTCTATGCACTGCCCTGGTATATGATCATCGGTCCGTCCGCGGCCGGTAAGAGTACATTGCTGCGCCAGTCGGGACTCCATTTCCCCTATGCCAACGATGACGACATCAATATCAAGGGTTACGGTGGAACCCGGAACTGTGATTGCCGGTCAACGGAGTGCTGGTGGCGGTCAGTCTGGTAGAGCTTCTGACCACGGACAGCGAAGGGCTTGAGTGGCATGTGAAGATCATTCGCAACCGAATCAGCGAGCTGATTAGGGAACTTGGCCTAGTGTTTCCGGTGTACCTCGTTTTTACGAAGACCGATCTGCTTCAGGGTTTTGAAGCCTTTTTCGAAGACTTGAGCGAGCAGGAGAGGAATCAGGTATGGGGCGCCTATCTCTACGACAAGCAGGAATCTGATGACGATGTCTCTGAGGTCTTCGAAAAGCATCTGAACAATCTGTATGTGCGCCTGTGTGACATACGACTACGCAAGATGTCGATGCAACGAAATCTCAATCGAAAGGCTGAACTGTTCGATTTTCCCAGCCAATTCGGTGCTGCCGCTGAAAAAATCAACGAGTTTATCAATCTGCTGTTCAAACAGAATCCCTATCAAGAGACGCCTCAGTTCGCTGGTGTCTACTTCACTAGTGCGACTCAGGAAGGCACACCAATAGAGCGTGTCATAGGTAATCTGCGTCAGGCCTTTGGTGTGGCCAAGCAGGTAGATGGTTTGAACGGGAAGCAGCGGCCATTCTTTATCAAGAACTTCTTTACCGAAGTAATATTCCGTATTCAGGGTGGTGCCAGAGCTAATCGAAAGAAACTAGGCTGGGACAGGGGGCTGCGAACGGCGGCTGTGCTTTTGTCGCTGATTGTTGTGGGAGGTGCCTATCTGGTACTCAGTGGATCATATGCCACTAACACCTATCTGCTAAATCGTGGTGTCACACTGGCTGAAGAGGTAGGCGAGACAATTAGAAAACCCAAATCAACAACCAAGCAACTTTTCGACGCGGTTGTGGAACTGCAGAAGCACCTTGAAAAACTGAATACGATTGACAAAGAGCTGCCTTGGGTGAAACAGGCTGCACTCTATCGTGCAAATGAGCAGAAGACTCAGCTGGAACAGCTGGTTGATGCATCCCTCTACCAAGCATACTGGGTACCGGTTACGCGTGAAATCGAGCGTCAACTTGATGGTTTAGGAATGCGTTGGGCCGTCTCCACCGAGTCGGTCCAGGAGCAGCTCAGGCCCAACTACTACGAAACTCTGAAGACCTATCTACAGCTGACACGGCATGAGCATTATGATTTCGATGCATTGTTGGCGGCGAGCGCAAAGATCTGGCAACGGCTCGTGTTTGACGGAGCCAAGCCCGATGAAGAGAGTGCACGGTATATACAGGAACTCACTCGTCGCTATATGGAACCGAGAAAAGAGCTGCATGAGATGCAGTTACCTGCTAATGAGCAACTCATCGCCAAGGCAAGAAAGCAGCTCTACACAACACCTGATCCCATCCGGCTCTATGCACTGCTGCTAAATAAGGGAAAGCCGGATTGGCCTGAATTGGAAATCAAGCACTTCGTGACCGGGGAGGGAAAAGAGTACTTGGTTTCGAAGCGCACCATACCGGGAATCTATACCTCGGAAGCCTGGTATGGCTTTGTCAAGGAAGAGATCGCCAGCATGTCAGAGTCCTTTGCTCATGGCGACTGGGTAATGGAAGATCCTGCAGAGAAACCGGGGAATGACGGCGTACGATCAGAGGCTCATATTGATGCTATAGGTGATGAAATAGCATCGATGAATCGGGCAGAAAATGATCAACCGGAACAGGATGTTAGTGAGCCTTCGCCAAACACTGATTCCGCAACATCCGAAGATAGCGCTTTGAAAGGGGATAAGCTGGCCGCCTTTCTGGAACAAGAGATAAGGGCCCGCTATTTCACGGACTATGCCGATTGGTGGTTGGCCTTCCTCAATTCGTTCAAATACAGGTTACCCAGAGAATTGGCAGATAAATCTATGGCGTTGATGTATCTGTCAAGCACTGAAGGCCCTATTGCACAGCTTTCACAGGCGATTGCCGAGAACACGCTGGTGTACGAGAGTCGTCCGGAATCGGTTAAGGCGACAGATGCACCAGGGGCGGAGGTGCTGCCCGCTGTCACTCAGTCGACAAAACCGCAACCTGTCCCGGAATTGGCAGAGGTATTTGATGATATACAGCGCTTTTCCGCGCCTGAAAGTGATAGCGAGCTGAGCGAGTCGATCAGCGCCTATTTGGAGGCTCTGACCCAGTTATACGGCGAGATGGATGGGTTGGCAGCTTCCGTCGACGTAAAACGTGACAGTGAACGATTTGCCGCAGATCTGCTATCGGGGCGTAATGCCAAGCCCAGTATTTCTAAAGCCTGGGTCACGACAACTACGCTCGTCAACAGTGTAAGGCCAGCTACCAGGTCGATTCTCAAATCGCTCTTGAGTCCTCCAATCAGCATGGCTTGGTCAGGCGTAATCGGTCAAGCGACATCCGATCTTCAGCAGGAATGGATAACATCCGTAGTTAAGCCGTACAGAAAAATGATATCTGGGAAGTTTCCGTTCTCTGCTACGGGAAGTGATGCTGCGCTTGCCGATGTTGCCGCGTTTTACCACCCGGATGACGGCATATTATGGAAATTCGCAAATGAACGACTTTCGCCATACCTGCGTAAGACGGCTCATGGTTGGCAGCCCAGAAAGTGGCTAGGGATCGGTGCAAACTTTTCACAAGAGTTTTTGCAGGGGTTGACTGAAGCACAAAAAATTACTGATGCGCTCTATACCAACCAGAACAGTGAACCGAACATGACATTTTATTTGCAACCGGATCCCAGCACCAAGCTGCGAGAGATGCAGATCGAATCGAATGGTCAACTGTTCAGATATCGAAATGGACCTCAAGTCTGGCAACGTTTCGATTGGCCTGGAGAGATGAATCAGATCGGAGCCCGAGTCCTTGGCATTGCCGATCACGGGCGTGCTGTTGGTGAACTGAGGGCAGACGGTCCTTGGGGACTATTTCATCTCCTCACGCTTGCCGATATCGAGAAAAAAAGCGGAACTCACTACCGGACGACTTGGGAACTTCCCGCCTCTGATGGTGGTACGGTGAGTGTGTCTTTCAAGCTGAGAGCGGACAGACAGGATAATATATTTAATTTCAAGATGATAAGTACATTCAAACTGCCTGGGTCACTGTTTCGAAGCGGCGGTTCAAGATTGGCGGCATACTGATGATCTTTAGTTTTTTGAAACATAGCAGACTAGAAACGGAGCCGCGGCAGGAATCTAGAGTAGGCTGTTTTGGAAAGCTGCCGATTTATGACGAGTTTATACGTTATAACGTAACTGGGCGTGCGGTACTCGATCTGGACGAGTGGATTCAGCAAGGGTTTGCTCAACATAATCGAGTGATGCAGACGCGAGCAGAAAAGGCAGAACTCCAACGATATACATATAATTTCGCATTTACCGGGAGTGATGATCAACATGGTACGGTGATTGGTTCCATGATGGGTAGTGAGGACAAATGTGGACGACAGTACCCCTTCCTGCTTTTCAAGTTGTTGCCGAACCAAAATTCTGAGTCACTCTCATCCACACTTCCATGTGCATATAAGGCCTTCTTCGATAGTGCTGAGAATCTGTGCTCCATGGACTGGAGCCTGCAACCGATAAACATGTTGAAAAAACGTGTTGAGGCATTGAATCAGGGACGGAAGCAGATTACACGGAGTGATTTGATGGTGTCAGAGATATCGGCTTTGAAATCGTTGGGACGCAAGCGATTTTGGAGAGAGACTCTTGGCGATTCAGCAGAAGGATGCGCAGCCATGTGCATCGATATGATGCGTGATCTTCTCGCTACTGCTGTACGTAAATCACCTCTTCGTACGTCATGGGGAATCGAAATCCCTTTGCCGGCGAATGACCAAACTCATATCCATGTCTCCTTTTGGGTGAGAACGGCGCAATCGATGCTGGGAAAAAGGGGTTGGCGCCCTCACTACATCTGGGGTGACACCCAGAATAGACAGCAACAGTATCTCTATTTGTTCTTCAGGCCTATAACGCCTATTTTTTTCTCGCATTTGTTAGGGCGCAGAACGGATAACGGAATTTTGATCAATTTGCTCCAAGAGAGCCAAACTCAGCAGAATGTAAGCGAGTCCGCCAAAATGATCGGGGACCTTAACAAGGAAGGAGATATGGTCAGTGTGTCCGATGAGTGGGCGAACTGGGGGCGTAAATAGTGGATAGTGCAGCGCAACCTGCAAACAATGAGTCGATCAACTCACTGGTGGAGTCGCTATTGTTGCCAGTCGGCGAGTCTCAGGTCGGTGAAGATCCCCGCTATGGCGATGATTTCACTGCCGTGAAGTTAGAAATCGATCGCTTGTCGGATACAGATTATGCGGAGATTGCCAAACTTTGTGAACGCATACTCCAGGTGGAGTCCAAAGATCTTCGGGTTGCTGGATACTACCTGATGGCGCGGGTATTCAATGACGGTTTGGATGGATTGGTTGAAGGCGTAGAACTCTATTACGAGTTAGTGAAGCGATATGGTATTAACTGCCATCCACAACGAGAAAGTGCACAACTGCAGGCAGTTACATGGTTGAACAATGATAAGCTGACTGCATTCGTCAACAAAATCGCGCTTACAGATATAGATGATCGTCAGAGTGTTTTCGCGGTAAAAAAGCATCTGGAATCGCTTAACAGAATATTGGCATCTATCTATGGAAGCGATAATGCGATTTGGACGTCGTTGAATCCGTGGCTTGCAAAAAGTCTGCCTAGCGAAGCATCTGTTCAGGAGGAAGTCAATTCTACCGATGATTCGATGTCTCATTCAAACAATGTTGAGTCTTATGAGATTACAAGTGGGTTGGTTTTTACTCGTACAGTCGAACGTCTGCTTGACTATCTTGCCGAGCAAGGCGATATAGCCCGTCTAATCTCCGTTTCACGCGCTATGAAATGGACAAGTTCCGTCTTGCCGGAAAATATAGCAGGGACGACCAAGCTCTCGCCTCCACGTCAAGCCGTGATCTCTGCAGTTGGGTTACCTCTCGGATTGGTAGCAAATGATGCGAAATTACTAGAGTATGAGTCATATTTTATGGAAGCAGGTTGTCAATACTATTTGGATCTGCAACTAAAAGAAATTGAAGTGGCCCGTGCTACCGGGAGAAACGATCTGGCTGAACTGGTGGAGTTTTATCTCAATCATTTGGTTAAGCAAACACCAGAAATACTGAATTTGGAATTTAGTGACGGTACGCCTTTTGCCAATGAAGTAACGCGAAGAAAATTGCGCCAGACTAAATCGAGCACTAAACAACAGGCATCCACTAACTCGGCTAATACTGAAGCCGATATCAATAAGCGGATCAATAGCATACTAGAAAAAAATGGCACAGAAAATTTAGGCGCGGCAATTGATAAGCTCGCTGAAATAACTGCCCGTGATGGATCTGAGGCTTACAGACTCGATCTCACAAGGCTCGATTTATGTCTCAATGCAGGCCGCGCGGATATGGCGCTTCCGATCGCGCTCAAGCTGGAAGGTCAAGTAGAAAGGTATCGTCTTGCGGAATGGGACAAGGATTTAGCGCTTGAATTGTGGGATAAGATGCTATTTCTTTTGCAGACTGGTGAGCAAGGCCAAGACTCGAATAAGACACAGCTAGAAGAACTAAAGCGAAAGATATGTGATACAGACTTAGCCTTTGCCCTAAAACATTTATAGGGTATTAACGCTGGGGTGTGGTGGATGGACTGCCTGTTTTAATGTAATGACCGTGCCAAATGGACGGTAAAAGAGATAAGGAGAGCTTGTTATGGCGGAAAGTTTTCAAAAAGAGATACCGAAGGCGCGGGTCAATATAACCTTGGATGTCGAAACGGGTGGCGCAAAGAAAAAACTCGAACTACCTATGAAACTCCTTGTTATGGGGGATTTCAGCAACGGAAAAACCAAAGGAAGAGTGGCTGAAAGGGAACGAATCAATATCAATAAAGAAAATTTCGAGACTGTGATGAGTAATCTCGCACCTAAACTCGATTTCAATGTTGAAAACAAACTGAACAGTGAAGGTAACGATATACGTGTTCAGTTAGAAGTGGATTCAATCAAATCACTAGATCCTGAGGTTGTTGCAGAGCAGATACCAGAATTGCACAAAATGCTTGCCATGCGAAATCTGTTGAAGGATCTGCGTTCGAATATTCTCGATAACGGAAGCCTTAGAAGAGAACTGGAAAAGATCGTAAAAAATCGACCGGATTTAATGGATCTCAAGGATAAGCTGGATGCGCTGGTTGCTGATTCTAGAGAAGATGAGCAACAGAGAGATGCTTAAAAGGCACTGATCTCAAAGCTTGAGCGCGCAGACATCCTATTAATGAACGTGGAGCAGACTAATGGCAATACAGGAATATACTTCAGCCCAAGACAAACAACAGATACACGCCGAACCAGTCGGAAGTTACGAGCGTCTGTGTGACCTCGTACATGTGAGTCCAATCGAGGAAAAAATTCAGCTCGATTCTTTTCGTCACGTCAACAAGATGGCGGAGGTTCAACTCAACGAACGACTGACCGCTGCATTAAGTGTCTTCCTGGATCTGGCGTCAGAGGAAGATACTGTAGCCGAAAAGATCGACAAAACGCTTCTTGATCACTATATCGGGAAGATAGACGAGATTATCGGCTCTCAACTCGATGCGGTCCTGCATCACGCGAAATTCCAGGAAGTGGAAAGCGCATGGCGAGGGCTGAAATTTCTCATCGACAGATGCGATTTTCGCAGCAATATCAAAGTCGAGTTGCTAGATGTCAGCAAGCATGCCCTGCAAAGCGATTTCGAAGACTCACCAGAGACGACACAATCCGGCCTCTATCGCCACATCTATACCCAGGAATACGATACGCCCGGAGGTGAACCGATCACCGCCATGGTCTCCAACTACGAGTTTGGACGGGAAGCGCCGGATGTTGGACTTCTGTCGGAGATCGCAAGGGTAGCTGCTGCAGCTCACTGCCCATTTCTCGGTTCGGTCGGATCCAAGTTCTTTGACAAAGAAGCTATTGAAGAGGTCCCCAAGATCCAGGATGTCTCCAGCTATATGGAGCGCGCCGAGTACATTCGCTGGAAATCATTTCGCGACTCTGAGGATTCACGCTATGTCGGACTTGTAATGCCAAGATTCCTGCTGCGCCATCCTTATGGTGAGGAAAATCCTGTGCGCGGTTTTCAGTATTCGGAGGATGTCAAACGAGAAGGTCATGAGAACTATCTCTGGGGTAATGCAACTTTCGCATTTGCCGCCAATATGGCAGACAGTTACAAACGTCATGGCTGGACGGTAAACATCCGTGGCCCCGAAGCGGGCGGCAAGGTCGAGAACCTGCCTATTCATCATTACGATGTGGGAAAGGGTAAGCAGGCTAAAATACCGACCGAGGTCATCATCTCTGAAACCCAGGAGGTTGCATTCGCCAACCAGGGATTTATCCCGCTCAGTTACTACAAGAACAGCGATTACGCTTGTTTCTTTTCGGCCAACTCCACCCAAAAGCCGGCTGAGTACTCGACCGTCGATGCTACGGCAAACAGTCGCATCAACTCCCGCCTGCCCTATATCTTCCTGGTTTCGAGGATTTCCCACTATCTGAAGGTCCTGCAGCGGGAAAACATTGGCTCCAGCAAATCCCGTCAGGAGTTGGAAAACGAGTTGAATGACTGGCTGCAGGGGCTGGTGACTAAGATGACCAATCCGGATGCAGCATTGATCGCTACCCATCCCCTACGGGATGCGGAGGTCAAGGTTGAAGAGATACCTGAGAATCCGGGTTACTACCGGGTCAGTCTCTTTGTTGTCCCGCACTTCCAGATAGAAGGTGTCGATGTGCGACTTTCACTGGTTGCCAAGATGCCGGCAAATCAGGAGTGACAACCGGACAGTCGTATTGTTCTGTTAATTTTAACAGATGAGATGAAAAATATTCGCTCATTCGAGCAACCGACTGCAATTAAGCAGACTAGAGGCTTTAACACCTCATCACTTGTAGTGTTTGTAGCAAACACTTATTTAAATTGGAACTAAACCTTAGGGAGAAGTAAATGGCAATTCCTGCGTATATGTGGATCAAAGATGATCAAGGTGCAGCGATCGATGGTGCGGTATCTGTGTCAGGAAGACAGGGAAGTGTGGAAGTCCTGCACTTCGATCACGAAATCCGTATTCCTACGGATTCCGATACGGGCGCACTCACAGGGACACGCAAACACGAGCCTTTCAAGATTACCAAGGCATTTGATAGCTCCTCGCCTTATCTCTACAAGGCTTGCAGCAATGGTCAGACTCTGAAAGAGCTTGAACTGCGTTGGTATCGCATCGACGACACTGGCACCGAACGTGAATACTTCCGCCATCGTCTGGAGGATGTAAAGATCACCAAGGTAAGCCCGGTGATGCACAATGTGAAAGATATCGATAAAGAGCGCTATCCTCATCTCGAGGAGGTCTCCATGCGCTATGGTCGTATTACATGGACCTATGTCGATGGCAACATCGAATTCACCGATTCCTGGAATGACGGTCGGTAAGTAAGATGGCGGGGCAACTAGCCCCGCCATTTTTTCATTTATCTTTTGTTGTATTGGGACATCTGTATTTTCGATGCGCGCATCACACGGCTACGGTCTGTTCGAAGTATTCACGCAGGAGTGGCAGGATAATACGCCGTTGCCTGTCTGCAATGGCGAAAGTGTCATCGTCCAGAGTATTCAAGACCACCTATCCAGACTGCTTAACGCCAGGCAGGGGGTATTATCCCATCTGCCCGACTACGGTCTGCCCGATATAACCGAAGCCTATGGAGATCTTCCCTATACCATCGCTGATCTCCAGACCGCAATAGAAGAGTGTATCGATAAATATGAACCACGCATTGTGGATGTGGAAGTGGTAAGCCTACCTAAGGATAGAGCTAAAGGCGTTGTTATCTTGGAGATACGCGCCAGATTGGCAAATGGGCAGGAGACGCGATTCGAGACCTATTTGAAGAGTGAGGGTTATGCCAAAGTTATTCAACGACCAGTGCATGACTGATCAGTCAATCAGGGTGGTTCGATGAAAGACTACTTCGATGCCGAAATGCGACTGCTGAATGAAGCGGCAATCGAGTTTGCTCAATCCTATCCTGAGCAGGCCAGTATGTTGAATCTTACAGAGGTCAGGGATAGGGATCCCTACATAGAGCGTTTACTGGAAGGTATGGCCTATCTGACGGCCCATATTCGATGTCGCATTGACGATGATGTGCCTGAGATCAGTCAGACCCTGATCAGGCAGATGTGGCCCCAGTTTGTTCGCCCGTTCCCGTCGGCAACCATTATTGAATTCAATGCTAAAACCAACCAACTGGCGACGCCGGATCGCTGTCTGAAAGGTACCCGAGTGCTCTCCGATCTAGTTGGAGAGAATGAACACAAGAAACCCAAGAAAAAGGCAGAACTCGTCAGATGCGAGTACAGGACAACAACCGATGTCGTCATCAATCCGCTCAGGATCGTGATGGCAGAACTCAATGAAGACATCGCTGCAGGCTATGTCATTCGACTCGATTTCGAGATCGGCGCCAGCTCAACTATCGATCAGCTCGAACTGAAGGATCTTCTATTCTATCTCCATGGCTACCCAACTCTGACACTCGACCTCTGGCATCATCTGACTGATCGCTTGAATAAGGTCCGGTTACGCATACCGTCTGCCAAGGGTGATGAGATCAGAGTCCTGGGAGGGCAGAGTTGCGTCTCTCCCGCTCACATGGATATCGAATCCACTATCCTCCCGAAATCGGGGCGCTCCTTCATCGGTACCCATCTGCTGCAGGAGTACTTCTGCTTCCGAGAAAAATTTCTGTTCATCAGACTACGAGGACTGGAGCAAGTGGTCTGGCCAGAGAACTGTAATCAGTTTGCCCTGGAATTTTACCTCGATGCACAGCTTCCAGCCGACTACCGAATCGACGCAGGGACCTTTCGACTGCACTGCAGCCCGGCGGTCAATCTCTTCAGGTCTCAGTCTGAGCCGGTCCTGATCGACCACAGACGCTCTGAGTATCGCGTCCTTGCCGATGTGAGCAAGCCGAATTCACTTGCTATCTATAGTGTCGATCAAGTGGAGAGTCTGGGTGCAACCAGCGGTCAACGCCACACCTACCATTCGATACACGAACTCAAGAATCAATCGGAAACACCAAGACACTATCACGTTTCGACCCGTAGCCGGGTCCAGGGCGGCGAGGATACATTCATCTCCGTGGGTGGCATCTCGGCCTTCGAGTCTGAGACGCTGAGTTGCGCCATTCATGCCTACAACGGCCACTTTCCACGCCGTTACCTCTTCGAAGGCAGTATTCGCAACAACTCGACGAACAACAACGCGCTCAAGGACTCTCTCGAACTGACCAATATTTCGCGTCCGACGCCGACCTATATGCCCCCCGATGACATCGACTACCAGTGGGGCGTGGTCGCGCACCTGGCGCTGAACTACAGTTCCATTGCCGAACTGCAGACCCTCAAGCGGATTCTCTATCTCTACGAATGGACAGGAAGGCAGGACAATCTGCGCAAGATCGACGGCATCCAGGACGTCAAGCTCGATCTCTATCAGGAGATGTATCGCGGCGCGCTCATGCGCGGCATGGAGATCGTGCTCACCCTGCATGAAGGCAACTATGCCTCGATGGCTGACATTGCGCTGTTCGGCAACATTCTGCACAGATTCTTCACCATGTACGCCAACATCAATACGGTTGTGCGCACATGTGTCCATTGTCATCCATCAGGAAAGGAGTTGTCATGGCAGCCGGCCCTGGGCGAAACCTCCCTGATGTAATTCGCGGTATTCTCGACTCGGCGGCCTCGCATGATTTCACCCAGGTCGCCTATCTCCTCGAGCAGCATTGGCCCGAACGGGGCAAGATCGGCGATGGGCTCGATCGCTGGTGCCGGTTTCGTCCGGCCAGCGAGACCAGCTTTCCGGCCGCCGACATTCGCCGTTGCCGTTATGACGATCAGGGGCGACTCGATATACAGCTCAATTTCATGGGTTTCTACGGCGTGGATGCGGCGGTGCCGCACTACTTCTCGGATCGGGCCATGCTGGACGACGACGGGGGCAGGGCGCTGCGCGCCTTTCTCGATATTTTCAACCATCGTCTCTATGCCCTCTACTATCAGGCCTGGAAGAAGTACCGTCCGAGTTTCCACCTGGACGAATCCGCCAATCTCTATCTGAGAATGGTCAGCGCCATCTCCGGATGGTCGGTCAACCAGGAGCATGGCAAGGGGCTCTCCTATGCCGGGTTGCTGGGGCGGCGGGTGCGTAACGCCCAGGGTCTCGAGGGTCTGCTCAACGACTATCTCGATGCCATACCCGTCCGGGTCAAGCAGTTTCAATCACGCTGGATCCGCGTCAAGAGCAGCCTTCCACTGGGCGACGGCGAGCTGCGACTCGGCGACAATCTGCTGCTCGGCGACGAGGTGTTGGATATCAGCGGCAAGATCGATGTGATGATCGGTCCCATTACGCCCCAGGACTCCATGCAGCTCATGCCGACAACGGCCAAGGGACGCACGGTGATCGATCTGGTCAAGCGCTATCTGCCGCCCAGTATCGACTTCGATCTGGTCATAGAGATCACCTCCGGCACGGTCAACGCGGAGCCCCTGGGTTCCGATCAGCTGGTTCTGGGTTGGTCGACCTGGCTTCAGGACCAGGTCACGGCGGACTGGCAGGTCCGCATCAGCGGTGATCGCAACAGCGAGCCCGGCATGACGCGAACACAGGCGGCGTAATTTCTAGCGGAGTGGAGACTCCAGGAGCAAGCTTACATGGACAACAGACATATCAAGGCCCTCATCGAAAGACTCAATCCGGTCTGCGCCAAGGTGTTGGAGGATGCGGCCATCTTCGCCGGTACGCGCGGCAACTACGAGGTGCGCATCGAACACTTCCTGATCAAGCTCTTGGAGGGCGAGACGGGCACCGACATGGACCATCTGCTGAAACGCCTCGATGTGGACCTGGACGCCTTCTGGCACAAGATGCTGGAGAGCCTCTCCCGGGCCGAGGCCGGCAACCAGGGCAAACCCAGTTTCAGTATTGCCATCTTTCAGTGGCTGGAGCGCGCCTGGCTCGCCTCCACCCTCTATTACGATCAGGAGCGAATCCGCTCAGTGGCCTTGCTCGATGCCCTGGTCGATCTGGCGCCGGCGCTGCCCGTCGCGGGGCTGGAGATACTGGGCAACATCTCGCTGGATAATCTGCGCGGCAACTTCCATCGACTGGTGGAGGGCTCCAGGGAGGAGGTCCAAGCGCCCGTCTCGTCCGTGCCCCAGTCGACCGGCGAGGGCAGACGCACTACCGGGGATAAATCGATCGGCCACCAGGCCCTCGACCAGTTCACCGCCAACCTCACCGAACGGGCCGCCAACGGCGAGCTCGACCCGATCCGCGGACGCAACGGCGAGATCCGTATGCTGATCGACATCCTCTGCCGCCGGCGCAAGAACAACCCGATCCTGGTCGGTGATCCCGGTGTCGGCAAGACCGCCCTGGTGGAGGGCCTGGCCCTGCGCATCGCCGAGGGCGGGGTGCCCGATCATCTGCGGGGTGTGGAGCTGCGGGTGCTCGATCTCGGATTGCTGCAGGCGGGCGCCGGCGTCAAAGGCGAGTTCGAGCGCCGCCTGAAACAGGTCATCGACGAGGTGAAGGCATCTTCCACTCCGGTCATCCTCTTCATCGACGAGGCCCACACCCTGATCGGCGCCGGCGGCGAGGCGGGGGTCGGCGACGCGGCCAACCTGATCAAGCCGGCCCTGGCCCGGGGCGAGCTGCGCACCATCGCCGCCACCACCTGGGCCGAGTACAAGAAGTACTTCGAACGCGACGCCGCCCTCGAGCGTCGATTCCAGATGGTCAAGGTGGACGAGCCGAGTCCGCAGCGGGCCATCCTCATGCTCAACGGCCTAAAAGCCAAGTACGAGGAGCACCACGCCATCCTGATCACCGACGAGGCGATCGAATCGGCGGTCCAGCTCTCGGCCCGCTATATCCCGGATCGTCACCTCCCGGACAAGGCGATCGACCTGCTCGACACCGCCGCCGCCCGAGTGCGTATGGGACATGCGGTGGCGCCGGAGGCGATGGAGTCCCTGCGCGAGCACATTCAGTTCATCCAGCAGCGGCTCGACAACCTGGCCCAGGAGCGGGAGGCGGGCATCCCGGTCGAGCCTGTCCTGGTCAATGACCTCACCGCCGAAAGGGATCAGACCCAGTCCCGGCTCGAGGCGTTGGAGGCCCGCTGGCAGAGCGCGATCGAGAAGCTGGCCCAGCCGCGCGAGGCGCTGGAGGCGGTCGCTGATGCCAACGACGACGAGGCGCAGCTCACCCAGCTGCATCGGGAAGTGACCCCGGCAGTGATCGCCGAGGTGGTCTCCGAGTGGACCGGTGTCCCCGCCGGTCGCATGTTCCGCAGTGAACTGGCCACCCTCATGACCTTGGAGGAGCGCCTCGGCGCGCGTATCGTCGGCCAGGAGATGGCCCTGGCACAGATCGGCGAGGCCCTGCGCAACACCAAGGCGGGACTGCGCTCCAGCGACGGCCCACTCGGGGTCTTCCTGCTGGTCGGCCCCAGCGGCATCGGCAAGACCGAGACGGCTCTGGCCATCGCCGACGAGATCTTCGGCGGCGAGTCCTCCCTGGTCACCATCAACATGAGCGAGTATCAGGAGGCCCATACCGTCTCCCAGCTCAAGGGCTCGCCCCCGGGCTATGTGGGCTACGGCGAGGGCGGCGTGCTCACCGAAGCGGTGCGCCAGCGCCCCTACAGCGCGGTGCTGCTCGACGAGGTGGAGAAGGCCCACCCCGATGTCATGAACCTCTTCTACCAGGTCTTCGACCGGGGTTTCATGCGCGATGGCGAGGGACGCGAGATCGACTTCCGCAACACCGTGATCCTGATGACCAGCAACCTGGGCAGCGAGGCCCTGCTGCAACGGATCGAGGAGCAACATCTCGCCGTGGAGCAGGTCCTGGAGCAGGCCGAGGAGGACGAGGATATTGCCGAGAGCCTGCCGCAACCCCTCTCACTCACCGATATTGTGGAGACGATCAAGCCCAGCCTGCTCGGCCAGTTCGCGCCGGCTCTGCTGGGGCGCATGCAGGTCGTGCCCTATCTTCCCCTCGACCTGGATGCGCTGCAGGGGATCGTCGGCCTCAAGCTCGACGCCATCGGTGAGCGTCTGCAAAAGGCCCATAGCATCGAGTTTCGCTACCGTCCCCAGGTGGCGGAGCAGATCGCCGGACGTTGCATCAACCACGACGCCGGCGCCCGTTTCATCAACACCCTGATCGGCCAACAGCTGATGCCGGCCATCTCCCAGCAGCTGCTGCAGGCCCTGGTGGACGACGACAAGCCGGAGATCGTGTCGCTGGAATACGACGAGGAGGGGGAGTTGAGCTGCCTCTTCATCGACCGGGTCGACGAGACGGTCAGCGAGGCACGTCAGGCCGCGTTGTGATTTGAAAAGCATTACGGTGCA
>JARROA010000061.1:0-14563 GCA_037384425.1 Candidatus Thiodiazotropha sp. | reverse complement strand
CTGCCTGTTACCGTTCGACTTGCATGTGTTAAGCATACCGCCAGCGTTCAATCTGAGCCAGGATCAAACTCTTCAGTTTAAGTTTGATAACTGCTTATGGCAGTCAATCTTTTTGACTCAAGATTCTCGGATAGTATTGACTATCTTTGAATGCTTTCGTCGATCTTTGGTTACCCAAAATCAACGGAGCACCCACACAAATTACCTGACCGAATTGTTAAAGAGCTTCCCAAAACTTTTCATCTGGGAAAGACCGCCTATTTTAAAGTACCGGGTGCTTGTGTCAAGAATTTTCTCAACTTTTTCAAGCTGGCGGTGAGGCCCGGCCCGTTCGAGAGCGCGTATTCTACAGTCCGTTTAATCGTTGTCAACAACTATTTTTCAGACTGTTTTTTCGCTCCGAATCCCCCTCGACAAACCCGTAAGCTGCCGTGGAAGAGGGGCGCATTATACGTCTATCCCAAGCCGGGTCAATAGGGTCGAGAAAAGAATTTTCACCCCAACACAAAGAGACCGAAAAAAGCCTGCGCTCGCCACCTCTATACGAGTTCCACCCGGGCAAATCGGCGTTTGCCGACCTGCAAAACCAAGGTCTGTCCACCCTGCAGGGCGAGACCCTGGTCGGAGACTCGCTCTCCATCGATTCGCACTGCTCCTTGCTTGATCATACGCATTGCCTCAGAGGTGCTTTTAACCAACCCCGTATCTTTCAGAAGGTTGGCGATCGGATAGCCTCCTTCGGGGGGTTCAAGGGAGAACTCCGGCATCTCGTCCGGCATCTGTCCCTTCTGGAAGCGGGCGACGAACGCTTGGTGAGACCTTTCTGCCTGTTCTTTGGAATGAAAACGCTCCACAAGCTCCTCTGCAAGCCGGATTTTGACATCCCGGGGATTATCGCCCTTGGTGACACCCTCACGCCAGGCCTCGATCTCCGACATGGGCCGAAAACTGAGCAGTTCGAAATAGCGCCACATGAGGTCGTCTGAGATCGACATCACCTTGCCGAACATCTCCTCCGGCGGATCGGTAATACCTATATAGTTGTTGAGCGACTTGGACATCTTCTGCACACCGTCCAGCCCTTCAAGGATCGGGAGCGTGATCACCACCTGGGGTTCCTGGCCGTAGGCCTCCTGCAGCTGGCGCCCGACCAGCAGATTGAATTTCTGGTCCGTCCCCCCCAGTTCCACGTCGGCCTTGAGGGCTACCGAATCGTAGCCCTGGATCAGGGGGTAGAGGAATTCATGGATGGCAATGGCCTGCCCGCTGGTATAGCGTTTATTGAAATCATCCCGCTCCAGCATGCGCGCCACCGTGTGTTTAGCTGCCAGCTGGATGAGATCGACCGCCGACATCTCCCCCATCCATGAGGAGTTGAAGAGTACGGTGGTCTTGCTCGGGTCGAGGATCTTGAAGATCTGGTGCTCGTAGGTCTTGGCGTTCTCCAGCACCGCCTCCCGGGTCAGCGGCGGACGGGTGGCGCTCTTGCCCGTCGGGTCGCCGATCATGCCGGTGAAATCGCCGATCAGGAAGATCACTTCATGTCCCAGCTCCTGAAACTGACGTAACTTATTGATCAGTACAGTGTGACCCAGATGCAGATCCGGCGCTGTGGGATCGAATCCAGCCTTTATTTTCAACGGCTTCTGCCGCTGTAACTTCTTGAGCAGCAACTCTTCCGGCAACACCTCTTCGGTGCCGCGCTTGATGAGTTGCAGCGTTCCGGCAATGTCTGTCATCGATTCATACCCGAGTATTAAGGCAACGGATGCACACTTTACTAGAAGTATCTGATAAAATTAACCATTGGGCATCGCGAAACTATCCGCGATATACTGGATCGAAGCTGATGTTTAACCCATCAATCCACTGCGGATAAAGCCGAGGGCAAACTGCTGAGCCATGGATGATTTTAAATCCTACACTCTGAGCCGACAGACACCGCGCCGACTGGTGATCAAACGTCTCTTTCTCGCCGCTCTGTTCCTTGTTCTCCTAGCAGGCGGTTTTCTCTATCTCATCTCCTCAGAAGAAAAAGCCGATCAGGCGGCCACCTCACCCAAACCGATCGAGCACGCTCCCGAGCAACAGACGCCTGACAAGGTCGTGGTGCCTCTCAGTCTACCGGGTCAGCCGAAGGAGGGACGTATCTCGGCGCCCCGTTCGGAGTCCATCAGCTTCATACCCACTGCCCAGGCCGAGGAGCCTCCGCCAGCAGTCACCGAAGTGACGGAAGTACCTGAAATGCCGGCCGAGCAGCCCCAGATTGTAACCGATGAGCCCGCCATATCGGCCGTCGAGACGCACCAACTCCAACACACTATCAAGAGCGGCGAATCCCTCTCCTCGATCTTCAAGAAGCACGGTCTCAGCGCCAATCTGCTTCACCGTATCGTTCACTCCAGTGACACCGCCAAGCAACTCACCGACATTCGACCCGGCGAGAGCCTGCTCCTCGAATTGGATTCGGATGACAATCTGCAGCGTCTGCAACTTGTGCACAACAAGATCCGCAGTCTGGAGATCACCGCATCCGGCGACAGCTTCAATGCCCTCGAACTGAATCGTGAGGTTGAACCCCGCACCGCCTTCACCAGCGGTACTATCGAGAGTTCTCTCTATGAAGCCGCCAAGGGGGCCGGACTCTCAGAAAACCTTATCATGGAGTTGGCCAACATCTTCGGTTGGGATATCGACTTCGCGCTCGAAATTCGTGCTGGCGACCGCTTCACCGTGATCTATCAGGAAGACTACCTGGATGGCGAGAAACTGCGTGACGGACCGATTCTGGCCGCTGAGTTCATCAATCGCGGCCGCAGTTACCGCGCGCTGCGTTATGAAGACGAGACCGGTCGTGCCGACTACTTCACCCCGGAAGGCCGCAGCATGCGCAAGGCCTTCCTGCGCGCCCCCGTCGACTTCAGGCGCATCTCCTCCCGCTTCACCCAGGAACGCTGGCACCCCGTACTCGGCAAGAAGCGTCCGCATCGGGGAGTGGATTACGCCGCCAAGATCGGCACTCCCGTGAAAGCCTCCGGCGACGGTAAGATCATCCATCGCGGCACCAAGGGGGGCTACGGACGTACCGTGATCATTCAGCATGGACAGCGCTACACCACCCTCTACGCCCATCTCTCCCGCTATAACAAGAACGCCAAGAACGGCAGCCGCGTGAAGCAGGGGCAGATCATCGGTTACGTTGGCCAAAGCGGGCTGGCCACCGGTCCCCACCTGCACTACGAATTCCGGGTCAATGGCGTCCACAGAAATCCATTGACTGTGAAGCTACCGGCTGCAGAGCCCATCGCCAAACGCTACCTGGAAGATTTCAAGCTCAAGACCCAGCCATTGCTCGCACGCCTGGAGACCATCAGCCAGACCATGGTCGCCAATGCCGAATGACTCGTTTTTCATCGGCCTCATCTCCGGCACCAGCCTCGATGGGATCGATGCGGCACTGGTCGATTTCTCCAACGAAAAGCCGCTGCTCCATACCGCGCTGCACACCCCCTATACGTCCAGCTTGCTGAGCGACCTCATCGCCTTGTGCCAACCGGGCGACAACGAGATCGACCAGATGGGCGAACTCGACCGTCGCGTGGGACTCGCTTTCGCCGCAGCGGTACAGGCCTTGCTGGACAAGGCCGGCATCGAGGCGGGGCGGATCACCGCTATCGGCAGTCACGGACAGACGGTACGGCACCGTCCAAGCGCCAGCCACCCATTTACCCTGCAGATCGGCGACCCAAACACCCTGGCCGAGGAGACCGGCATCACCACAGTCGGCGATTTCCGCCGTCGCGACATGGCCGCAGGCGGTGAGGGCGCCCCCTTGGTGCCCGCCTTCCACGAGGCCATGTTCCGCACAGCCGGATCGCCCCGGGTCGTGCTCAATCTGGGGGGTATTGCCAATATCACCTGTCTGCCGCCTCTGAACGAAGGCGAGGTGACCGGTTACGACACCGGACCGGCCAACACCCTGCTCGATGGCTGGATCCGGCGTCACCGGGAACTTGCCTATGACGACCGGGGAGACTGGGCCGGCAGCGGGCAGTTGATCGACCCGCTTTTACAGCACCTGTTGGACGACCCCTACTTCACACTGCGTCCGCCCAAGAGCACCGGCACCGAGTACTTCAACCTGGCATGGCTCGATGCCCGCCTGCCGGAGGAGCCCCTCCCTGCCGCGGATATCCAACGCACCCTGGCCGAACTGACCGCTCGCTCCATCGCCGATGCCATACGACGGGAAGGCTTCGAGCAGAGTGAAGTCCTGGTCTGCGGCGGTGGTACCCATAACCGGTTTCTACTGCAGCGACTCAGCTGCCTGCTGCCGCAAGCGAGGATAGACACCACGGCATCCAAGGGTCTGTCTCCGGACTGGATCGAAGCCATGGCCTTCGCCTGGTTGGCCCGGCAGACCCTCTCGGGTTTCAGTGGCAACCTGCCATCGGTCACCGGCGCCCGCCGGGCCGTGCCTCTGGGCGCCATCTATCCGGGCTGACCTGAAGTTCCCTTCGCCTAACAGCGTTCAGCCGGGCGCAGGCAAGCCGCCTATGCACTACACTTGTATGACGGTGCCAATCAACTGAAAACAAAAGACTGTTCCCTACCCAATGCACCGCGTATTGATCATGCGCTTGAGAAAAAATATCCCGTTTGACTGCCCTGAGTCAGTGCATCAGTAAATGTTGATTATTTAATATTGGGTAGAAAAGATCGGATTGAGGTCTCATGCAAGCCTCCATCAACAACCCGCACTTTCTGCTGCGCCGACTCCACTCCCTGCTGGGACTGCTCCCGGTCGGCGGCTTTCTCGCCTTCCATCTGTGGGAGAATTCCCAGTCCCGTTTCGGCGCCGAGCACTACAACGACCATGTGGTCGGCTGGTTGCAGGGACTCAACTACCTGGTGGTGATGGAGATCTTCGTCATCGCCCTGCCGCTGCTGTTTCATGCCGGCTACGGCCTGGTAATCCTGCGCGGCGGCAACCGCGACTGGAACCGCTTTCCCTGGCTCCACCACCGGTTTTACTTCCTGCAACGCCTCTCGGGTGTGGCGATTCTGCTGTTTCTGCTCTTCCATGTGGGCTGGACCCGCATCTGGGGGATCTTCGAGCCGACGGTGCGACTCGATCTCTACACCCACATGCAGACACTGTTGAGCCAACCCTGGATCTTCGCGCTCTATCTGGTTGGCCTGCTGCTCTCGGTGTTCCATCTGAGCAACGGTCTCTGGACCATGGCCATCAGTTGGGGACTGACCACCAGTGCGGCGGCACAGCGCACCTGGTTCGTCCTCTGCTGCGGCCTGTTTCTACTGCTGAGCGCCATGGGGGTGCATGGGATGCTGGGGTTCGTGCTATGAAGCGACCACGCAAGGTGATCGTCATCGGTGGCGGACTGGGCGGACTCTGGGCGGCGCTGCGGGTCGCCGAAGCCGGTGCCCAGGTCGATCTCTTCTCGCTGTTCGAGGTGAAGCGTTCCCACTCGGTCTGCGCCCAGGGCGGTATCAACGCCTGCTTCGACACCAAGGGGGAGCGGGATTCGGTGTGGCAGCACATCGTCGATACCCTCAAGGGCGGCGCCTATCTGGCCAACCAGCCGCCGGTCAAATCGATGTGCGAGGAGGCACCCGGCCTGATCCGCACCTTCGAGCGCATGGGGGTCACCTTCTCCCGCACTCCAGAGGGACTGATGGACCTGCGCCTGTTCGGCGGCGTCAAGAACCGGCGCACCGTCTTCGCCGGCGCCAGCACCGGACAACAGCTGCTCTACGGCGTCGACCAGGAGGTCAGGCGACAGGAATCCCTCGGACGGGTACAGAAGTACGAGTGGTGGGAGTTCCTCTCACTGGTGCTCGACGGTCAGGGTGCCTGCAAGGGCATCGTGGCCATGAACCTGCGTACTCTGGAGGTGACCAGCTTCCGCGCCGATGCGGTGATCCTGGCCACCGGCGGCATGGGCCAGGTCTACGGCCACCGCTCCACCAATTCGACCAACTCCACCGGTACCGCGGCCTGCCGCGCCTACCAGCAAGGGGCCTGGTTCGCCAACACCGAGTTCTTCCAGTTCCACCCCACCGCCATGCTGGGCGATGATAAGACCCGTCTGATGAGCGAGGCGGCCCGCGGCGAGGGCGGCCGTATCTGGGTGCCGAAGGACCCCGGCGACAGCCGTCGCCCAAACGACATCCCGGAGCAGGAGCGCTTCTATTTTCTCGAGGAGTGGTATCCCAGCTACGGCAATACGGTGCCGCGTGACGTGGCGTCCCGCGCCATCTGGCGGGTAGTGCATGAAATGGGGCTCGGGGTCGGCGGAGAGCACATGGTCTATCTCGACCTGACTCATCTCAACCCCGGCTTCGTGGAGCAGCGCCTGCATGCCATTCTCGACATCTACCGCAAGTTCCACGGCAGCGATCCGGTGCATGAACCGATGGTCATCTACCCTTCGGCCCACTATGCCATGGGCGGACTCTGGGTCGACTTCGAAAAAGACGCGACCAGCGGCGGCATGCAGCCCGGCAGCCCACGCAACCACGCCACCAACATCCCGGGCCTCTACGCCTGCGGCGAATGCGACTACGGCTATCACGGCGCCAACCGGCTCGGCGCCAACTCGCTACTCTCCGCCTCCTTCAGCGGAAGAGTCACCGGCGAGTCGGTGGTCAGCTATCTTAAAGGACTGCAGGACGCACCGGAGACGGTACCCCAACAGCGCTACGAGGACGAAATTTCCCGCCAGCAGTCGATCAACCAGACCCTGCTGGCCAACTCAGGCACGGAGAACCCCTACAGCCTGCATCGGGAGCTGGGCGAACTGATGTCGAACCGGGTCGGTGTGGTGCGCGACAACGACAGTCTCAGGCTGGCCCTCGACGCACTGCGCGAACTGGAGCAGCGCAGCCTGAAG
This sequence comes from Candidatus Thiodiazotropha sp., assembly GCA_037384425.1. GTDB lineage: Bacteria > Pseudomonadota > Gammaproteobacteria > Chromatiales > Chromatiaceae > Thiodiazotropha. The sequence continues at coordinate 7,649 of JARROA010000061.1, read as the reverse complement.
GTCGACCTGCAGGAGGCCAACAGCTGGTCCAATCAGGGATTGGCCTTTGCCCGGCAGCTGCAGGAGATGATTCGACTGGGCCAGGTCATCACCGCCAGTGCCCTGGCCCGCGATGAGTGCCGCGGCGCCCACTACAAGCCGGCCTTCGAACTGGCGATGCCGAAAGACGCCTACCCGGGCGATCCCGCCTACGAGTCCTATCGCAAGACCTGGAAGGCCCAGAACGACGCCTGGCTGAAGACAACGCTGGCGGCTCGGGGAGCGGAGGGACCGGAGATCAGCTATCAAGCGGTGGAGCTCTCGGTGCTGCCCCCCGACCAGCCCCGGGACTATCGCTGAGAACCGCCCATGAAAACCCTCGAATTCCACATCCGGCGCCAGGACAACCCCTACAGCCCCCCCTACTGGCAGAAGTTCGCCATCCCCTATCGCAAAGGCCACAACGTGGTCTCGGCGCTGATGGTGATCCGCGAAAATCCGGTGACCGTGGAAGGCAGGCAGGTCGACCCGGTGGCCTGGGAGTTCAACTGCATGGAGGAGGTCTGCGGCGCCTGCAGCATGGTCATCAACGGGCGTCCGCGGCAGGCCTGCTCCACCCTGGTCGACACGCTGGAGCAACCGATCAGGCTCGAACCCCTGAGCAAGTTCCCGGTCATCCGTGACCTGATGGTCGACCGCAGCCGCATGTTCAACGATTTGAAGAAGGTGCGCGCCTGGATCGAAATCGACGGCGCCTGGGACATCCACCAGGGCGCGCCGCGCATCTCTCCCGAAGCGTGGAAGGACAACTACCTCTACAGCCGCTGCATGTCCTGTGGCTGCTGCATGGAGGCTTGTCCGCAATATTCGATGGCGCAGGCCTTCGTCGGTCCCGCCTCGCTGGCCGCAGTACGGTTGATGAACGCCCATCCCACCGGCCAGTATCATAAATCGCAACGACTGCACGCCATCATGGCCGAAGGCGGTCTCAGCGACTGCGGCAATGCACAGAACTGCGTCCAGGTCTGCCCCAAGGAGATCCCTCTCACCACCGCCATCGGTGAACTGGGCCGCCAGGTGACGCTGCAAATGCTGCGGGATCTGTTTGGCAAGTCGAGCTGACCCCGCCGCCTCTCCAAGCCAATACACCGAGGCCTGTCTTGCAACTTGTGTCCGCTTTCGCTGTCCACTCTGCAAGTCGCATCACCCGCCCCCCCGGGAGAGGGAACAAATTTCCCGCTTGAGGGCCGCCTGCGGGCAGCATGTCGCAAACTGAACCAATCGTTGTTTCACACAGATTGTCAGCGTGATATTGACCCAAGCGACTAGACTCTATTGTGCCTATGGCACTGTCAGTCGCGGTTTCATTGATTCCAGGAGATACAGATGAAGAAAAAGATCGCCCTCGCCTCGCTGGTCGCCTCGGCCATTGCCCTGCAGGCCTGCACCACCATTGACCCCTACACCCGCGAGGAGAAGACATCCAGCGCCACCAAGGGGGCCGCCATCGGCGCCGCCGTGGGCGCGGTATTGGGGATCGCCACCTCCAAGGACAAGAAGGATCGCAAGGAGCGGGCGCTGAAAGGTGCGGGTATCGGTGCCATCGCCGGCGGCGGCGTGGGCTACTACATGGACGTACAAGAGGCGAAGCTGCGTCAGCAGCTGGAGAACACCGGTGTCAGCGTGACCCGCAACGGCGACAACATCATCCTCAACATGCCGAGCAACATCACCTTCGAGGTCGACAAGTCTGACGTCAAACCCAATTTCGCCGAAGTCCTCCACTCGGTCAGTCTGGTGCTCAACGAGTACAAATCGACCATGATCGAGGTGGCCGGTCATACCGATAGCACCGGATCCGAATCCTACAATCAGATGCTCTCCCAGCAGCGCGCCCAGTCCGTGAGCAATGTCCTGATCCAGAACGGGGTGCAACCAGTACGCATCGACACCGTGGGATACGGCGAGCTGCGCCCCATCGCCAGCAACGCCACCCCTGCCGGACGCGCGCAGAACCGCCGCGTAGAACTGACCCTCCTACCCTACGTCGAGTAACCGACTACCTGCCGGGCGAGGGCCAGGCGAAAAGCCGCCTCGTCCGGCCCAGCTCGACAGCATTAGACAACCGGGAGCAGGCACACCATTTAGCGAGCACGCCGTTGCGAGGCGACGCAAGGGGTGCGAGACGGCCTCACCAACCCTATCCCTAGCCCTGAAACGAAACGAGGCGCCGAAGCGCCTCGTGGTCTATTCGCTGGTTTCCCGATCGGTCAGACGGAGAAGGAGGAGCCACAACCACAGGTGGTGGTGGCGTTCGGATTGCGGATGATGAACTGGGCGCCCTGCAGACCTTCCGTGTAATCGACCTCGGCCCCCATCAGATACTGCATGCTCATGGGATCAACCAACAGGGTCACGCCGTTGGTGACCACCCGGGTATCGCCCTCGTTTTCGTTCTCATCGAAAGAGAAACCATACTGGAAACCAGAGCATCCGCCACCCTGGATGTAGACCCGAAGCATCAGGTCCGGATTGCCCTCCTCCTGGATCAAAGCCGCCACCTTGTCAGCGGCGGCCTCGGTGAAAACAATGGCGTCGTTTACTGCTTCTGCTGTGCTCATGATCTATCTCGCTTGTGGATTCCTGACACGATCTGGTCATCGTGAGATGCTTACAGTATGCAAATACCTATTAATTTAGTCAAGTATTGCCGGTACCCTGTTCCTCATCGGTGGAAGCTGAGTTCGCAACCTGTTTGGCGGACCCGGGAGCTTTGCTGGACTCCTTGTCACCATCGAACTCGAGCTTTCGCGGCTCCTCTTCGGCGGCATGGATCAGTTTGCCATTGACCTCGGCACCCATCGACATCTCCAGCAAGGCATAGGTCAGAGTACCGCTGATGCGCGCCCTAGGGGCCAATTCCACCCGATTGGCGGCAATGACGTCGCCCACCACGGTGCCGTTGAGCATCACGTTGCCGACACGGACATTACCCTCGATGGTTCCCAATTCGCTGAGCGTGAGGGTGGCCGAGGCATCCTGGGGATCCGAGATCACGTCGCCTTTGACGATCCCATCCACATGCAAGCCGTCCACGAAGTGGATATCGCCCCGGATCTCGGTGCCGGAGCCGATCACGGTGCTGATCCTTGGTGCGCGAAACTTGTGTTTACTCTTTCCGAACATTATTTCCTTCCTATGACTTCAGGAGATGGGTGACCAGTTGAAGGACTCCTTGACCGGTTCGAGCTTGCCACCACTCGGCTTGACGTCGATCTCGATACTCGCCGGCTCGAAATCCTTGGGGAGCTGCATCTTGCCTTCCACGTTCTGAAAGTAGCGAAACCGCATCTTGATCTTGTCCAGCTTCTCTTCCGAGACCTGAGCCAGACTGAGCCTCGTGGAACGCCCGTTCTGCAGTCCTTCGACGTTCAGTTCGATCACACCTTTGGCGACAGTTCCACTGTTGATCACCTGACTGACCGAAAATCTGTAGATGTATTGTCCCTCTTCGAGCCCGGGCTCCAGTTTGAAGTTCTGCACCCTCAGGGCCTGCTTCTTGTTGTTGGTGGAGACGATGCCGCGCAGGAACGCCAGCTCCTCTTCCATCTTCAAGCGTTCGTCCTGATACTGTTTGATCTGATCCCGGATCGACACGATCGACTCACGATCGATCTCCGCTGCCTTTTTCACCATGGCAAGCTCACGTCGCAACGCATTCCGCTCCTCTTCCAAGGTCTCGATTCGATGCTTGGAGTCGGGCTGCAGGCCTACGAAACCGGTAGTACCGTTGCTGCCCTGCTGGTAGCCCAGCCAAGCCGCTCCGAGCAGCAGCAGGACAAACAGTGTGCCACGCACCCAGAGGGGCACCCCCTGCTGGGCTGAGACGATCTTCGGCGGTCTGAATATTCGCGGGTTTCGCATCGCCTCAGGGTAGCAGGGCCACCTGTTCCAGCCCCGCCTTCTCCGGCAGATCAAACATCAGGTTCATATTCTGTATCGCCTGGCCGGCCGCCCCCTTGACCAGATTGTCTATGACCGAACTGACCACCACCACGTCACCGTCGAGAGGCCGATGCACGGCAATCCGGCAGTGGTTGGCGCCGCGCACGCTGCGGGTCTCAGGGTGGGATCCGGCCGGCAACACATCGACAAAGGGCTCCTCACGGTAGCGCTGTTCGAACAGGCCCTGCAGGTCTTCAGCCGAGTCCGTTTTGAGACGGGCATAGAGTGTCGCTTCGATGCCCCGGATCATCGGTACCAGATGAGGCACGAATGTCAGGCCCACGTCCTGTTTGGCCGCCTGACTCAGGGTCTGGCGGATTTCCGGTTGATGACGATGGCCCGGTATCGCATAGGCTTTGAAGCTCTCACCGGCCTCGCCCATCAGCTGTGCCACGCTGGCCTTGCGTCCGGCACCGCTGACACCCGACTTGGTATCCGCGATCAGGTGAGTCAAATCGATCAAACCGTTCTCCACCAGCGGCAGAAATCCCAACGCCACCGCCGTAGGATAGCAGCCGGGATTGGCTACCAGCCGGGCCTGTTTCACAGCCTGGCGATTGACCTCCGGCAGACCATAGACCGCCTCACCCAGCAATTGCGGCGCGGCATGCTCCATGCCATACCACTTTTCCCACAGTGCGCGATCCCTGATGCGGAAATCGGCGGCCAGATCGATCACCCGTACCCCGGCGGCCAGGAGATCCGAGACCTGCATCATGGCGATGCCATTGGGGGTGGCGAAAAAGACCAGGTCGCAATTGGCCAACCTGGCCTCGTCAGGTGTCTGAAACTCCAGGTCATAGTGACCGCGCAGGTTGGGAAACAGCTCTGCCACCGGCTTGCCGGCCTCGGCGCGACTGGTGATGGCCACCACCTCGCACTCGGCATGGCGTGCCAGCAGCCGCAGCAGCTCCACACCCGTATATCCGGTCCCACCGACAATACCAACCTTGATCATGAGCCTCGTAACCTGAAGTAATTTATGAAGGAAATTCTTCAATCATACGTCCTGACTCTCGAAAGCGAAAGCACCATGCTCCTGCAGCCAGGGCTCGGAACAGCGCCTTTCCACCCCTGCATACGGCTTACCGAATGTGAACCCCACGGACAAAAGGTGAACAAAGGTGTCATAGCGCTGGAAAAACCGGACACTTGGCATCACATTATCACTTGAACCCGTGCTCAATCGCATGCCGGGCAGATGAAGGCAGATTCTGGGTATTACACATGGAAACCATCAATACATTGGCCCTGACCCTGGGCGCCGGCTGGGCCGCCGGCATCAATCTCTATGCCGCCGTGTTCGTATTGGGCTATCTCGGCACGACAGGACATGTGGTATTGCCCCCCGGCCTTGAGGTCTTGAGTGACCCGTTGGTGATGGCCGTTGCCGGAGTGATGTACTGTGTCGAATTCTTCGCCGACAAGACCCCGGGGGTCGACAGCGGCTGGGACACACTGCACACCTTCATCCGCATCCCCGCCGGCGCCCTGCTGGCAGCCGGCGCCGCCAGCGGCTTCGAGGTGAATCAGGCCGCCGAACTGGCCGCGGCGCTGGTCGGCGGCACCCTGGCGGCAGGCAGCCACTTCACCAAGGCCGGTTCGCGCCTGCTGATCAACACTTCACCGGAACCGGTCACCAACTGGACAGCCTCGATTCTGGAGGACCTGGCGGTCATCGGAGGCCTCTGGACCGCGCTCAACTACCCTGTGGCATTTCTGGTACTGCTGGCCATCTTCGTGGCTCTGGTCATCTGGTTCCTGCCCAAACTCTGGCGCGCACTCAGACGACTGTTCCAGCGCATCGGCCAATTCTTCGGCGGCAAGGGGGAGAGACCCCAGGAAGGCCTGCACACACCCGAGGAGCGGGAGGACGAGATGAGACAGCTGTTTCCACCCGGCGACAAACCGGTGGAAGGCTCTAAAAAGTGAGCGCCCGCTAACCCAGCAGACGATCACACTCCTGCGCCGAACGCACGAGACTGTCTTCGATGGAAACGCCTTGGAACCAGTTGCCGGTGAGTCCCAGCGCTGTGCCCTTCAGTCGCTGATCGATCCACGCGATACGCTCGGCGTGACCCAAGCGCAATGCCGGCAGTCGGTTCGAGGTGCTCACACTCTCGATAATGGCCGACGAATCGACACCCAGCACCTGACAGATACGGGTGAGGCGACCGGCATAATCCAGTCTCCCCGGGCGAAAATGGTAGGTGAACGCACGGTAGCGGGGGTCAGGCACCGGATCCCGTGAAACCACCGAGTAGAAATCGTCCTCGACGCCGATGATACCCGCCACTCTGGGCAGCTCCATATCCTCTGACCGCAGCAGTACGGCTTGGCTCTCGATCTCCGCCATTCCGATCTCATCCAGGCGCGCGGCCAACTCGGGCAGAGTATCCTGCAGCAGTTCGCCTGCGACATCGGGAGCCACAGCCAACACCAGCCTCTTCGTGCTCATCGTGCGTCCATCATCGAGCATGATCTCGTAGCCATCGGAGATCTGTTTTATGACCTTGACCGGAGCATCGTGCTCGACATCCAGGCCACTGGCTATCCCCTCCACGAACGACTGCAGGCCATCGGGGCCGGTGTAGCTGCGCTCGATCTCCTTGCGTCTGGCCTTCTTACGGAACAGGGCATCAGCGGGGAAAGCGGCTGCCGGCTGGCAAACCACCGCATCGAGGGCCGGTCCAAGCACCTTGGCGAAGTTCTGCTTCCCGATGATCCCGCCAAAATAGCCTTCGGCGGTCTGTCCCGCCTTTTTACTCAACCACAACCTCGGCAGAACACCGAGCAGCTCTACGAAATTGAGCTGGGAGGGTATCGAGTGCAGGCCATCGCCCATCTGCAGGTGGTACTTAAGTTTCAGCTTCGACTGCAGGGTCTCGAGCTGGTTGGTCTCCTCCAGCATCTGCAACAGGTTGCCGTAACTGTTGTAACAGGTGTGGGCGCCCAACTCGGCCCAGACAGGGCCTTCAGGGGTCTCGAACGGGCGGCTGTGAATGGCACCCCCCAGATGCGAGCTGGCTTCCAGCACCCGTGCTTCGACGCCCCGCCGTTTGGCCATCTGCGCCATGCCCAGTCCGCTTATGCCTGCGCCCACCACCAGCAAATCCAGCATCCGATCGCTCATGCTCACATCCCGTTACCTGGTCAGAGGCAAACATTATACAGCCGCCGGCAAACCCCAAGCATGAAAAAACCGCGCCGGTTTCCCGGGCGCGGTTTCGTAGGTCAGTTTGCCGATGAGGATCAGCCGCAGCCACCACCGGAAGAGGAGCCGCAGGTGCTGCAGCCGCCGCCACCCACAGGCTGGAGATTGTTGAAGACGAAGCTGGCATTGCCGTCGCCTCGGTCGATGAAATCGATCTCGACACCACGCAGATACTGCAGGGTGCCGTCATCGACGATCACTTTGAAACCTTCGCACTGCAGCACGCCGTCGTTGTCGTTGATGGCGTCGCTGAAGGTCATACCGAAGCTGATACCGCTGCAACCACCCGGGGTGGCGAAGACGCGCACACCTTCGATGCTGTCGTCGACCTGCTGAAACAGCTCGCTCATCTTGGTCTGAGCTATGGCGGTCAGAGTCAGGTCGGTTTCGGTCAGGGCTGTCAAACTCATCCCAGTCACTCCTAAAGAAACTTTACAGATGTGCGCATGGT
>JARROA010000060.1:0-16080 GCA_037384425.1 Candidatus Thiodiazotropha sp. | reverse complement strand
CAACAGCCAGAGGAAACCACCGATGTGGTCGATATGGGCATGACTGATAAAGAGATCACTGACCTGATGGGCGATACGACCCGGCAATCTTCCTGCCTCACCGATATCGAACAGCAGACTGCGCCGCTGGTGCCTGAGTCGCAGATGCAGCAGCGGATCGCCAAAGACGCCGTTGATGAGCGAGGCGTGGGCAATCCCCATACTGACGACCGGTCTTGGTCCACCCTCAGTGGCGCTATCGGGTCGATGCATGATATCGGCCGGTGGAACATACCAGTTTACCGGCGGGGCCCCGGGCTTTGCCTTGTTCAAAAATCCATCCTCGCCACGCTGGGCATCACGCACCAACAACACCGGTCGCCTGGCCTCTACAGGCGGCATGCGTATTCGCAGACCCTCCTCCTCTGTGCCGAGCACCTCCCCAAGAGCGCGTGTCGTGCCCTCTTCCAGCAGGGCAACCTGCCGTCCGACCCAGGCGTCGGCCTGTTCCAGCGGGGGAGGCATGCCGCTCAGCGGCATCTCGGAGAACGCAATCCTGAGCGCCACACCCTGTTCCAGATAGCTGTCCCAGAGTCGGGTCCGGTTTCGCGCCCGCGCCTTCTTGCTGGGTCGGCACGCCTCTTCAACGGCACTGATCCGGTATAAACGACACTGAAGGCATTCGAGTTCCCGTTGCAGGGGTAGTGGCTCACCCTCGCGCACCAGCACCAACACGGTATCGATGGCTGCGGCCTCGACAATCGCCGTGAGGAGTTCCGCCCCTACGCCCCCTCGTACCACACCAGGGGCATCGACAATGAGCGGCCCCATTGGGTGATACCGCTTCAACAACCTGAACAAAGCGGAGACCAGAGGCAGACGATAGCGCCCCGCATCCAGACTGCACAGGGCCTCCATATCGGTGAGCGTCCAGGCATCGTCCTGCCACTCACCGAGGCACAGAGCGCCAGGCACACCAAAGGCCGGTGAGCCCGGATCGGCGCCGAGACAGAGGGGCACCCGTCCAGCCTCCCGGAGCGTACGTCCAAGCTTGGCAGCCAGCGTGGATTTACCGATACCGGGTTGCCCGAAGAGCATTACCCGCTGATCAGTAGTCAAGATTTCATCGACTATACGGGATGGTGAGTATTCATATAGGGGGAACACACCATTGTATTGCGAAACAGTCTGCCCCATGGAGGTCTCCTAAGGAAATGAGTCTGTTTGATTATTTATGAAAACAGCGTGTTATCAGCATTGTGAAGATGAAATGACGGATTTGCACCTCTGGCCGTCAATAAGGAAGTGCAAGACCATGGCCTTGCCCTCGCAATTTTTGCACTTTGTGGAAATTCGACAATTCTCTAAATAGGAGCCTTTAGAGCCAACACAAGATAACTCCCGATCTTTATGCTCGCCTATGATGACGGCATTTGGCATCCCTTACCAATCTACTCACTTCCTAACCGCAGATTGCTCTGCTAATCTCATGAGCAATTGAAATGACTGTTCTCAAGGCGGAAGGCTTGCTTTTTCAATACCTTTCCTGCCCCTCCAGTGTTTCAGTGCTAATACGCAATCAGTTCTTATCAGGACCAATGGTGGCATAACACAATCCTTATACTTTCCACATTGCGAACCATATGTGTCGTCCACTTTTTCATCTAATATGCATTGATATTGCAAATATCGATGAACTAACTCTCAAAGCTTGAGTTCGCGTGCCACATAGTCATTGGATACCAGGTATCAGCAAAGGCTGACAGACCGAGAAGATAGTTATTCAAGGGAATTCATTTCAGAAGGGGATCGTCATGGCTGACAACAATTCGCAGAAACATGGATATGGAAAACTGCTTGCATTACAAAAGGGCATTTTTGAACAGCATATTTTCGACTCTTACTTTAATCTTCGCACTGGAATCGCCCTGCTCGCATTTCTACTTCCATTAGTCCTATTGATTTGGGGCTATGCAGTGGAAGGGCATCTAAGAGATTCGATGAGCAACTACTACATTGATGTTAATGGAAAGTCGATGAGAGACTGGTTCGTCGGTACTCTGTGGGCAATCGCTGTCTTCTTGATCCTGTATAAAGGCTGGCAACGCCAAGAAGGGGGATGGTTAAACGAAAACAGAGCATTGAATTATGCTGGATTGTGTGCAATAGGAGTTGCCATGTTTCCTATGCAATCGAAATCGGTCTCGATTCATGGCACATGCGCAGTTCTACTTTTCTTGTTGATGGCATATGTTTGCATCTGCCTTGCACGTGACACTCTGGATGAATTGAAAGACGAAAAGCAAAAACATTGGTACCTGAAAGCCTACAGAATTCTGGGCGTGCTCATGATTTTGGTACCGATCATTGCACTGGGCATCGCCTACATATTCAGCAGTCTGAAACAATACACGTTTTTTGTAGAGTGGGTCGGCGTGTGGGTGTTCGCGAGTTATTGGCTGGTGAAATCCAGCGAGATGAGCTTGACGGGTATGGAACGTAGTGTAAGTGATATTTCACTGGCGTCTCTTGCCGTAAACGAGACGCGCGTCGTTGAAAACATAGATCCCGCCGTGCGTAACTATCCCACAGGTATATTAGTCGAGGAAGGCGCACAGTATGAGATCGAACCCGATGGTAAGTGGATCGATTGGTTTTGGCCCTGCGGGCCGGAAGGCTGGGGAAACTGGTTTCCTCTAAAATACTTAAACCGCAAGCACGGTAAGCCATTTTTCCTGTTATGTGGAAGCATCGGCAAGAGTGATGCAGAAGAACTATCGTTTTGCTTTGACGAGGGGAAGCCATGGCATGTTCCTGACAGGCTGGAGGATAATGAAGACCATCAGCTCTATTTGTTTGCGAATGACGTACCTTTCGCATATGGAAATAACAGAAAGTGCACAAGTGAGCCTCTGAAAGTAGCCATCACCCGTCGACGCTAAAGGGAATAAGAAGCAAATGGCGTATGACGGTTTGCTCATTTGGAAGCTTCGCCGCGTTTGGGTATGGCCACAGATCACTGTGCCGATGTTGGTATAGTCATGGGACCAGAGTTCAATAAGTCTCTACGAAAGGTTACCAAGCCCAAACTCGAGTCATTGGGGTTCAAATTCAATGGCAAAAGGCAATTCACGAAAATCGATGAAAATGGTGCTGAGCGGATTATTAAGTATCAGGTGGGTGTCCGGGCTATACAAGGCAGATTTGCAGTCAACCTGTTCTCGGAAATGAGGTGCGCGCGTTTGGCAACATTAAGGCCGACGATCGTATCGAGGTTGGCGAACTCGCTTTTTGGCGATTACGATCCACGGTGGAAAGGTGTCTTTTTACCAAAAGATGATTGGTGGAGGATCGACCTGTTCCAAGCGGAAATGGATTCAATTGTCAAACAGACCGTGGATAACCTCAAGTCGTTCGGCATTTCCTGGTTTGATCGTGAAGATATAATATAACGAGGCAGTAAACACTGCTCACCCAGCCGCAAACTTTGTGCGACACCAAATCAGCCGGCACACTCACTCCGCTTCGCCTGTATTTCAGTGTCAGCAATACAAAGTGAAATACACGGTAAGTCCAGTTTTATCTCGCATTCGTCACTTTTGCTATTCTCAATTCAGGCCGTTCTCGGAGTGCGAAATGAACCAGACCACACGGGACTACTACCAGGAGCTTGGCATTCCCAGGGATGCCGATGAAAACGCTATCAAAGACGCCTATCACCGCCTGGCCATGAAGTGGCATCCGGATCGCAACAAGTCACCCGAAGCGGAGGTCCGGTTCAAACGGATCGCCAAGGCCTACGCGATCCTCTCCGACCCGAAGAAACGCGCCAAATACGACGCTCGGGGTTTCGAGGGAGTGGCCCATTATAGTGACGAGGATCTCTTCGGGGGGCTCGACCTGGGCAGCCTGTTTGGTGACCTCGGGTTCGGTTTCGGACCGGGTGGCGAGAGTATTTTCGATCGTTTCTTTCACAGAGAGCGTAAATCCACGCGCGGCAAGGACATTAACATCCGCATGGAGATTCCATTGGAAAAGATTCTCCACGGCGGCTCACAGCAGATTCGCTATACGCGCTCGGCACCCTGCCGGACTTGCCATGGCCACGGCACCGCCGACGGCCGCCCTCCCCCGCCCTGTCCTGAGTGTTCCGGCAGCGGTCACAAGGCGATACACAGTAAAAAACAGGAGGGCAAACAGACCATTCATATTCAACAGATCGTCACCTGCCCCCACTGCCTGGGCCAGGGTGTATTGCTCAGCGAGCCCTGCCCGGTCTGCAACGGCACGGGGCGGGTCGATGAGCCCCAGACCCTGCAAGTGCAGATCCCGAAGGGCATTGAAGACGGCATGACGCTACGCATACCGGAACATGGGCAGCCGGGTGATTCGGATCAAATGCGGCCCGGCGATCTCTACATCACCCTCTCGACCCGACCGGACGGGCGGTTCCAGCGCCGGGTTGCCGATCTGTGGCGAAGCGAGACGCTCTACCCCGACGAAGCCGTACTCGGCACACATCGTGTCGTAGCAACGCTTGATGGCGATGTGGAGTTGACCATCCCCGCCGGCTCACAGCCGGATGAAGTGCTGAGACTGAAGGGGAAAGGCCTGCCGCGCTATGGAGGCGAGGGCTATGGTGATCTCAATATCCGTCTGCAGGTAGAGATACCGACACGGCTGTCAGAGCGGGAAAAGGCGCTCTACCGGAGTCTGCAGGCAGAACGGAATCACCAGCAGAGCAACCACCCTGCAGATTCCGATGGATAGCCGGTGAGGCCTCGCCCGAGATGATGAAACAAACCCGGGTTCACTATACTCAAAGCAGAGCAGAATTTACCATCACCTGTAATCACTGACGCCAACACGGGATCACAGGTCACGGAGATCTCTTCATCGTGTCAGGAGCCTTGCTTCCCATCAGCGAACAGTGCCGACAATGGATTGAGGCATTCGCCCGCCATCGGCCTGATCATGCGCAGGCGCCTTTGCCGGCCGATGCCCCATCTGCACCCAGGCGGGGTTAGACCATGGCCGAAGGTATCGACACCCTACGTCACGCGGTTCGTCCTATGGTCGTGGCAAAGCATCTGGGGCAGCTGGGACTGGTCATCGCCGGCCTGACCCTGGCGCCAGCCGTGGTGGGGCTGATCGCCGACGAGATCCACATGGCCCTGCGCTTCATCGCCGTGGCCCTGGCACTGGCACTGCTCTGTACGCCGATGGCGCGACTGCACACCCAGGGACAGATCCAGGCCAATGAGGTGCTGGCGATCTCCGCTCTGGCCTATATCCTGGCCGCGCTGGCCGGCACCTGGCCGCTGCTGGGTCTCGGCCTGCCCTTTGTCGACGTCCTGTTCGAGACCGTCTCCGGAGTGACCACCACCGGACTCTCCACCCTGGCATCGGTGGAGTCGCTGCCGCAATCCGTCCTCTTCGCCCGTGCCTGGAACCAGTGGTATGGCGGGCTCGGTATCGCCGTGCTGGCGGTCGCCATGTTGACCAGCTATGACCTCTCCACGCGGCGTCTGGTGGAGACGCCGCCTGCCGACGAACATCTGGTCACCACCACCCTGGGCCACGCCCGCCGCGTGACCCGGGTCTATCTGGTCCTGACCCTGCTCGGCATACTCGGCCTGCTGCTGACCGGTCTCTCCCCCGGCGAAGCCGTCATTCACGTCCTCTCCGCGGTGTCGACCGGCGGTTTCGCCACCCACGACGGCAACCTGGCCGGTCTGCCATCGCGTTCCGCGCAGATCCTGATCAACCTGCTCGCCCTGCTCTGCGCCATCTCCCTGCCGATCTATGTGCTGCTCTTTCGCCGCGAGTGGCGGCGCGCCTTCGGCGACATCGAACTCAAAGCCCTCCTGGTGGCCAGCGGGTCGATCGTCGCACTGCTGCTGGCGATTGGCTGGCTCAGTCCGCAGCATGGCGCGCACGGCTCTGCCATCGACCTGGTGCTGCTCGGCATCTCCGCCCAGACCACCAGCGGATTTTCGACCGTCGACCCGGCCGGGCTGGACGCGATATCCAAAGGTCTGCTGATCATCGCCATGAGTATCGGCGGTTCGGTCGGCTCCACCGCGGGTGGCATCAAACTGCTACGCTTGATCATTGTGTTGCGGCTGTTACAGCTGCTGCTGCGACGCGTCGCCATGCCGGCCCATGCGGTGATCGACCTGACCGTGGGCGGGCGCAAAGTGGCCAACGAGGAGGCGCTGCGCACGCTCATGCTGGTGCTGCTGTTTCCTGCCACGGCATTTGTCTCCTGGTTGCCGTTTCTGGCCTGGGGCTATGCACCGCTGGAGTCACTGTTCGAAGTGGTCTCGGCATTGGGTACGGTAGGGCTCTCCAGCGGGATCAGTGATCCGGCGCTGCCGGCCGCACTCAAGGCCGTACTCTGCGCCGATATGCTGCTTGGCCGCCTGGAGTTCATCGCCGTGCTGATACTGGTCATGCCGGCCACCTGGATCGGGAGAAGAGGATCATGAGAGCGGTATTCGTTGGCGCCAGTCCGCTGGCCATCGCGACCACCCGTTACCTGCTGCAGCGCAAGCACGAGGTGGTGATCATCGAACGCAAGAAGGAGGTCATCGATTCCCTGACCCCCGAACTGGACTGCGGTTACCTGCACGGTGACGGCAGCCGGCCGGTGGTGCTCAAGGAGTGCGATCCGGCGCACACCAGCTGTCTTTACTGCCTGACCGACTCCGACCAGGCCAATATCATCGCCAGTCTGGTGGGACGCTCGCTCGGCTTCAAACGGGTGGTCACCAAGATCGAGGATCCCGAGCTCGAGCATATCTGCATCGAGCTGGGTCTGGAGGACATCATCGTGCCGTCACGCACCATGGGCCGCCACCTGACGGAGATTTTCGATGGCATGGACCCGCTGGAAATCTCGGCCAAGATCAAGGGCGACGCGCGCATCTTCTCCTTCGTCCTGCGCAAGGAGGACGAGTGCCCGCTGGATGAGCTCGGCCTGCCCAAGGAGACACGCATCATCTGCGTCTATCGGGACAACAGCTTTCTGTTGCCGGAACCGGAGACCCATCTGAAAGTCGATGATGAGATCATCCTCATCACCCGTCTCGAACACCTGCCGGAACTGGTCGAGCGCTGGCACAGCACGATGGAGACCTGATCCCGCCCAATTGACATGACATGAGAAGCCATGATCCCCCCGTGTGCTGATCATACCGGGGCAGTCACAATACCCGGTCTACGGACGTAATAGCGAATCCCCTGATACTCCGTCAGCTTGAGTTCGCCGCCGGCAAGCAGTCGTTCGACAAGTGACCAGTCTGCACCCCTCTGCTTCAGCAGTGATCTCACCGCCTCTTCCCTCAGCGGATGCACCGCTGCGATCGCGAGCAGATCCTCGGCCGGCTCCCCGGTGCTGACGAAGTCGTCCCCTTCGTAGCCGATCAGGTACTCGACCCGTGGCAGGCGCTCGCTCAACAGTTGGTAGGCGCGGTTGAGTACCGCTTCGTGCGGTATCCGAACGCGGGCATCCAGGACCGGCCGGGTCGGAACCGCCAGATAGGATCTCTCGAGAGCCAGACCCGCGAGATAGTCGGCCACCCCTTTCACGGAGTCGTCGCTGTCGTTGATCCCCGCCAGCAGCATGGTTTCACTGTTCAAACGCCCCTGGAAGGTCTCCGACATGCCCCGAATGCCGGTCAGAACCCGGGATAGACCGAGGGACGGTTCAGGGCGATTGAGCTTGCGCCAGCACGGCTCATCGGTGGTATCGACCTTGACGGAGAGCCAGTCGACATCCTGTAGACGCTCGCGCACCTCTTCGCGCCACAACAACGAGCCGTTGCTGATCACCGCGATCGGGATATCGAAGCGTCGCAACATGCGAATGGTGGTCCCCAGGTTGATATCCAGCGTGGGTTCGCCGTCCGGGACGAAGGTCAGATAGTCGATCTTCGCGCCCGCCTTGGCCGACGCCTGCAGGCGGGATTCCACATCGGCCAACACCTCCTCGGGAGCATAGAAGGCGCGCGGCACGCTGATTCTCTCGAGTGTCGCCCCGACCTGACAGTAGACGCAGGCGTACGAACAGGCCTTGGGGGGGATGTTGTTGATACCCAGGCTGCGGCCGAGCCGACGTGAAGGAACGGGGCCAAAGGTGATCATGATCGGATTTGAATCGCTATGGCATGGTTACAGACATTACATTCCCATACGGCCGTTCGCATAGCGTTCCGTCCGGCTGCGCGTAGCTTCGAGCTGGCTGGATGCCGTCGTGTACCCGTTCCGATCGTATGACATAAGCATACAGTGGAAATAGTACTTAAGGTCATCTGATGTGTGACTGGGTCTCCATTTGCTCATCCATCACTCCCCGGCTGATTCAAGTTTTCGAAGCGCCTATCCGAAAAAAAGTATAGACGGCACGGAGATCCCTCCCTACTGATCGCTTGTTGCCCTTTGGGAAAATTTAGGGAAGAGAGTTGATTTGTAAGGCAATAGCAATTGAGCGTATTTTGTCCAGGCTGCCCCTGTGGTTTGTCCTGCAGTCATTCCTGACGCCCGCCATGGCGCTAGCCAACCAAACGTCGCCCGAAATGCTGACCGATCCTCCGATGGCTGTCGTATTGCCTGAGCCTTCGCAGGAACTGGGTTCCCCTCACCAGGACACCCTATCGCAAAAGTCGAAGCTGTCGAGTCCCGAGTCATCCACCGCGATCGAGACGACTGAAGCGTCATCCAAGGTCCCCTGCCTGCACGACATGGGAGCCTCATCTGTCGAGGGGCTGCCGCTCGTACCCTCGGTCGACCCCTGTACTGCCACCCCCCAACCGACACAGCGCGCGGGAGTTCGTTTTGGCCACAGAATGAGCACGCAGAACAACTTGCTGGGCAATCTGGACGGGGTCGTGGTCAATTACGGTCTGGGTAACTTCGACTTCAATGGCATGGCGGGCTTTCCGACCGGTGGCAATGCGAATCGAATCAATCCGAGTCAACAGTTGTTCGGGTTCAGCGCAGGCATTCGAAAACTGCCCAAGGGGTGGGATCTCGGCGGCTACATGATGGAGCTGAAGAGCACCAATCAGCACGACAGGAGTGCCCTGGGCGGCGCGCTGAGGTATACGCAAGACAACCGGTCGTTACTGATTTCGGCTGATTACGATCTGCTGAATCGTTCCCTGAGCAGGTTCATGGTATCCAGTGCCTGGAAGTTACGGCCCAGCTCCACATTGAGCACCACTCTCGATATACGCCAGAGCGATCTGCCGACGCCACAGAACAGCTATCTGCAGCAAACCATCGCCTTGACGGAGGGTTGGAAATGGGGGCTGCCATTCGATCGGATCAAAAACCTGTCGGCCAACGCCTCCACCGATGTGGCCGCGTTTGGTTTCAGCCTTTCCCACCTGCTGCCACGCGACATCAAGCTGAACAGCGATATTGCGGTGCTGAACGTGTCGAAGGAAGTCGATTTGAATGATCTGAAAGCCCCGTTATCCGAATTCAACGAATACTATTTCAATCTCACGCTCAGCGGTAGCAGCCTGCTGCTCCCCGGTGACAGCAATAAGCTTACGCTGCGCAGTTACATCAGTGAGTCATCCCGCCTCTCCTCCTCCATAATCAACGGCAGCTATGCCCTCACCTCCCGATGGCATCTGGCACCCAAGCTGCAGATCGACTACCACGACAACCTTTCGGATCACTCAACGCAGTTAGTGGCCTCGCCTGCACTGAAAGTGGAGTATCAATGGCGTAAGCGGTCGAAGATTCAGTTCACGACCACTGGAGAGTGGCGCAAACATCAGAACTCGACCGACGAAAAGTATGCCTCCTCCTTTGTCGTGAGCCTAGGCTACAAAACAGATATTTAGCTCAATACCTAGATAACAATTTAATGTAGCAAGTGACTGTAACTTATTATAATAAATAGATATTATATCCCAACAGATCATGGAAGCCGTTTCGGCGTACCGGCGGTCCGTTTAATGAATTGATAGCCGCGAAGCTTACCCGGCGCATGGGCGACCAATGCCGAGACGAGGATCACGACGATAAAGAGCTCCGCCTGCCAGGACGGCCACACCATCCCGATGCCCAACAATCCCACCTTGAACAGGATGGCCATGCCCTTGAGCTGGAATGGCCAGAGCGTGCTCGACCAGAAATAGAGCGCTGAGAGCGCCACTCCCGTAGCCAGTGTGAGCCACCAGTAGAACTGCCACAGGGAATCGTCCAGTCCAAACAACACGCCGCCGCCGACTCCCGCCACGCCCACCAGATGTCCGCTGCGCAGGCCGATATTGACCCAGCGTTGGCCGGCAAAATGTCGCGCTTCATCGAATTGGCTGCCCTGAGGCCGGGAAGAGGGACCTCCCCGCGTTGTTTTCCGGTCGCCCGGCATGAAGCACCTCGATCTCGATCTGTCCTGGTCTGGTTACGGTTGACGCTGTTATTAGCGAAGTCTGATAAGGTTGGATACCATATCACCAGGCCGAGATTACTCCTGCATTTAGTGCATCTTTCGCGTATTACCCTGAAATGGGCGCGACGCTGAAGCACTGAACCGGTTATGGCACCTGCCTGGATTTTCATCCCATGGCGTTTTGTCTCTCTATATAACAGGCGCACACCCCTCTGCCAAATTGACTGGGTTAACGCCGGCATGCGCTGCGCACTCTGACTGTCACCGGTCGATAAAGTGATCCATGGCGGGTTGCAGCATTTGCCGATACCGCTTCTCCTCTATGCGCTGAAGTCGCCTGGATTGTTTCATACCAGGCTTGAGTTGCTTGCAATAACGGCTCGCCACGTCGAAATCGCGGCTGATATGCTCATGGTATTTGGCCAGTTGTTCCATCGAGTCCTCGCAGCCTCGCGTTGCGAGTTCTTCCCAGAGGGGAAGCGCACGCCACCAGTCTCCGGCCCGTCGCGCCAGATGTCCCAGCAGTCGTTTGCCTCTGTCGTCGAGCGGCTGTGCCGCGGCCTTCAACATCGTGTAGGCCTTCGTCTCGTCGTGTCTCGATATCCAGCGGGCCAGCGCGACGATATCGACGCCATGGCTTTCCGGCGCTGCGATGGCCTGGCTCAAGGCGGTATGCGCGAGCGCCAGGGAGACGATGTCCTGCCGGTTGTGCTCGACCACAAGCACCAGTTTCTCCGCCCTGCCCTGCCGCACATAATCGGTCCAGGCAGCCGGCGCTTCCGAGCCCGGCAGGTCGTTTCGGCGTTTGAAGCCAAGCAATCTCTGCTCCAGGGTCGCCAGCCGGCAATCGGGCCAGCGCCGGTTGAACAGACGGCGCACCGTGTGCAGCAGATCGAGATGGAGTTTTCCGTCGAAGGGATGGGACAGACCCTGCATGCGGTAGCGGGTAATCATCAGCGGCAGGTCGAAGCTCTTGCCGTTGTAGCTGACCAGGCGGTCGTCACTCGTCAACGTCCGGGCAAAGGCCGTCAGCATGCCGGGCTCGCCGGCGAAACGGGTGATGAGATATTGCGTCACCACCAGGGCGTCCCGCTCCACCACCGCGATGCCGATGAGGAAGGCGAGCGTGCCGCTGCCACCCGAGAGACCGGTGGTCTCGGTGTCGATATAGACCTGCCGCAGGTGGGCCTCCCTGCCCTCGCCCGGAAGCTGCGATGCGTTGCGCAACAGCTTCAGCGGATGCCGGCCGAGCCTGCCGTCGAGAGAGAGACGCTGCTCGATCCTGATCACGCCGTCGGCGATCAGATAGCCCTTCAAACGTTGGGCCAGGGTCTCGTCAGTGGTCTTGGCATCGATCTGCGGCGGGGGTGAAAGACGGTCCAGTCGGATGCTGTCCAACCGCCGTCGCAACTCGGAGCCCGCCGACAGGGGCTGAATGGCGCTTTGGCGTCTGCCCGACTGTCCCTGCAGTCGGGAGAGTTTCGATTTGAGATCAATCATCGGTCAGCAGCGTCAGCACCTTGAGTGCCGCCTCCTTGGGTGAGTAGCCCCGCACTTCGTCGCTGGCCAGGATCGGCCCGATACAGCTGGGACAGCCATGGCGGCAGGCGCAGGCCGCCACCAGTTGAAGGGCGTCGCTGACGATGGTGGTGCGTTGCTCGTAGAGGGGAGCCGACAGGCCGATGCCGCCGGGGTAGTTGTCGTAGAGAAACAGGGTCGGGGTGAACTGCTCCAGCTGCGCCGGATCGATCGCTTCGTCCTCGCTCGAGCGCAACTGGCCCCTGCCGTTGCTTCCGACGGTGGCGAACCAGCGGGCGTTGCCGTCGCCCACGGCGCGGCCGATGTCCCTTGGCTCCGACAACAAGCGCATGGCGGCGATGATGTGCAGGGCATAGCCGGCGCCAAGGAAACCGTCCAGCGCCACCTGGCGGCTGTCGAAGGCCGCCTCCAGCGCCGCGGGGTTGACCTGCCACCAGGCGGCGGTAGTGTGCATCTCCTGATCCGGCAGATCGATGTTGCCATAGCCCACGTTTTCATGGCTGTAGTAGCGGATTTTCTTGTAGCCGGCGATGCGCTTGACCAGATGAACCTCGCCCTGGGCCACCGCCTGTTGCGTCTGTTTCGCCTCCTCGAAGCGTTCCAGGATCTTCAGCCGGGTGTAGTCGATGGCGTCGGTATAGTAGTCGGCCCGTGTACGGGTGACGAAGGCCTTGCGGCCCTCCCAGTCGAGCCGCTCCACCTGGTAGGGTGTGGACTGGATCATGTAGATGGCGCCTTCGTAGATCGTCATCGGTGCCGAGCTGTAGTCGACCTCGGCGATCACCGTCTGCCGGCCTTCACTGGTGTCGACCACCACGAAATTGCCCTCCGCCACCGAACGCAGGCTGACGCTGTTGGCGGGGTAGCTGTCGCTCATCCAGTGCCACTGATCCCCCTCGCGGTGGAGGATGCCGTGCTCCGCCAGGTAGGCCAGCATCTCACCCAGATCCTCCCTTCCAAAGCGTTCCCCCGCGTTGAACGGCAGCTCGAAGGCGGCGCAGCGGATATGGTCGAGCAGGATCAACAGCTGGTCGGGATCGATGCGGGCCTGCTCCGGCGAGGCGCCGAGGAAGAAGTCGGGATTGCGGATGATGTACTGGTCCAGCGGCAGGCTGCTGGCCACCAGCACCCCGACGGCGGTGCGCTGGCGACGCCCCGCCCTGCCCAGTCGCTGCCAGGTGCCGGCGATGGTGCCGGGATAGCCGTTGAGCACACAGAGGTCGAGAGCGCCGATATCGACTCCCAGCTCCAGGGCCGAGGTGGAGACCACGCAGTCGAGCTGGCCCTCCCTCAGTTGTCGCTCCATGGCCCGACGCTGCGTGGGCAGATAGCCGCCGCGATAGGCCGCCACCCGGGCCGGATGGCGCGGGTCCTTGTCGAAGCTGTCTTTCAGATACTTGGTCAGCACCTCCACCATCAGCCGCGACTGAGCGAAGACGATACTCTTCAGCCCCTGCTTCACCGCCATCCTGGCGATGCGGGTGGTCTGGGAACGGGCCGAGGCGCGGATGCCCAGGTCGGGATTGATCACCGGCGGATTCCACAACAGCAGGTGTTTGGCCCCCTGGGGCGCGCCGCTCTCGGTGATGGCTTCGACCTCGCCACCGATCAGCTCGCCCGCCAGTTCCGCCGGGTTGGCGATAGTGGCGGAGCAGAGGATGAAGATGGGATCGGCGCCGTAGAAGCGGCAGATGCGCCGCAGCCGCCGTATCACGTTTGCCACGTGGGAGCCGAAGACCCCCCGGTAGCTGTGCATCTCGTCGATCACCACGTAGCGCAGGGACTCGAAGAACTGGGCCCACTTGGTGTGATGCGGCAGTATGCCCTGGTGCAGCATGTCCGGGTTGGAGACCACGATGTCACCCCGGGTTCGCACGGCTTTGCGGGCATCGCCCGGGGTGTCCCCGTCGAAGGTGAAGGCCCGAATCCCCAGCTCGCCGGCCTCGTTGAGGGCGGAGAGCTCCGCCACCTGGTCCTGGGCCAGCGCCTTGGTGGGAAAGAGATAGAGCGCCTTGGTCTGCTCCTGCAGGGCCGCCTGCAGCACCGGCAGGTTGTAGCAGATGGTCTTGCCCGAGGCAGTGGGGGTGACGATCACCGTATGCCGGTCCGAGCGCACCGAGGCCCAGGCAGCCGCCTGGTGGGTGTAGAGCCGTTGCACCCCCCGGCTGCGCAAGGCCCCCGCCAGTCGCGGATCGAGGTCCCCGGGCAGCGGTCGATAGTCGCCCTGCCTTGCGGGCATCACCAGCTCGCCGGTGATACGGGGGCCGTACTCCGAGCGCAGTCTGGCCGCGAGCCGCTCGGCCGGGTCCTGAATGGAAATCTGGGTCGAGACTGTAAAGGATTCCGCGGGGCTGTTCATGGGTGTTCTCTCTCCGTTCTCTTTGTGTAGAATAGAGAACAAGTGGAGAACAAATCAAGGGCCAGCATGAAACTGACACGACGCCAGCAGGACATTTATCAGACCCTCCTGGACAACCGGGAGCGGTTCGATCACCCCCCCACCTATGATGAACTCTGCCGACTGCTCGGACTCAGCTCACGTGGATCGCTGCACAAGCACATCCAGGCCCTGGTGCAGGCGGGACTGGTGGAACCCATGGAAGGATTGCAACGGGGCATCCGCTTGACCGAGCCGGAGAAGCCCGAGGGCATTCCCTTCCTCGGCCGTATCGCCGCCGGCAGACCCATCGAGGCCATCACCCAGGCGGAACTCATGAAGGTGCCCGACGAACTGCTCGGACGCGGTCCCTGCTATGTGCTGCAGGTAGCGGGCGACTCCATGATCGAGGAAGGGATCTTCGACGGCGACTTTGTGATCATCGAACGGCAGGAGCGGGCCGATAACGGCGATATCGTGGTGGCCCTGGTCAACAATGACGAGGTGACGCTGAAGAAGATCGAGCAGAAACCCGGGCAGGTGATCCTCTATCCCGCCAACTCGGCCATGTCGGCGATGGTCTACACCCCCGATCAAGTGCAGATACAAGGCGTGCTCAGGGGACTCATGAGAGGTTACTCATAGAAGCGACTCGAGTGGGTCCCATGGCCTGGCGTTTCATTCGCCTGTGCTGCTGTCCTCGTAATCGATGCTGATGCGGCCCCCGGCATAGGGCCGGAACCGGTCATTGGCAAACCGCTGGTGATCCGGGTGGTCACGATAGCTCTCGATGACCGATCGATCGCTAAAGCGCACGATCCAGCAATGTCGATACCTGGCGTCCTGTTGAACCGCATGACCGGTAAACACCTCGGTGACGCCGGGGATGGCTGAGAGCACGCGTCGTCCCTCCGCCATCATCGCCTCCACGCCTGCCGCATCGAGACCTTCGGTGTCGTACACGATGACATGGGCGACCGGTTTCCAGGGGCGGCAACATTTCAGCAGTTCCCCGGACCTGCCGGCACTGCCCCAGACCTCGATACAACGTGCCGCTTCCCTGCGTATCGCTTCGCTCACGCCACTGACCAAAGATGTGTAGCCCACGCTGCCCCGGGTCTGTGCATTATCGTGAATACAGCGCGCCGTTGTCGATGAGCTGACGGAACTGGTCGTCACTCAAGCCGGTGCCGCCGTGGATAACCAGGGGCATGCGCAGGGTCTGATTGATCTGTGCCAGGCGATCGAAGTCGAGTTTCGGCGCACCCTGCATGCGACCATGGACGGTACCGACAGAGACCGCGAGAAAGTCCACCCCGGTGGCCTCGACATAGGCCTTGGCCTCATTCGCCGTGGTGTAGACCACCTCGCCGGGATGACGCGCGGCGTCTTCACCTTCCACACCGGGCACATAACCCAACTCCCCCTCCACGGGGATGCCGCAGGCATGGGCCATCTCCACGACCGCTTTGGTGTGACGGATATTCTCCTCCAGCGGCAGGCTGGACGCGTCGACCATGACGCCGGTGCAGCCCTGATTGATCGCGGTAATGGCGGACTCCATGGACTCGCCATGGTCCAGATGGATCGCCACCGGTACGGATGTCGCGCGTGCCGCCTTCACCACCGCGCTCATCAGCAGTCCGAAATTGAAATACTCGAAATGCGATTCCGCCAGACTGATGATGACCGGTGCCCGCTTCTCTTCCGCGGCAGCGATGATGCCGCTGATAAAGTCCAGGCTGACCACATCGAATGCGGCCACGGCATAGCG
>JARROA010000059.1:0-15912 GCA_037384425.1 Candidatus Thiodiazotropha sp. | reverse complement strand
TCGGTGCGATCGCCGTCTGTCTGCTCTACCCCGGGCAGGAGCTGCTGCATTGGGGGGGACTGCTCGCGTTCATACTCTTTTTTGCTTGGGACCGGATCATGGCGCGACGCGAGCCTGCCACAGCGTAATGTGCAGGCCGCTCGATCGCCGGCTCTACTGAATTTTGCATGAGCAGGATCTGGCCGACTATCACATAATGTTTGGGTCAGGTTGTTTGGTGTGACATACAGGCCAAGAAAAATCATCAGCGGTGGGCAAACCGGTGCCGATATGGGGGGGCTGATCGCGGCAAACGAACTGGGAATAGCCACGGGAGGCTGTGCGCCTCGAGGCTACAAAACAGAGGCAGGTGAGCAAGCTGAGACATTGAAAGCCTTTGGTCTCGTCGAGCATTCGTCGTCCGATTACCGGCAGCGTACGAAACAGAATATCATCGACTCCGATGCCACTCTGATTCTGGCCACCGATCCCGGGAGCGACGGCACAAAGCTGACAATCCAGTACTGTGAAGAATTAGAAAAGCCGTATTTGTTGATTCAACCAACAGACGGGTCTATTGCACAGATCCGGAAGTTTATTGATGACCAACGACCGAGCGTGCTCAATATCGCAGGTAACAGAGAGTCAAAATCAAAGGGAATCACCGCGAGAACTGAGGCCATCCTCCTCGCTGTATTTGAATGACAAAGAAGAGAAGGGAGAAGACGTTGGCCGAAGCCATCGAACTCCCTCGAATTTTGATTTACAAAGCGTTGGCGGGGGTAATGAATGGAAGATGAGTTGATGCGGTTGCTGCTTGAGTGGGAGGAGTTCAGTCAGTCGGTTATCGACCGAATACACGAAGGCGAGGCTCTGGCGCGGGATTTCCAGGAGATCCTGGACGAAGTCGAAGCAGAACTCGAAAACCTGGATCCGGAACACAAGGCCAGACTGTTGGAACAACTCCATGAGCTGCTCGAAACTGCCTGTAAGGTACTGAGCGAGATCAGCTTCGTTTTCGCTTCTGGAGAGGATCACAGTCTGATCGATCTTCTACAGCAGCGGATGAGCGCTTTCTCGATACAGTGGTCGGGAGATCTGCAGCCGCAATGGCCGGGTGAGATCGAGCGGAAACTGCTTCGCAACACAGGTTTACGCCTGAGCCCCGAAGAGATCGAGGTCTATCTGACTTCGATACAGGAAACTCTCTCTGAAGCGGTGTGTCTGGATGTGCAAACAAGGAAGCGATTGGCAGAGCAGATCGATGCCTTCAGTCAGGCGGCATGTGAATTGAACGAACGATTTGAAGATTATGTGGCGCCGCTAAAAACTCCGGATCTCCTCAGCTTGACTCGTGAGGTCATTGCAGGATTGAAGGATGTTTGCGTGATCTTGGTCGACGTGGCCGCGCCATTCAAAATTCCGGACCCTTCACTCAAGGTCTATTACCTTGCCATCAGATCGGCTAAGAGCGCGGGCAGTTCACTAATTGAGAAAGCCTCGGCGTTATGGCATTGGGTGAGAGGTGAAAAGCACAAGCAGGCCAGTCAGGACAAGGTGCTGGAGGCCCATAAGCTGGCGAAAAGCGCCACTGAGTCATTGAAGAGAGTACAGGCCTGCCATGACGAGATGGAGAGAAATAAGCGATCATCCCGAGAGACTGCAATTCTTGTCGGACAGGAAATCCGCGGCATCGAGGATGTTCTGATGGCAATGAACGACATCGCGCGATATCTGTCGACGAATGGAAACGATCCACAGCGTGAAAATGTCGGTGATTTACTTGATGAGATCGAAATCCTTTATGGAAAGAGCCAGCAACACAAAAGTTTAATACGAGAAAGGATCCTGTCAGAGAACCGACAAAAAGTGCGACAGATACTCAAGGGAAAAAAATTGAAGTGAACATGGACCATCAATCCAGGAAGGAGCATGCATATCTGTTTGGAGTCGACAACCACTGTCCTGTGGATGGTATCAGTGAACCAATGAAGCGTTGTTCGAGGTGTGTATATCGAGGATCGAGGGCTAGGGCTGAGGGTTATCTGTCAGGCCTGAAAATAACGGTTAAGATGTGCCCCGGATTCCGGTGTCGACGGTTGGTTGCGGATTGGGGTTACAACTCACCCCGGATCATCATAAGGCTTGTCCGAGACTGCTTAGTCTCCGAGCCGAAAGTGGTTGTCCCCCACCTCGGAGCCGCCATCACGACGTTCGTAGGTTGCGATGACCTGAGCCCCGAGGAGCAGTATCAAGCCGGCCACTTCCAGCGAAAGCAGTGTCACGATGGCCGTGGCCAGTGAACCGTAGACCAGATTGACCAGCGAAAGGGTGGAGAAATACCAGATCAGCAGATGACGGGCGATTTCCCAAAGTACCGCAGCGGCGATACCGCCGAGAAGGGCATGACGGAATGACATGTTTCCCAGTGGCATGACCATGTAGATTGCTGTCAGCAGCAGCACCAGCCCCAGTACACCCAGAAGGTAGAGCAATATATGAGTAATTCCCCGCAATTCGATCTTCCAGGCGAAGAGTGTGATGACGTCGCTATCGAGGGCCTGGAGTGCGCCCGCTATAAAGGTGATCAGTAACAGGCCGAGACCGAGCACGAGCACGAATAAATAGGGCAGAATGGCGGAAACGAGAAAATGCCGGCGAGCGATCACGACCCGGTGGTAGAAGATCACCGACATGGTGTTTTCCAATACGGTGAAGGCCATTGAGCTGAAGAACAGCATGACGATGATGCCCACCCAGCTGATGACTTCGCGAAACTGCAGAAATTTACTGACTTGATCCAACAGCGTATCCGTCAGGCCGGGCACGACCAATTCCAGATTGTCCCGTAACAGTGCGATCATCTGCTGTTCAGTGAAAAAATGGGAACTGACTACCAGCGCCAGCGTGAACAGAGGGATTATCGAGAGCAGGGTGTAGTAGGCGATGGCGCCCGATAGCAGAAGGCCCTGATTGGCACGGAAATCGGAAAGCACGTGCCCGATGAAGATGAACACGCTTTTCGCGCGGCCCAGCGATGAAAATGGAATCATAGCTGATCCTTCCCAGCAAAATTGATAGACATGAATCTTAGAAGAGGGCCTTGCAATCCCTGGGCAGCTTACTCTTTATTCTCTCTTATCTGCGGTTTTCAGTGCTCCTGGGGGCGGAGTAAATCAGAGATTTATTCTGACCCCACCGGTCCAGCAAATTTGTAAAGGTTTTGGAAGCGACCCGGCTGAGACTAAGTACGACCGGTCCTGTTTCCGTCTCCCCATCCACCACCAGATCGCCGGGTGCTGTCCATTCTGCTATTGGGGTCTGCTATTGGGGTCAGAGTAAATCAGAGATTTACTCTGACCCTAGATTTCACCCCAGATTTCGGACCCCAGATTTCGATGCGGCAGATCTACTGTCGTCACGTTAAATTTACGTAAAAGCAACTGGATTGGAAAAATTTATACTCAATATAGATGATATTCAGTGCAGGGATTGATGGATATTCACCCTTGGCACTTGCTATATTCTCCCCACTTGCTGCATTGCAATATGCCAACGGAGACCCCCATGTCCATCAAACCCTTCAAGAAACTTCTGGTTGCCAATCGCAGCGAGATTGCAATCAGAATTTTTCGTGCCTCAAATGAGCTCGGCATCAGAACCGTCGCCATCTACGCCGAAGAGGACCGTCTGTCGATACACCGCTCCAAGGCGGACGAGGCCTATCAGTTGGATCCTGAGAAAGGCCCGGTGGGCGCCTATCTGGACATTCAGGGCATCATCGATATCGCGCTGGACAAGGGTGTCGATGCCATCCACCCCGGCTATGGGTTTCTGTCGGAAAATCCGGAGTTCGCAAAGGCCTGCGAGGACAATGGCATCGCCTTCGTAGGACCGCGCGCCGAACTGTTGGCGCAGATGGGCGACAAGACCGCCGCCCGCGAGCTGGCCAAGCGTGCCCAGGTGCCGACCCTGTCCGGCACCGAGGAACCCATCGAGGACCGGGAGTCGGCGATGGCCGTGGCCGAAGCGATCGGTTTCCCGCTGATCATCAAGGCGGCTCACGGCGGTGGCGGCCGCGGCATGCGTGTGGTGCGCGATCCGGACGATCTGGGCAAGCTGCTCGACGAGGCACGCACCGAGGCCCTCAACGCCTTCGGCAATGGCGCGGTCTTTCTGGAGCGGTTCATCCAGCGCGCCAAACACATCGAAGTGCAGATCCTCGGCGACAGGCACGGCAACGTGGTGCATCTGCACGAACGGGACTGCTCGGTTCAGCGCCGCCATCAGAAAGTCATCGAGATCGCGCCATCGGTCGATCTGCCCGAGGAGACCCGGCACGCCCTGTGCGAGGCCGCGGTCCGCCTGGCCAAAGAGATCGGTTACGACAATGCCGGTACGGTGGAATTCCTGGTCGACGCCGAGAGCGGCGACTGGTTCTTCATCGAGATGAATCCACGCATCCAGGTCGAGCATACGGTTACCGAGGAGATCACCAACGTCGACTTGGTGCGCTCACAGATACTTATCGCCTCGGGCCGTGCGCTGCACGATGCGGACATCGGCATCCCAGCCCAGGAAAAAATTCCCCGGGAGGGTTTCGCGGTACAGTGCCGTATCACCACCGAAGATCCGGAGAACGGCTTCGCACCCGATATCGGCCGCATCCTCACCTACCGTTCTCCTGCCGGTTGCGGTATCCGCCTGGACGCCGCGATCGCCACCAATGGTGCGGTGGTGACGCCGTACTACGATTCGCTGCTGGTCAAACTGACCGTGCGCTCACCCTCCTGGGAGAACGCCCTGGAACGCATGCACCGTGCACTGCACGAGTTCAGGGTGCGTGGGGTAAAGACCAATATTCCCTTTCTGGAAAACGTCATCCAGGAGGAGACCTTCCGCGCCGGCAAGGCGACCACGCGCCTGATCGACACCACACCGGGTCTGTTCGATTTTACACCCCGCCGCGACCGTGCCAGTAAGCTGCTGGCCTATCTCGGGGATGTGATCGTCAACGGCAATCCCACCGCCAAGGGCTGGAAACCGGAGGCCATCTTCACCCCGGCCCCGGTGCCGCACTACGACCATCGACAGCCGCTGGAGAAGGGCACCCGCGACCGTCTGCTCGAATTGGGTCCCAAGGGCTTCGCCGACTGGACCCTGGCCCAGGAGCAGGCCCTGTTCACCGACACCACGCTGCGCGATGCCCACCAGTCGTTGCTGGCCACGCGCATGCGAAGTGACGACATGCTGCGCATTGCCGAGGTGATCGCGCATAAGGTGCCGAACCTCTTTTCCCTGGAGATGTGGGGCGGTGCGACTTTCGACACCGCCATGCGCTTTCTCAACGAAGATCCCTGGGAACGTCTGGCCAAGCTGCGTGAACGTATCCCCAACATCTGTTTCCAGATGCTGCTGCGTGGAGCCAACGCCGTGGGTTACTCGAACTACCCCGACAACGTGGTCGGCAGTTTCGTGCGCCGCGCGGTGGAAAACGGTATGGATATCTTCCGCATCTTCGACAGCCTCAACTATGCGGAGAATCTCTATCCCGCCATGGAGGCGGTGCTCGAGGACGGCCGGGCGGTCTGCGAAGCGGCCATCTGCTACACGGGCAACATTCTTGATCCGAAACGCAACAAGTACGATCTCGAATACTACATCGCCATGGCCAAGGACCTGGAGGCGCGGGGCGCGCACATCCTGGCCATCAAGGACATGGCGGGGCTGTTGCGGCCCTACGCCGCCGACGTGCTGTTCCGCGCCCTGAAGTCCGAGGTCGGTATCCCGATCCACTACCACACCCACGACACCTCGGGCATCAATGCCGCTTCCGTACTGCGTGCCGTCGACGCCGGCGTGGATGTGGTCGACGGCGCCATCGCCGGTCTTTCAGGCTCGACCTCCCAGCCCAACCTCAATTCGATGATCGCCGCCCTGGAACACACCGCACGCGATCCCGGCATCAATCGCGAGGCGCTGGATGATATGTCCCACTACTGGGAGCACGTGCGCAGCTTCTACAAACCCTTCGACACCAGCGCGCCGCACGGCACCGCCGAAGTCTACCTGCACGAGCTCCCCGGCGGACAGCTGACCAACCTGAAGGAGCAGGCCAGTGCCATGGGGTTGGGGGCGCGCTGGCCCGAAGTCGCCCGCACCTATGCCGAGGTGAATCAGCTGTTCGGCGACATCGTCAAGGTCACGCCCAGCTCCAAGGTGGTCGGCGACATGGCGATTTTCCTGGTCACCCGGGGACTCAAGGCCCAGGACGTCCTCAACCTGGCGCCCGGTTCGGTCCCCTTTCCCGAGTCGGTGATCGATATGCTCGCCGGCGGGCTGGGGCAGCCCAAGGGGGGCTGGCCCAAGGAGCTGCAACACATCATTCTGGGTGACCGCAAGGCGATCACCGACCGCCCCGGACTGCATGCCGAGCCGGTCGATTTCCAGCCGCTCAAGTTCGAACTGACGGAAAAGCTTGGCCGCGAACCCAGCGACGACGACCTGCTCAGCTATCTCATGTATCCGAAGGTCTTCGAGACCTTCGACCGGACCCGTGATCAGTACGGCGACCTGTCGGTGCTGCCCACCTCGGCCTTCTTCTACGGCCTGAGCATCAACGAGGAGATCGCCGTCGAGATCGAACCGGGAAAGACCCTGTTCATCAAACTGCTGCACCTGGGCGAGGCGGACAAGAAGGGCAGGCGCACGGCCATTTTCGAACTCAATGGCGATGCCCGGCATATCGAGATTCAGGACAAGAGCCTGGTGGTCGACACCGCCGCGCAGCCCAAGGCCAGCCCGGACGACCTGCGTCAGGTGGGCGCCCCCATCCCCGGCAAGGTGACCCAGATCTCGGTCAGCGTCGGCGACCAGGTCGCCAAGGGTGATCCCCTGTTCACCCTGGAGGCGATGAAGATGTTCACCACGGTCAACGCCCCCATGTCGGGCGTGGTGAAGAGCATCGAGGTCGAACCCGACGCCACGATCGAGGCGAAGGATCTGCTGTTGCGCTTCAGGTGATGCTGGCGGGACGGCGGCATGTCGCAGTACCGCCGCCGTCCCCCGAATCCCATTTTTCGAAGTTGCAGGACTATGAAGCACCGGGCAGGCGATAGGTGTCTGCCCCTATTGCTGCCGACTCTTTCGATCATCCCCGGCTTCAGTTGTCCTAGGATTCACTCATCACGTGAGTTGAGGCCTTTTTCTTTTTTGTCTGATCTTTCGTTTTCAACCTTGAATTTCGGGGGGACTTGAAACCTTCCGGCTTCAGCTCAAAAAGCGCCAACTATACTTTCTGCAGGAGGATCTTTGTCTCCAACAGGCTCATAGCCGACATGAGATGAAGAGAAAGAACTCCACCCATTCAGCCTGTCAAGGGTTCCCTATAAGAAGATTACGTAGGAGAGAGGCTTGTGAAAGATTTAATCTGGGGCGAAACGTTAAGTGTCGATGTGGACGAAATAGATGAAGATCATCGCAGACTGGTCGAACTGTTCAATATCCTCAACCACGCGGTGGAGGAGGGGGAGTCGACAGACTATGTCGAGACCGTACTCGACGAGCTGATCAGCGGCACCGTATGGCACTTTCGCCACGAGGAGCGACTGATGCTGAAGTACGGTTATGCAGGAATGGCGGAACACAAGGCCGAACACCAGGACCTGATCGAAAGCGCCAAGGGGCTGCAACAGAAATACCTGCAAGGGGGCAAACGCCTCTCAGGTGAGGATATCGACTACCTGGAGCATTGGTTGACCGGTCATATTCTCAGTGCGGACAAGGAGTTGGGATCTTATCTCTCGGCTGAGATGTAACCCACGCTCAAGGGCATTCGAAGCCTCTGAAAGGCACCCATGGCGAGATTGCACAAAAGATCGCCAAAGACGACAATCCCGCCGTAAAGGCGGGATTGCAGGACACATCAGTTATGAAGAGCGTCTTCAGGAATGTTTCAAGCCACCCAATCACTCATGGCTATTGCTGAATACTCCCGAGATAAAAAACCAGTTCCAGGATGCGCTGTCGGACCGAACTTCCCGGCCCCGCGTAATCGGGACCATAGTACTCAATGATCTCCCGGCTGTATCTTTCGCCCCAGATCGGCATCTCATCAGTACCGTGCGCCCTGATCTTTTGCGGATCCCGGATCCACTCGTAGACTTTCTCCTGCGGGAAGACACCACCGTTGTTCTTGCTCAGCAGGGTGAGGTCGGGAGGCGTTTGTTTGAGAAACTCTATGAGGGGGCCGTCACCTTTGCCACCTTTACCATGGCACGCGGCGCAGTTTTTCTGGAATTCCATTTTTCCAATGCTTTCCGGGCCAAGATCCTCTTGTGCAAAAGCGACGCTCGCGGTGGCAAGACAAACCAAGCTTACCGCCCAGCCAGCGGGCTTCGCTATGCGTGGTGTTTTCATGTGACGATCCTCCGATACATTTGTTATGGAACGAGCTGATAGTCTGTTGTTATTCTGGTTGAGAAAGCAGGTGAAAAACCGCGTGTAAGCTATAGCTTAGTTGACCTGTTCCCGGTTGCAATGCCATCTTATGCACTGATTTTGTTGAATAATTCAATATTCGCAATATCGGGTTCCAAACCGAACATGCCGGGGAGAATCCAATGATCATGCTCCGGCTTCGCGTCAGCGATAAGATCATTCCAGGCACAGGTAAGCGCTTTCGACAGGGGACAAATCTCATGTATCAATTCAACCCTATTGGATCGGTCCTGATTCATTGACGTCATGAGCGAAAAATCCGTCAGTATCTATTTTGGGGAATTGCTGGGGCGCTACGGATTTGGCGAGGGCCATCCGTTCGGTCCGGATCGCATCCAGGCATTCTGGAAAGAGACGATGAAGCAGGGATTGGACAAGCGGGTGCACATCGCCACTCCACGAATGTGTGATGAGCGGGCGCTTTTGGCCTTCCACACCCAGGAGTATATCGCCCGGGTAAAAGCCCAATCGAAAGCCGGCACAGGCTTTCTCGATCTGGGCGATACCCCCGCCTTTCGCGGCGTCTTCGAGGCGGCGTGTGCCGTGGCCGGCTCGGTGCTCGACGGCATGGAGAGCATCGTCTCTGAAAGACATCCCAAAATCTTCGTGCCCATCGCGGGACTGCATCATGCGCGCAGGGATTCGGCGGCCGGCTTCTGCGTCTTCAACGATGTGGGCGTGCTGATCGAGAATCTGCGTGCACTCCATGGTATCCGGCGCATCGCCTATGTCGATATCGACGCACATCATGGCGACGGCGTCTTTTACGCCTTCGAAGCGGATCCGGATTTGATCCTTGCCGATATCCATGAGGATGGACGTTTCCTCTATCCGGGCACGGGCGCCGTCGAAGAGACCGGCGAAGGCGCCGCCAAGGGCACCAAGCTCAATATCCCGATGCCGCCCTTTGCGGATGATTCACTCTTCTTCAAGGTCTGGCCATCGGTGGAGGATTTTATCCGCCGGGGCAAGCCAGAAATGATCATCCTGCAAGCCGGCGCCGACAGCATAGAGGGCGATCCCATCACCCATATGGCCTTCACGCCAGCCGCTCATGCCCATGCCGCGAAACGGCTCAACCGACTCGCTGACGAGTTCTGCAACGGAAGATTCATAGCCCTGGGGGGTGGGGGATATGACAGGGACAATCTGGCGCTGGGGTGGAATGAAGTGGTGCGGGGTATGTTGAGCGAAAAATGATTACGGATCACTGGAAATGAGGCTTGCGACTTCGGAACCTTGGCCAAACAAGACCTCTGGACTTCCTATACTCCCACTAGGCTGGTCCCATTCTTGCTGCTTTGTGAAAAGGATTACAGCTACACTCGGTGGTCACCCAAAGCTGACCCACGTTGGACCGATCCATCCCATATACGCACCAAAGCCGTGCGCCAAGAGGACATCTGAATGAAAGAAAAGAAACACAAGTCGAAGAAGCAGAAGGCGACCAAGGTCAAGGTCGTCAACGACAGCTTGAACGTCGGCGTAACCGCCAAGCCCTGCCTGGTCACGCTGTTTGAGGAGCGGGAGATCTCTCCCGGCAGCAGCCTGATCGGCCCCCTCGGCGGACTCGATCTGACAGGCTATGGTGAATATCGCCTTACGCTGCACATCGCAGGCACCGCCGGAACGCCATTCAGCGTCGCCGAGCTGTTCGGACCCGCCGGCTCGGTCGATCAGATGAAGTTTGACGTCGGCAACGGCGTGATCGGGCCGCAGGGTACGTTGAACTACCGTGCCCGTTTTGACATCTTCGGTCCCAAGAATCTGTTCATCCAGATCCACAACGAAGGCGAGGAACCCTTTATGCTCGACGGCACCTTGTACGCGGTGCAGTAACGGGGTTCGCGAGCAAGTGCCGGAACAGCCTGTACTGGATATAGTGCAGGGCAGAAAACAGCGCGCCCTGCAGCGTAACCCGCATGAGGCATCGCTGTTCAGTGCCGACATCGGTGATGAGGTGGCGCTTCTTTCTCATTAATTTCGCGAACATTTATCTGGCTAACCCTTGAGCCGACGTCCCGATAAACGCGACAGCCAGAACGACCTGTAACCCCGGTATAGTCCAGGCTATTGCGTATGTACGAATGCTGCGGTGAGACGATCCTGGCAGGGGAGGGATCTGCCACCTAAGTTAAATTGATATTGGACAGGGAAGCCCATGGGTCTATTCTTTGGTTATTAATACGGTTTTTTTCGAGGGACTGAAATGATCCGTACAAACCTATTAAATGATATCAAACAGGCATCAGCGGGTGATATCGGCTTGCTGATCTCACTCTCTGCAGCTCTTTCTGAAATCCATCAATTCTTTCTCCGAGCGTTCTGGAAAGGCTGGATTTGCCTGCTATGCGGTGTCCTTCTTTCTGTCGTTTCGTCATTCAGTGTCGCGGGGCAACCCGCGGACCAATCCGTTCAGAAGGATGCCCGCCCGGAAAATGCGCTGAGATCTGCTGCCACAAACCGTAAAGTCATTCTTAAATCCCTGTTTGCCAGAGGTGATGCACTCAGTTTCCAGTTGCTGTCGAACCGCTTGGAAGCCACTTCAAACAATGCGCTAAAAGCCGATACCGTCGCCGATCGAAATCAAGCCAACGCTTTGCAAGCACTTCGCAAGATTGTCCCAGACGGCGCTTTTCAGGCCCGCGTCGAGCAAGGTGCTATACGACGTCTGGAGTTGAATCTTGAGATCCCAAAAGAGATTTTGCCGGCCAAAGAGAAAGCCACTACAACAGACGTCGCGAACGGGTTGATTCGATCTTGGCAGGGGTTGCTTCGGGTGACCCTGCCTCAAATCCAGTTCAAGCCGCTCAAGCGAACTGGCATCAAGGGCGAGACACTGGAGTATCGGCAGGAGGTCGACGGGGTCCCGATCTATGGCTCATGGTTGCGGCTCGCCATCGACACGCAACAGAAGAGCTTTGTCCTGAAACATCTAAGTGGTCGATATATCCCGGAACTGGCCTCGAGCATGGGTGAACCAAAACTCAGCTCACGAGAGGCGGAGCGCAGTGTTTCGCAAGCCTATGCCTACAAATCGGCACGCTTGAATCTGATTGTGCCCACAAAGCTGTGGGTGTACGACAAGGCGCTGTTGAGTTCGAACTGTCCCAAGTGCCCAAAGGTAGCCCATAACCCGCGGTTGAGCTGGCGGGTGATCTTCTCTTCGTACCGGACCGGGGGCGCGATTGCCGACGCCTTCGTCGATGCGCTGAGCGGTGAGATCCTCTACTATCAGGTGCGCAGCTATCAACAAAGCGATCTTCGCATTGCCACTGCATCCAATAACCGGGTCGATGCATGCACACCCCGGTTGAGCTTGATCGAGGCCTGGTTCGATCAGGACGGCGTCTGTCGTTCACGCTTGAGATGCCTGAGTAATGCCTGTTTTTGGGATTATCCGGTTTGCGCCGCCCCGGATGCGGAGGGCAATGCCGCCGACCATTCTGCACGTGTCATCTACGACTTTTTCGATACCGTATTCATTCCGGTAACCGACGAAATATTTGGCAGCATCGATGACGTGGACTTTCCTACAGAGGGTGACGAACTGCTGGTGATGGTGGATGTTTGTCGGACGGATATAACGCGATTTCCCGATTGCCCTTGGCACAATGCGTCCTCGGTGGACTGCCCATTCTGGGACAGCCACGTTTTCGGCGACACCATGCTCACTTTCGATGTCCTGGCCCATGAGATGGGGCATACCTATCACCGCGCCCACGTGCCTTTCGTTTATGAGGACGAGAGCGGCGCCATAGCCGAGCACATCGCCGACATGATCGCCCACTTCGCGGGATGCTGGTCAGGAGAGGATTGTGACTGGCTCCAGGGCGAGGACGCGGCTCTGGGCACGACGGTGGCCTGCAGCTCATCGACCTGGCGGGACTTGGAGAATCCCACACCCTGCGGCATGCCGGACCATTTCAGCAATGGACCCGGCCACGAATATCTTCGCACGACCGCGGACCATGGCGGTGTTCACACAAACTGCGCCATTCCCAGTAAGGCCGCCTTTCTGCTGACCGACGGCGGTGTACATCCGCCAGGCGCTGATGCCATCAGAGTCACCGGCATCGGCGAGGAGAAGACGCGTGCAATCTACCATGCCACCATCTTTAATTTGCCCACGACTCCAAGCTTCGCGGATTTCGCCGACGAACTCCGCGATGCCTGCCACACCTTGGAGGCCGGGGGCCTTCCGGGTGTGCCCGACGCGGGCATCAACAGCAATGACTGCTGCCAGCTGCGCAATGCCTTCGCCGCCGTGGGCATAGGTACGGCGGTGGATAGAAACTGCGATGGCACGCTGGATTCGGCCAGTGCCGACGACGATGGAGACGGTGTGGCGGATGTCGGGGACAACTGCCCTGGTGTACCAAATGGCTCCCAGCGCGATACTGACGGTGACGGTATGGGCGATGCCTGCGACGGTGACCGGGATGGAGATGGCTTTGATGACCCGGTGGACAACTGCCCCGATGTGGCAGGTCCGCAGGCCGACACGAACGGCAATGATATTGGCGACATCTGCGAGGATTGGGACGGCGATGGTGTGATCAATGGCACAGACAATTGTCCCGATAGATATAATCGGGAGCAGGTCGATCAGGACGGAGATGGGATTGGCGATATCTGCGATACGGATATCGATGGCGATGGCATTGCCAACAGACCCGACAACTGCAACTACGATCCAAACCCGTCCCAGACGGACTACGACGGTGATGGTCTGGGCGATCCCTGTGACAATTGTCCGACAATCCCAAATCATCGTCAGGCAGATCTGGATGGTGACGGGCAGGGTGACGACTGCGACACCGATAGGGATGGCGACGGTGTATCGAATAGTGTCGACCGCTGCCCCGATGTTCCTGGTATCGATCCGGACGATAGAGGAGGATTGGTAATCTGTCCCGGAGGCTACTACTCAGAAGGCGCCGGTTGCCCATGTCGGCGAACCATCGGTACAGGCAGTTGGGAGATGCGATTTACTGCCGACATTCTACGCGGACTGCGAAGTGAACCCGAGCTTGATCCTGGACTGTTGACGGCAGGCAAGTTATTTGACCGATGCGAGTTCATGCCATGCAATGGCGAAAATGTATTCGATGGTCACGGTATGATGGAGATGCATCTTGAAATGCGCCTCGATCTTGCGGACGGAAAGGTGCTTAAAGAACCGGTGACAGTGATGATCGCCGTACTGGACGAAGCGGGTAACCGGCTGGCCAGTGGCGATGCTACATTCTCAGCCGACGTAGGTAATGTTGATGAGCCACGTCAGGTGAGGATGATCTTTAACAGTTTTAGCGCGCAGTATCTGGTCGTCTCACCGAGTTTAGGCGGCAAAAGTAATTTGGAGACGCTAGAAGACGGGGGGGTGAGATTCAAAATACGGGCAAGCCGTATGCAACGTACTCAAGCCGGGACCCCGAATGTTGAACTGCCAACGAAATAGATCTTACTGGTAAAGAAGTGCTGTGATAGCACTGCCTTGAATATGCATGAATACCCCGTGTAGGGTACTCATGCATATCGAGGCTGGCTGTTCCATAAGAATGCATTTATATTACCATTCTATGTATAAATAGAATTTCAATCGATTATTCAGTCTTGCTTCTACCATTAAATCAACGTGTACTTCCGCTTTGCGACCATAGAATAAAAAGGGGGCGGTGACAAATGAGAATACGATAGATTATAAGTATTCACCGACCCCTATTTTACGCTTATACATTTAGCGGATCTGACTAAGTAGAAAATAGTAAAGGGTCGCGGTGACAATTATTTTGAAAACTCGAACTCATTAGCTTCAGCGCTCCCGTCTACAACAGAATTGACGCCATAATATTTCTCGTCAACCTTGAAGATATATTTACACCAGTTTTCTGTTCGTCTAGGCCATTCAATCGTTATGAAAAAAGTTCCATTATCACCAATATGCCATGTACCTTGCCCGCTTACTGATTTTCCAATTGCATCATGTTTACGAGCGTCACTCGAGGCTGTGAATTTGCCATTGGATTTGTTGTTCCAACGACGGGTACTCGCTTGGTAGTAACTAACGACTTTGGCATTCGGCAGCAGTTGCTTTAACTCGTCAGTGGATAGTTGAACTCCATTCTGCGCCTTGAGGTCATTCAGTACCATATCAGCAGCAAGTGCAGTATATGGGAGTACAAATAAAGTGGATAATAAACTCCAGCGCAACAAGAAAGTCCCTGCTGATTTAATTGGTTTTGTCATGTTGATTCACCTTTACGATGCGGTATTTGTCGCTTTGCCTGTGCTATACGAGAACACCATGACAAGCGACAAAACTGTCAATGACAGGACCACTCACTGAGTATAAATAACCTTGCCATTATTTAACCTACTATTTCTATAGTTAACGGCTAGATCATAAGGTATATGCATAAAGAGATATGGTACATTTTGTTGTATGGATGCAAGCGTCAAGCAAACTGAAATGGGCTCGGTAAAGGCATCTAATTGCCATCGTGAAGCTCCTTGCAGCACAGCAGTCGCGATCGATTGCCGAATGTAAATTCTGATCCCTGAAGGTCCATGTCAATGCTCTACACGAACCTATAAGTTGTGATTTATAGTGCGTCTAAAGACAAAATAATTAGACTTATCTGTCTGTCACCGGAAGAATTCACCAACAACACTGTAGACAGATTATGGAGTTCAACGCTCGCAAACAAGACGTTTGAGCTGCCGAACTGGCCATTGATGCAGGAGGGTAAGCTATGCCTTTAGTCCACATGGGCGACATGCTGCGCCATGCCTATGAGAACCGCTATGCCGTGGCCGCTTTCGATGTGGTCAGCCTGGACTTTCTCAGCGGCATCATCGCTGCAGCGGAAGAGAAACAGGCACCGATCATCATCAGTCTGGCGGAATCGCATTTCGCATATTTCGACTTCGGACTGCTGATGAGCGCCGTGGTGAAGGCGGCACGCGAGATATCCGTGCCGGTGGCGATCCATCTGGACCATGGCGAGTCCATGGATTCCGCCATTACCGCGATCAATCAGGGCTGCACCGGCGTCATGGTCGACGCCTCCAGCCTGCCGCTGGAGGAGAATATCCGTCACACCAAGGCGGTCGTGGAGATGGCCCACGCCTGCGGTATACCCGTGGAGGGGGAGTTGGGTTATGTGCCCGGTGTGGAGGGTGAAGACGCCGAGCGTCATCCCGGCGAGGTGGTCTACACCACGGCCGATGAGGCCAAGGCCTATGTTGAGGCCACCGGGGTGGACTTTCTCGCGGTCTCCGTCGGCACCGTCCATGGACGCATGCAGGGCGAGCCGAAACTCGACTTCGATCGCCTGGCACAGATCAATCAGACCCTGCGCATGCCCCTGGTTATCCACGGCGGCACCGGCTTGAGTGACGACCAGTTCCGTCAGCTCATCGACAACGGCG
>JARROA010000058.1:0-28578 GCA_037384425.1 Candidatus Thiodiazotropha sp. | reverse complement strand
CAAGGACTCTATAACGGGTTCATATCAGCAGGACTCCTGTGGGGTTTGGTTCAAGGATCAGAAGGCCATGATTTCAAGGTTTTCTTCCTGCTATGTGTGATAACCGCAGGGATTTACGGAGCAATTACGGCCAGCCGAAAGATTTTATTTATCCAAGCTGTTCCTGGTCTGGTGGGATTGGCGTTGGTTCTTATCTAAGATAGTCGACGGCCTTGTTCGTCACAACAATTCGTTCCTGCCTCCACTCGGGCCGGGACTTCGGCTTCGCCATGACCCCTGAACATGGGCACTATAAGTATGAGAAGACATTGTGAATAGACTAGATTTAATACTCGCAACTGGAGCAAGGGTCGCGAGGATTACCTTAGCCCCCCACGAAATATCAGCAAAGCATTTTCACTCTGAAGTTATTGAAAATGTAGTCTGCCTTATCGGTTGCATCGAGGTCTACGAATTTGAAGTAAATACACGGGTAACGAAGTTGATGCCAGGTCAAATTCATGAAATAGGCGCCAAGGTAGCTCATCAATTGATTAATGGCTCAGAAACAGATTCCGAGTACCTTCTTATTCAAAATGGAATTTACGATTTTGTCGCAGTCAATACATAATCCTTCATTCCAGCCTCTTCCGTTGAGCTTGCTCATTATGTGTCAATGAGAGACTGTCTTTTTAGAGGGCAGCCCGGATGGGGTGTAGAGGAATATAGTAAGTCCGGCGCACCACAGATCCCGGATTCCATTGCTCTCCATCCAGGCCACATTGCTCCACTCCAAACGCCATCAGGCCATCAGGCCATCAGTATCATCAACAGTTCGTACACAAAGTCCTGCATTGGGTAAGCCCATCGCGAAATATCCTCAATTCCCCGGTCTCCATCACTGTCCAGAACTCATTGTCGGTCAACGGCTGGGTGGCGATCACGGTCACAACATCATCGGGCTTGGTCTCCTTGCTGAAATCCACCTTGAAATCCAGATCGATCAGTTGTGCTTTGCCGAAGGGTGCCTTGCGGGTGATCCAACTCAGTTTTGTGGCGCAGAACGCATAAAGATTTTGTGAGTCGCACAACAACATGTTGAATATACCGAGACCGTAGAGTTCACGGCAAAATTCACCGATGCGTTTCCATACCGGCTTCATGTTTCGCGGCATCTCAGGAAATTCGTTGCGGATCTGGTCCATCAGCCAGCAAAATGCATGTTCGCTGTCGGTGGTGCCAACCGGGCGATAGTATGCCAATGGATACTTCTTTATTCCCTTGAGTTCGCCGTTATGGGCAAAGGTCCAGTTGCGTCCCCAAAGTTCACGAGAAAACGGGTGGGTATTCTCCAGGCAGATCTTGCCGCGGTTGGCACGCCTGATATGGCTGATCACATTGCAACTGCGGATTGGATAGTGCCTTATCAGCTTGGCGATTTCCGAATCGGCGCTGGCCTGAGGATCGTGAAAAGTTCGACATCCCTTACCCTCGTAGAAGGCGATACCCCACCCGTCCTGGTGCGGGCCGGTACGCCCACCACGTTCCACCAATCCCGAAAAGCTGAAACAGATATCTGTCGGCACATTGGCACTCATACCGAGCAGCTCGCACATCACGGCACCCCCTCTGATTTCAAGCCGTTGCTTTATTGACTCTTTTGCGTTTCCTACCCGCATTAAGACATCAACACTCGATCAACACTACGTCCCAAAGATTCTCTTGAGTATAGAAACTAAACGCAACTCTTACGTAATTCTCACGAGTGTTGAGCAACAAACACACTTCGTAGATATCCTCTCAGGCCCCATAGCACGATGGTCGGTCATGATGCACATGGGGCTACTGCTTCCCCACGTGGCCCCTCTCTCTCTCAGCAGTGGTATGGATGCTGTTTTCACTCTTTTATCATGGCAATCGTCATTACAACACTTTACGACCTATCCCCGGTGGTGGGACCATGAGGAACAAATAGACTGCGAGGATCTCAACCGTTCCATTTGCAACATGAGTTTACTGACTGCTTTCATAGTCCGCGGACTCAGTAAAATCTAATCTTTAATCGCAGAAACCAATAAGACAATATACTGCGCAAGCCCGACTCACTTTCAAACCCACCCCTATCGGATCGAACTGCTTCACTTGCTCAAAGTAAGCTCGCTCCGTCGCGTGAGCCATAAAGGCTCTTTGCACCATGCCATCCTCTCTCATATACTCCCACACGCGCCGTGGTTACCACGGCCTTGATATTGTGGAATTTTGGAGTATTACGGATGAAAAAATATATACAAATAGCCTTCATGGGATTCTGCTTCCTGTCGAGCGCTGTCTATGCACAAAGCGGCTACTTCGGCTTTGGCGTCGGCACGGCGAACTACTCAGAGGCCAATTTCGATGAGTCGGATACCGGTCTCAACATTTACGGCGGTTTTCTCGCCAACGAAAACCTCGGATTCGAGATCTCGTACACGGACTTCGGCAAAGAGGAAGGTAATTATCTCGGATACGACGCCAGCGTCGAGGTTACCGGTTTGGGCTTATCCGCGATCGGTTTTCTTCCGTTGAGCAATGACTTCAATCTGTTCGGCAAAGTCGGACTCATGGCATGGGACGCCGATATCGGACTCGGCCCCTTTTCCGACAGTACTGATGGCTCGGATCTGCTATTCGGTTTCGGCGCAACCTACCAAATCAGCGATCAGTTTTCTCTGCGCGGAGCTTGGGAATTCGTCGACCTGGACGAAGGTGAACTCGATATGCTGAGCATCAACGCCCAGATCAATTTCTGATCCGGCCACTCCCGTTCATCCCTCATGGACGAGGGACTGACACAGCAACCCTTCGCACATCTCCCATCCACGGTTTAGATCCGTCTTTCAGCGAGCCGACAACCACTCCACAGCAGCTTCGCATCATCGACGCCTCCGTGACCGGCTATTTCGATTCACGCACCGTACCCGAACAACTGAGGCTACAGGTCATTGTGCAACCGAAAGCCGACAGCCCGGGATTCGGGCGCACTTCAGGGCGGCTCCTCAACCCTGAATGACAGAACACACAGGTTCACCCTTTGTGGTGACGCTGCCCCCCCGGACCCTTGCTAAGAACGGTGAGGGGCACGGCACTTGGCCAGTTCCGGCTTCTCCGACCGGTCAGGCTGAGCTTGCCTGCTCATGCATTGAACAATCCCTCAAGGTGATCGAACACCGCGTGTTCCGGCGGGTGGCGCCGAACCTCGTGCACGTCGTACAGTTTTCGCAGCTGATGCTCGACCTGCGCCAGTCGCTCACCCTCGCGCACACGCAACCAGATCCGGCTGGTGTCGGTGTTCTGCAATGGCATACACAGAATACCGTCCACATTGAAGGCACGGCGGGAGAAGAGTCCACAGACATGGGACATCACGCCGGGGTGGTTGTTGACGGTAAGTTCCAATACCGCCTGTTGCTGGTTTATCCGCTCACTGCCGTTCATGGTCCGCTCCTGTCAGCATCTGATGATTTGGGGCGCCGGGGGGCACCATGGGATAGACCCGCTCCGCGCCGTCGATGGGCACATGGATGAACTGGGGACCCGGTCTGTCGAGTGTTTCCGCCAAGGTCTCCGTGTCATAACCAGTCTCTGCCATCTCGATGGTGGACCAGCCGAAACCAC
This sequence comes from Candidatus Thiodiazotropha sp., assembly GCA_037384425.1. Taxonomy (GTDB): domain Bacteria; phylum Pseudomonadota; class Gammaproteobacteria; order Chromatiales; family Chromatiaceae; genus Thiodiazotropha. The sequence goes on along the minus strand of JARROA010000058.1, from coordinate 24,945 downwards.
GGGCGATGGCGCAGAAGTCGGGGCTGGCGCCCAGATCGGAGGCAAAGCGGTTGCCGCCGTAGAAGAGATCCTGCTGCTGACGCACGAGTCCGAGCGCACCGTTGTTCAACAGGATCAGCTTGATGTTCAGCCCCTGCTCCGCCGCGGTGGCCAGCTCCTGCAGATTCATAAGGATGCTGCCGTCGCCGCTGATGCAGACGACCGGGCGTTGCGGCTGCGCCAGGGCCGCGCCGATGGCGGCCGGCAGGCCGAAGCCCATGGTCCCGAGACCACCCGAGGTGAGCCATTGGCGGGGTCGGCTGAAGGGGTAGACCTGAGCCGTCCACATTTGGTGCTGGCCCACGTCTGTGGCCACGATGGCGTCCGGACCCAGCAGGTGACCGACGCTGCGTATCAGATCCTGCGGTCGTTCGATCGTCTCTCCCCAGGACGGCGAGGGATGCGACCGTCGCAACTGCATGATCTCTGCCTGCCATTCGGCGCGTCGTTGAGGCGAAACCTGCTGCAGGAGCCGCTCCAGGGTCCGCCCCACATCCCCACGCAGGGCAATATCCGCGCGCCGCACCTTGTGGATCTCACTGGCGTCGATATCGAGATGGATGACCCTGGCCCGGGGACAGAACTCCGCCAGCCGGCCGGTGGCCCTGTCGTCGAAACGGGCCCCGACGGCGATCAGCAGGTCGCTACGATGCAAGGCGTGATTGGTGGCGGCCGCCCCGTGCATGCCGAGCATGCCGAGGGAGAGCGGATGGTCGTCCGGCATCGCGCCCAGCGCCATCAGTGTCATCACCGTCGGCAGCTCGCCGCGCTCGGCCAACGACCGCGCCAGCCCGGCTGCGCCGGCATGGATCACGCCACCGCCCAGGTAGAGGATGGGACGTTCGGCCGCCTCGATGGCCGCCACCGCCGTCTCGATGGATTCGGGCGGCGCAGCCGGTGGATCCGCGCGTCGCCCGGGCGGCGGCCAGTCGTCGAACGCAACCTCGGCCAGTTGCACGTCTTTCGGGATGTCGACCAGCACCGGCCCCGGCCGCCCCGATGCGGCGATACGGAAGGCCTCCGGAATCACCTCGAGCAGCTCGTCGACGGAGCGGACCAGAAAATTGTGCTTGGTGACCGGCAGGCTCATGCCGTAGATATCAACCTCCTGAAAGGCGTCGGTACCGATCAGCGGCAGCGGCACCTGGCCGGTGACACAGATCACCGGAATCGAGTCGAGATGGGCGTCGGCCAGGGCGGTGAGCACATTGGTCGCGCCCGGCCCCGAGGTGGCGAAACAGACCGCCGGTTCTCCCGTCGCCCGCGCCATACCCTGGGCGATGAAACCGGCGCCCTGCTCATGACGGGCCAGCACATGTCGAATGGGGCTGCGGCTGAGGGCGTCATAGAGGGGCAGGTTGGCACCCCCGGGGATACCGGCGATGTGTGTAATGCCCTGGCGCTGCAACAGGTCGATGGTGAGCTCGGCGCCCGTTCGTTTGATCATCGGATCGATCTCCTTGACTGCGATCGTCCGGTGGAATCAGCGGGGCCGAAATGAAGCAACCCCCGCCGGTTCGCACCGGACGGGGGTTGTTGAATGCTTTCAGCTCCTACCCGTTACGGTGCGAACACGCGTACACCTACCACCACTACGGGCCGTACCACGACGTTGAGCAGGAGGTTGGCGGGTTGGTTCATCGTATACCTTCGGGTGAACTGAGCCATGAAAATATCGGCTCGAGCCGTACGTTGTCAAGGCCGGGTGACTTGCCTTCCCGCGGTTTCAGCCCCAGACCAATTCCGGATATGATCGTTCTGGTGGGGGCACACGCATCATCAGCGCCCCCATCGAGCGGGTTACAGCAACTCACCACCTGTGATCGCAAGGGATCGACGCTCTGTGACGAGCCTCATCCCATAGCGATCACGTAGAGACGGGGAGATCAGGAGATGACAGACAAGCGCGTGACCGGCAGCTGCCTCTGCCAACGGGTCGCCTACGCCATCCGTGGCAACCTGGGTATCTTCCAGTACTGCAACTGCTCCCGCTGCCGCAAGTTCACCGGCGCCGCCTTCGCAGCCAACCTGCTGGTCTCGCCCGACGACTTCGAGTGGCTGCGGGGTGAGGAGCATGTGGGACGCTACACGCTGCAGGAGGCCAAGCACTTCGCCACCGCTTTCTGCACCCACTGCGGCTCCTCCCTGCCCTGGCTGGCGCAAACCGGCAGGGTGGTGATCGTGCCCGCCGGCACCCTGGATGACGATCCCGCGATCCGTCCCTCGCAAAGCATCTTCTGCGCTTCACGGGCGGTCTGGTACACCGACCCGTCAGGCCTGCCCGCTTACGATGAACTCCCGCACAAATCCGACAAAGGGTAGGATGGACCCATCATAAGCCATCACCAGAGGACACTAACCGCATGACTGGAGGAGATCTGAACCGTGCCATGGTGATGTTCGACATCGACGGTACCCTGGTCGCCTCCTACGACTTCGATGCCGACTGTTTTCAGGCGGCCGTGTACGAGGTGCTGAACTTCAACATCGATACCGACTGGCGCCACTACCGGCACGTCAGCGACAGCGGCATACTGAATCAGATCATCGACGAACAGGGACTGCAGAATGACCGGGCAACCCTCATCGACGCCGTCAGGGAGGCGTTTACACGGCGCGTCGCCGACTACCTCTCGAGCCACCCGATCTCGCCGGTACCCGGCGCGCAGGATTTTTTCGACCGGCTGCGCCGGCGTGATGACCTGGACCTGGCCATGGCTACCGGCGGCTGGTGCGAAACCGCCCGACTCAAACTGCAGGCGGCCGGTTTCGAGACCGACGGTGTCCCTCTCGCCTCCTCTTGCGACCACTTCGACCGTATCGAAATCATGAAACTGGCCGAGCGGAGATGCGGTTACAGCGGCAAAGGCAGAAAAACCTATTTCGGGGATGGCCCCTGGGACCGCGCAGCGGCGGCCGCGTTGGGCTACAACTTCGTACTCGTCGGCGACCGGCTCGAATACGACCAGGCCATAGCTGACTTTCGGGACACCGAACTGGCGCTGGCCTATATCGACTTCTAGGGCCCGTTAACACCAATCCCAAAAGGCCCTGAGATGGCGACGCAATGCTGGACGGCGTCATATACATCCTCTCAGGTACCGATCGCCAACCAACTGACGTCCACGCCATAGACACAGGTATGCCGCCAGGTCTCGATCACCAGCATGAAACCGTTGACCGTGACGCGCTCGGCCTTCACCCTGAGCCGGGCCGTGTCCCGATTGTCGATATCGAAGCCGGCGACAGCGACCTGTATCAGCGGTACGTTGGAGAAGGGCGAATCGAAGCCGATCCAGCACTCGTAGGTTTTGGGCGCCGGGTCCGGCTCGCCCTCGAAGCGGGACAGCGTCCAGTCCTCCACAAACTGATCAAGGGATAACGTGGAGGAACACATCTTGAACGGGACCAGTCCATTGGAAGGGGTATTTGTATTCATAGGCGGCTCAATCTGCGTGAATGCCGGAACAGTTTCCAGCCCGTCACACAGCGGTCGGGATGATCCACGGAGAGTGCGTCTAACGGAACAAATTATACACCCGATGGATTGTCCTTTATTGCCTCGTGCAGACTGCGGACCGCCGGCATCACACCAGAGAACAGCCGAAACTCAGCTCCACGGGCCTGAACTGCGCTCCAATGCACCTTGCTCCATGTTGTGAATGAACAGCCGCTTGTCGGCATCCCTCAGGCGCCGGCAGACCTCGCGTCCCAGGTTCATCATGATCAGGGTGTACTGCTCGGGCTCCTGGGCGTAGAGCGCGCCCAGCTGTGCGGCGGAAATCTGAATCAGGCTGCAATCCGTATCCGCGTAGACCGTGGCGCTGCGCGGCTTGAAATCCATCAGCGCCATCTCACCGAAACAGTCTCCCTTGCCCAGATCTCTCAGCTTGTAGCTCTCGCCTTCCCACTGACGATGCACCGATACCCGGCCCTGTTCGATCACATAGACCGCGGTATCGAGTTCCCCTTCCTGGAATACCGTGTCGCCTCGTGTCAGCTCGCGTATTCTGGCGCCGTGCAACAGCCCCTCGATGGTCGACTCCCGGATACCGCCAAAGATAGGCATCTCCTGCAGCATCTGAATTCTGGTGTGTAGCATTGTTCTGAACCGGCTGTTTTGTTGCTGCCTCTACTTCAAAGCGTAGCACCATTGTGACACCGCCAAGTGTGAGCCGGACACTTCAATCATCGAACATGTGCACCCTTTCACCACACTGCCATCCAGCCACCGCATGTCAACGGTCTGGCTTTTCATTTACGCTCAGAGATGGATAAAAGAGCAGCAGGTCGTGGGGAGGCAATTAAGTAGCATCCGGTGAAGCGATGCGCCTGGTCCCTGGATTACGCTGCGCTCCATCCAGGCTACAGAACCCTGGTCAGGGTTCCACCAGGCGGGACAAACCGGCAGCATCCACGATAGTCACCCGTCCTCGGCCGGTGGCGACCAGGCCTTGTGTCACGAAGCCCTGCATCAAACGGGCAATCACCTCGCGCGTGGTGCCGAGGTGCCCGGCCAGTGCCTGCTGGGTGGTCAGCAGCACCCCTTCATCCGAAGCGTTACTGAGCAGGAAGTTGGCCAGTCGCTGGTCCAGGTTACAGGCATGAATCTGCTCCAGCTCGTCCATCAGGCGGAAAACCAGGGTCGAGAGTGCCTTCACCGTCAGATTCTGCACCGCGGGTTCGCGCATGAAGAGTTGCCGATAGAGCGCACCGGGGATGATCTCCACCCGGGTGTCGGCCGCGGTCTCCACCCAGGCGGGATAGCGCAGGTCGTTGAACAGGCAGTTCAGCGCCAGCACGCAGGTCTCGCCGGGACGGATGAAGTAGAGGGTCGCCTCGCTGCCCTGCGGGGTATAGGTGAAGACACGCAGCTGGCCGTGGGTGACCAGATAGGCGCCGGAAACCGGCTGGCCCTTGTGGATGACCGCCGTCGGCTTGTCGAAGGCCCTCTCTATCCTTCCGGCCATCAGCAACGCTCTGCCTTGCGGTGAGAGATCGGCTAGCGGGTTGATCGCCTCGGGCCTGGCCATGGTGAACGCCTCCACCTTGAGAAAACCGGCTTCGCTATGCATCCCGCAGCTTAACATGTCATTCACCGGTTTGACCTGCCTTGAGCGCAACCAACGTATCACTGCTCAAGGCCTGCAGAAAGGCCACCAGATCCGCCACCGTCGCCTTATCGATGGCCGGCCGGTCCAGCTCCACCATCGCCCTGTTGGCATCGGACCAGACCAGATAGCGTCCCGTATAGCCGAGCTGCACACTCGCCATGATGCGCACCGCCTCGGCCAATTCGTCCACCGAGCCGTTGTGGAACCAGGGGCCGGTCAGGGCCACATTGCGCAGCGAGGGCACCCGCCAACTGCCCCGCCCGCTGCCCGCTTCCGCCGCGCCGCTGTCCTTTGTCAGGCCATACTTCGCTTCATAGGGGGTCGGATAGACCGGAAAGATGCGCAGCGGCGCCCGGTTGTCGAAAAGACTGGCGCCGCTGAAGTTGGGACCGAAGTGGCACTGCACGCAACCCAGGCGCTGGAACCGATACATACCCCGCAACTGGGCCGGGCTGAGGGCATCCAGGTCGCCGCGCACGAAGCGGTCATAGGGCGTATCGGCGGTGATCAGGGTGCGTTCATAGGCGGCGATCGCCTCGGCGATGCGGTCGATGGTGATTGCTGTTCCCCTGCCGAACGCCGCCTCGAACACGGGCTGGTATTCACCCGTCGCTTTCACACGCTCCACCACCAGTTCCAACGACGGCATGCCCATCTCCAGCGGATTGACCAGCGGACCCTTGGCCTGCGCCTCCAGGGAGTCGGCCCGGCCGTCCCAGAAGAGCAGCGACTGAAAGGCCGCGTTCCAGACCGTGGGTGCGTTGCGGCTTCCAAGCTGCCCATCGATACCGAGGGAAGTAGCGCGGCCGTCGTCACCGCTACCCCTGACATCGTGACAGGAAGCGCAGGCGAGCGTGCGGTCGTAGGAGAGCGCCTTGTCGAAGAAGAGCCGCTCCCCCAGGGCGGTCTTGACCGGGGTCGACGGATTGTCCGCCGGGCTCGGGGCCTGTGCGGGCAAGGCCTGCCAGATGTAGGGCCCGCCCGCCGGTTCGGCGAAGCCTTCCGGGTCAACGGCCGCCACCTTCCCCGGCAGGGCCTCCCAGCGCAGCTGTCTGGCAGCCAGAAACCCTCGCAGGGGATCGGAAGCGGCAGGCTGAATCACCGGCGCAGGTCTCTCGATCAGTTGGTCGATCGTCAGTTCCGGCAGCTTGAGAATCGTGGCGATGATCGCCAGCTTGAGGCCGAATGCCAGCACTCCCGTACCCAGCGCTGTCGCCAGCAGCCATTGACCACCCCGGGCCAGCCGGCTGGGCGGCCCCAGGTCATAGCGCACCATCACGATCAGCACGCCGACCCCAACCAGCAGCGCCACCAAGGCCACCGGCCACAGCTGGAAACTTGCGAGCGTCATCGCCATCCCCCTTGTCCTAAAAAAACATCTCGATCGTTGTCGAATGTAACCGGCTCAGGCAGCGGAGCGCCGGAAGAAGGTATCGCCGGGTGTGGCGGTTGTGACTTCAGTGATGGCATCGAACGGCAGCCCAACACGCTCGTGGGCGCGGCGTACGGCTTCGGCGTCGGGCGCCATGGTAAAGCAGAAGGCGCAGCCCTCCCCATAACCGACATAAACGCGCAGGGGCACCACCTCTTCTGCGTAGCAGGCCGCCTCGTACTGGGCGTAGAAGGCCTCGAACTGCTCAGGTGTCAGCCCCGGTGGAAAGCTGCCATTGGCCTGGTCGTGGGTGTCGATAAAAAACTTCATCGCTTGCATGATGATCTCCCATGATGTTGAAACGAGAATCGTGGGAGTCAGCATAAGACGGCCGTCGGCAGGGTTCTGTAACATAAGTTACGCAGCCATTCTGCTTGCAGCGGATTAGTTGGTGCGGCAAGCCGCACCCTACACATCGACTGATTGGTAGCAGGTAGCCAGGATGCAACGCAGTGGAATCCGGGGAGTCGATATGCCCTATCTCCTGGATTGCGCTTCGCTCCATCCAGGCTACACAACGCTATCCCATTCACTCACCGTGCTGGTGATCGCCGTGTTCCGGCCGATGGTCACCGTGGGCGTGCCCCGTTTCCAGATCCTCCCTGGCATGCACATGCAGGTGGGAGTGGGTGTGGCTGTGGGGATGGGTGTGCAGCACCGCCTCGTGCAGACGGCCGTCGCGCAGCAGCACCGCGCGGCGGGCCAGGCGTTCGACGAAACGGCGGTCGTGGGAGATGAAGAGCATCGCCTGGGGCAGCGCCTCCAGGTGCTCGACCAAGCGCTGTTCGGTGGCCTCGTCGAGGCCGTTGGTGGGCTCGTCCAGCAACAGCACCTCGGGCTGCATGGCGAGCACGGTGGCCAGGGAGGCGAGCCGCTTCTCGCCCCCGGAGAGCTTGTGCGTGACACGATGGGCGAGATTGTCGAGCCCCAGCGTCGCCAGGGTCCGGTTGGCGACCTCCAGCGCCTGCTGCCTTGAACAGCCCTGATTCAGCGGCCCGAAGGCGACATCCTCCAGCACGGTGGGACAGAAGAGTTGATCGTCGGGATCCTGAAACAAGAGACCGGTGCGCAGCCTGACCTGATGGAAATCCGGCTCCCGAATCCGCTCCCTGTCGAAGGCCTTGATGCGACCGCGCTGAGGCCGACAGAGACCGACCATCAGATGCAGCAGAGTGGTCTTGCCGGCGCCATTGGCGCCGACCAGGGCCACCCGCTCGCCCGCCCGCAGGGTGAAGTCGACCGACTCCAGTACGGGATGACCGGGATAGCCGAAGGCGACCGCTTCGAGTTCGAACAGAGGCCCGGTCATGACATCAGGTCCAGGAACAGGAATGCGCTCAGGATCAGCAGCCCGCAGAGCGCAAAGAGCGTGTCCTGCGAACGCCAGGGTCGGCCGTCGATGAGATAGAAGCGGCCATTGAAACCGCGGCATTTCATGGCCGCGACGATGCGCTGGGCACGTTCCAGGCTGCGCACCAGCAACATCCCCATCAACCAGCCGAGACTGCGCCAAGTGTGCAGATCACTACGCGCCCGAAAACCCCGGGTGCGCATCGCCAGGCGCAGGCGGCGGTATTCCTCGTTCAGCACCCCCAGGTAACGCACGGTGAACAGCAGCAGATGGACCAGCTTGTCGGGCAGTCGCAGACGGGCCAGGGCATGCCCCAGCGTCACCGCATCCAGCGTACCGACCAGCGCCAGCAATGCCAGCACCACCGCATTGGCCTTGAACAGGATGGTCAGCGCCAACAGCGCACCCTCTCTGCTGGCCGGAAAGGGCCCCACCCGCCATAGCGTCTCACCCGGCAGGCTGAAGGGCAGCAGCAGTAACAGCACCAGCATGAAGCCCTCCAGCGCCAGCAGGCGGCGCAGGATCAGCCGTGGCGACAGGCCTGAGGAGAGGGCGAGTCCGAATGCCAGAGCCAGCGCCAGCAGCACCAGGCTCAACCGCTGCAGACTGACCGTCATCAGGGCAAAACCGAGGGCGGTGAGGATACGCAGACGGGGTTCGCGCCGGCTCAGCCAGCTCTCGGGGACGCCAAGAGCGAGCAGTTCAGCGCTCATCGGCCATCCTTGCGGCGACGGCCCCACCAGAGGCCGAGGCCCGCCAGGCCGACGATATAGCCGATCCCGCCGATGATATCGCGCAGGCGCACCTGCTCCTCATACCCCTGCAACGCCTCGCGCAGAGGGCGTATCTGTCTGGCCACCGCCCGCTCCAGAGCCGCCTCGGTGACGCCCTGCGGCGGAACCGTGGGGACCGTTGTCGCGTCGCTCTCCGTCACTGTTCCGGCCACAGAGGGAACAGGCTCGGACCCGGCCGCCTCCGCTCGCGGCAGCGAAGACGGGAACTCATCGGCCTGCAGGGTCCAGACCGCCCGGTGACCGTCGAGGGAGTCGGCCACCACCCCCGCGCCGTCCCCGCCGACGAAATAGGCCTGACCCACAATCCGCTCTCCCTCGGCGGTGGCAAAGACCTTCAGCTTGTGCGCAAACAGGGGCTGACTGAGCAACAGACAGATCAGCAGAAGCGTGAACCGCCGCAGATCAACCATGCTGATGCTCCGGGTGGGTGTCGAAGCGCGCCTGCAACAACTCCGGTGCGACACGCCAGACGAAAGAGATCACCGCACCGGTGACCACCGACTCGGCCACCGCCAGCGGCAGATAGGTGATGAGTATCACCTTAGCGGCCGGCAGGAAGGCCTCCCGGCTGAGGGCGATGACGAGGCTCACCATGAGACCGGTCAGCACGACGCTCAGCCCTCCAGAGATCGCTCCCAGCAGAAAGGGTCGGCGCAGCTCGCCGCGTGCCAGCGGCGCGGTAAAGAGGGCGGCACAGACCAGGGCGGGCAGGGCCATGTCGAGGGTGTTGATCCCGAGCACCAACAACCCGCCGTAGCCGAAAAAGGCCGCCTGCAGCACCAGCGCCACCAGAATGGCCGGCACCGCGGCCCAGCCAAGCACCACCCCCATGAGGCCGTTCAACAGCAGATGGACGCTGCTCGGCCCGACCGGAATGGTGATCAGGGAAGAGACGAAGAAGGCCGCCGACAGCACCGCGGCCTGAGGAATGCGTTCATAGTCGAGACGGCGCAGGGAGATGGCCAGCAGACCGGCACTGATCAGCGCACCACCGACCAGCACAGGCGCCGCCAGCACGCCATCGGGGATATGTGCCATCAGCCGGTGCTCCCGCAGAGAGGCCGTCGGCCAGGCCGACGGCCGGATTTATGAAAATCATGAAATTCGTATGAAACGCAATTACTATAGCCCACCCCTAGCGTCAACTGAACAGCCCAGGGTGAATCGAGCGCCCCATCAGACAGGCCGCCGACAAGGGACGGCATTACCGCATATCCCGGGTATAGACCCAGATCAGACCTCCCAGCTCAACCGGAACCGGTTGCCCCTCTGGATTGGGCAGCGGCTCGTCTCCCTCGACCAGGGCGGCAAACCCCCACCAACCCTCACGCGGCATGGCGTAGGAGAAGACCCCGTTGGCATCGGCCTTGATCACCTGAGTGATGTAGGGATCGGAGGGGGTGGTGAGACTGCCGTCGTAGCGCCACTCCACCTCCACCTCGGCAAAGGGCAGCGGACGACCCTCACGCTTCACCAGGCCGCGGAAGAGATTGCCGGTCCACAGTCCGTAGGGACGCGACAACGGCACGATCTCCACCGGCAGACCGAGTTCCCGATCCCAGCCCGTCTCCGCGCCGTAGGCATCCACCACCACCTTGGCGTAATGAATGATCATTACCCCTTCGGCGGGCTCCCAGTAGGGATCGGGTTCGACATAGAAGCAGTAGTCGCCCGGACGCCGGACCTTGTAATCGGCCCGATAGGCCCTGCTGCCACCAAGCTCGATCGCTTGCAGTCGCGGCTTGAGATCGGTCTCGCCATCGGGCCCGACGACAGCGAATCGAACCGGTTCCCCCATCGGCATCACCGGGCCCCTCTCCATCGGATGGGTGAAGGTCAGGGTGAGATCGAGCTGCGAACCGGTCTCCTGGGTCAAAATGTCACGGCTGGGTATGAGTTCCTGAAAATGGGCCTCTGCCACAGCCGACAGAGTCAGCATCAGCCAGGCCATCAGCAGTTGGCGAAACGACAGACAGAGTTTGAAACGCACAGTGTCCTCCGATCGACTGTATGAAAAAATAAAAATTCGTATGAACGAGTGACCAGTCTAGCTCCCTGGCCTGGAGCTGACAATCAGGTGTGAGGTGACCGATGGGAATGCCGCGTGTGACCCTGACCATGGGTGTGCGCGCTGTCGCGCACATCCACCGGTATCAGATAGAGCTCGCCATGGCGTACGCCGGGACGGGAGATGACGGCGTCCGCAAAGGCCCGGACCTGGCGGGTCGGTCCCTGCACCACCACCGTCTCCAGACAGTTGTCGTGATCCAGGTGGACATGCAGGGTGGAGACGGCCAGATCGTGGTGCTCATGCTGAACCGTGGTCAGACGTCGCGCCAGTTCCCGCTCCTCGTGGTTGTAGACATAGGTCAGGGTGCCGACACACTCGCCCCTCTGCTCCTGATCCAGCCGCTCGGATTCGAGCTTGAGGCGGATCAGGTCGCGTACCGCCTCGGAGCGGTTGCGATAGCCGTGCCGCTTGATGAACTGATCGAACTCGTCGGCCAGGGCCGTATCGAGAGAGATGGTCATGCGCTCCATTCCGGATCTCCTGTGAGTGATAACAGAAATGGAACCACCATTAGCCTACGGGCGCAAACCCCAGGCATCAGGGCAAGGCGTCGCGTATCGACCAGCCGCTCGATGCGAAGTCGGATGCGGTTATCCAACGCGCGACGAAGTCCTGGTCGTCACCCAGGTCCGTGGTGTAGTCGATCAAGCCGTCCTGCACGTCGAAGACATAGACCGGTGGCCCTTCGGGCATCGCCCACATCACCATCGGCGCTATGGCCAGGATGTAGGCCTCTCCCTGCAACTGAATCTGGATCCGCTGCAGGGGGACACCGAGGCGGGTTTCGAGCGCTTCCGGCGTGGCGATCGCCTGCGATGGCGAGAACCGGTGTGCGAGATAGTGCGGGCCGATCAACGCCGGCCCCAGCATCACCAGGAGCAGCAACAGGAAGACGACCAGCGCCAGGCGCTCAAGGCCCCTGAAAAGTCGTATAAGGGTTTTGGTGCGGCTTCCGGTCAAGGCTTCAGCATGATTTTCACCAGATCGATGGGGCTGACTCCGTGGCTGTCAGCCAGCTCGCGGGCCACCTCCTCACCGCTCGCCTCGATGCCGGCGGCAGCGAGCTTGGCCAGCCCCTGGTCGAGGTCGATGCCGACAGTCCTGCAGATTTCGGCCACACGCTTGCGACCGAGCCCGGTGCCGGCGTACTTGGCCTCGATCTCATCCGGTGACATCGGCCCATGAGCGACTGTTGGCGGCTGCTGCCGCTGCCGGATCAGAGCGTAGAGCGCCATCGGCGTGGTACGGTTGGCACGCGCGATCTTCTCCAGAGAATCGCGTTGGGATTCAAAGGCGATTCCCTGGGACCGCAATGCATTCATCGCCTGCTCCAGATCCAGGTCCATACGCCTGGCCAGTGCGGCCAGCGAGACCTCCTCGGCGTGACCGAAGGGCGGCTCCAGCTCAGGCGAACCGACCCAGGCCGATTTGACCCAGCTGTTGAGTTCGATGACCCAACTCGCCGGCGGCAGATTGAAGACCGAGAGCAGAATGATCACCAATGTCATCGCGCCGGCGATGAAGACTTCGCGCTTCATGGCCAGGTGCCCCTTCACGCGGTCGGCCAGATACTGCTTGAACGGTTTCCAGTTGAAGTAGAGATGGAGCACGCCGGTGACGATGAAGACCCCACCGAACATCATGTGGACCCAGCCCCACTGATCTTTCTCCATACCGGCGAGGGACCAGTGCACCCAGTAGGACACGCGCCCCTGGGGCACGATGTAGAGCACGACGCCGGTGATGGTAAGCACCAGGAAGGACCAGGTGACGAGAAATGCGATCAACGAACGTGTGGACTGTTTGTTCTTGCGCATGGGAGGCTTGACTGCCGAGTATGGACCAGCACCTGTAATAATCCCGCTACCACACTGTCAGGATAGGTCAGCCGAATCGGATAGACAAAAAAGCTTCGCGCTTCAGCTCTCGGACACGAGTTGGCCCTGCCACTGGGGCTCCTTGCCCTTTCTGGAGCGGGTGAAGGTGGCTTTCACACGCCTTGACCTAACGAAATAGCTGCCCCAGATGACGGCGTAGACCAGTAGCCGCAAGAACTCCTGCACATCCGTCACCTCCACCTCGACGCCGTGCAGTCCCATGAAATGGAGTATCAGCAGATCGCCCCCGGTGAAGACCAGCACGAAGCAGTAGAAGCCGATGAAAAGTTTGGGAAACCCGCTCCGTCGGGTGACGAACATGACGATCATGAACAGCGAAAGCACCAACATGACGACATTCAAAACCACTTCACTGATCACCCAGGCCAGCAGCCCCACACTGGCGTCTTCCGCCATCACGGACCACTGTGCGGCCGAGAAGAGGTAGAGCAGTTCCCGGGCACCCCAGATCAGGCCGAAAGGAAAGAGGGAGATTGAAATGGCCGGCAGGATCAACCATCCAGACAAACCGACGAGCTTCGGATCGATGTCGGCTGCCGGTTTTTGTGCTGGCGGGTCCGGGAAATAGATGAAGCGGTAGCTCAGGAAACCGGCAATGACCAGCGTCAACAGCGAAACGTTCACCAGCATCCAGTTGACATCCCCGGCCTCGAATCGATAGTCGCCGAATCCGAGCGCGGGATCGAGCATCCTGACCTGATAGCTCGAGAGGTTGTAGACGTCACGCAGGTGCTTCGCATGTTGAGCGATGTCGGCAGGCGTGACGTGATCGCGCAGGGATTCGTAGAGATAGTCGATCACCAGTTCGCTGCCGTCGAATTCCACCGATTTGGTGAAACGAAAGGCTGCGTCATCGATCTCGTAATATTCGTTCTCGAATTCCGAGCCCAGCGGAACCTTGACCCGTGTGGTATGCCGATAGCGTACTGGATGTGTCACCGCATAGGGCGCTGTCCGTTTCGGCGAGTCCACCGCGGAAATATGATCGTCGATCAGCGAAGGCTCGAAATTCATGACCATATAGCTGGAACCGGCCTGCGGCTTCCAGGCGCCGGGTATCCGGTAATGTTCGACGATGGCGACCACATTTTTCTCTTCCGCCTCGGTCACCTCGATATCGCCGGCGACCTCGATACTGGGATAGTAACCGGCGGCATAGTTCAGATAGGACTGCTGCAGCGCCTGCAGATTGGTTTCCGCCAGGCTTTCGCGAAAGGAGTCGGCATAATAGTGGTCGACCTGGGTCAACAGCCGGTAGCTGACCGGCTGTTCCACCCCGCCTGAGATATCGAAAACCTCTTCCACCCGCTTGCCGTGCACGACCTCGATGTCGTCCGACATCTTCACCAGGCCGCCGTCTCTTTCCGCCACTACCAGGGCATAGTCGTAGTCGGGTTGGTAGAGGGTTTCGAGATCGCCCCGCTGATGGGTTCGTGTCGGATCGAGCCAGTAGTTGCGTCCATTCAATCGCGCCAGCACGATCACATGGTCGAACTCCAGTTGGCTGGGCAGTGCGTCCTTCAGATAGACGCCGGAGTGGGTGTTCACCAGTGCCGGATAGGCTTCGATCCCCAGCCCCCTCAGCAGGCTGACCAGCAGGCGCGTCTTGTCCTTGCAGTCCCCATAGCGCCGTTCAAGCACCTCGGCGGGCAGACTGGGTTGGTGCGAACTCTCGCCCATCTCCAGGCCGAGATAGCGAATCTGCTCCTGCACGAAATCGAGCGACTCCAGCAGCTTGTCTTCCTGACTCGACTGCGGCCGGTCAATGGCGCCAATCAGCTCCTGTTCGGCCTCGGTGACGGGTGTTTCAACGTAGAGTGGCAGCGCCCAGTCGACCACTTCCTGCCAGTCCGCCATGTCGCTCAGGGTGATTTTCGGAAAGGGGTCGTACCAGCTCGGCGTGTCGCCATCGCTCTGCAATGCCGCCACCTGATCCGACAACCAGATGTATTCGGTCTCCCGACCGAGGACCCGCTTGATCGGCTTCACGCCGGTCTCGTGGTTTCGAATGTGCAAGGGTTTTTGCGACGGCCAGAGCATACGGTAGTGGAGTCGTCCGACCGGTACCGTCCAGCGGGTGTTCAAGGTTTCTGAGAAGTGTCCAGCGAAGATGGGATTGCCCCCTTCGAGGGTATAGCTGTACTCCACCGTGTCGCCGGGCCTGACATCCTCGAGGATCACATTGAGGGTGCGGGTACCGTCATAGAGCTGATATTCGAGTTCTTTCTCACGTTGGATGAGGTCGATACGGGAACGCCCGAGCCGATCCTGCGCCACGCCGTCACGCCATACGGTCACCCCATGCAGGGTCAACGATTCGTACAGCGGATCGAAGTCGATGGCGATACCCGAGACCTCTTCCACACCGGAGGTGGAGCGCGCCTTGGTGGCGAAGTGGTTGTAGTACTGCTGCCGTCCAGCGACCATCGACCACTGACGATCCACCAGCAGATAGGCCTCACCATTGGTGCCGGGGGCCTTCTCCACCCAGTCGTCCTTGGGTGCCGCGACCGACACCACCCACGGCGGCGCGGGGGCGATGTCATATCCCTGCGCAAGGACCGAAGCGGAACAGAATAGAAGCAGCGCACAGCACCAGGAGAGTACGGCGTTTCCCTTTTCAAAATTCATCATGCAAAACCTGCGGCTCGGCGCGGCGCACTGTGACACTGGGTCGAATGGACGCATCGGGCCGGTTCCTTATTTTACGCTTACAGAGCACTCTATCGGCGAGCAGACGGATAAGTTTACCTGAGGCACGGTACGCGCCAGGTCTCTGTGTTGCACCAGCTAAGGCTCATCGCATCAGCCAGAAGCTGACGTGAAGGGATTCGGTGCGGCAAGCCGCCGCCCTACCCGTGATCGAGTTGTAGGGTGCGGCTTGCCGCACCGAAGCACAGCTTACGTATGCTGCATTCCCCACATATCGCATCAACCGGGCGGCCTCTGATTTCTGCGATCAAGGCTCTCAATGCCGCAACCGTTCCAGCGTCCTGGCGGCATCGCCCGACGCGATGAGCGCTCTCGCCTGCTCGATGCCATCGCCGATCCGTGTCACCCGCTCGGACAGATAGAGTCTGACCCCGGCGTTATAGACCACGCTGTCGAGCTGTTCCGTACCCTCGCTGCGCAGGGTGCGCTCCACCATCCGTGCCGTTGTCTCGGGCGACTCGCAGGTGTGGTGCTCACGATGCGACAGGCCGTAGTCGGCCGGATCCAGGGTGGTCAGACGAACATCACCCTCGACATACTCGACCGCCGACACCGGCTGCATCGGCAGCTCGTCGCAGCCGTCCAGCCCCTGGACCGCCAGCACCCGCTTCTGCCCCCGCTCGCCGGCGGCGCGGGCGAACCGCTCCAGAAACCCCTTGTGGGCCGCGCCGATCATTGAATAGTCGGCGCCGGCCGGATTCAGCATCACCTCGCAGGCGTGCAGGAAGGAGCGATAGAAGAGGGTCTGGCGGATCGGTTTCAGACGCTCGACGCCATGCAGATAACGGCTGGCATGCAGGTGACCGAAACCCTTCTCCTCGATCTCCCGCGCCACCTGGGAAGGCTCCCGGTAAGCGGGTATCCCCAGCGCCTCCAACAGGCGCGCGGTGGTGACCCCGTCCTTGGGCGGCAAACCGGTGTTGGAGTGCATCACCACCGGCACGCCGGCCGCCGCCACCACGATGGCGGCGGCCAGACTGAGATGCAGCGCGTTCTTGCGCCCGTCATAGGGACCGTTGCAGTTCAGCAGCCCCGTCACCTTGGGCGTGATCAGGCTGGCGTGGGCCTCCATGGCGTCGAGAAAACCCTTCATCTCCTCCACCCGCGCCCCCTTGAAGCGCATAGCGGTGAGAAAGGCCCCCACCTGGGCCGGATGGGCCTCGCTGGACATCAGAAACGTAAGGGCCTCCCGCGCCTCATCCCGGCTCATGTCCTTGGCCCCGTGGGAACCTTTGGCGGTGGCGATCAGGCGCAGGCGGAAGGCCTCGCCCGCTGCGCTGGAAAACTGCTGCATGTCACGACTCCTGAAAAGACTTGTGACCGGCACTCACGGCGCCGGTCAGCGGAAACCTGACGATTTTGCCACAGCTCGGGAGCCGGTCTCATGCCTTTCTCGCGCATCCCCGGGGCCGGGATCAGGCCCCTGCCCGGGACCACGCCTTGGTTTGCCAGAGGTGGGCGAGCCGCCGGCCCTTCACCGAACGCAAGCCCCACAGCACCATGCCGCACACCGCCAGCATGGCGAATGAGAGGGAGTAAAGCAGCAGGTCGATCAGCCCCTCCTGCCAGGCCAGCCCATGGACCCCTGGTGCGGCGATCGGCATCGAGTGGCCGGCGCCCCAGAGCGCCGCCATCAGGGTCGCCGCCCAGTTGGCGAAACTGGCGTAGATCACCAGCCCGAAGGTCATCCCCGCCTGACGACGCGACAGCGCAAGTGCAGGCCAGAGCAGACCCAGCAGCAACAGAAAGAGGCCGTTGAGGACCCCTTCAAGATGGCTCGATAGCCCCATGCGGGGGTTTTCGAACAGCGGCATGGCGAAGCCGGTCAGCAGTCCCAACAGAAACAGCAGCATACCGAGCTGCAACAACCGCCGCGTCATCCAGTCACCCTGAGTCGTCATTTCGTTCATTGCGCTCTCCTCCTCAAAAATAGGTTTCAGGGGTCGCCAGGAAGGCCAACCTCTTTTTCAGTAAACAATAGTGTTCACGCAAATAAAGCTAGAAGACGCCCGGCGGCTTGTCAAGGGTTGAATGAACAGTTATGTTTACTGAATATGAGCAAACGGCGCTACACTCAGAAGAAGCGGGCACACCAGCAGTCGGAGACCCGGGAACGGATCGTCCAGGCCACCATGGCCCTGCACGAGGAGGTCGGACCGCGCGACACCACCGTCAGCGCCATCGCCGAGCGGGCCGGGGTACAGCGGCTCACCGTCTACCGCCACTTCCCGGACGACAACGCCTTATTCCGGGCCTGCACCAGCCGCTGGCTCGAGCTCAACCCCCCGCCAGCCGCCGAAACCTGGAGCAACCTCGAGGATCCGATGCAGCGGGCACGTAAGGCTCTTGAGCTGTTTTACGTCTACTATCGATCGGGAGAACGCATGTGGAGCCGCGCTTACCGCGACCGCGAAGCGGTGGCGGCTCTGGCGGCACCCATGGAGGAGTACGATAGCTTTCTGAACACGGTACGGGACGACCTGCTGAAGGGGTGGAAGTTGCCCAGCCGCACCGCTCATCATCTGCGGGCCACGATTCATCTCGCCCTCCAGTTCCAGACCTGGCGCTCGCTCGATCAGGCGGGACTGAACGATGCGGCGATGACCGACCTGGTGTGCGACTGGATCCGCTGCGCGACCGGCCACAGCTCGACATCATCACACTGAGCTGTCTGGTACCGAGACGACATTGTGAACGCCAGCGGATTCGGTTGGCGCAACCCGGAGAAGCCGCCCATGTTCCACTTGCGCACCCAGACACTGCTGCTGACCCTGCTTGCCATGATGGCGTTTGCCGCCAACTCCCTGCTCTGCCGCATGGCACTGGGCGATCCGAGCATCGATGCCGCCAGCTTTACCGGGATTCGTCTCGCCTCCGGGGCGTTGGTGCTCTGGCTGCTGCTGGTCCGGCGCAGCGGGGAGTGGCGCCTGCGGCCGAATCCGAAGTCGGCCCTGTTCCTTTTCGCCTATGCCGCCGCCTTCTCCTTCGCCTATCTCCAGCTCGACGCCGGGGTCGGTGCGCTGATCCTCTTCGGTGCGGTCCAGCTGACTATGGTCGCGGCGGGCCTGCTGGCCGGCGAACCCTCGCCGCCGCTGACCTGGTTCGGCCTGGCGCTCTCTTCCGGAGGGCTGGTCTATCTGGTCTCGCCGGGGCTCACGGCCCCACCCCTGAGCGGGGCGCTGCTGATGGGGCTGGCCGGTATCGCCTGGGGGCTCTACTCCCTGAGCGGGCGCGGGGTGGCCGATCCGCTGCAGGCCACCGCCGGCAACTTCCTCGGCGCCGTGCCGTTGGGGCTGCTGCTGATCCTGCCCTTTCTGGGCAGTCTCCACCTCAGTCCACGAGGCATCGCCCTGGCGCTGGCCTCGGGCGCCCTCGCCTCCGGACTCGGCTATGTAATCTGGTTTGCCGCCCTGCGCGGACTCAGCGCCAGCGCCGCGGCCAGCGTGCAGCTTTCGGTGCCGGTGCTGGCCGCCATCGGTGGCGTGTTGTGGCTGGGCGAGGCGTTCACCTGGCGTCTGACACTGGCCTCGGCGCTGATTCTCGGCGGCATCGCCCTGGTGCTACGCAGCAAAGGGCTGCTGCAGGCGCGCGCCGAACGCTGATGGGTTTACGTAATGAGCCCCGCGGTCATGGGGCCGATGCGAACCGGTTCGATACGCTGGAACTCGATCTCTCTGACCATGTTCATATCGCGCCAGATCAACTTGTGTCCACGGGTGTGGCGAGCCGACCTGACCCGGCGCTGCCAACGGGCGATCTCCGCATCGGTGGCCGGCCGCAGCTCGCCGGCGGTACCCAGCAGACGCAAGGCGGGCGGCGAGGCGAAGCGTCCACCGAGCAGGGATTTGAGCCAGTACCAGCGGCTGCTGTTGACGGCCAACACACATACCTGCCGATTGTGTTCCAGGTTTTTAGGCAGTTGCCGGGCAAACGCCTCAAAGTAGTAGCCATACCCGGGCCGGTCGAGGATGAGGGAGCCGATCGGCGTCACGTGCGGCTCCCCATTCGGGGAAACGCTGGCGATGGCATAGTGGGTCGATGTGGCCAACGCGTCCCGAAACAGACGCTTTATCACTGGCCAGTGTTGAACGATATCCCCTTGCATAAAGACCTCCTTGTGTCATGCGGCAGTCACCTCAGCCGGCGGCTGAGTCGATGAAAACGAAGGGGGTGGTGCAACTCGCCTTGTAGGCGGCGGCATCCACCACCGTGGCCTCGGCCACCGTCTGCCGGGCAGCCAGCAGCGCCGACTCGATACGGCGATCCGTGATGTGATAGCGCGGATCGAGCCCGATATCGGCGATGCCGTCACAGGGCTCGCCGAAGAGGTGGGCATAGAGGCCGCTCATCATGTTGTAGCGCCCCGACATCAGCATGTTGGTGGCCTGCTTGATGCGGTGCATGGCGTCCGCTTCATGGCCGAACAGACTGGTGGCGAGCATCACCGAGATGGCGTGCAGCACGTCGTACTGAACGTGGGCGATGAAGACGAAGAGGTGACGCTGGCTCAACGCCACATCGTGACGCCAGGCCCAGCGGATCATGCCGCCGAGCAGCAGGCTGAAGAACTCCGGCACCCCCCACTCCATGCCAAGCCCCACCGAGGCCAGGGATTCCACCAGGTCGAACTCGGGGTGGCCCGCCAGCAGGCGCTGGATCAAGACGTTGTCGGCGACGCCGTGAAGCATCGGCACGTCCTGCTTCTCGAACGGGATGTCGAGCCCCTCGAAGAGCTGACGGTACATGACGATGTGGGTGGTGGAGGTGAGCAGTTCCGCCAGGTCGGGATACTCCTCGATGCTGTGGGTGCCGACACCGTACTCGTCGGCCAGCAGCTGGGCGAGCACGATCTGCGCCAGCTCGGAGACTCGCTCATTGAGGCAGCCGTAGGGTAGCGAGATGAAACCGGAGAAACGGCCCTGGGCCAGGGCCACACACTGGCGGGTGTTCTTTACCTGGTTGAAATAATTGAGGGCGAAACCCTCCAGCTGGGAGCGGTCGAAGTCGCCCTCGAAAATGCGTACGAAGCAGGGGTGACGCCAGACCGGATGCCGCATCACATGCTCATGCAGCGCCATGAACATTGCCTGCAGGGCGCCGGGCTTGAACAACTCCAACTCATTGAAGCGGTTGTCGGGATCCCGGGCGGCGATCTCCTGCATCTCGCCGAAGAGCCTGTGCAGCGGGTTCTGCTCCCCCTCCAGGGCGCCGATGACCTGGGTGAAATCGCGGATCTGGCTCTCGCGGAAAGCCTCCAGCACCTCCTCCGCGCTGCGCGACAACAGGTCGGGCATTGGATGTACACCCGGTTGCAGTATCGGTCCCTTCTCGGGGTGAACCGAGAGCAGATCCGAAAAATGCTCTACTGCCTGCTGGGAATCGACCGCTGTCATGCAACTTCTCCTGACTGAACTCAGCTGCCTGCGCCATGGCCTGCAGCTTGAATGAGTGGCAATCGGTGCGGCGATCCGCACCCTACCCGTGATTGTGCCGTAGGGTGCGGCTTGCCGCACCGTAAATCCACATGAATCGGCCGCTGTATCGACCAGCTCCCCTTGGCATATTCAAATCAATCTAACGCGCACGATCCGGATCCGCATTAAGAATTACCAACCCGCCAATCCCTCCTCAGAGCGGACGCACCGTATTCGGTAGCTGATTGCGAATCACCTCCGCCAGCACCTCCAGGGCATGCTTGCGCGGGAAGGTCTTACGATAGACGAACTGCACCCGGCGATAGGCATCCTTCAAGTGCAGTTTTCTGGCGATGATGCCCGAGTCGGTGGTCCAGGCCCCACGCACCGCCAGGGCCGGCACCAGGGTACAGCCGAAACCGGCCCCTACCAGCTGCAGCAGGGTCTCCAGGCTGGCGGCCCGCAGGTCGGCCATCTCGCTGTCCATGGCGCTCTCCTTGATGCGACAGACGTCCATCACCTGATCGGTCAGACAATGGCCGTCTGCCAGCAGCAGCAGGTTGATCTGGCTCAGATCGCGACGCGTGATCTCGTCCTTGTTGTAGATCTCGTGATCCCGCGGATGGGCCAGCCAGAAGGGCTCTTCGAACAGGGGCATCACCTCCAGTTCGGGTTCCTTCACCTCGGTAGCCAGAATCGCCACGTCGATCTGATGTTCCAGCAGACGCCGGGTCAGCATCCCGGTGACCTCCTCCGACAGCACCAGGCGCATCTGCGGGTACTGCTGCTTCAGCGGCAGCAGGATGAGCGGAATCAGGTAGGGACTGACGGTCGGTATCGCGCCCACGCGCAGGGCCCCCGCCAGCGGATCGCGCTGAGCCTGGGCCAGTTGCTTGATGAGATCGGCCTGCTCCAGGATCAACTTCGCGTGGCGGACGATCTCGGCACCGATCGGGGTGATCGAGACTGAGCGGTTGGTACGCTCGAACAGGATCACCCCCAGTTCCTGCTCCAGCTTCTTGATCTGACCGCTCAAGGTCGGCTGACTGACGAAGCAGCGGGAGGCGGCGTGGCCGAAATGTTCGGTCTCCGCCACGGCGATGAGATATTTGAGATCACGCAGGTTCATGATTGATCGCTGGGGTCGATGAATTACACAGAGATAATACACCCGACATATCGCTCTCTACGAGTGAATTTTTCTTGTCGGACAACTTCCCCTACCCCAGCTCGTCGTTTGGAGCCCCGGTTTTCCTTCTGCTCCGGTTGCGGCAGAATCTAGCGCTTCACGCCAAATCAGGGGATTCCATCGGTCATGCATTCAAACGGCGGCACCGGCCGGCTCGATCGGCTCTACGACTACATCACCGGTGACGAGGATGCCCGGGTCTGCAAGGAGATCCCTGAAGCCGCCTGTCGGCACCAGCCCCGCAATTACTTCGCCTACCTGACGGCCAACCTGCTGAACAAGGTGGCCGACGAGCTGACCTCGGCCAAGCTGGTGCTGCCCTGGCTGCTGGGTGCCCTCGGCGCGCCGGTGGGCCTGACTGGCTTTCTGGTGCCGATCCGGGAGTCGGGGGTGCTGCTGCCGCAGCTGATGGTGGCGGCCCTGGTGCGCAAACTGGCGCGCCGCAAGGGGGTGTGGCTGCTGGGCGCCCTGCTCAGCGCCCTGGCGCTGGGCGGTATGGCAGTGGTCGCCTTCAGTGCCGAGGGCGCCTTGGCCGGCGGGCTGATCATCGCCCTGCTGGTGCTCTTCAGCCTGGCCCGCGGACTCTGCTCCGTCTCGGCCAAGGACGTGCTTGGCAAGACGGTCTCCAAGAGCCGGCGCGGCAATCTCATGGGCTGGAGCGCGGGGCTGGGAGGCCTGGCGGTGGTGGTGATCGGCCTCGCCATGAGCATGGGCGATCTGGCCCGGGCGGACGTGAGCCTGTTCGGCTGGCTGTTTCTGGCCTGCGCCGGGCTCTGGATCGCCGCCCTGCTGGCCTTCGCCATCATCCACGAGGAGCCGGGCGCCACCGAAGGGGGCGGCAACGCCCTCGGGGTGGCCATCGATTGTCTCGGTCTGCTGCGTACCGACGACCGCTTCCGCCACTTCATCACTGCCCGCCTGTTGCTGCTTTCGGTCGCCCTCGCCACGCCCTACTACGTGCTGCTGGCCCAGACCCACACCGGCAACGGTCTGGACGGACTGGGCTGGCTGATCGTCGCCACCGGTATCGGCGCCAGCGTCAGCTCGCCGTTCTGGGGCCACCTCGGCGACCGTTCCAGCCGTAGCGTGATGGCACTGGCCGCGGGCGGACAGGGTCTGCTCGGAGTGGCGGTGTTCATCTGCCTGATCGGTCAGCTGCCGTTGATCGACGACAACCTGTTCTGGGCGGCGGTCATGATCGTGATGACGATCCTGCATGCCGGGGTCCGTCTGGGGCGCAAGATCTATCTGGTCGACATGGCCACGGGCGACAACCGGGCGGCCTATGTGGCCCTCTCCAACACCCTCATCGGCGTTGCCATGCTGGGCGCCGGCTTCATCGGCCTGATCGGGGACTGGCTTGGGCTCCACTGGCTGATCCTGCTGCTGGCCCTGGCCTCGCTGGTGGCCGCCGTCTATGCCCGTCAACTCGACGAGGTCTCCGGCTAGGCTGAATTGTCAGCTGCGACGAAGCATGGATAGACCGGCGTAATCGGTTCGATGCCGGCACGGTTGGGCTTGCGGCGCACCGAAAAGTAACCAAGGGGACGGCCGTCGGCATCGCGGTCGATGGTCACATTGACGAACACCCAGTAGAAGTCTCAGCTCTTGGCCATGTTCTTTACATAGGCGAAACACTCGCCCCCTGCATGATGGTCCACCACAGCAGATGAAAGACCCCGCGCGGCATGACCGGGTGCCGGACAATGTTGTACTGCTGTCCCAACAGCTCATCCTCACACAGTAGCCGCTGATCCCTCATATGCAACCGATTTCCAGTCACAATTCTGCCTTTGGGATCGGTTTTGGAGACGATGAAATCATGCTCGTTGACCACCACCTCCCTCTTTATGGACATAATGTATTTCATGTCTCCTCCGTTGGTTACGGCAACGTAACCACAGTAGTTTTTTACACAGCCGGAAAGACTCCTTGTAGCGTCGGGCGGTCATGATCACGGCCCGTCCCGCTCGGAGCATCGGGTTCTGTGACTGCGGCTGCGCTATACTTTGTGCACTCCCTTGACTCGGTCCCAAGGACCCCCACGTTGACCTCAGAGAGGAGGTAGCCGATCCATGCACCGGTTTTTCTTCAGACTTCCCGCACTGCTGACTTGCCTGCTGTTGACCCAGCCCCTGTACGCTGGTGAGCAACCGCCCCGTTACGACCAGATAAGCCTCAGCGCCGAAGCCTCCACCGAGGCCGACAACGACACCCTGATCGCACGCCTCGCCGCGCAGAGGGAGGGCAGCGATCCGGTCGCCCTGAGCAACAGCGTCAACCAACTGATCAGCCAGGCGGTGAGCCAGGTCAAACAGCATCCGGAGATCAAACTGCAAACCCTGGGCTATCAGACATCGCCCATCTACCAGCAGCAACGCCTTAGCGGGTGGCGCGTCAAACAGTCCCTGCACTTGGAGAGTCGCGACAGCAAGACCCTGAGTCAGCTGCTGAGTCGTCTGCAAGAGCATCTGGCCCTGGAATCGATCAGCTACGCGATCTCGGACGAGCTCCGCCAAAAGGTCGAGGAGTCACTGATCAAGCAGGCGCTCGAGGCCTTCCGGCAACGTGCCCGATTGGTAACCGAACAGATGGGCAGAAAATCCTATCGCCTGGTCGAGATGAGTATTCACAGCAGCGGCCAGCCGCAGCCGCCACAGCGCTTGCGCGCCAGTATGATGGCGATGGAATCATCGGTCGCCGCGCCGAGTCTGGAGGCCGGCAGTCAGACCTTGAGAGTGGAGATAAACGGACGCATCGAGTTGCAACTGGAATGATCGATTTGAGGATATGCACGTCCTGAGCCCTGCCTCACGC
Organism: Candidatus Thiodiazotropha sp.; assembly: GCA_037384425.1. Lineage (GTDB taxonomy): Bacteria > Pseudomonadota > Gammaproteobacteria > Chromatiales > Chromatiaceae > Thiodiazotropha. The sequence continues at coordinate 114 of JARROA010000058.1, read as the reverse complement.
TTGCCGTTCCCCGAGGTCGGCCAGGCCTGACAACTGCCTGGCTTATCCGCGTATCAAGCATGCGTATCCCACTGGCGGAGTTGACTGATACGGGGTTGCCGAATAATCAGCCGG
>JARROA010000057.1:0-16659 GCA_037384425.1 Candidatus Thiodiazotropha sp. | reverse complement strand
CAGCGGGATCGGCTCGATCCGGCTCAAGCCGCGTAGGCCGCTCAGGATCAGCTCCCCGGACTCGGCCTGGGTCAAAGACGCGAAGGGCAGGCCAGGCAATCCCTTCAGCGGCTGAAAGCTGCGTCCCTGGTCGAGACTGGCAAACAGCTGCCCCGCCTGATTGGCCAGCACGACGCGGCCGTCAGCCAGCTCGGTGGCGGCGGAGAAGGAGGCCTTGCTGCCGGTTTCACAGGCTTGCCAGTTATCGCCGCCATCATGAGAGACATAGGCATTACCGCGCAGGCCGTAGGCGATCAGCGATCCGGCACGGGTGGCCAGAATGCCAAACCAGGTCCCCTCGTAGGGCGACTCCAGGGGGGTGAAGTGCTCACCGCCGTCGTCAGAACGCAGCAGCAGCCCCTGCTCGCCAGCGATGATGAAATTTTCGCCCACCGCTGTGATGTCGTAGAGATGGAGGCCGAAGGGATTCTTCACCCGCGGCGACCAGTAGCGCCAATGCTCGCCGCCATCGTCGGTACGGAACATCAGATTGAAGGCGCCCGTGATAAATCCCCGACCCTGGGCATCCATCCAGACATCGAAAACCGCCAAACGGGCCGCCTCGACGCCGTCGAGCTGTTTGCGCCAGGTCAGACCGCCATCCTCGCTGTGCAGCACAATACCCATATGTCCGACGGCCCAACCCCGCTTCGCATCGACGAAACGCAAGGCAATGAGATTGACGCTGGTCGGCACCTTGGCCTGCTGCCAGCTGGCGCCGTTATCGTCGGAAGTGAGGATGATGCCCCGCTCACCCGCGGCCACCAGCCGGGGGCCGGCACGGGTCACCGCCAGCAGGGTCGCCTGCTCGGCCTTGGCGCTGGTCAAAGCCGGTCTATCCATCGCGGCTGGAATCTTGTCAACCGCCTGACCCAAGGCCAGGGGCGTCCACAGCAGCAGTACCGAAAGGACCAGGTGTTTCATGTCATTTATAAAGCTCATGGGACCTCTTGAGACAAGCGGGGGCGGCCTCTGGCCACCCCCGTTGGTTTACAACTTGGGTCTGGTATCAGCGCAGACCCATGTTGGCCAGCTCTTCAGGCGTGAAGAAGGTTTCGGGACGGGGCTCCTTGATCTTGAGCTGGGTGGTGCCGTTGACCGCCGCATTCAGGTAGTAGCCGCCGTTCTGCAGGTTATAGACGCCCCAGGCGATGTTGCCTATCAGGGCCGGTACGTCAGGCGCCAGCAGGGTCAGGGTATAGGCCATGCGCCAGAGATCGCCCTGAGCGTCCCAGCCGTCCATCAGCAGGATCTGCCAGCTGTCCTCGTCCAGGTAGAACTTGCGCTTGGCCACCACATGACGCTTGCCCGGTGCCAGCTCAGCCTCGATCACCCATACCCGGTGCAGCTCCCAGCGCACCAGGTCCGGATTCATGAAATCCGGCGTGAACAGCTTTTCCGGATCCGCGGCGTTGGCCCTGTTGTTGTTGTAGGGAACATAGATCTCCTTCTTGCCGACCAACTTATAAGTGTGGTGATCCCAGGGACCGAACAGCATGAAGGCCTCATCGAAAAAGCCCATACCTGAGGTCACCGAATCGGGTGTGTCGTAGGAGACCGAGGGCGCGCGGCGTACCCGCCGCTGTCCCACCAGGTACTGCCACAAGCCGACACGTTTGCCTGCCTCGCTCGGGTCATGAGCCATGATCGATTCGCCCGCTTTTGACGCAGGCGCAGACTGCACGTAATGGCCTTTCTTGTAATAGCCCTTGTAATCCTCCAGACCGCCATCCTGGTAGTAGTAGGGCATCTGTATGTTCTGGGTTCCATCGCTGACCATGCTCATCCGGCCGCCGGCTGTCACCGTGAAGCAGCGCGACGGACTGACCGAGGAGACCCCCCGCTTCCACATCGTCAGGTGGTTGAGAATCATCTCGTTGGCATTGGTGGTGATCGGAAAGGGTATTCCGCCATACGCGCCTTCAAAGGTGTAGCCATCGCCAGTCAACTTGGCGCGGGTGGCGTTCTTGAAGGTATTTTCGTAGACCCACTCAGGAGCCGCTGCCGTGCGGTGGGTCGGGTAGACGTCGATGCGGTAGTTGGGGTATTTCTTCATCAGCCCCTTGACGCCGTCAGTCAGCTTGTCGGCGTACTCATCCATGTTGGCGGCACTGATCGAATAGAGCGGCTTCTCGTCGGCAAAAAAGTCCGGCCGCGGATCGCCCGACTTGTAACCGGCCGGCACCTTGGTGTAGCCCCCGTCCCAGGCGGGGATGGAGCCGTCCGCATTGCCGGCACGCTCCGCGCCCAGCGGGGTCAGCGTGGTCTTGAGCTTGGCCGCCTCTTCGGCGGACACGGCAGCCTGGGCGGCGCCGGAAAGCGTCATCGCAACGGCGATGGCAAAAACAGATAGTCTTAATTTCATGTCGTTTTCCCCTGCTTAGAACGCACGTGAAAGATTAAAAGAGAGGTAGTCGCGGTCCCATAGCGTTTGGTCGAAGTGCCCATCGCCGATCTCGGTACCATGATCACCAAAGAAGTGGTGCCAATTGACTCCCATCTTCCAATCATTCAGATAGGTGGCCTTCAGGCCGACGTCAACCGAGCCACCATTCTCGACCCAGCCGGCATACACCCGAGAGCGCCCGGTGTTATAGGAGAGGACAATCGGCACCGAGAGGTCGATTCCTTCGGCCACCTGGTAGTAGTCGGCGGTAAAGGCGACAGTAATCTGCTGTGCACTCTTGCTGGTGGTGGGATCGATCGCCGACTCGTTCTTGGTGACGCTCCGCACGGTGTGCCAATCGTACTGAACGGCTACGGAACCACCATCTCTCATCAGGGCATTGGGTTGAAAGATGTGGATATCCACCAGTGTCACATGGGCAGTCTTACCCACGGCATAGGTTTGATGGTCCTTATTATCGGCGCCAATGCCAATCTGGAGAAAACCGCAACTGAGAGTCGCTCCGCAAAATCCACCCGTCAATGGCTGGTTGTCCCGCATCGACACCTCAATGGAGACGTTGTCGTCACCCAACACGGTGCTGGCACTCAGGCCATAGGTGCGGATGTCTTCCTGGAAGACTCGCGAGAAGGTGCCGGTGAGCGGATTCAGATAGAGTGCGGAAGCGACTTTATCGTGGTAGTTGGCCGCGTAGAAACCCAGCTCCACATCCACGCTCTCAGGTCGGTAGCGCAGTTGCATACCCCATTGACCGCTGTCGTCCGGCGTAAAATCGTCACCATGCTCGACCGCACCGCCAACTGGCGTGTTCAAAAGCGCTTCGGTGCCCTCGCCCAGGGTGTCGTTGGGTGAGAGAAAACTGCCCGGCGCGAAGAAGGGCGACTCCTCCCACTCGAACTGATAGTAAGCACCGAGGGAGAATTGGGTGTTGGGCCGCAGGGTGGCGGATATCTGATTGGTCGGCAACAGGAACTCCTTGACCTGGGCACCGGGCACGGTCGCGGCCTGAACGATGTCGACCGGCCCCTGAGCGTTGGCGATACCGTTACTGCCCGACATCAGTGTCTCGCCGTAAATCACCGTATGTTGACCCAGGGTGAGGCGTGCCGGCATGTCGGCTACATTGCCTTTGACGAAGGCAAAAGCATCCATCAGACGCACATCCTGACCCACCGCATCTTTGGTGCCGTCGGTAAATTCATCAGCAGGGACGCTGACATTGTGCGTGATACCCGTATTGTTGTCGTTGCCCTTGCTATAGACGCTGTCGTACCAGGCAGCGGCGCTGACACGCGCCCCCATTTTGCCTTTAGTGACATCGAACTCGGTCAGCCAGTCGAGACGGTTCGAGGCGATACCCTTGTTGAAGTTGTAGTCACCGTCACCAGCCCCAGTCCCTATATATTCAGCAAGCTGTTCTTCATCGGGATCGTGCAACCGGTAGATGGTGCTGTATTTGAATGTGTTGTCCCAGCGCATCTTCAAATCACTGTTGCCTGTGTCAAGTCGGAAGGCTTGGGCGTTACCGCAGGCCAACGCCATCGAAACAGCAGCTACCAGCGAAGAGACATACGGTATGGGAAGTCGTACCAGCTTTATCATTCCTCGTATCCTCTCATGTAGTAATCGGAAAATATTATTCAGGTCTTGTGCCATCGTCCCTTTCGGCGGCGCGCAGTGGCGCTTCATTGAAGTATCAACCAACCTGATAATATTTCCATTTCAAATGTTTGGACCTGATATAAGTTTTTGGTATAGCAATCAATCACTTTGGTGCGGCGCACAAACAACCCTGGCCATAACACCTTCGCAGCGCACAGACTGTCCCAATATCGAAACACATCCTTGGCTTGATCTTGATTTTGAGCGGAACCGCTCGGAAGTCCTGCACGGGGAACCGCTGATCAATTCAGAGATTCCATGAGGCACATGGCTATATCGCCATTTCTGTAGCTGTGGGCTGACGACTGCCACGCATGATGTTTGTCAGAGTCTGATGAAGAGCTAAACCGAAACTAATCCTGACATACCCCAGCATAGACGTCTGTCCTATCAAAAGCCTTCAAGAATAGGAACCAAAGGGACTTGACTTGATGCAATCCCACATCGATTGATGTATCGGCGCGTGGCGGGTGAAATGTTCAGGTTCCTTTGGACGTACCCCAAGGGCACTTCCGTCGGGCGTGGCTCGCAGTTACTGATCCGAAAGTAATGGTTGTTTCCATCGGCATGAGCCCCAACACTGAGTAAGAGCAGGCTTGAAGCTCATAACCGATCGATTTCAAAAAAGCGTACCCAGTTGTCACCCGTCCGCATACGCACTCAACCCAATTAACCATTTAAAAACAATCTATTAACAAATTATCCGTGGACAAAAACCCTTAGTATTTGACATGAAATTATTAGTTCACTATATTAACTATTATTATTTATAACTATTCTTGGATCTGCGAGACAGCCGCGGCCATGGAGGACCTCTTTGAAGCAGCAGGCATGACTGAGTAACCGCTTGACGCGCAAGAGACGCTCTCGCCCAGTGCCGACACCTGCAGAGAGCCGTTGCCACTGGCTGGCCCTGTCAGCAGCAGGTTGCGTATAAGCAGGAGGACTCCATTCGTGGAACATTGGAACAGTGTCACTAGCGACACCGATATGGCGATAGACTCCACTGCTGTCTGCCGCCTGCTCAACGCCATCGGACGTGCCGATCACACCACATTGGCAAATGCCGTTTTGGAACTGGTCAACCGTTATATCGCCATGGCCGACTGCGGCGTGATGGCCTTTGTGGCTGAACGCAATCCACGAGTCGTCTCCGTTTTCAGTCACACCGATGACCACCAGATCTTTCACTGCGCCAATAACTATGCGCGGCACCTCTATCAGCATGACCGTATCCAACTGCATCTGCAGAGCATCCTCCCGCAACAGGAGATCGGCCAGATAACGGTTCACCGGCAGACGCTGAGGCAGATTATCGATGCGGAACTACGGCGTCTCTACAATGACACCATGGGGGTCGTCGACAGCATGGCCATCACCATCAAGACCGGCCGTCGTGAGTGGATCACCACCAGTCTCTGCAGGCACCGAGAACAGGGCCTCCTGACCGAGGACGAAATAGAAACGATTCTGCAATTAGCCTCACTCATCGCCACCAGCGTATCAAGCCACTGCCGGTTAGATACTGATGGCGCAGGCGATTACCAAACCTCAGTGAGCGATGGCATCGATCAGCTCTGCTCTCTACTGACCCAGAGAGAACGGCAGGTAATACTACGCATACTCGACGGCGTGACCGTTGAACAGATCGCCGGAGAATTGGGACTGAAGCCCACCACTGTGATCACCTATCGCAGCAGGGCTTACGAGAAGCTCGGCATCAGCTCCCGCCGCGAACTCTTTTCCGCCGTGTTGCGCAACCGCAAGGGCTCGAGCGCTTGGCATCCCGCAAGCATTCCGGATAATTCCCGTCACTTGAATGAACCTGTCTATGCCACAAGCACTAGTACTGATCGATCTCATCAATGAACTGATCGCTCCGGAGGGCAAACTTTCCGGCAAGGGCTATGCCGATTTCGCCGAGCGACACGGCACCTTGAACAAGGTTGCCGCTCTGCTGCGGCATGCGCGCAGTCATAAACAGCGCATCATTCATGTGCGCGTCGGCTTCTCGCCGGATTACCGCGAACAACCCAAGGGTTCCCCTCTCTTCAAACACGCCTCCCGGCTGGACGCGCTCAAGCTCGGTGAATGGGGAACAGAGTTCCTTCCCCAAGCCACACCTCTGCCTGGTGAAACCATCCTGACCAAACACCGGGTCAATGCCTTCATCGGCACCCCTCTCGACCTCACCCTGCACAATGCCGGCATAGAGCGGATTGCTATCGTCGGTTGCTCAACGGATGTCGGTATGCAGACCACCGCCCGGGCCGCCCATGATCTCGATTACGAGTGCACGGTGATCGGGGACTGCTGCATCGCCCCCTGTGACGAAGACCACGATCCAACCTTGCGCATGCTGTCCAAGGTCGCCAAGGTGGTTACCTTGGAACAATATATCAACCAATAAGCCGTTGACCGTAGAGAAAGCTGCGTAGCCTGGATGGAGCAACGCGTAATCCGGGAATTATCAGGATGAACGCATCCCGGATTCCGCTTCGTTGCATCCGGGCTACCTGTTCTCCTACAGAGAGAGGGTCAGGGTGAGGTTATCAAACCAATCAGTACGGCGAGCCGTACTCATCTATTCAAAATCACCGCTCATGCGGGCAAGGCGATGCGCCAGAGCAACCCAAGCAAGCGATTGCGATCTTCTGCGCTAAGACCCTCGGTCAGCTGTGCTTCGTGTCGCTCCACTGCCTGCTCCATCGGCTTCAGCTTGCGTTTCCCATGAACGGTGAGAACCAGTATCCGGTTGCGGCGGTCACTTTGGTGTGTTTCACGGGAGATCAGGTTGCGACTTTCCAGATCATCGATCAGCTTGACCATACGGGAGCGCGCCACTCCAAGAACGCTCGCCAGATCCACAGCGCGTATTCCGGGATTTTCACGGATCAGCAGCATCAAAGCATAGCGGATCGGCGTGGTGTCGAGATCTCCCAGGGCAGTGAAAAATTCATCGTATACACGCATCTGCGCCCTGCGTAAGGCATATCCGATGGAGAGGTTGACCTGGGCTGGCTGGCAAATTCCGTCACCCACAGAGAATGAGGTTGATCTGTCTCTGTACATATTTCTTTCGCTTCTCATCTCAATCCCGGTGAGGAGTTGTCTAAACAGCAACACGCCATAAAAGTTCGAGTAATTTTTCCCGCTCACTTTTAGAGAGACCGGCTGTCATACGGGCTTCGTGCTGTTCCACCGTCTTCTCCATGAGACTCAGCTTGCGGCGTCCAACGCTGGTCAGCACCAGAGACTGGTTGCGGCGATCCTTCTGATCAACTTCACGGGCGATCATTTCGCGCTGCTCCAGTTCATCGATCAGCCTGACCATGCCTGAACGTGCCACGCCGAGGGCACGGGCCAGATCCACCGAGCGTATTCCGGGATTTTCGCGAATCAACAACAACAGGGTAAAACGGGTGGGTGTGGTATCCAGATCGGCAAGTGTGGCATAAAAATCATCATAGATGCGCATTTGTGCGCGACGAATCGCATAGCCGACATTGCGCCTGATCTGTGCGGGTTCGCGTATCTCATCGCCAACGGAGAATCCCGCGGGGTCAAGCTCGTTGTCTTTTATGTCCTTTCCCATATCACCCTCTGTCCCATTCAATCACACATATCGCTACACAACACACAAAATACCATCAACGGGCGCAATCTATCTCACAATCAGCGTAAGCGTATTTTATGAACCTGCCGCCAACAGCGATCTCCCCTCTCTTCGATGGATGGCCATTCCTAGAAGGATACTGAAGCCAGCGGCCGTTCCGGTGACCCATAATGCATCCTGCCAAAGACCGCTGCGCGACACCAACAGCGCAATCAGCGGCGGACCGATGAACTGGCCCAGATGGGCACACTGAATGAACAAGCCCTGCAGGGTACCGATCTGACGCCGTGTTTTGGCCAATGCCTCAGTGGACGAGAGTACCGATGCGGAAATCAGTCCGCCGCTGAACGAGAGTGTGAGGCAGGCAAGATAGCGTAACGGATCGGGCAGCAGGTCGAGGTAGACAACACAACTCAGCAGCGTGGTGACAATACCGGCGAACACGATCAATGTGCCGCGCCGGTAGTGATGCTTGACCAGCGCGCCACCGACCAGATTGCCCGGTGCATGAACGAACACCACCGCAGTGCACAGCAGGCCCACCATGCCCTGACTCAGGTCGTACTGCTCCTCGAGAAAGGTCGGCAACCAGACGATCAGGGCAAAATACTGAATCGCCCAACAGCAGAAGACGATACCGAGCAACCAAGGCATGAGATCCAGCACGGCGCTGGTGACATCGCTCATCGAATGGGGGGAATCCGCGGGGTGACCGGCATAGGCCTGGCGTAGACGATAGATCGCAAGGCCCGCTATCGCCAGACAGACGATGGATAACCACCACAGGCTGCGCCATCCCCAAAGCGGCAGCAGAATCGGCGCCACCAGCATGGTCAGACCGACACCGGTCGGTAGATAGGTGGCCCAGATACCGAGGGCGAACCGACGATCGGCCGAATTCGCGGCAGTGCTGACCAGCCCCGGGGCCGCGATCACCACGATAAGAAAACCGACCCCTTCGCCAAAGCGGGTCAGCAGCAGACCGCCACTGTCGTGAACCAACAGACCGGCCAGGGTGGCGGCGATGCTGACGGCAAGTCCGATGCCGGTCATGCGCAGGTGGCCGATACGATCGCAGACCACACCGATAAAGAGGGCGCTGAAAACCGCCAGGGTGCTCAACATGGAGGCGACCCAACCGGCAGTGACCAGCGAGAGCCCGAACTCCTGACGCAGCAGATCCATGGCCATGGGCACCTTGCCCACGTTGATGGCGCCACCGATGCCACAACCGACCGCCGCCCAAACAGCCAGCCAGCTGGTCTCTACGCTCTCTCTGTTCAAGGCACGGCCGCCGCGTCCCACCCCTCGTGACCTATGCCCAATCCTTCACCCAGGCGCATCTCTGCCGAGCGCAGGGTGTTCTCGATCAGCATGGTGACAGTCATGGGGCCGACGCCGCCGGGAACGGGGGTAATCCAGGAGGCCTTCTCCTTCACCCCCTCGAAGTCGACGTCGCCGACCAGGCTGTTGTCCGGTAGCCGGTTGATGCCCACGTCGATGACGATGGCACCTTTGCGCACCATCTGCGGCACGATCAAGCCGGGCTTGCCGGCGGCGACGATGAGGATGTCTGCGAGGATGGTGTGCTGAGCCAGGTCGCGGGTCTTGACGTGACAGACGGTGACCGTCGCCTCCTTCTGCAACAGCATCAGGGCCATCGGCTTGCCCACGATGTTGGAGGCGCCGACAATGACCACGTTCTTGCCCGCCACCTCGACGCCGGTAGTCTCCAGCAACAGCTCGACACCATAGGGTGTACAGGGTGGAAAGATGCTGTTGCCCACCACCAGGCCGCCCACGTTGTAGAGATGAAAGCCGTCAACATCCTTGTCCACCGCGATCGCCTCCAGCACCCGACGCACGTCGATATGGGGCGGCAGCGGCAGCTGTACCAGAATGCCGTGCACGCTGGAATCGGCATTCAGACGTTGAATCAGCGCCAGCAGTTCGGCCTCGGGTACATCGGCGGGCAGCGCGTGACGCAGGGACTCGACCCCGCACTCCTCGCAGGCCCTGACCTTGTTTCCCACATAGACCTTGGAGGCGGGGTTCTCACCGACCAGGATCACCGCCAGTCCGGGGCGCACCCCTTTGGCGACCAGTGCATCGACCCGCTCACGAAACTTTACGCGCAGGCTCTTGGCCAGGGCTTTGCCATCGATGATGCGCGCTGTCATGCCGCCACCCTGCCTGCCCAGACCTTATGGGGTTTCCGCAGGGCCATGACATCGTCAAAGGGCGAACTCTCGAGCAGCACCGCATCGAAAGGCGCGCCGACTTCAAGCCGGATCCGTTCGAAGCCGAAGTGATGGCGCGCCGATGAGGTGGCCGCGCGCAGGGTCTTCTCCAGCGACAGCCCCGCCTCCAGGTAACGGTCGATCTCTTCGAACATGGCGTAACCGTGCTCCACGCCCATGCTGCCGGCATCGGTGCCCATCAGCAGGGTCACCCCCATCTCATCGGCCAGGCGCAGGTGCTCGGCGTGCGCATCGAGTATGCGCCGCAGATTGTCAACCGTCTGTGGCACCCAACCCACCGCCTCCGGTTGCGCCCACTGAAAGTGGACCGGGCAGAAGGTGGGTGTCCAGGCCACCTGGTTGTCGCGCATGATGGCCAGGGTCTCCCGGTTCATGAAGAAGCCGTGCTCGATGGAACCGATACCTGCCCGGGCGGCAATGGCCAGACCCTTCTCGCCGCTGCAGTGAGCGAAGGTCTGACGGCCCCGGGTCTTGGCGGTCTCCACCACCAAGCGGGTCGAATCCAGATCGAACTGGGGCTCGTCGGTTACCGCCCCGGCATCGAAATCGATGATGCCGGTAAGGATCAGCTTGATCTCGTCATTCACCTCCGCCAGCCGGTTCACGGAGTCCTTGATCGCCAATTCGCTGTCCACATCCGTCGCCATGAAGGCGCCATAGCGCTTGGGGCGTTTAACGCCCAGGCCGCCGGAGCGGACACGCGCCAGGTCCGTGGTCTCCATGGCCTCTTCACGAATCCGGTTATTGATGCCATGGCGATCACCCGCATCACGTACCAGGGTCACGCCACAGGCCAGGGCCTGGCGGGCGCTGCGGCGCGCCGCTTCGGTGAGCGCCTCCAGCGGTTGTTTCATGTGGGCCGAACGAATCTTGCCGTCGGTCGGGGCGCCGTCGAGAAACAAATGCACATGCGCATCGACCAGTCCCGGCATCAAGAAGCCGCCCTCCATCGTCGGCAGACCACGCTTGACCAGACTCTGAAAGTGGTCGCCCGGGTTGACCTCGGCAATCCTGCCGCCCCTGACCACTAAGCTTGCCGGCTGAGGATGGTGGCGTTCGCCGTCGAACCACCCCTGGACGCAGACGCCAAATTCGTCGAACTTGCTCATCTTCACGCCCGGTAGAACTTACGTACCGCACGCAGGGCATTGCTACCCCGTTGTTCGAGAAAGTTACGATAGGTGGTGAGCACATAGTGCTCCTCTTCCAACTGCTCGTAACCGCGCCAGGGCGTGCCCAGCACATAGTCGAAACCGTGCGGCACCGTCATGGTCAGGAAGGCGTTCTCCAGACTGTGCTTCAGATCGGAACCGTCGGCGGCCTTGGGCGGCAGCTGCTGGCCGATGTTGGAGAGACCGCCCATCATGTGCACCCCCTGCAGCTCGGGGTCGGCGCCGATGAGTCGAATCGCCTCCACGGTGCTGCTGTTGAGGCCCTCGGTGTCGGCGATGATGGCGGAGACCGACATGTCGATGAAGATGTGATCGAGCGGCATGCCGTACTCCTCCTTCAGCCGCAGAGAGGCGCGCCGAGCGGTGCTGTAGATTTCGTCGGCCGTCTTGTTGCCCTTGGCCACGCCGTCCTCGACCCGCTCTGAGGCCATCAGAATGACCTTGAACTTGTGCTCACCATAGAGCTCCATCAGGTCCCAGCGATGCTCGGTGATGGAGTTGACGATGGGCAGTTCACCGCCGGCCTTGTCCGGGTCGTAGACGGCGAGGCAGATCTCCTGCACCTTCTTGCTGGGGAAATCGAAAGAGAGCGGTATGCTCACCACTTCCTGGATCGCCTCGATGACCCGCGCCATCCACTGGGGATCGGTCAGCGCCCGGGCACCGATGTTGACGTTCAGGTAGCGCGCCCCCGCCTCGGCCTGCTTGACCGCCAGGGCCTGAATGCCGGGAATATCCTCGTTGTCGAAGAGGGCGCGGGTCGACTTGAAGCCGGGATTGATGCGCTCACCGATGATGCCGATGTTGAAGCCGTTGATCACTGAACAATCTCCTATGTTGGGAATGCTGCTTACTTAGGGCCTGTTAACACTAATCCAATACGCCCTGCTGGGTCTGAGCAGGATTTCGGCACGGCTTGCCGCGCCCGAAGGAAGTGCCCTTGGGGTGCACCGAACGACTAAACAGCATTCACCTCTGTTGTGGATTTATGAAAACCGATGTGGTGTAAGAAACGTTTCTGGAAATCGCTCCTGGAGCTGAGTTCCATGTAGCGACACGACGCCGCCAGCTCCCCGGCCCGCTGCCGCGCCGAGGTGGACGCCAGCATGCGTCGGACGCCGACGCCGGCGGCGTTGCCCACCTGCAGGAAACGCTCCCGCGGCAGGTCGGGAAAGAGGCCGATGCGCACCCCGCTCTCGATATCGATATAGGCACCGAAGGCGCCGGCGATGATGAAACGCTCGATCGCCCCCTCGTCGAGCCCGGCCTCATCGAGCAGCAGCTCGGTGGCGGTTCGAATGGCCGCCTTGGCCAGCTGCACGGCACGCACATCCTCCTGGGTGAAGTTCACCCCCTTGGCCAGCTGTACCGCCCGCTTGCCGCGATACTGGACGATATCGTCATGCACCAGGGCGAGTCGGCCCTGATCGCTGACCAGGCCGCCATCGTGCAGGGTCGCCAGGGTATCGAGCACCCCGGAGCCACAGAGACCCAGGGCCTTCTTGCCGCCAATGGTCTCTACCCGCAGGCGACCATGCTCGATACGCACCCGTTCGATAGCCCCTTCCGCAGCGCGCATGCCGCAGCCGATATGGCCACCCTCGAGGGCCGGGCCCGATGGGGCGGATGCACTGAGGAAGCGACCTTCATGAAACAGGCTGATCTCGGTGTTGGTGCCCACGTCCATGACCAGGGCCGTTTCACAGTCGGACCAGCTCTCTTCTGTGGCCAGCAGCGCCGTCACATGGTCACCGCCGACGAAGCCGCCTACATTGGGGGCCAGATGGACGCAGGCGCCAGCAGCGACCTCGAGGCCGAGCTCCCGCGCCTTCAGATCCATGCCATCGCGTACCGCCGCGACGAAGGGGGCGCGACCGAGCTGGCGCACCGGCAGGCCGAGCAGCAGGTGATGCATGGCGGTGTTGCCGCAGACCGCCACATCGAGAATGTCGCTCGCACTGCGATCGATGGAGAAGCAGAGGTCGTGGGCCAGGGCATTGATCGCCTCGATGGCGGCGCTGTGGAGTTCCCGGGTCTCTGCCTCGCCACGCACGGCGTGGTTGAGCCGGCTCACCAGATCGGCGCCCCAGGCCACCTGGGGATTCTCGATGCCGAGGCTGGCCAGCCGCTCGCCGGTTTCGAGATCGATCAGGAAACCGGCCGCATTGGTGGTGCCCAGATCGATGGCGAGCCCAAGCATGGGCGAGCCGGCGGGGGCGAAGCCGATCAATTCACCTTCGCGCTCGAAAACCCGTAGTGACCAGTTGGCGGCATGGGGTTCGGCCCGCAACAGCCCGGGCAACTGTCGCGCCGCCGCCAGATCGATGGACAGTTCGGCTTCGCCGAGTGCCCGCAACACCCGATCGTGGTCGGCGCAGGTATCCTGCAGCGTCGCCGCAGGCAGGGTTATATCCCTGGCCCGCAGCGGACTGCGCAGCGACAACTGCTCTTTGGTACCGGTGTCGGCCTCGGCCCGCACCACCGGCGCCAGGGAACGCGGCGCCACTTCCACCCTGCAGTCGGAACGGGCGTGGAGCTGGCAGGCGCGCTGCCATTTTTTCCTCGATGTTGCCTCGCCGTTGACATGGCTCACCTCCCCCTCTTCGATCCGCACCACGCAGCTGCCGCAGGTGCCGCGACCGCCGCAGGCGCCGACGATACGCACACCGTGGCGGCGGGCGCTCTGGAACAGAGTCTCGTCCTCCCTGCTCGGGATATCCCGGTCGAGATGGGGGAAGTGGAGTGTATGGGTGGTCTCGTTCACACTCAGGCGCTCATCGATGTGGGGGCTGTGGCGCGCTGCCGACGGCCGAAGTTGCACTTGTTTCGCGACGGACAGGTCTCGCAACGGGACCAGGCCACCTCCGGCAGATCACGCCCAACGGCGAACACCACCGAGCCCGACTTCAGCGGGGTGATCAACTGACCCTTGTGCAGACCGACGCCAATCTTGTCCGCTTCGGCCAGGCGCAGTACCGCCGCCTGGGCGTCGAGGTCGAGACCGGGATCACCGGCATGCAGTTCGGCCCCCATGCTGAGCCGCTTGCGATAGCATTCGGAGAGCATGCGGTCCTGAATACGGCGTCCCATGGCATAGAGCAGCTCGACGCCGAGCTCGTCCAGCACCACCGCGAGGGCGGCGCGGCGCTCCTTGAACAGTTCGCGTACACGCTTTTCAAAGCGCTCGCCCAGGGTATAGACGCCGCAACCCAGCGCTGTCAGCTCGCCCGACTCGGGCAGCAGACGGGCCGCTTCCAGGCGTTCGCCGCCGGCCCGTAGACTTGGACCTTCGGCAGGATGATCGAGGGGCACGATGTTGCAGCTGTAGCTCGCCTCGAGCAGCTGTTCGTCGCAGATCATCGCCACCGCCTGCTCCCGCAGGCGTGCGCTGGCCGGCGACAGCCCCTCGAGGGGGCCGTTTGCCAGTTCACGTTTGAGATCGACGCCGCGGACGCTGGGCATTTGCCGTTATCCGAGATTAACCGGCGTAATTCCGCGCGGCGTCGAACATGGCACGCACGTTCTCCACCGGCGTCTCGTCGGGGATACCGAAGGCGGCGTCGAGGATCAGCTTGCCGCCCTGGTTCCAGACGTTGTCGACCAGGTGCTTGACCGCGGCATCCACCTCCTGGGGGGTGCCGGTGGTCATCAGCGAGGGCGACAGGTTGCCGCGCAGGGCGACCCGGTCGCCGAGCACCTCGAAGGCCTTGACCATATCGGTGCGCTCGAACCAGTAGATGCACTTGCCCTCGGGGATATCCTTGATCGTCTCCAGGCGCTTGGTGCAGTCGGCCTCCCACAGGGGCATGGGGATCAGACCCTCATCGATCATGCCCATCATCATCTTGCGGAAGGGGGGCCACCAGAACTCATTGAACTGCTTCGGCGACATGAAGGCGTCGGGCGCCCAATGCACCGGGATCATGACGATGGGATGACCCGATGCCTTGGCCCCGGCGATGGTCTGCCGGGTCAGCATGGTGCACGCCTTGTCGAGCAGCTGGTGCAACTTGTCCTTGTGCCGGAACAGATCCTTCATCATGCCGGTGGCGCCGCGGAAGTAGTCGGCGATGTAGTCGTAGGGCGAGACGGCGATGACGCCGTTGGCCAGCGGGTAGCCGTGGGCCTTAACCCGCTGCACGAATTCGAGATGGTGATTGAAGAAGGTCTCCGCCTCCTCGGCGGCGGCGGCCAGCTTCTCGAAGGCCTCGCGCACCCCCGGCTTGGCGAAGGGGCGGATACCGCCGGCCAGGCGCAGGTAGGCCATGCCGGGGAACACCGGCAGCTGGTCGAGACCGGAGAAGGCGCCGGCCACCCGGGGCAGGTACTTCTGCAGATAGAAGCCGGTGGGATCGAACAGGAAGTCGTCGTACTCGTCGGCCATCATGTATTCGCGGTCGAGGTACTGGTAGGGCTGGTTCTCGCCCACGCCGTGGCCCGGCCACTGCAGCTGTTTGAAGTCGAGCTTCTCCAGCACGTTGCCGATGCCGCAGTTGAGGAAGTGGGGCGCGGTGACGTCGGGATCGAACTCCAACACCGAGCGTTCGGCGACCTCCATCAGCTTGTCGTAGTCGTGCATCAGCTCCTGGCAGGTGATGCCGCCGTACTTGGCCAGCCAGAAGGTGGCGTAGAGCACCACCGGCATGCGGTCGGGCTGTTTCAGATTGACGCAGTCCATGATGCGCTGGAAGCGCGCATCGTAGGCGGCCTTGGCTTCGGGGGTCTGTTCGTGTGGCGCGTTCATGCGGTCGTCTCCAATAAATTTTCTGTTTTGGAATGGTCGGTATTGATCACGCAGCCACGCCCATCCAGTTACGGCAAAGATTGACCGCCTCGACGGCATTGACACCAAAGGCATCCGCACCGGTATAGGTGCGCACCGTCTCGTCGATCTGACCGCCGCCGATCATGATCTTGAACTGCTCGCGCATGCCGGCCTGGCCGAAGGCCTCGATAGTCTCCTTCATGGAGTCGAAGGCAAGCGTGAGGAAGCCGGAGAGGCCGACCACGTCAGGCTTGAATTCGTTGATTTCGTCGATGAAGGTCTGTACCGGTACGTCGATACCGATATCCTTCACCTCGAAGCCGTTGATATCGAGCATGAAACTGACGATGTTCTTGCCGATGTCGTGCAGGTCGCCATGCACGGTGCCGATCAGCACTTTGCCCAACTTAGCTTGCTCGCCGCCTTCCGTCTGTTTGATCAGCGGCTTGGCAACGGCGCCGATGTTGTCGAGCATCTCACCGGCCAACACCAGTTCGGGCAGAAAGTATTCGCCCTCTTCGAAACGCTGACCGACGATATCCATGGCCGCGCGGCAGAGGTCGAGCACCCGCATGGGATCCTTGCCATCCTCCAGCAGCATCTTGTTGGAGAGGGCTATGGCCTCCTCCTCGTACATGTCGGCCAGCCATTCGACCAGCTGCTTCTCTTCGTCCGTCATATCGTTCATGAAAGATCTCCCCTGATGGATTCAGGCTGTTTGCAGGCGGGGCTGGCGG
>JARROA010000056.1:0-16267 GCA_037384425.1 Candidatus Thiodiazotropha sp. | reverse complement strand
TCTCCAGCTCCGGAGGCGACATTATCAGGGCCAACATGATGGCCAACCTGTTCCGACGGTCGTTCGGCAACGCGGCAGCAGCAGCCGACGCCAGCGCCGCCGCACAGGACTTTGCCCTCGCCCAGGCGGAGCGTCAACAGCTGCAGACCTACCAGGTCATGGGCAAGCTGGCAGCCAAGCTGCTGCCCATGCTCAAGAATATCTATGAGGGCCTGCTCTACGGCATGTTCCCCTTCCTGTTCCTCGTCTTCATGCTCCCCATCGGAGTGAAGATCTTCCTCGCCTATCTCAAGAACATCGTCTGGCTGCAACTCTGGGCGCCCCTTTACGCCATCCTCAACCTCCTCATGACCCTGGGAGCAAAGAAGTACACCACAGCTGCTGCGGCACAACTGGGCGGACAGGCGCTCTCCCTGGCGACCCACTCAGGCCTGGCCTACGTCAACACAGAGACGGCGGTGATCGCCGGCTACATCGGCCTCTCCATCCCCCTCATTGCCTACGGCCTCGTCTCTGGAGGCCAGATGGCGCTGTCACAACTGGCAGCCCAGGTGGGGGCCGTCGCCCAGGTCGCCGCCAATCAGGCATCAGCCTCCACATCCACGGGCAATATCAGTCTGGCAACCCTAGGTGCCTACAACACAGGGATGTTCAAGAACGACACCAATGCGCTAACGAACTACGGCCAGGGGCAATACAACGATCCAGGCGGCAACACACACACCCTTGCACGAGACGGCGCACACGGACAGAGCAACCTGAAAACCGATCTGGGAACAAACGCCGAGCTGGCGGAGGCTGTCCAATTCGCCAAGCGGGATGCGCTATCAAACCTTGAACAGGCAACCAGGACTGAAGCACAACAATATGCCAACGGATTGTCCGGCAGCCTCAATACCGCGATGGACATGTCCAGGTCCACGGGCTTTGGCTTTCAGAAGAGTGACGGCTGGAATCAACAGGACACGGCAGCTTGGAGCCGGATGGCACAACAGTCTCAGGAGATCAGTCAGCAACTGCAGAACAGGTATGGGTTCAGCCAGGAGCAGGCAGACAAGATCACTTACACAGCAGCTGCCGATTTACATGCTAACGCCGATCTGCGCGCCGGCGGACCCGGTGGACAGGGCGTGTCAGGAGGTGTTGGGGTTGCAGGCCAACTCAGGGTGCAAGGCGACCATACAGAAATCGACAAGCTGACTCAGGCCTATGAAACGGCCCTCTCCGCATTGGATCGACAATCCGTCAACAAGGGTGTCGAGGCCCTGGAGAATTACGGTCGAACGACCAATTATCAGACTACGGAAAGTGGAGGAAACGAGCTCTCATCAAGGCTTCAATCCTCCCTACAGGACACGCAGAGTGCTGAACAGCGCTGGCAGAGGGCGCGCACTGAGCAGGTCCAGGCACAGCAGGAGTGGTCAAAGGTGGGATCCGACAGTCAGTCGATTCGCGCCAACCTCATTCCGGAGTTCGCAGCGGATATGCGCGCCTCCGGACACAGCCAGGCACAGGTCCTGCTATCTGACCCCACCCGGAGTCGCGAACTGGCCCAAGTCACCGAAAAGTGGGCCGCCAATAAGTTCGGTAGCGCCTTTGATGGTGCCGAAGCAGCCTCTCGAGCGATCGAGCATGTAACCAATCCAGGCTACGGTCAAACCGGCTTTGCCATGGGGCAACGCCAGGAGAGTGCCGTCAAGCTTTCGACTGCACAGTCAGCGCTAGAGCATGCTGACCTGGAATACCAGCGAACCGTCGCCGGCGACAGCTCTGTACGCCATACTTCGGCTCAGCATGAACATCAGGTCCTACACAAACCGCTCAGCTCAGACTCTCCCCATTCAGGAGCTGCAGCGCGGGGGCTTAGTACTGACAAGCTAGGGCAAACGCCGTTTGCGGAACGTCAGTGGGTTGATGACTTCAAGGAAACAGTAGATGCCAAGTCCGATCAGGATCTTGGAGAAGCATCACTTGAGATCAGCGAGGCCTCGGGCCACGCTGCCGGCGAGAGCCACCTGCGTAAAAGTGAGGTGGAGGAAAACATTGAGGAGGGCAAGAAGGATACGAAGGATTTATGGTGACACATAACTGCGCCTAAAAGAAAAACGCAACTCCTGAACGATCAACGTAGTATGCGTATTCACGCCCCTTCCCCCCATTAACAGTTTGAAACTGGAAACCGGAAGAAGGGAGTCCCAACGCATTTTTCCACCGCGGATCCGACCCGTTTCCGCAAACGATAGCCCACTGAGGCTGTATGGAAGTCTTGCGGGTAAGAAAACTGTAGAGCTTCCAAATAGTCTCTAAATCCTGGGCTAACGATGAGCGGTTTTGTATCTCCTTTTGCTGTCCGCGCGTCTTCTGGTAATCGTCCAGAAATTCGGAAGGAGTAATGCTGCAACGCGAAGAGAATTCTCCTAGCACGGCCAGCTCGTTACGACTTGGAGATTCCGCAATAATGGCCGTCATTTTAATCGATAATTCCATATTGCGAGATCTGCCGACCATCCCTTGCCGAATCTCAGCAATGAGCCCTTCGAAGTCAGGGGCAGTCGCAATTATACCATGCCCATCTAGTACATACGGGTTGGCAGCCGAAAGCAGCCGATGTGCCAAAGCTTTCGTAGAGGAAGATGCTGATTCCCCCCAAGTTGCCGGAACAACAATTAGTGCTGCAGCAAGACCGCATACCAGTATACGTAAAGATCCGAAGAGTAGCTCCATGCTTCTCAATCCCTGAGCATGCAATCAATCGTGATCCCGAAAGAAGTACCAGAAGTTGGTTTCTTCCATTCTTCTACGCTCTTGGTATTCGCCCCATTCCTCCGCGGTCTGCTGCCGCGACTTCTTGTGCCGAAGAACCAATACGACCAATATTAGAAGTAGAATGAAGAAAATGGCAAAGAACAGTCCAATGTTCATATTCATATCCTCCCACAAAAGAATTCTGCTACACCCAGCCCCATTGTCAAGCCACAAACCAGCCGCCTCTCGTTTTCTTGTAAATTGTGCGAAAACGCCTAGAAATCTGGACACCAGCGATCCACCTCAGAGCCTACCCCCCATAACAACCAAGCTTTGGCAGGCCTCTTGATTCCAATATAGCGTCGCAGTCCTTACGAATAAGGCTTGTGCTTTTTCTAGGAAATGGCTTACCAAATGGCCAATCCAATGGAATGGGTTATAAGGGGAATGGGCTTACCCAAAAGGGTTATCACAGCTCCTGAATTGGCGCTGTTTTGAGTGTGTAAAAGTAATTTACTAGCACACGACCGAAAGCCAGCATGCTGATCAACACCCTGACCAAACGCCACGACACACCTCCCTGAAAACTGCCCATTTTAATGGGCGGGCGACGTCACCCCCATAGGGACCCTTTGCCTGGAGTGGAAGGTATGGCAAGGCTTGGCTGGCCGTGGCACGCGGCCTCAGAACTCAATGTGGGTAATCGTGAGATGAGGGCGGGGTTGGCGCCGCACTTGAGCGGCCAGACAACCCGAAGGGCTTGGCCTTGTCAGACCTGGAACGGAAGGCATACTGCGCCGAGGGGGTAGGGGTCAGGAGGAGAAACTACTGACTTAGTTAAGTAATGATCAGTTATAAAAATGATTAGCGCTAACGTCTCGATATTACTCATCCTAAATGCGGTTGATCTTAGAATTATTACCTCAAAAATATTTAATATAAACGACGCCATACTCAAGACTATTTCCACACATACACATTTACTGTAAATGTGGATTTATTTGATGAAGTTCGAAGCGTTGTTTTATCGATTGATATAATTGGACTAGACGAATCTGCTTTTTTAGATGCAACCTCAACCTTCGTAAATTTATTACTTAGCTCATGCATGAATTCTTTGGCCATAATATTTAAAATATTTTCATTGATTGATTTACTTCCCTCATCCGTATAACTAATAATAACTGGATTTCCTGATAAATATTCAGACCAAGATCCTTTGGAAAACTTAATCTCTGCTACCAATTCATAAATTTCATTGCTTTCTTCAAGAATCGTAGTGTCTTTAATAAAGAATCTATTACCCTTGCTAAATAGCATCAATCTACTTTTTGAATTGTGCTTTCTTTCCGATTCACCATCATCCGGATTGTCTTCTATGTCAATTACCACCACTCCATTAGATTTCATGACGATATGTGATTTGGAATTCTCGACTGATAATACGTACTCGTTACCCTCCTTTACATACAAATCATTCGAATACAACTGACTGATTGAGTACTCTAATATTGAATCTGGCTCACGCCCATCAAATATAGGAAGAACAGTATTTATTTTACTTGCCGTATCAATGGTCTTTGTCGCACTCTCTAGAAAGATATCTTCAGCTTTGTAACTCTTAGCAAGATCATCACCACCCATTGCAATTTCTTTAACAAGTTCATCACCGCCTTTCACAACACCTTTAGCAACATCGTCACCAAATTTAGAAATCACAATTCCAACTGAAATCACCAAAGATGCAATAACTGCAAATGCCGTTCTTATAAAATTACGACCACCTCTCTTTCCCGCATTATCAGTTACACTTGAATTATCTCTACTAGAAATACCTTGATCTGAAGAAATCATTCCGTTATCTAGCGCTCGCTCACTTTTATATCGCCGGTAGATACCATAGCATGAAGCAAGAAAAACAATAGTAATCAAGCATCCTAATAAATAATGCGTCCATGTGTGATTTTTATAATAGTCTGGATCACCAAATACTGTTCCTACTGAATAACTAACAAATAGTTGAATAAACATACTCCATATCGGCAAAGACAAAACAAGAATAATTGATAGAAACGTATTGCTAAACTTCATAACTTATCCTTACGACTCAAAATATGATATACCTAACAAAGTGGCATTCTACCAATTAAACACCAGTAGAACGTAAACACATAAAACCCAATACTAAATAGAAACCAGCCTACATATGGTATCGCATGTCTGAACGTCAGAATTTCCGATGTTGTAAAGTTCAATTCTGATAAATAATAGCTCTTTCTATCATCACTGAGTTCTGAACTACTAGTTATCGCACTCGCCAGTTCTTCAGCTTGGGCCCAGAATGTCCGCTTGACTGGCAAATCATTAATTACTTTCTTTACAAATATTGCACCTGCAAACACTAACACCAGCACCACAACAGATTTATTAGGCATAGCCCAGCATGTTGATGTTGTCATGAATAACGCTTCAGAGCGTAAATTAAGTGATCTCCAATAAATATAAAACTGACGAATCAGATCAAAAACCGATCTAAATGCTTCATCTTCTCTCATTTTTGTGCCCTCTCTATGTAAAGGCAAAGTCTCTACTCCATGCCAAATTAACATAGCCCTGGCTCACGTCATGAGTCTCCAAATAGCTTTCTACACAAGAAACATTTCACCGAACCAGCCGCCTGCGTAGCCGCAAGCCCGATATGCACGGGAAGAACGAGCGGACATTTCGGGCGCCGTGGCGGTGCGGCGGCGTGCTGGAGGGTGAGGCGCCCGAACGAAGGCACGGAGGCCCTTGCGAGGCTGGCGTAGCGGCGAGGAACGAGCCTGCGGAGCCTGCCCGAGCAGGGGCCGGTGGTGAATCTTGGTACGGCGTAGCCCGGCGCGGCGCTTGCTGCGTAGCGTGCAAGGGGCGTTACGGGCGGGCAGACACTCCTTATCTCTGGGATGGTTACAGATTCAGCTCTAACAACGCCCCATTCGCCTTCAACCACTCCTTTGCCTTCTCCGTTCCGGGGTGCTGCGCCCTGACGATATTCCAAAATCGCGGCGTGTGGTTGGGCTCGATGAGGTGTACCAACTCGTGAACCACCACATAATCGATCACCAACATTGGCGCTTTCACCAGACGCCAGTTTAGGCTCAGGCTGCCTTTCACCGAGCAAGAACCCCAGCGGAACTGGCAATTTGTGATCTCGGCCTTTTCGTATTCAACACCTAACTGGCGAGCGTAATGCCTGACTCTCGGCAATATCTTCTGCTCTGCGCGTAGCCTGTACCAATCGATCAGGACCTTCCCACCCTGTTTAGCCAATTCAGGCGGTATACGGAACTGTCGGGAGAATTCTATTTCACCAGACGATGTATCTTTGATGGCTATCTGATAGTTGCGCCCCAGGTACAAGGCCGATTCACCATTGACCAACTCCTTTCCCGGTGGGTGGGGCAGTTCGGCGTACTTTTGTCCGTGGTGGATTTTCTCGTACAACCATTGCCGCTTGGATTCCACCACCTGTTGAATCTTGGCATCTGACGTTTTCTCCGGGACATGGACAACGACGCTACTATCCCGCTCAACGGTAATTGTGAGCTTGCGTCTCTTGGGTGAACGAATGATGGTGTATTGCAGTTCCATCTATTTCACTCGGCGTAAAGAATCGTGTCGTTGTTCTTTTTCGCAATCTCCATGATGCGGGAGATCAGGTGTGCGCGATTCTTGACCACATCCGGCAGTTTCTCAAACTCTGGCTGCAAAAGAATTTTTTGCAGCTCAGCCTTCAGGCGGTTACGGGCCGGGATGCTTTCCCAGAATCCGGTCAATTTCAATTCACGCTCAATGTTGTTGAAAACCTGCTGGGTCAGGTTCACCAGGGCGCTGATCCGTTCGTCCTTTTTGCCGCCGTCCTCGGGATGTTCCTCCCATGCTGCCTTCATCTCGCGTCTGAACATTCGAAAAAACGGCATCTGCTTTTTACGATGCAGCCCGTAGGTCGGCTCCTGGCTGGCGGTACGAATGCGTTCACGCAGCTTTTCCAGTTCCTCGTAAATCTTCTGCCAATTGTCACGGAACTCCTCGAAAATCTTGGCCAGCGCCTCGGCGAATGAAGCCTGGAGATCCGGGTCATCGTCCAGCTCCACATCCAGGTGATGACGAATCGCGTGCTCGATCTCCGCTGCCTTGGTTTTGGTGCGTTTGCGTTTTCCGACCTGGCTCTCGAAATCCTCATCCAGGATCGAGATCGGCTTGATCTTTACGTCGATACCCTTGGATTCCAAGAACTCATCCGTCAACGCCCGCAACTTCGGAGGAATGCCCTTCATGCTCAACCGTTCATCGCGGAAGTGCTTGCCCGCCAATACATTGATCTCGGTCAGCGCGTTGTAATCATCCATGAAGTTCAGTGCCTGCCTGGCCGGGAAAACAAGGTTCAGGCTCCGGGTGAACTGCTTGAACAGGCTCATGAATTCAAAACGCAGGTCTTCATCGTAGAAGAGATCAAAGAAGGCATCGTGATCGGTGAGATCTGACAGGCCATGTTTTTCCAGCAGTTCGAGAATGGCTCGGTGGTTCGCTTCCAGCTCGCGCAGCTCGTCTTCCGGGAAACTGAGCGCATCCTCCACCTCTTTCTGCTCGCGCTCGTCGTAACTGTCGATAGCCTTCTTCAGGTGGTGGCCAATACCCACGTAATCGACCACAAAACCCTTGTCCTTGTTGGCATCCCCCACCCGGTTGACGCGAGCGATGGCTTGCAACAGATTGTGGGCGACCACAACCTTGTCGAGGTACATCACCTGCTCCACCGGCGCATCGAAACCCGTCAGCAGCATATTGTTGACAATGACGATGCCTAGATTGCCATCCAATCCCTCGTCCTCGCTACCGAAGCGCATCTTGAACCTCTTGATACTGGTTTCGTGCTTTGATTTATCGCCGTACTGCTTCAGATATGGTAGGTCGTTGTGACCGGCAGAGATGATCACATCGCTTTCCAGTCGGCGCAGAAGGTCAACATCCAGTCCCAGCGGATTGGCCTGTTCCAGTTTCTCGATCTCGTCGGCCAATGCCAGACAGAGGTAACTACGGTAACGCACCGCCGCCTCGCGCGATGTAGCCACCACCTGGGCCTTGAAACCGTTGGGGAAGACATGGGTCAGGTAGTGCTGGATCATATCCTTGGCCTTGGCTTCAATGGTGGGTTCAGCCTCCAGATAGGCCTGGCGGGAGCCGTAGCCAAGGATCTCCAGCCGTTCCTCCAGCTTGTAGTCGCTGAATACATCGGCAAAAGCTGAATCCATACCCTTCTGATCTGTTACTTCGGCGTTATGGGTTCGCCCCTCGTAGACGATCTCCAGCGTCACCCCGTCCTCGATGGACTGGCGCATAGTGTATTTGTCGATGTAATCACCGAAAACCCGCTCGGTCTTATCGATGGGGGTGCCCGTGTAGCCGATACGGGCGGCATGGGGGATACCCCGATCCAAATTCGCTGCCAGCAAAGCATACTGCCCTCGATGCGCCTCGTCGGTCATCACCAAAATATTCGGGCTGGTATTCAGCTCAGGAAAGGTCTCCTGCAAATCCCTTTCCTGAAACTTCTGGATCATCGCCATTACCAGATCCGAGGAATCCGAGCGTAGCAGTTCCTTCAGTGTATTGATGCTATCGGCCACCTTCACCGTAAAGCCAATACTCTGACTGGTTTCCGCCAGTTGCTGCTCTAGCTGGGTACGGTCGGTCACGAACACCACCTTCCACTGTTGCAAGCTGCTGTGGCGATACATGGCGCGCACCATAAACATCATGGTCAGGGATTTGCCCGATCCTTGGGTGTGCCAGATGATGCCGCTACGTGCACGGGGGGTCTTGCCTTCTAGCAATCTCTGCACAGCCAGCTTGACCGCACGAAACTGCTGATACCGGCCCACGATTTTGATCGTCTCTCCCTTGTCGTTGTTCGAGAACAGGGTGAAGTTGCGCACGATCTCTAGCAGGTTGACCGGGTCGCACATGCCGGCAATCAGGCGCTGTTGATCATTGGCAGTACCCGCACCATGATCCAGTTCGTCCACAGAACGCGGGAAGGGATCGGCCCAACGGTAAAAGTGCTTTTCAGTATGCGTGGTGATGGTGCCAAACTTGGCCTGCTGGCGGCAGGTGGCAACGATGAACTGGTTGAAATAGAAAAGCGGCGCGCTACCCTCCCCCTTGGCCCCGCGCTGCTCGCTGTATCGCATCATCTGGTCGATGGCCTCGGCCATCGGCTCCTTGACCTTGGGTGACTTGCACTCGATCACCACCAGCGGCAGACCGTTCACGAACAGCACAATGTCAGGGATGATGTGATGTTCGGTGCCCAGTATCCGCACCTTTAACTGGCAAACAGCGATGAACCGGTTGTTGTTTAGCGGATCTTTCTCGAAATCGACAAAACGTATTGTTGGGCTCTTTTCGCCGGTTTTCTGGTTCTCGCTGATGCTGGTGTTCTCTAACAGCAGTTCCAGCAGGTAGCGGTTGTTTTCGATCAGGCTGTTACCGGGAAAACTAGCGGTCAATTGTTTGACCACCTCCTCCACCTGATCTGGCTCCATCCAGTCATTGATCTGTGCCACCTGCTCGCGCAGAACTGGCAACATCGCCACCTCGGCGAAGCTCTCGCGAAAACTGTCGCTGGGATGTTGCTTGTTATCGAGGTCCAGCACCTCCCAGCCCAGGCCCTTCAACTGATCCAGCAAGGGTTTCTCGACGTGATTTCGTTCATCGAGTTTGATGTGGGCCGGCGTCTTGGCCATATCCCTATGCTCCGTTAAATCCGTAGTGCCCGCGAAGTTTCGCCAGTACCGAATGATGGTTTGCCTCAAGCTCCACCGGCGTCCATTGGTCGTGCTTCAGCACCCGCAGCGAATTGGGGCAAGTGGTTATCCGTTTCTCGAAATACCGCGACTTTTTATCGGCATAGTCCAGATTGCCTTGCGATGTGTTCTTACGGGTGGTAATCAGCACCAAGTTGCCCAGGCGGTGGGTCCACTCCTGTCGCTGCTCATCGGTGAAATCCTTGCGCCACTGGCTATCCGCCTTGGGGTTCTGCGGCAGCACATGCTCGACGGACAGATACTCCAATGACATGCGGTTGCTGTGATCCGCATAGAGGAAGTCCAGCTTCAACAGCAGGTAGCGGGTGAAGCGACGTCCATAGACCGCCGAGTCGATTGACCGATTGAAACTATCCGCATCGAACCTGAATCCGAACAATACATCCAGGGAATCAGCGGGGTTGAACACCTCATCAGCGGTAGTCGCTTTCTCGATGGTACGGATGATGTTATTCATGCGCTCGATACGCGCCGTGGGCGAATATTGGGCAATCCAGTCGGAAGAAAGCTGGTTGTCCAGTTGAATCAGGAAATCCAGCAGCCGCTCATAACGGAAGCGGTCGAAGTAGCGCATCAGCGGGGGCAGCCAATCGGTGGACGGCAAGCCTGTCAACATTACCTTAATTAGGTTGTCGAACTCGAAACTGCCGCCAGTCTGGTCGTAGTTATTACCACCAAGTAACTGGTCGTAGTGCTTCAGGTAACGCTCCACCAGCTCGAAGGTCTCCTTGCCCTTGGCAAGCAGCGACGGCTTTATCTTGCCCGTAGCCTTCTCCTTTTCCCTGGGGTGGTAAATCTTGTGCTCGAACTCATCGAGCAGATTCAGGCGCGCCTTGTCCTTCAGCAGGATGGTGCGGATATGATTGAGAAAACGGTCGAAGTCATCGCCGAGTTCACCTTCGGCCTCTTCCCACAACTTGGCGTACTTCTCCTTTTCCTTGTCGTTGGTCAACGCACCCAGGTTCTGCGATTTGAGAATGTCGCTGTTACGCAGTGGCACACCACGATCATTGAGGATGGTGAACAGGCGGAAGGCATCATCCAGATCTTCGGTCGCCACGTAGATCAGGAGCAGACGGTTACGGATAAAGCGAATGAAGCTATTCAGATCAAGCGGGGCTTCGTCAGCATCCATCAACTGCGCCAGGTCTGCGCGCAGCTTCAATACCGCTCGTGCCATGTTCTTCACCGATGGATCACTAGCCCTGGTGGACAGTTCTTCAAGTTCAGTTTTCCGGCCGGTGCCATCTTCCGCCTTGATGAAGCCATCCACAAAGTCCTGAACCTCCTGACGGATCGCAAAGGCGATGCGCGTGCGTTCGGGAATTTCATCGATGTCGTCGCCTTCCTGAAAGATCGAACGCTGACAACTGGCCTTGACCTTGGGGTTGTCCGAAAGATCGCGGATACAGGCGAACAGCATCAACAGCGTCGTCATACGCTGCTGGCCATCGAGCAGGTCGTTCTCGTCAAACGCCTGCCCCGGCGTGCTGCCCGCCTTTTTGCTCTGGTAAACGAAGGAACCAAGGAAATACTCCTGCTCCGGCTTCTCGGCGTGGGCAAAGCTCAGGTCATCCAGCAGGTCATCGATCTCGTCGCGACCCCAGATGTAGGGGCGCTGGTATTCGGGGATGCGGAACCAGAGGTTGGAGAAGATCTCCTTGACCAAGATTTTTTCGCTTTTGATTTCGTGTTCGTTGGGCATGGGTCAGTCCGTTGTGGCCGGTTCGAGTAAGGGGGTGACGCGCTTTTTGCCGGTTAGGAGGTCTTGCATTAGGGCAGCTTTGAGGGCTGCGAGTTTTTCAAGATGTTTTCGTGTTTCAAATGTTACGGATCGGATACCCTGAATTCTGTCTGATATCAGTGTTTGTTCTGTGACCGAGGGGGTGCGAATCGATAGAGCCCTTACGTCCGCAACGTTCAAGTGAGGGTTTGTTGTCCCGCCCACCATATTGTCGAACCTAATACGCATTTCCTCTGAGTAGATAACTTCGAGAAGATAGTTTGGTAGAAGTAGTTCGACAGTGCTCCGCAAGATCATAGTGCGCTGACCAAGGCATATTTTTAATTTATCGGGCACTACGAAAGCCTCACCAACTGGCGCTTCTCGGGTAAAAATTACATCGCCAGACTTAGGTTCAAGCCTAGATACACGAGATTTGTATTCCTCTTCTGACACGTAACTTCGATCACCGACGAACTGGCCATCTTTCAAATTAAAAGTTCTGGCAACCAGCACGCCATCCGAAAGGAAGCCTGGAGTAGTGTGTGGGCAATCGACAATATCCGTACAAAGATCATTTAGTGAAACAACATCCCACTCCACTGGAATCCGTCCCAGCGGGGAATCTTTGAATTCGTGGGTGGCTTCGGAGCGGAGGTTGCCGTTTTTGTCGATGCCTTTGGTGAGCAGGTCTTGCATCAGGCCAGTCTTGATGCGCTGCTGCTTGGCAATCAAGGCCTCGGTCTGCTCAATCGCCCGATCCACCGTTGAGAGGACTTCGGCTATTTTGGTCTGTTCGGATTTCGAGTCAGGAAATTCAAGTTCTACGGCTGATAAGGCAGCCTTAGAAATCTCGGCAAAGGTAGTTCCTTCTCCGAGCGCCTTAACTTTTTCGATGTTAAATAGGATGTTGTAATAAGAAAACTCTGAGTCGTAGCCAGACTTTAACTCAATGCTTTTGCAACCCTGATTGGTGCAAAAATCCACACTGGGAATAGCCACATACCCAATAGGAGCCCGCGACGACATCACTACGGATCTCGCCGGAAGTAGTTGGGCAGAACAAGCATCTAACCCCTTTTGCGTAATCTTTTTGGCTGTGTCCTCCAAGTAAGGAGTTTTCAGTCGACTGAGATCGTATGGTGTAACCCAAACAATATTCCCATCCCAAAACGCACCTATGGATGTTGATGGAGTAGAACCGGATAGCAGAGTTCCAAACTGGTCGAAACGCTTCTTATGCCAACCTTCGATTTGGCTCATACCAAATACCCCAACTTATCCAGAAATTCATCCAGCACCTCCAATATCTCCCCCCGCGTCTGCTCCAGCTCCCGGCTCGACACCGCATACTTGTCCCAAAGATTCTCCACCACCGTGACCAGCGCCCGCTTTTCGACATTGAGGTAGCGGTTCAGCTCAGCGTTGGCGATGTCGTAGAGCTTTTTCAGGATCAGTCGCTTGGCTTCTTCTTCACTGAGCTGGCCGCCAATAACTTCCAGTAAGCCATCGGTCTTGGCCTGACGCGCCTCCAGCGCGCTCTTGTCCTTGTTCAGTGCGTTGATCTTCTTCTTATTTGTCTTGTTGCCCGGATCAAGTTCGGCCAGTTGCGCCTCGACCTGATCGAGCAGGGTCTGGGACTCGGCCTTGAACTCGTCACTACCCAGGCGCTTAAGTTGCAGCTTGAGCTCTAGCTCGTCGCTCCTGGCCTTGAGTGTGGCCTTGGTCTCCTTGATGCGTTTTTCCAGAGCCTTGATGGTTTTGTCCTGTGCCTGTAACGCCTTCAATTCCTTTTTGGCGGACTTGCTGGCGCTGTTCTTGAGATCGTCGATCAGCACCTTGAGTGCCTTTTTGATGACGGCCGCGGTCACCTTTTCGTCTTCGTCCGGCTCGTAGGCGGCCACCTCCTGCGCGGTCTCCACCGCCTCAGCCAGTTCGCTCTGGGCCTCGCTGATGGCGGCCTCCAGCGCCTCAATCTCGTCGGCCTCTGCCTGAAAGAAGGCGGCGATCAGGTAGTAGTCGGGGATCAGGCTGTGGTGCCAACCGGTGGCGACGATGGTCTTGAGGTCGTAGCGGATCTGCTGCCACCAGTTGACGAAGACTCCAGCGGACTGGAACTCGTCCAGCACCTTGAGAGGGATCAGCTTGTCCTTGAGGGTGGTGAGCAGTTCATGGCGCACCTCTGGCATCTTTTTGCCATCACGAAGTTGGGCAAAGTCATCGCGGGCCACCGACCACCAGCTCTCCAGGACGTCGTGATGGGTGGCGAGGGTCTGTTGCAGGTTCGGGTCAGCCTCCAGTCGTACCTTGATGGCAGCCTTGCTGTCGATGCCCTTGGCAAAGGCTAGGTAGCCGGGGCGTTCGGATCGGAACAGGCTGAGGGGATCGACGCCAAACTGCTCAAACTCGGCCTGCTGTGCCTGCACCTCGGACTCGGGCACACCGCCGATCAGGTGGGCCTGCACATCCTCAGGTTCCGGCTCCGGAGTGTTGTCCACATAGCGACGAATGTTGAGGTTGTAGTCGTGGCTATCGACGATTTCGGCCTTGTCCACCAGGCGGCTGTACTTGGGGATCTCGCGCTTGTGGGTGAAGACGAAGTCGATCTTTTCGATGTCTTCGGGGCGCAGCTTGTTCTGGGCCTTGCCCTCTGCATATTCGCGGTCGGCGTTGATGAACAGCACCTTGTCGCGAAGCTCGTCCGGCTTGCTCTTGTTGCACACCAGCACGCAGGCGGGGATGCCGGTGCCGTAGAAGAGGCCGGGCGGCAGGCTGATGATGGCCTCGATGAGATCGTCATTGATGAAGATCTCGCGGATCAGCTTCTCCTTGCCGCCGCGAAACAGTACACCGTGGGGCATGACGGTGGCCATGTGGCCGTCAGGCTTGAGGCTGGCCAGCATGTGCTGCACGAACATCAGGTCGGCCTTCTTGCCGGTCTCCGGGCACCATTCGCGGAAGCGTTGCGCGAAGCTCATGTTGGAGCGGCTGTAGTTCTGCGAGAAAGGCGGATTTGCCAGCACTCGGTCGAACTTGCGGATCTGGCCGTTCTCGAGGATCTGCGGGTCCTCCAGGGTATCGCCGTTTTCGATGGTGAAGCGGGTGATGTTATGGAGGATCATGTTCATGTTGCAGATCGACCAGACGGTGCCGTTGGAGTCCTGACCGTAGAGGGCAAGGTCGTTGGCATCTTGCCCCTGCTCTTCGATGTACTGGTGCGACTGGATCAGAAAACCGCCAGAACCGGCGGTGGGATCGTAGATGGTATTGCCCGCCTCGGGCTTGGTGATCTGTACCAGCAAGCGCACCACCTCTGCGGGGGTGTAGAACTCACCGCCTTTCTTACCCGCGCTGTCGGCGAAATATTTGATCAGGTACTCGTAGGCCGCCCCCAGCAGGTCAGGGAACTCGAAGTTGTCATTGACCAGTACGAACTGGGGCTGATTGAAGTGGTCGAGCAGGTCTTTCCACTTCTGGTCCGGGATCTTGGTCTTGCCCTTGACCGCGTTGAAGTCGATGTTGTTCTTCAGCACCCCGGCCAGGGAGTCGTTCTCGTCCTCCACGGCGGCGATGGCCTTGTTGAGCATGTTGCCGATGTCGTGCTTGAGGTGCTTGAGCGGCGGCACGGTATTGCCTTCCGCATCCTTCCAGGACTCGTGCCAGCGGGCACGGGGCGGAACGAAGAAGGTCTCGCCGTAGGAGGTCTTGTCCTCCAGTATCTCCTTCAGCAGCTCAGGATCGTCAATATGGGCGTAGTCCTTCTTGCGTAACTGCTCACGCCTACGGTCGAACTCGTCCGACAGGC
This sequence comes from Candidatus Thiodiazotropha sp., assembly GCA_037384425.1. Classification (GTDB taxonomy): domain Bacteria; phylum Pseudomonadota; class Gammaproteobacteria; order Chromatiales; family Chromatiaceae; genus Thiodiazotropha. The sequence goes on along the minus strand of JARROA010000056.1, from coordinate 1,128 downwards.
GCTTGATGAACAGCATACCGAAGATGAATTCCTTGAACTCAGAGGCGTCCATCTTGCCGCGCAGGATGTCGGCGGACTTGAACAGGAAGGATTCGAGCTGGGAGAGGGAGATTTTTTCTTGTTGCATTTAATTGATGTTCTTACGCCTTGGGCTCTGTCGGGGATGAATCAGGGATAACGATGCCACTGCGTTCGCAGTAATCGTGAATCATCACCTCAATCATGTTCGCCAGGCTACGCCGCTCTTGCTCCGCCATGGCGCGGAGACCCTCTTTTACGGTCGGTGAGATGCGGAATGTGAGTGTCGCGCTTTTAGATTCGGGCATATTCCCGCCTTGTTCTTTATAGTGCAGATGTACTGCGAATATACTCTGGCCATGTGAACAAGGATAGCCCTTGGCGGAGAAGGGTTAACGGTGGCGCCACTCCCACGGCGCCTGGTGGTTGCCAGACTTTTCCCAGATGCCGGAATGGGTCTTCTTGGCCTCTACCTCCATCTGGTAATACTGCCGCTCGCTGCAGTACTTGGGGTACACCGCCGCTTTGCCTGACCGGATCATGGCTAGGTTGATGTTTTCGCCGGCCTCATTGGTGGAAAACACTTCGCCTACCGTTCTTCCGTAGCGGTCCTTGGTCTTGACCATCACTGTCACCTGTTCCGGCGTGATTGACCGCAGATAATCTCTGGACTTCTTACCCCACGGTCGCTGGCCTAGCTCAGGGGCGTCAATGCAATACAGGCGAACTAGCTTGCTTACTTTCCCGGTCAAGTACGATGCTTTGTTGCTGACTGCCGCCCCGAATCTGTACTTCCACCATGTTGGCTATCAAGCGGAGCTCTTGCTGCGCAGTTTCTCAATACTTTAACAACAGCCGCAAATTACCTCAGGGGAGGTTCAAATTGTGAAGATGAATAATGAAATATCTAAATAACTCATATAGTTATCATCTTCTGCGGCATAATCCAGAAATCCATTCTACTGAATATTCTCTAGACACCTCTAGGATTCAAATAAACCATGCGGCATATGCTTGGCCGCACATTCTATCGCAATAGTCCCCATGTCGGAGAAACCACTCCTGATGGATGGTTTCAGATCGTTTCAGGTGAGGCGCTACTCGCGCCCC
>JARROA010000055.1:40518-53578 GCA_037384425.1 Candidatus Thiodiazotropha sp. | reverse complement strand
AGTCACAACACTTAGTTTGCATAATAGAGAGCTATCAGTAGATAAATGTCTGAGATCACGCTGAAACAGAATCGCAGGGATACTGCCTGTCGAAAACGGGTTTTTCGACAGGCTCGTTATACCCTTTAATGACAAGATATGGTTGGAATTATATTTAACATAGGATTAATCCTCATTGCGTTATCGCTGAGTATTGCCGTGCTTACCAATTTACTCCCTAGAAAATATTTTTTTAATGTAGAGCCAATAATAATGTCAAATGTGTGGAGTATAAGGCCGTGGTTGGATCTGCCTTCTCATATGCTCAATAAGCGAGCGAAGAACATAAGAGTATTAATTCTTATGCTCGCCGCTACAGGTGCACTGGCTCTTCTTTTGGCGTGGTTTATCGGTGATGCAGCACTGGTATAGCAAGCGGGTCATATCGCTCACTTCGTTCGCTGGGACGCTCCGCCTACGGCTCCGTGCCCCATACCCTCATCGTTATGCAGGAAGGTACTCAGTATGAGCAATGAAATTGATGAAGACAATTATATCCTACTCGCTGAATATATACTGGATTAAATGACTAAGTCCAAAAGCATATATAATTGGTCTTTAACTGTTTGAACGTGGTTGCAGTCACAATAAACCAACGATAGCTAAATTATTTAGATGAAAACAGATGAAAAGAATCACTTCGCTACTTACTGCAGCAACGATAATGGTTTCATCATCGTTATGCCAGGCACAGCAACCTGACCCTGTTCAGAAAGTTTTTTGATGGTTGGTCGGCTCAGGAAACCCTGAAATACATCCGCACCTTCAGTGTGGCCGACCTAACCACCGGTAAGGCTGCTGCACTTTGGTATCATTCCCATGCCTCGCAGACCAACAAGACCGCGATACTCCTGCGCCGTCAGCCAATCATGAAATTACCAACGGCACGGTTACCAGAGATCGGCAAAATCAGTGTTGAGACGGATCTTGGCCGTATGACCCTCGATGCCTATCTGAATCACCCAAAAAGTTTTGCTCAAGGCTTTATCGTGGTTCACAAAGGCCGGGGCGCCTATGAATCCTATCCGGGGATGCATGAACTCGATGCACACTTTTGGGCCTCTACAACGAAGGTGCTGGCCTCTATGGCCGTTGGGCTGTTGATAGATGATGGTTTGATCGATGAGTCCAAAACGCTGGGTTCTTATGTTCCCGAATTCAAGGGATCAGCCTGGGAACACATCAAGGTTGTCTATGCCATGGATATGGCTACCGGCCTGGATGCTCGGGACTCTGCCGATCAATTTGCCGATCCATCCTCTGTGACGTCCCGCATGTTCAGGGCGGAACTTGGAGAAGAGACCAATGGCAAAATTGAATACATGCTCGACGTAATGCTGGACGCCAAGTCTGTCGAAAAACCCGGTCAGAGCTACATCTACTCTTCTGCGACCACGCAATCGCTGGTTTTTATGGTGGAAGCCGTCTCGGGTAAGAGCTGGTCGGATTTCTTCGAAGACCGCGTCTGGTCGAAGATGGGTGTAGAAGGCCCCTTGCAAATGCACCTCTCGCCAGACGGGATCGCCATCGTTCATGGGCCGGCCTCGTCCAATCTGCGAGACCTCGCACGTGTGGGAATGCTTTATACGCCCAGCTGGAGCAAGGCATCTACCGAACGGATCGTGTCACCTGCGATGCTTGACAGAATACAGAACACTCCGCGCACACGTGATTTTTACCTGGGAGGAAATGCTGGTTCGGGACAGCGTTTTATGGCACGACTTGGTGACAAAACGGTTAAAACGGCGGCGGGCCAATGGGACGCAATCTTTGAGGACTGAGATTTCTTCAAATCCGGTTTGAACACTCAAGGTCTCTATGTATCGCCTGATCGTGACCTTGTAACAGCTTTTTTCTCGACTGAACCAACCCATCGGATTCAGAAATATCTTCGTCCAATTGTGACATCAGGGTTATTCGATTAAGTGTGGATTGCAAATGGCAGCAAACCGATGGTTGACAATCAAGAGGTGCGATTAATTAAAAAGCAGACTTAAAATATCTAATACTACGCTCTTTTGATTCCTTGGTTACCAAAAATAGACATAAGGGCATAAGAAATTGCTGCACTCGGAAAAATTACTCGCTACGCTCCTAATTTTCCGGTGATCAAAACGTTAATGAGAAATAAAATTCGGAGATACATGATAGCTCTGGCTTTTCTTTTGCTGCCAACCCATGCGTTGATGGCGGAGTCGATGACATATGCAATCAATACGCTTCCACTCATCGGCGGGGAAGAATATGTTGCCGAAGGCACCCGCGTTTATTCTTTACAAGACGTTAAATTTGATAAAAGAACCAGGCATGAAGAGAAAAGTATTTTTATCGGACATGGTTTCTCTATCGGAGCAAGCGTATACCGGTAAAAGAAGACAACCGGATTTGGTCTTTGGATGAACAAGAATGGGGAGGGATTAAGTTGGGAGTGGTTCGATCTTGAGGCGGGGGATATCTTTAAAAAAAGGCAAGGTAGCGGTCGCGTGAAGGTGACGATGAATCGGTCGGAAGGAACGGAAGAGATAGCTCGGGTGAAGTTTTTGGACGATATCACATTTCGACTTCAGCTAACCGGAATTTGGAGAAGTCTGATTCCTTTTGTAGATAGTCACACTCATCATATGTTAATAAAAAGGGAAGCGAGATGGTGCTGGCCGCTCATTAACACCACATTCCAGCGAACACAAAGTGGAAATCAAGTAATGACCATACAAGCTGTAATTGTTAGGGCTACTGCTGCAGTCTTTACGGTTTATGGATTAGGATTTGTGATTGCCCCCGAACTCTTGTCGCAATACGTCACTGGAGCTAGTCCAACGTCCGCATCAGGCTTGATCGACATGCGCGCCACCTATGGAGGCATGTCTGTTGCTGTAGGCGGTTTGCTCATCGTTCTATCGACTAAACGCGGGAGTATCGAAAACGGACTTCTGGGTGTCATTATCCTTATGATCTGTATGGCAAGCGGGCGTATTTACGGCATTGTGGTAGACGAATCTGCGAACATATTGATGTATATATATTTGGCGATAGAGATCGGTATGGCAGGTATTTCTTGGTGGGCCTATGTTCATAGTGGTAAAACAAAGAGAACCAATCCCGCTGTTGCAAGGGACAGCAAACAATAGCGCCATTACTGAACATCCCTATTTGCTCAAATCGAAAATGATTTCAGAGTCGGACTGGAAAATCTTTTAAAAAAATAAAAGCGGCAGCTTTAGAACGCTTCTGTGGGACTATATTGAAAGATGTATCAGAAGGGTTAGCGAGTAGAGATAATCCAACAAATCATGGCAAATATCTCTATTTATACAAATTACTTGAGAACTACGATAAGCAGATTGCTTTGCTGTTTGATGACCACAGCCGATCAAAAGCCACAATACAACTTATGATGCTGCGGCAGGAAGGATTGGTCAATGAGGTGGATATCCAAGGTTTGTCCAACGAACTCAAAGACCATACAAACCCTAAAAATAGTTGTGCTTAACAATGCTGCTCAGAGCGCCGCAGCAAAGCAGCGCGTATATTCTTCGTGACAGCAGTGATAGGACATAAAAAACGGGGGCCTCATGGGCCCCCGTTTCATCATGCCAGTCGGCGCTGAAACATTACTGCCAGACGACGGTACCGACAGAGGCCAGCACGTTGGCGGTGTTGAGCTCGAGACCCAGGTAGGAGTAGGTGTCGTTGTCAATGGCCACAGGCGCGTTCACGGGAGAGCTGTTGGCAACGGTCGGGCTCAGGATGCCGCCGCCGGAAACAAACTGCGGTGCGAACTGGCCACCGGCGTAAGCGGAACCGCCACGCACTTCAACCAGGGCTTCACGATCCAGTTCTTTGCTCATTTTCAGGTCTTTGATCATCATGTCTCTATCCTCACTTTGGTGTAAACAGGTTTGGTTAAGGGCATGAACCTCTTGGTTTGTGGTTCATGACTTGATAACTGCAGGCCGCGTGCCAGTTTTGTATAGCTTCGATTATAATATTTTTAACTTACTGATTTATAATCGGAATTATTGGCTGCACCTCGATCATCCGGTATCTCTCGTGTATGCAGGAGATGTGAATCTGTTAGCGGCAAGACAACACTGAAATCATCGATGTTTGCACGAGAACGACTTTCCAAGACTCCGTGAAGATTGAATTGTTCGGCCCAGCTTCTCAGGCAGCGAATAAGACGAGCTCAGAACCATCAATCGCAACCCCTCTCATATATAAGGAGTCATCGTGGTTCGACCATGCATTCGCAACGACATCGCGGCACGAGCATGAACCGACAAACCGTTAGTGGCGGAAACCGAGACGGGCACTGCCCTGCTGCCCACGCATCGTTCTTGCGACTCCTGTTTCCATGGTACCGGGCGTTCAAGGGCAGCGTCGGCACAATTCAAACATACCGACTCGATGCGTTTGTCGCACACCAACGAGTCATCAACAAATCACCTGACCGCGCCATCGCCCTCACTCGATCAACTGGCATATCTCACTGTTTTAATTGAAAGATTTTAAGTTTCAACCGAAGCTGGCACAGCATGTGCACTTTACAGTGCGAATGCATATGAAACTCGACAGACAGTCCCAACGCATACCCAACACAGCATTAGGAGAGAACACAATGAGCAACCTGACCATCAAAGACCTGGAGTCCAGCCATGAACTGGATCGTGCCGCGGCTTCCGCCATCATGGGCGGTATCAATGAGTGGATCCGTATTCCCACCCTGCCCCGTCCCGCGACGCCGACATCGATCTGCAACATCTACAACATCGACTATGACTACACGATGATCAATCCGCAGTTCTTCAACATCGGCAACGGTGTGACGAATTCCGGCACCATCGTCTACGACGTGGATCCGATGCTGCTTTCGGCGGCGAGCCCGGTCAACGCTATCGCGTAAACGGATCGCAAAAAACGCCCTTACAAAGGGCAAAGCGAGGATAGCCCCCACAAGGGGCTATCTTTTTTTGTCGGGGGAGTAGCCGAAACAGTCTGTAGCCCGGATGGAGCGAAGCGTAATCCGGGAGAAGACACAGGCCATCCCGGATTACGCTTCGCTCCATCCGGGCTACATCACTTCTTTTCCATGTATTAGCCGTCGTTACCCGAAGTTGTCGGTACTGCCGATTTACGATAGTCCTTGGAGCGAATGCCGTGTTTCTTCAACACGGTCTGCAGATGGGACCGGTTCATATTGATCCGTCGCGCCAGCTCGGCCACCTTGCCCGAGACCTGTTGCAGTGCCTGTTCGAGAAAGACCTTTTCCGCCTCGTCGCTGGCACTTTTCTTGATCTCGGTCAGATTGGCCGTTTCCAGGTCGAGTGCCTCGACCTCCCCTTGGGCAGCGCTGTCGATATTCGTGAGTTTCGGGCGCATGATCTCGGGCAGGTGTTCGTAGTCGGCGACGTCGTCGGCCAGGCAGGAGATGCGATAGATCATGTTGCGCAGTTCGCGGATGTTGCCCGGATACTCGTATTTGAGCAGAAAGGTGCGCAGTCGCCGGCTGAAGCGGATGGGTTGTCGATTGAGTTTCTCAGCCGCCTCGTCACTGAAGAAGTCGATCAGCAACGGAATTTCGTCGGACCTTTCCCGCAACGGCGGCAGCGTCACATGGATGACCCCCAACCGGTAGTAGAGGTCTTCGCGAAACAGTCCTTCCTGGCTCATCTGCAGCAGATCCTTGTTGGTGGCGGCGACGATGCGGGTATCCACGTCGATCACCTGGTCGGAGCCCACACGCTGTATCTCCTGCGACTGCAGCACGCGCAGCAGTTTGACCTGACCCTGCAGCGGCAGTTCGCCAATCTCGTCGAGAAAGATGGTGCCGTTGTTGGCCGTCTCGAATTTTCCGCTGCGGTCGCTGGAAGCGCCGGTGAAAGCGCCGCGCTTGTGCCCGAAGAGTTCGGACTCGATCAGGTTGTCGGGAATGGCGCCGCAGTTGACCGAGATATAGGGCTGGTCGGCGCGACTGCCGTTGGCATGGATCACCTTGGCCATGAGTTCCTTGCCGGTGCCGCTCTCGCCGTCGATGAGCACGGGCAGATCGGTGGGAGCGGCCTTCTCCGCAATCTCCAACGCCTCCAGCAGGCGTGGGCTCTCGCCGAACACCCCTTCGAAGACGAAACTGCGGTCGAGCAGCGCCTGGCGCCGTTGCGCGGTGGTGCGCTTGCCGCTCGAGGCACGGTCGGTCGAGGCCTTGACGAAGCGCTCCTTGTGAGAGAGCTGCATCACCTCTTCCCGCAGTGCATTGCATTGGCGCAACATCTTCTGGATCTGTGTACGGTCGAGGCTGCTGGCCCAGCGCAGCGTCGAGCGCAGGATCTCGATCTTTTCGATGAGACCGCCGTAGGAGATGGCGGCTGGTGTTTTATTGTCGGTATCGAGAATCTTCATCATGCGTTGGCCATCTGTTTCTGTACCAGTTGGTAATACATGCCGCGTCGATCCACCAGTTCGTCGTGGCACCCCTCCTCCACGATCGCACCTTTGTAGAGCACCAGGATCTTGTCGGCCTGCATGATGGTGCTCAGGCGATGGGCGATGACCACCGCAGTGCGTCCCTTGAGGATGTCCTGCATGCTGCTGAGGATGTTGCTCTCGGACTGGGTATCGAGCGCCGAGGTCGCTTCGTCGAAGATCAGCAGCCGCGGATCGTGGTAGAGGGAGCGGGCAATGCAGAGTCGCTGCATCTGCCCCCCTGAGAGCCCCATGCCGCGCTCGCCGACGATCTGTTCGTAACCGAGCGGCATGTTACTGATGAAACCGTGGGCATCGGCCAGCTTGGCCACTTCGACGATCTTGCGCCGGTCCGGATTGTCTTCGCCGCTGGCGATGTTTTCGGCGATGGTGCCGGAGAAGAGCAGGTTGCTCTGCATCACATAGCCGATCTGGCTGCGGTAGTACTCCTTGTCGATCACGTCCATGTCGTAGCCATCCGCTGTGATCTTGCCTTCGCTGGGCGGATAGAAGCCCACCAGCAATTTGGCCAGCGTGGTTTTGCCCGATCCGCTCTGACCTACGATGGCGACCAACTGTCCCGGTTGGATGGCGAAGCTGATGTTCTCCAGGATGTAGGGGGATTCGTTGCCGCCGTAGCGGAAGTAGACGCCATCGAGCCGGATGTCCCCCTGCAGATCGGGCAGAATCACCCGTGAGCTGATCTCCTCCGCCTTCTGCTCCGGATCCATGTCGAGAATATCGCCCAGGCGCTCCATGGCCACGCCTGCTTCGTGCACCTGGTTCCAGAGCCGCACCAGACCCAACAGGGGCGCCAGGGCGCTGCCCATCAGGGCGTTGAAGGCGATCAGCTGTCCGATGGTCAGTTCCTGCGCCAACACCAGGTTGGCACCCAGCCAGAGCACCGACACTGTGGTCGCCGCATTGAGGAACTGGCTGATGAAGCTGACCAGGATATTGAACCGCGCGGCGCGATACTGCACGTCCAGGGAGTTGGCGTACTTCTTCTCCCACTTCAGCCGCATGGGCCGCTCGATGCCCATGCCCTTGACCGTCTCCGCGCCGCCGATGATCTCCATCAGGATCGACTCCGCATCGGTGGAGGCGGTAAAGACTTCACGCGCATAGCGCTTGAGTTTGGGGGTGACGGCGATGGTGAGGATCACCAGCGGTATCACGAATGCGATCAACATCAGGGTCATCTTCACGCTGTAGAGAAACAGGATGGTGAAGTAGATGAAGAGCATCAGCAGATTCAACACCGTGGTGATGGTCGACTCGGTGAGAAAGGCGCGTATCTTCAGGTTCTCCTGAAAGCGGGCGAAGATGTCGCCGGTCTTGCGCTTGGCGAAAAAGGGCAGCGGCAGCGACAGGGCATGGCGCAGAAAATGCGACATCATGGCGAAGTCCATGTTGCGGATCATGAAGTTCGACAGATAAGCCCGCAGCACCGTGGTCATCTGCACGAAGACGCTGGTGATGATGAGGCCGAAGATCAGCACGTGCAGCAGCGAGATGTTCTGATGCACCACCACCCGGTCGAGGATGTGCTGGATGATCACCGGCGGCGCCACGCCCAGCAGCTGGATGATGAAGGTGGCGACGAACAGATTGGCCAGGATCTTTTTGTAGGGCTTGAGGTAGCCGACAAACCGGACCCAGGGGGAACGGGTGGCGGCGAGCTGGATCAGTTCGCTGCCGGGGTTGAACAACAGGCAGGTCCCGGTCCATCCCTTCTCGAACTCCTCCTTCGTCATCTTGCGGAAGCCCGGGCCCGGATCGGCAACCCAGACGTGGTGTTTGGAGATGCCGTAGACGATGATGTAGTGGTAACCCTCCCAGTGCGCGATGAAAGGCAGCTCGAAGCCCAACAGCGCCTCGTAGGTACACTGCACGCCACGGGTGGTGAAACCGAGCGACTCGCCCACCCGCGCCAGACTCTCCAGGGTGGCCCCCTGGGTGGTGACGTTGGCCAGCTCCCGTAGCTTGCCGAGGGTCATGGGGATGCCGTAGTGCTTGCAGATCATCGCCAGGCAGGCGGCGCCGCAATCCATCTCCTCCGCCTGGTGGACCAGGGCGAAGCGTCTGAGCAGGCGCTCTCCCCTGCCCTCCCTGGAGTTGAAATCGAGCAGCAGGGGACGCTTGCGGCGCTCGGCCAGCTTTTTCTGCCGTTCGAGTTCGCGCTCGCTGAACTTGATGCGCTCGACCAGCACCTCCGCCAGCTTGGGATTACGCTCCAGCACCAGCCGGATGGTCTTTTCCGGGATCACCAGCAGCACGGTCTCGGTGTCCGCGGTCACCGTGGCGGGCTGTTCCTGACGCAGCAGGCAGGCCTTCTCCCCGAACACCTCTCCCTGATCGAGGGTGGCGAGGGGGTACTCCACGTTCTCCTCGTTGCGCACCACCCGCACACGCCCCTGGCGCACCACATAGAGCCGCCGGTCCTCGCGGTCGTCCTGTTGCAGGATCACGCGCCCCGGCTTCACCCGCTTGATGCCGACGCTGCGGATGATCGCTTCCAACTCGTTGCCCTTGACCTTGCGGCGCAGATCGAACAGACGGGTGACGAAACCGCCCGCGGTGTTGATGGCCACATAGTTGGAGATATATCCCCGGGCATCCTCGTTGCGGCTCAGGACCTGCTGAAAGCTCTCGTGGGGAAAATAGAGCAGTTCCGTCTTGGCGGAGGCCCTGACCGATGATTCGTGATGGTAGCGTCGCAGCACGGAGATCTCGCCGAAGACCTCCCGCTCCTTGCGCACTCCCATGCTGATCTCCTTGCCCTGCTCCTCGGTGAAGATGCGCACGGCGCCCTTGCGGATGACATAGAGCCCCTCGCTGTCCTCACCCGCGTTGCATACGGTGTCGCCGAATTCGAAATGCAGGGTCTGCATGCCGGCGGAGATCTCCTCCAGATCCCCGGGGGTGAAGGCGGAGAAGAACTCGACACTGCCGAGAAACGTTTTGAGGGTTTCGTCACTCAACGGTCGGCTCCTGGATCATGCCGGGGTTCAAAGCAACTCGATACCGTGTTCCCGGGCCTGGGTCGCCAGCCACTCGTCGCGTATGATGCGCTCCACTTCCTCCCGGGTTTCGTCATCGAGTTCGGCCTGTTTCTTGGCATTGACGATGAAGATCTCGAACAGATTTTCATCGGCCGAGGGGAAGGGGCCGAGCAGTTCGCCCTCCGCCGCATTGAACACTTTGCCCTCGACCTCCGGCTGCAGGGCGCCGCGCAGCACCTTGCCGACATATCCTCCCTCTTCGCTGGTATCGGCCAGGGAGTGCTCCCTCGCCATCTCGGGAAAGCTCTCGGGATCATCCTCCAGGATGGCCATCAGTTCCCTCGCCTTGCCCTCCGAGTCGGTCAGGATATGGCTGATGTCGATGCAGTCGAACTTCGGTGAATTGAGCTTGAAATAGGCTTCGATCGCCTCGTCATTGCTCACCTTCGCCATCATCTTCTCGTGATAGAGCATCTCGCTGACGAATTGCTCGAGATCCTCCAATGTCAAATCCCGGTCCTCCAGCCACTTGAAGGTATCCTGGGCGCGGTGCAGGCCCCAGACTCGCCGAATCTGATCCGCCCGCTCCTGCAGCTCTTCCGGCGCCAGCGCAACTTTCTGGCGCTTAGCGGCATGCACGGTCAACTTGTCTTTGAGGATCTCCTCCATCAGTCCGTCAAAACGGCCGGTCAGCTTGAGCAGCTTGATGAAGTCGTCAGAGGTGATGACTTCATCGTCGATTTTTACCAGGTCTGTCACTGCATACTCCTCCCGCTGTTGTTGTTGTCCTGGGGAAATACCGAATCTGTCCAGAATGTCATCAAGGCATTCGGATCACGAGCTGTGGAATTCATTGCCCGGATTCCTACCAGTCAAGATTTGTCCGGTGCGGCAAGCCGCACCCTACCTGTATTCGATCCGTAGGGTGCGGCTTGCCGCACCGTAAAGTTCATCGGCTCTGCCATATATCTAACCCTCGAGTTTGCGCAGGGGATCCAGCGCCAGGTCGATCAAACGCCGTTTGCGCACCACGATCTCCGCGGTCGCGGTCATGCCGAAGCGCAGAGGGTAGTCGTTGTCATCCACGGTGAAGTGGGTCTGGGCCAGACTCACATGCCCCTTGTAGAACAATCCTCCGCCTTCCGAACCGCTTTGTGCCGTGGGTGAGATATAGTCCAGCGTACCCTCGATGAAGCCATACCGTTGATAAGGGAAAGCGCTGAACTTCATCTTCACTTGCAGTCCTTCCCTTAAAAAACCCCGATCTCGTTCAGGGATATTGATTTTGAGCACCGGAGTGGCGCCGTCCGGTGCAATGCTCCCAAGCGGCGTGTTGGCCTGCACCTTTTCGCCCGCCTGGCTGTAGACCACGTCGGTTACGATGCCGGAGACCGGCGCCAGCACCCGCAGATAATTGTCTTCGTCGATGTTCTCGAACTGGATGCGCTGGGCCGCCTCTGCCGCCAGACGGGCGCCACGCAGTTTGAGCTCGACTTTGTTCTCCTCGCGTTCAATGCGGTTGAGCAGCGATTCGTGCTCGATGCGCAACTCGGTCAGCTTCTGATCGCTGCCTTCGAGTTCCGCCTTGGCCTGGGCATACTCCTCGCTCAGTTGAAAATCGAGCTCACCCAGCCGCGCCCGGGCCAGACGCAGATTGGTCTCGGCCGCGCGCTGGGCATCCCGTCGCTCGTCCACGTCGTTGCGCGAGACTCCACCACCTCCAGGCAAGGCGAACAGACGCTGGTATTTCTCTGCCTCTCGCCGCGCCGACTCGGACGCGATGCGCGCCTTCTCCAGATTGCCTCGGGCCTCTTCGAGCTTCGCCTTCTGCGACTCCGCCAATTTGCTCAGGCCTTCGGTCACCCGCTTCTCATGCAGGTTGGCCTGTGTCGTCAATTGCCGTTGCAGGGCTTCCGCCTGTTGGGTCAGCAACTGCTTGAGCCGCGGGAATTCTCGATACTCCTGTTCGGCCTCGGCCAGCTGCAGGTCGGCATCCAGGGCGTTGGTCGCCGCCTGGATCGCCTCGCGCGCGTTCAGCCGGGCCAGGATATCGCCCTGCTCCACCGGAAGCCCCTCGGTGAGATAGATGTCGACCAGCTCTCCCTGGATTGGCGTGTAGATGCGTCGTACGTCCTCTTCCGGGGAGAGCACCCCGTTAGCGGTCACCACCACGTCAGCGCGTCCGAAAAAGGACCAGACGAGTGTCATCAGTAAAAGAGACGCAATCAGCAGGATCATCAGATTCGCCAACCGTGACGGTTCGGCATAGAGAATTTCTATGCCCTCCGCACTGTGTTCGTTGAGGGCGCTGGAGAGACGCTGCAGTTTATCGTCGCCGCTGTCGGCCATTCATGACCCCCAAATGTTTTCTGTCAGTCCGTCGTCGCATCATGAGCCATTCCCTCTTGTCCTTTTCATCGGCACGCACATCTGGCCTCTAGTTACGCGTGAGCGCCTTGATATCGATGGCTTCCCATTCCGGCAAGTCGATCACTCCGTCCCGGTTTGCATCGAGGCGCGACCAGTGATCGAGCAGTGCAGACCAATAGCCCGCTTCCTCTTTTGAAATAAGACTGTCGCCATCCTTGTCCATATCGAAGAAGGTCGGCACATACTCCGCTGCACTGGCACTGTACAAACAGATCATCAAGGATGCCGCGACAAGGCATCGCCTGGTCAAAGGTACTGAATCGTCTTTTGTCTTCACGCGCACATCCATCCCCCGACATCGCAATGGCCAAACAGAACACTCACTGGGCAGGTGATGATAGTTTGCATCGATCAAACACCCCCGCGCCCCTTCTCTTGTGACAGTACCCGCGTTTCGCAGAACGGCCCGCCTGCCAGGGGAATCCACCGCGGGTGTTGGTCACTCCGCAACTTCACTCCCACATGCAGTAAGTATTGTTACGCCTGGGATTAAAAATCCCAGACAGTTTGTGTGGATTCGACCGGGGACTCGATATGCTGGATATCGTGTATCCGCCTCAGGTCGATGCTGATCTGTCCCTTGCCTTTATGTCGATACATATCCTTGAATTTTGCACCCCAGACCACCTCATCCCAGCGGTAAGAAGTTCTCGCATGCACGATTTGATGAAAAGTGTCGTCGATGGCGTTTACCAGCACCAGAAATTCGGCCTCGCGCTTACTGAAGGCCTCAGGTGTCACGCCGTGTAGCGGACTGTTCTCGTCGATGGGGTGCACCACGGTCCAGTCGAGCGGGAAAAAGGCGACCTTTTGTCGCTCCAGTTCCAGTTCATAGAAACTTCTTACACGCAGTCCATCGACCTCCTGAGTCATGCTGAGGAGGATTCTGACCTGAACCTCCAACAACTCATTGCGGGCACCATTGGCGATGCGGAACATGAAACTGGTGCGCTCGTGATGCGGACCGACGACCGCGTTTTCGCTGAAATGTATCTTGGCGGATGGTCTGGAAAAGCGGGCGAACATCAGCGCCGCAGCGATGGCAAAGCCGGATACGCCGATGAAGGCTTCAGCCATCACCAGCAGATTGGCCAGCAAGCCGCGTGGCGCGAGGTGACCGTAGCCGA
>JARROA010000055.1:0-40467 GCA_037384425.1 Candidatus Thiodiazotropha sp. | reverse complement strand
TGCTCGAATCTACCCCCCAGTGTTTCCGCGGTGAAGCCGATCAGCGCATCGGGACCGCATAGCACATAGAAGAGCGTGAAAATCAGGCAAATGCTGATATACGAACATACGAATACCAGGATGAATCTCCACCAGGCGGTGGTCAGCAATGTTTGATAGAGGTTGAGTGTCTGCAGCAGGGGCAAACCCACGCGCGATACGTTGAAGGTGCCGTCTCTGTTGAGAATACGAAGATGGCTATCCTGTAACGCCTGGCTTCCGAGACCGAGATCCGACAGTTCCCTCGGCCGATAGCGTGTCTCCGGCGGTATCGTCTGCTGTTTCATCTGCCTGATTACCGGTCATTACCCGATGGCTGTCGAAACTTTGCGAAATGGGTGAATTGCCTGATACCGCGATTCCGCATTCAGTCTCACGAAGTATTCGGCGATCACCGATTCGTGAACGTGTCGTCAGCATGACTGCCAATCACCTGAACTGCGGTGTATTTATGATGAGCTGCGTAGACTTAACACTAGTCGAACTACCCTACCTTGTCTAACCGGCATCCTCATCATCTCTGCGTTTGTAAAATTTACCGACAGATATCTTTCGCCAGCTATCTTTTTATCAAGCGCGTGATATTGATATTTTCAATCGATCGTGGATGACTTTCCGATTCCCTTCCGTGTCTTGATTCGATTCTATCCTTGCTGCCTTTAAATGGATGGATGAGGTACCACGTCGACAGCAAGCCGAACCACACAGCCTTTCAATACGTAAGGGAATTTATCCATTCTGTTTTATCTTCAGTTGGACTACTGTCTATTTGTGGAGAGGGCTGCCTGGCCCACTTTGCAGGGGGATTTACCGTATGCCGCCGAGCTTCCCGATGGATGGGGATATCGACCGAACAACCACCCTGTTGGCCAAAGACCTTCTGATCGCCTTCCACAGAAAGTTTGAGATGAAAGACCCATGGAGTAAGGCACACTATTGAGGTCACGGGACTATGAGTGACGAAAAGCTCCACTGGACATCGGCATCCAGAACCCATGTCGGCCATGTCAGGAAATTGAACGAGGATGCCTGCCTGGAACTTCCCGAACATGGTCTTTGGGTGGTCGCCGACGGCATGGGCGGTCATGCTGCGGGGGATGTCGCCAGCCGCATGATCGTAGACAGTCTGCACAGAGGGTCTGTAGCGAAAAGCCTGGACACCCTCTCCTCTCAGGTTGAGCGCGCATTACAGAAAGTCAACCGGAAACTGACCCAGGAAGCCTCTCGGCGTGGCCAGCAGATCATCGGTTCAACGGTCGTCGTTTTGCTGATTCACGGCCGGCGCTGCATCTGTCTGTGGGCGGGTGACAGCCGTATCTTCCTTTTGCGGGACAGTCGGCTCAGGCAACTCACTACGGATCACAGTCAGATCGAGGAGTTGATCGCCCAGGGACGCATCGCCCGAGAGCAAGCAGAATCCATACCCGGCAGCAATGCCATCACCCGCGCGGTTGGCGTCATGAAAGAGCTGGTGCTCGACAGTGTCAGCCATGACGTATGCGAAGGGGATCGATTCCTGATTTGCAGCGACGGCCTCTATAACGAGGTCAAATCTGCAGATATTGCTCAACTGCTGGCCCTGCAAGACTGTCGGGAGTCAGCCGACAGATTGATCGAAATGGCCCTCCAGGGAAAAGCCCGAGACAACATTACGGCGATCGTTGTCAGTGTGGAGGACGACCAGGCAACGAAGACGCTCTTCAACCCTTCAGCGGTCCGCATGAGCAACGTAGATGAAGACGATGACAAGACTACGGTCAACAGGTGAAGCGCCTGCCACTGATAACGGGCAGCTGTGTTCGAGCGGTTTCACCTGTTGCGAAATAACTGGCGGAAACGGCCTGATTGTTTGTCCGTTACCAACAGATCAATGTATTTAACTCTTTGATAGCGGTTTAATAAACTATCATATGGCATTGTTATTCATATTAATATTTAGATCCTAAACACAGTGAATTGAAATGGCACGGTAACTGCGGTCAAGAACGGGAACGAGACGAATCCCTTGCATCGCCAGGTGGCCCGGATCGATTTCGATCCGATGCAATTGGCCACTCCTGTAACCGATCTGGAGCCAATATGACCTATACAAACGGGCACAAGCGAGACTTAGAGAGACGGAGGAGCAGTGTCTGCACCCGCCACGGCTTCCTCGGCGGACTGCTGGTGCTGGTACCGATGTTGTTCTGCGCTGGATGTGCCAATCTGGCTGGCCCCGAGTACACACGTCCCGAAGCACCAACCAAACAGGGCTGGTCAGAACAACCCTCCGAGGTCGCCCGCGGTACTGAGATCATCGAACCCGAATGGTGGAAGAACTTTCAGGACCCCTACCTCGATCAACTGATCGCACAGGCATTGAAGGAGAGTATCGATATTCAGATACTGACTGCGCGTATCGATGTTGCGCGCGGCGGTGTCACTCAGGCCGAAGCGGTCGGCCAGCCCAGAGTGGGCGGCAGCTCTGGGATTGATCATTTCAGCTTTACCGACATCGACAGCACGACCCGCTATAGTTTGGCAGCCGAGGCGTCCTGGGAGATCGACATCTGGGGAAAAATCCGCAAAGGCGTGGAAGCACAACAGGCCGAATACCACGCCACCGAGGCGGATTGGCGCGCCGGATATCTAACTCTCGTGGCGGATGTGGCATCCCGCTATTTCGAGATCCGTCAACTGGATGAGCAGAGCCAGAGACATGCACTCTCCCTACAGCGAAACCGGGAGATCCTCGAGATCTACCAGGGAATGTTTCGGGAAGGCCTGATTCCCGAGACACAGGTCATGCAGCAGAAAGCCGAGGTCAATCGGCTGCAGCGGGAACTGCTGGAGTTCGCACGCTTACGGAAAATCTCGGAAAACGGCCTGGCGACTCTGGTGGGCATGCCGGCGGATACCCTGAGAGTACCTGAAGCACCATTGCGAACAGTCATTACAGCGCCCGAAGTACCGGCTGGCCTGCCATCCCAGCTATTGGCCCGTCGTCCGGATATCCTGGCCGCTGAATATCGTGTTCTGCAGTCTCACAACCTGGCGGGTCAGGCCCGGCTTGCGCGATTACCCTCGATCAATCTCACGGGGCGCGCCGGCACGGCTGGTTTCTCACTGGGGGACCTGTTTGATGCCGCCACCTTTGGACTCGCTTCAGCGTTGACCTTCCCAATATTTGATCCGAATCTCAAGGCTCAGATCAAAGTCGCCGACGCGCAGACAAAAGTCGCCGAGCAGGAGTATCGCCGCTCCGTCATCACGGCATTCGAAGAGGTCGAAAACGCCCTTACGAACCTTTCAAGCAGAAAACAGCAGAAACTGCAATTGGAAGCGCGGGAAAGGCAACTCAGTATTGTCTCGGAACAGATCAAAGCGCAGCTTAATGAAGGCCTTGCTTCGCAGTTGGAGGTGTTCGAGGTCGAGCGCTCACTGCTGGACGCAGAACAGCAGCTACTGATCAATCAATGGGAAGTTCTTACCGACACCATCGCCCTGTACAAATCCCTCGGTGGCGGCTGGTCAGAAGAAGTCGTTGGACGTAGCGAGACAAACAATCAATAATCAAGTCGAATTTTTCAATCTATTTGACAGATGCAATTGACACTGAAACCTCTCTCTCACCCTTCATTGGGTGAGATCGTCGTGCGGGACCGACTGTTTCCCATTGGTCGCCATGAGTCTCCATTCTCAGGCTTCAAGCATGAAGCCGTTGCACGGCTGTCTCGCCGGCACGCGAGAATATTCATTCAGGACAGTGCAGCCTACCTGATTGATCTGGACAGCATGAACGGCACCACCCTCAATGGCACACCACTGGGCAAGGATCCAATGCCACTGAAACCGAACGATAAAATTTGTTTTGCGGGTCAGTTGGAATTTCAAGTGGTGACAGAGGGTGATGATTCAACCGGCGCGGAGAGCCCCATAAAGATAATTCTGACGCTTGTCCCGGAGAAGATGCAGACAGTTATCGAACCGATTGCCGTCACCGAGTTTCCCTTTCTCGTCAGCAAAACTGACAACCTGTTCAAGCAATACAGAAATCTACTACCGGAACAATACAAATTTCTCTCCAGGCGCCATGCACACATCTTTGTTCAGGATGATCACCTCATGGTCGAGGACCTGGGCAGTACCAACGGCACATTCTTATCCGACAGACGCCTCGATGAACATGCCTCTATTTTGAAAGATGGCGATACTATCGCGTTTGGCGGTAACGACTTCTTATATCGCGTACACATCAAGACGATCGAAAACAAGGATCATAGCTCTCTCGATACCAATGAGCTGATTCCCAAGGCGCTCAATACTTCGACTGATCTTACCCGCACGACATTTGTCACCTCAGCCAGTTCGTTTATCGACATATTTTGCATAAATGACGAAGATGAAGAGCCTGGTGAAGTTGATGAAGACTCGAAGCAAATTCCGTCAACTAATAAGAGCGACAAATCTAGAGAGCGTACTCCAGGGCGCGCATCGATTTTCCTGAAAGAACTTCGCCGGGCTTTCGTCTCAGACACATCGAACACGAACAGTTTTGGCTTATGGATCATACTGACTGTCATTTTGCTTGCGGTCGGGTTGATTGGCTATTCATACTATAGACAGTCCGATATACAAGAGATAGAAGATTTCCTTGAATCCGGCTCATATGCCGATGCCATTGACCGTGCGGATAGCTTTCTGGAAAACAATCCTGACAACAATGATGTTCAGGAGATCGCAATCAAGGCTTTAAACCATTACTTGCTTCCGACATGGGGCCAAAGGTTGAACGCTGGTGAGTTTCGAGGCGCTTACCAGTCAATCGATCATTCGCGAAAACTTGCATCGAGCATTCCGCTTGCCGATTCCTATTTCGATCTACTGCGTTGGATTACTTCGATTAACGAGTACTTTGCCGAGAGGGGCGGCATGAATGCCCCTATTTCCCTTTTTAAAGATGAGAAGAGGATAAGACGGATCATTGATACATGGGAACAGAGAAGTGGCGAATTTCAAAAAATGTCAAGCCGCATATCTCAGCACTCAAACGAATTCAACGACTATCACGCAAGAGCACTCAGCGAGTTACGATCATTACAGAGTAAAGAATCGTTGTATATCACTGCCATCGATCACCTGGTAGTCGAAGTGCGCAAAGCACTATCCGGGGATCAACTGGATAACGTCAGCAGGCTGATATCTGAATTTCAGACCAAGTATCCTTTGATACAAGGCGTTGATCTTTTGACAAGCGATCTGAAAACCTACCGTTTAGTGCAGGAAAAGATAGATACCCAGGCATGGCAGGAGGCCATCGAAATATTGAACAACACGGCTTTCAATACGCCACCGTTCAGAGAGCGGATAGAGAATCTAACACAAAATGAGTTACCTCCCCAGGACATCGCGTTGAAATACCAACAGGCAGCAGACGCCTGGCAAATTGGCCATGGTGACATTTCCATAAGCATCCTGAGCAAACTCGAAAATTCGCAGTGGGGGGAAGCGGCAAATCGTCTGCTCAATCACCGCAGATCCATATGGCAGGAATATCAACTAATTACATCCACGTCAGTGGATAAAATAGAATCTGAAAAGTTACTAGCATTCCACGAATCACTTGACCCACAGCAGGATATGTTCTTTATCGAAGCATTTGCTACAGATTACAGAGCGCACCAGAGCGAAGCGCTTGCAAAAGCCACACAATCATTTTCCGAAGCGAATACAGCATGGAAAAAGTACCTGTCAGACGGCAGGATTACCGGCATTACGCGTCTTGAGGCATCTATATCACCCAAGTTCCGACAACAGGCTGCGCGCCTTACCGAGGCTTATGGAAAATCGAGCCTTGCCATAGATATTTACCGGCTTCTCGATTCAAAGACGCCTGAAAACGATCTTCAACTCTATAGTGATATTTTTCGAGAGACCCGGCTTCAGAGACAATCGATGCTGGAATTGAAAATGGTACTTGAAGCAGAGTTATATGAAAACAAGATTTCCTTACTGCCTGAAACAGAATAACCACTTCTGCTTAAGTACTGGTTCACATTTTACGCGAAGATCTGATCTCGTGCCGTCAACAGCTGCGAAGCTATATAAAAGTCACTGATTACGATAGACCGTTTTATCCTGATCTTCGTAATAGTCTTCCTCGACGACTCGAATGGACTTTCGCGCGTTGTCATCTACACGATCACCAAGACCTTGTGTGACTTCTTCTCTCGGCAACTCTATTTCGAACTCGAATCTCGCAAATCGAATCTTGTCACCATCATGAAGTCGCGCTTCCGCGTTCAGCTTTTGGTTATTTAAATAGGTTCCATTAACGGTACCGTTATCTCGCAACCAGTAGGTGCCATCACGTTCTACGATTGTTGCGTGTTCCCTGCCCACAGTGCCATCTCTAATGACGACCACGGTACTGCGCTCAGTTACCTCTCTCGGCAGCCTCCCGATATAGGTCTTTTTATCGGTAATGTCATACTCCTTCAGAGCGGTAAAGCCTGCGACATCACGAAGAACCGCGTGTGAATAGTCATGATCAATTGAAACACGGCTTATTTCTGATCTTTGAGCTTTTGATTTCCGAAGAAGAATGATTCCGAGACTTGCAGCGATCGATGTACCCAATAACAAGATGAAGGCGACCAATCCCAGTCCAAAAATGGAGTTTGAATTCTGGCTTGTCAATGAAGACCCATCAAAGATGCTTGTGAATCCGCCGAATCTCTCGTCAACGCTGCGTGACACAGTGTTTCCAGTTCCAGCCATCTCCGACAACATCGCATCGATGCTGGGAACGGCATCCTTAATGCTAAAGGCGCGGTAATACGCACCATT
Organism: Candidatus Thiodiazotropha sp.; assembly: GCA_037384425.1. GTDB lineage: Bacteria > Pseudomonadota > Gammaproteobacteria > Chromatiales > Chromatiaceae > Thiodiazotropha. The sequence continues at coordinate 33,600 of JARROA010000055.1, read as the reverse complement.
AGTCTTTCGCGTGACACTCTGAATGATGCGGAAGTCCGCCGTCTCATTGAATGCAAGCCAATAGAGTTGGATCTCGCTACGCTTCATCTCTCCTGCAAGGTCTTCCAGCAACCAATTGGAAAGCTCTCGATCACGCAGGAGATTCCCGGTCTTGATCTCACCGTTACCCAGTATCAGAATGACTTTTTGAGCCCCCTCCCTCTCTTTACCGCGTAGACTGTAGATCACTTTTTCAAGGGCAGCTACGGGATTCTTTATTTGGTCGTTGAGCGCACTGCCGTCATTGCCAGTAGACAACATCGACAAAATCGTTCCGTCGAGTTGTTTGAGAGGTACAACCTCAATTGCCGTATCATTGTATGTAAACAATCCGAATCTGCTGTCCTCGTCGAGTTTCGTGGACAAGCGGTCGAACACAGACTTAATGACAGCCCTGTTTTGCTGGTCTGTGACTGAAGATGCGTCCATCAACACAACCACATCGACAGCAGCCGCTGCCGATCTGGCCGAAACCGCCAAAACAAGCAGCAAAAACACAACGACAGACTTTGAGATGTAACGAAACATAGGCGGATTGTCGTAGAGCAAAGAGGTACAAGTGGGTATCGGCAGGTTCATCCCAGTCTAAACAGACGAGAAGCTGTTAGATAGCATGCTTTTGTGATTTTACTCACGATATCTACTTTTGCAGTAAAAACAGTTTCTTAAGAGTAGCGGCCACATCTATATAAAAAAGTTAGCCGGTCACTCTTGTATATATAGAACGAGATCAGAAAATGTTGTAGAACGCCTGACATTAATACTCATTGCGTTCGATTCAAACAAACACTGTCGTCAATGAGTGTCACTAATTCTTAAGATTTCGGATTAAATAACCTGTTTTATTAATGGTTATATTATTTTGATAATCGACTCAGATCCGGCTTTGACAAGAAATGTGTCATGGGAGTAAGTCACCGTCAGTGCTTATTATTGAAAACATGACTTGATCGAACAGCGTGATGGCACGGTACCTCTGGAAATCCGTGCCATCATTAAGATCATGTAACTGCGCGCTAGGCGAATCGGCCGATTGATCTACAGCATTGTACCTACTTGATGTAGATCGTCTTTTTCTTTGAAACGACAGGAGGCACATGAGGGTAGTGATTGTGATCCCCCATGATCAATTGCAGGGTATGCTTTCCTGGTGGAAGCTCCAGCATGGTCTCTGTTTGGCCTGCCCCAAAATGCAGATAATTTCTATTCGATGGAATGGGTTCATCAAGTGGCGGAAGGTCAGCATCAATGATCAGATGATGATGACCGGTTGCCGGCACATCGACACCTTTCGGCGCTACGCCCATATGCCTTAGACCAAACCAAACACGGAAAGGATGTCCTGCACGGATCACCTCACCATCGTTCGGCCAACCAATGTAGAGATACGCACCCTCAGGGGCAGGTGTAGGTGTTTCTTCAGCGGCTAGCACAGGACTTATGCAAAGCAAGTCCTTAAGACCGTATCACACTCAGTATGGCGGGACCGTAATGGTGATTTTTTCAGAGTAGATGGGTGGATCATGCGGTACGTGATTATTGTCGCCCATCAACAGTTGCAAGGTATGCTTTCCAGGCGAGAGACCCACCAAACGCGCTTCAGTCTGACCTCCGCCGAAATGGAGATAGTTACGATCTGACGGGATGGGCTTGTCCATCGGGGGTAGATCCGCATCGATTATCAAATGATGGTGTCCAACATTGGGCAGGTCGGTCCCTTTAGGCGCTACACCTGCGCCTCTCAGGCCCAAACGCACCCATAATTTACCACCTCTGATGACAGTCCCGTCATGTGGCCAAATTATGTACACTTCAGCGTCTTTGGGCGCTGGTGTTCGCTCATCTGCATAGGTTCCGGTACAAAACAGCGAGGACGCCAACAACAGGAAGACCAGATAAGTATTTTTTGTCATGCCCGCCCCTCTCAAACCCTTGATATATTGAAATTCCATCTCAGTCGAACAGCAAACAGTGTTTATACGATCCAGCCTGCAATACGCAGGCATAGATAACATATGCAAACTGTTCATATATTCCTCCCTGCAAATTAACCTTAGTTAGGATTTAACGAATAGCAAAATGAAGATGATCCAATGTTTCTGCACTTTAATTGTGGAAATAGGGTTTTGTAGGAATGGGTGTGGTCTCCTCGAGACACATGAAACAAGCGATATAAATATATAACAATATGTCGATATATGATTTATTTGATATGCATTCATGTTCTTCACAGCAGCATCAACAATAGTTTTTAAGAATGGGGACATGCAGATGAAAGTTGTTCAGGGCTTTTTCATACTCGTCGGTTTATTGCCTTATTTATGCAGCGCATCGCCTTCGTCCACTCTACAGTGGTCAGATCCTGCATATTCCAACACTGTGCCTGATCACAGTGGAGAGTATTTTCTGGCAGGCTTGTTGCCCAAGGATGGAGAAGCGATGTATGAGCTCGAGTTCTGGAATTCAATCAAGGACAGTACACATGCCGAAGATTACGCGGCTTATCTCAAAGCCTACCCAAAAGGTCGCTTCGCCCCGCTCGCCAAGGCGCGTTATGAACGATACCGCAAACAGAAAACCCCGCCGAAGTCCCCTGTCAGCACCGACGACGACATAAAAGTCACCCCGGTTTCAGGCACATACGTTGTCACGACAAATACCAATGTCAGATCCCATCCGACAACCCATTCCAACAAGATAGGCGAATTGACCAGTGGAAATACGGCCAACGTCAGTGGTCTGGTCGATAATAAACCCTGGTATCTCCGCCCAAACAACCGGTCAGCCCCACCCAGCGTACAGTCAGTTCATCCGGCAGTTTCAAGGATTGTCCCGAATGTCCTGAAATGGTCAGCCTGTCAGCTGGAACCTTTACCATGGGCGACGATAAAGGAGACCGTAGCGAAAAACCCGCTCACAAAGTCACTATCAAAAAGGCTTTTGCCATTGGCAAGTATGAAGTTACTGTCGGTGAATGGAACTCATGCGTCAATGCCGGCGCATGCAAACCGACTTCGGATGAGGTGCAGAACATCGATGATATGCCGGTCAGGGACATCAGTTGGTCCGATGCGTCCGACTACGTGAATTGGCTGAGCAAGACAACCAAGCAGGACTATCGTCTGCCGACGGAGGCGGAATGGGAGTATGCGGCAAGGGCCGGAACCTCAACCACCTATTGGTGGGGAAGCAGCATGCAGCCCGGTAAGGCCAACTGTAAGGATTGCGGTGGCCAGACTTCTTCTGACAGCCCGGCAAAAGTCGGAAGCTTTGAGCCTAATCCATACGGTCTCCATGACATGAACGGAAATGTCTGGGAGTGGGTAAACGATTGCTGGCATAGAAATTTCAGCGGGGCGCCGAGTGATGGGAGCGCCTGGGGCGATGGAAATTGTTCGGTCAGGGTAATTCGCAGTGGATCATGGCGGAATGACAAGACCTATGTTCATTCCGCAAGTCGCTTTAAATATGACGCCTACATCCGGTATATCCAGAACGGTTTCCGGGTCGCTAAAACTCTTGGGCAGTGAAGTCCAATCAAACAGGGTGCAGAATCGTATAGAGCCGAATCGGTATTTGTATTTCACTAACAGCTTGATGAATCGCATTAAGACCACATGACATGGTCAGGGTGGTGTGTGATGCTTTCTGATGTTCAAACAATCAGTTAGCGCGGGTGTTGATAAATACGAAATCTGCCGCTATCAGACTCCTTTCCTTTTCATTTTTGACCGCTTTGAATTTGTTCATAAGGGCTTTCAGGTAATCCTCAGTCTTTTCATACTCCCCCCTGAGATCTTCAAACAGTACAGAAGGGCTGGTCAGAATCACAACAAGTTCACGCCCATAGGGTTCCGAGACCACCCATTGCCCAAGATCACCCAGGGTCGCCGTATAGTTTGCAGGAGCCTGATTTTGTTTGACTCGCACACTTGGAAGCATGTGCACGACATGGCCGTCCTTTGAGAAGTAATCGACATTCACATACGAATCGTAGCTTGGCGTTTTCAGTGTAACAACCAGTGGTTCACCTCCGACAAACTCACCATTCGCATTCCCCGGCACAATGCTTGTTCCGTGGTTGTTTTGCCTATTCGAAAGCCAATAGTCTCTATAGACATCGACGACGCGACACATGTTTTCGGTGAGAGATTCGGCGTTGATAGTCACTTGTTTCACACCGGGTACCTCTGCGAGACTCTTTTTCAGCCCGGTCGACTCCTTCGAATTCAGTAGGTAGCCCTCGATGACCACATCGCCATTGTTGACCGTGGAGATCATTGCCGCACAGTCGTGTTTGCTGATGATGGCATTGACTGACTGAGTGATGTGCTCATCCGATACTTGAACGACAACAGGTGCATTCGCCACTTCCTGCCCAGCGGAATCCGCTTTAGCTTCCACTACGGATTTATCGCTGCCTTCAACGGGTTCGACAGGTTGCTCACGACCGGCATCGGCGACGTCCACTGGCGGATCCATGTTTTGGTCGATCGACACTTGCGGTTCGTCGTCCTGAGACATCAGTCCATTGAAGCCGCCATTGTCATAGAGAAATGCCCCCATTCCGATGAGCAGCGCTGTCAGGAATACACTTGCGGCGATAACGGCAAGAATTGGTGTTCTGGCATATTCCGGGTTGATATCTGTAAAGAACTTGCTTACCGATGGTGTTCGCTTGTCCCGGTCAAACTGCAGGGCGGATCTCAAGGCACGCCACTGTCTTCTCGAAAGCGTCTTTCGCTGCAAAGCCAATCCGCCATCCCTGGCCTCATTGGCCTGACGACGCCCGAACGGATGTCTGCCTGTCAACATCTCGTAGACGATACAGGCCAAGGCATAGACGTCATCTCTCGGGTCCGGCTCTTTATGCTCGAGCATTTCCGGGCTTGCATAGGTGGGCGTCAATGCCCCTAACGACCCGGGATCAAACCTTGTGGCTTCGGTTTCACTTTCACCCTGCTTTTGGAATGCTCTCGCAATACCGAAATCTATGACTTTGACTTCACATTCATCAGTCAGTATGACATTCGCGGGTTTGAAATCGGCATGTACAATCCCGTTTTTGTGTGCGTATGCCAATGCCTGCGACATGCCACTGATAATCGGCAATGCCTTCTCGAACGGCATGCCTTTGAATCCCGGATCCCTCAGTATTTTTGCCAGAGAATGACCGGTCAGGTACTCCATCGTCATGAAGACGGTGGCTCCGTCTCGATCAAAGTCATAGGCTCGCACTATGTTTGGATGAGCGAGCTTATGGCATTTCTTGGCTTCTCGCTGAAGCGCGATCAGTGAATCCGGGTGAGCCCTGAACTCCAAATTGAGGATTTTTACAGCGATATAGGGGTCGCGATCGTCAGCCTCCAGCTTACGTCGGTCCAAAGCCTTGTATACGGTGCTCATACCGCCGGATCCGACACGTTCCTCCAAAACGAAACGGTCGTTCAATACATCCCCCACACCCTTGATCGGGACATCCGGCAGAGAAATCTCTGCACCATTATTCGTCCTACTGCTTGCGTTGGAATCCGTTGTCACGCTCTCGTCATCTTCCGCAAGAAACATGCTGGTCGCGATCTGTGTTCGACTCAAATCTTCATCATCAAGGTTCTCGCCTTGTGACTGAGAGGGATTGGACAGTTTGACTTCATTGTCCGTGCCTTCCATGACTTTCATCTTTACTGCATCGTAGATATCCTGCGGCAAAGAGACCTTTGCATGCTCTTGATCAAGAATCTTGAGCAGCCAGGGTATGTCGACACGGTTCTCCGCAAGAATCGACTCCAATGAAGAAAACAGATCTTCTCGGGACAATGTGCCGGTACTGTAAGACCTAAGTGTTTGCGCGAAACTTGCCACTGTCGATCACTCTGACCTTGTATAGATTTCGTCCACTGAATGCGCTGTCCGTTTTTTCAAGTGTAAGGCACCCCGATCTATGGCACCCAGATTGTTTCGCACGATTTCATAGTTGATAGCGGTGTCATCGCTGACCGGTTCACTGAAGCCGGTGGTCTCCTCGAAGCTGACCAGTGCCACGGTGACATTATCCCGGCCTCCATGTTCAAGACTCAGGTCTATGAGTTCCTGTGTTGCCAGATCGGTGTCGTAACTTTGGATGACGTTCGAGATCTCCGTCTCTGAAAGCTCTTTGGTCAATCCATCACTACATAACAAAAATACGTCACCATCATGCAATTTCGAGCTGCGTTCGTCGAGTACAAGCTCGGGATTCGCACCGATCGCGCGTGTTATATGGTTGGCATAGGGGTGAGTATCCATCTCATTTTTCCCGAGCTTGCCCAGGTCGACCAATTCCTGTGCGATGCTGTGATCCTTGGTGATCTGGATCAGCCTGTGGTCTCGCAAGAGGTACGCCCTGCTGTCGCCTACCCACATGCACAACCATCTTCCCTTGAAGACAAGCAGCGCCACGACCGTGCTACCCATTATCTGTCTTCCCCCGGCTCTGCTCGACTCCCCCTTGACCGCTCTATGGGCACTCTTGAGGCGTGTACGTACTTCCATTGCAAATTCCGACAGCGAGGCCGGGGATTTCAGTCCTTCGAAGGACTCGATGATGATCTTGCTGGCTAGATCCCCCCGCGAATGACCGCCCATTCCGTCTGCCACCAGCCATAGTCCGATGTTTGCCATATCCAGAACGGCATCCTCGTTGATCTGCCTGATACGGCCGACGTTCGATCTACAACTCGACCACCAGCGATAACTCATATCGCCAACCTCTTTGAAACATGGGTATGAGCGCAACATCCTCCTGCATTCTGATCGTTCCTCTTAAGGATTGTTTGCCTCAAGTATATCTCCGCAATCATATTGCATGCCGTCATGGGCGTAATAACCATGATTATTACGCAACTATTCGGCAGTCTATTCGTTGATGGGCAATCGTTGATCAAATCATATGAATCCGGGAACCATAAGACATCCCGAATAAACCTGATGCACTCTGCAACTCTGTCGATTATTGTCTTTGGAAAATAAAAACTAACCTATATTGGGTGTTATAGCCGAACATCAGGAGATTCCAATGGCCAGCATACTGATTAAAGATCTCAATGAGAGCAAGGATCTGGATAGAGATGCCATGCGAGCCGTCATCGGTGGAAGGAGTGCGCAAATGCTCAAACCGGCAAATCCGGCACGGTCTTTACTGATGCAGGATTCACCCTCCGCCAATCCCTTTGCCTGGGCATCATTCCTGCCCGGCATGCAAACTGGCTGATTCGCATTCATCCACCTGCATGAGGTGGTGGCACTGACACTGCCTCAGCAATCGCTGACCACCTCGCTTTGAAACAGCGCTATGACCAGGCATCACATCCGCTCAATAAATGCGATGCCGAAACAACCAGGAAGCGCTGCTGAGCGTAACCAATGCGATCACTGCCATCGGCCAGAGCTGGTCGATCAGCAGCGTCAACGGTGTCCCTTCGAGAAACACCCCACGCAGAATTACCAGGAAATAGCGCAGTGGATCACCATATGTCAGCAGTTGTACCAGCCATGGCATATTGGCGATTGGGGTTGCGAAGCCGGAGAGGATCACCGCCGGGACCATGAACAGAAATGCTCCAAGCACCGCCTGTTGCAGCGTCTGGGCCAGGGAGGAGATCATCAGGCCGATGCCGATGGCGGCAAGCACGAACAGGACGATGCCTGAATAGAGCGCGGTCAGATCGCCGATCAGTGGCACCTGGAACCAGAAGTGTCCGATAAGTATGACCAGGGTCGCTTCGACCACACCGATGATGAACGCGGGGGTCGACTTGCCGATGAGTATTTCCAGCGGACGCAATGGTGTGACCAGCAACTGGTCGAAGGTGCCGTGTTCACGTTCGCGGGCGACTGACAGTGCCGTCACCACCATGGTCACCACCAGGCAGAGTATCCCCACCACACCGGGTATGAAGAACCAACGGCTCTCCAGGTTTGGGTTGTACCAGGCCCGCATCATCAATTGCGCGGGAGGTGTCTGCAGCCCGTGTTCCCGGGCCCATCGCTGGTTGAATTCGGCGACGATCTCACCGGCATAGTTGAGCGCCACCTGGGCGGTATTGGAGTTTCGTCCGTCGAACAGGATCTGCAACGCTCCGCTATCGCCGGTGAGCATCTTTTCGCTGAAACGGGGCTCCAATCGCAGCACCATCAGCACCTCGCGCCCGTCTATCAGCGGTTGGATCTCGCTGTCGTCGTGGAGCACACGGATCAGCTGCATGGTGGGCGAACCGGTGAAGGCGGCCACCACCTCCCTCGCCGCTTCGCCCTGGTCCTGATCGTAGACCGCAAAGGGTACGTCGTTGAGATCGAACGACGCCGCGTAGCCGAACACCACCAGCTGGATCAGCGGCGGCACGAAAGTGACCACGCGGCTCTTCGGATCGCGCAGCAGGGCCAGAAACTCCTTGATGATGAGGGCGAAGATCCGTTGCAACATAGCGCGGTCCCTAGGGCCTGTTAACACTCATTCTATCGACGCTGCTGGGGCTATTTTTTCGCCCAGCAAGGCAGAATGAGCGTGGTGTAGCCCAGCTACATGAGCGAATGATAACGTCGCTGGGCGGGAAAATAGCCCCAGCCCTTCGGGTTGCGCCTGAAAAAGCGTCATTCGGCATTGCTCGTCGCTTATTTGGAATGACCAAACTTCGCTCCTTGCGCCTTGATTGGCGCTTTTTCAGACGCAACAGCGTCGTTAGAATGAGTGTTAACAGGCCCTAATCCAGACGCTTGTGCAATTTCTTGCGCACAAGCCCGTAGAAGACCAGACCCATCACCAGCAGCGCCAGCGCATTGGGCAGGATCACTTCCCACAGGTTACCGGCCAGAAACAGGGACTGCAGGATAGCGATGAAGTAGCGCGCCGCCACGATGTGGGTGATGCCCTGCACCACCAGCGGCATGGAGTCGATATCGAAGAGAAAGCCCGAGAGCAGAAAGGCCGGCAGAAAGGTGGTGACGATGGCGATCATGCCGGCGACGAACTGGCTCTTCGCCACCACCGAAATCAACAGCCCCATACCGAGCGCGACCAATAGAAACAGCGCCGAGCAGAGCAGCAGCACCCACAGGGAACCACGCAGGGGCACATCGAACTGCCAGATGGCCATGGAGACGGAGATCGCCATGCCCCCCATACCGAGGATGAAGTAAGGCAGGATCTTACCGATCAGCATTTCGCGCAGCGTCACCGGCGTCACCATCAGCGCTTCCAGAGTGCCGCGCTCCCACTCGCGCGCCATCACCAGCGCCGTAAGCAGCGCACCAACCAGTGTCATGTTGATGGCGACCAGTCCAGGCACCAGATAGTTGCGGCTGCGCAGCTCGGGGTTGAACCAGATCCGCGGCTGAATCTCCACCGGTTTCGTCAAGCTCATGGCACGAGCTGAGAGTTCACGCTCCAGCCAGCGTTCCCAGGTGCCGCGCGCATAGCCCTCCATCAGCCGTGCCGTGTTGGCGTCGACGCCATTGACGATCAGCTGGATCGGCGCATCGCCCTCACCTTTCAGCCGCTTGGCGAAGTCGCCCGCAAGCACCAGTACGCCGTCGAGCCGCTTCGCCTTCATTGCCTGTTGCGCCTGCTGACGGGTGGCGAACAACTGCGGCTTGAAGTAGCGCGACTGCTGGAAGGCGCCGGCAAAGCTCGACGCCTCGGTGCTGGACTGTTCGATAACGATGCCGAGCCGCAGATCCTTGGCATCCATCGACACTCCGTAACCGAACAGCAGCAGCAGCGCCGCCGGCAACAGGAAGGCGATGGCGATGCTGCTCGGATCCCGCAGCACCTGCAGGATCTCCTTGCGGATCAAACCGCTCACCCGCCGATTCACGCGGCGCTCCTGCCTTCCACCAGGTTGAGGAAGGCGGCTTCCAGGGTCTCGGCTTGCGCATCCCGCTTGATCGCCTTGGGTGTGCCGAGGTTAAGAAATTCGCCCAGGGCCATGATGGCGATGCGATCGCAATACTCCGCTTCCTCCATGAAGTGGGTGGTAATGAGCACAGTAACCCCGGCCTCAGCCAGACGGTTGATGCGGGCCCAGAACTCACGACGCGCCAGCGGATCCATACCCGAGGTGGGCTCATCGAGGAACAGGATGTCGGGCTCGTGCATCATAGCGCAGGCGAGCGACAGCCGTTGCTTGTAGCCAAGCGGTAGATCGGCGCTCTCGGAGGCGGCATAGTCCGACAGTTCCAACTCCTGCAGCGCCCAGGCGAGGCGATGGCGCCGCCGTTTGCCGGCGAGTCCGTAGACGTTGGCGAAGAAATCGAGATTCTGGCGTACCGTCAGGTTGCCGTAGAGGGAGAACTTCTGTGACATGTAGCCGATGCGGGCCCGCGCACGCGCCGGTGCCTTGCGCAGATTCTTGCCCGCCACCCACAGCTGCCCGTCACTTGCGGGCAGCAGTCCACAGAGCATGCGGAAGGTGGTGGTCTTGCCGGCGCCGTTTGCCCCCAGCAGTCCGAAGACCTCGCCGGGTCGCACCCGGAAGCTGAGATCGTTGACCGCCACGAAATCGCCGAAACGACGGCTCAGCCCCTCGACCACGATGGGATCCTCTCCCGAGTGCCGATGACTGGCCATGGAAGCGATCTCGGCATGGGTGCCCTGGCCGTCAGTGAGGCGGGAGATGAAACCGTCCTCGAAACGCGGGGGCACCGTCGTCAGGTCCGAGGGCCGGAGTCCGATGGCGCTCAGATCGGGTGGCGTCTCCTGCCGGGTCACCAGGCGCACCACATCGCCCTGCAGCGTGGCGTCGAGCACACCGGGAAGTCCCGAGATCTTGAACTGCAGCTGGCGCCGCTCGGCTTCAGGCACTTTGACATGGTAGGTGCGTCCCCGCAGGGGCGCGGAGAAATCGGCCGGTTCGCCCTGCCCGATGACCCGTCCCTGATGCAGCAGGATGACATTGGCGCAACGCTCCGCCTCGTCGAGATAAGCGGTGGAGAGCAGCACACTCATCGACTCCTGCTTCACCAGCCGGTAGACGATACTCCAGAGTTCCCGCCGCGACACCGGATCGACCCCCACCGTCGGTTCGTCGAGCAGCAGCAGTCGCGGCGAGCGTACCAGGGTGCAGGCCAGCCCCAGCTTCTGTTTCATACCGCCGGAGAGTTTGCCTGCCAGGCGTTTCGTATAAGGAGCCAGACCGGTCATGTCGAGCAGTTCCCGGTAGCGCTCGTGCCGGTCTCCCGGTGCCACCCCCTGCAGGTCGGCGTAGAGGTCGAGATTCTCCTGCACCGAGAGGTCTTCGTAGAGACCGAAGCGCTGCGGCATGTAGCCGACGTTGGCGTGCACCCGCTCAGGTTCGGCGACCACGTCCAGCCCCAGCACCTCCAACTCTCCCGCCTCGGGCAACAGCAAACCGGCCGCCAGGCGCATCAGTGTGGTCTTGCCGGCACCATCGGGGCCGATCAGGCCGGTCACCACCCCGGGGCTGATCGCAAGCTCGACATCGTCCAGTGCCTGCACCCACCGTGCGCCGGTGCTGAAACGCTTGCTCAGACCGGTCGCAACCAGAACCGGTTGCTCGGCCTCATTCACGGTTGTTTGTCCCCGGGGCAGCCCGGTACATCAGGGATTGCCGCCTCCAGATCGAGCTGCACCGACACCGGCATGCCCAGGCGCAGTTCGCCCTCGGGATTGCAGGCGAAGACCCGTGCCTGGTAGACCAGATCGGTGCGAGTGTCCTCGGTCTGTACCGCCTTGGGCGTGAACTCGGCACTGGGCGAGATGTAGCCGACCCAACCGTCGTAGGCCTTGTCGGGGAAGCTGTCGCTATAGAGCCTGGCCGGCATGCCGGGCCGTACCTTACCGAGAATGGACTCCGCCAGGTAGACACGGGCCCATAGCGGATCGGTCAGCGCCAGGGTCAAGACCGGCCGCTCCGGCGAGGCCATATCGCCTTGTTCCAGGATGCGGCTCTGTATGACGCCATCGGCCGGCGCGAACAGCTCGGCGTCCTTCAGGTTTTCCTCGGCCAGCGAGAGCTCCGCTTCCATCGCCGCCAGGGTCGCCTTGGCGGCAGCGATCTGCTCTTTGCGGGGACCGGCCTGCGCCAGTTCGAGACTCGCTTCCAGCGAACGTACGTTGTCCTGGGCCGCCTGGGCGGCGGTCGAGGCATCCTCCAACTGCTGGGATGAGGCGAGGTTGCGCTTCTCCAGGTCGCGGATGCGCTTGAAGCTGCGCTGCAGGTTGGCCGCCTGGGTACGGGCGGCAGCCAGCTCGGCCTCGAGCTTGCGGATCTCCTCCGGCCGGGTTCCCGCCTCCATCTCGCGCACCACCTCCTGCTGCGCGTGCAGCTTGGCAAGTGCGGCATCCCGTGCCAACGCCAGGCGTCTGGTGTCGAGACGGGCGAGCAGTTCCCCGGACTTGACCCGCGCACCCTCGTTCACGGCCAGCTCGTCAATGCGACCGGAAGCTTCGAATGCGAGATTGACCAGCCGGGTGTCGATGTTGCCGTAGACCTTGAGTCGGGTATCGCTCGGAGCCTCTTCCCGCGACTGCAGCCAATACCCGCCTGCAGCGGCCAGGATGCCCAGAACGAGTAGCGGAGGGATGAGTTTGCGTTTATCCATGAGATCGCCTTGCTGTTGCTGTTATTGGGCATCCATCGGTAGCTTGCCGGTGACGGGGGATGCCGACGCTTTCGCTGTTCCTTTCTCAATAGCTTAACCCAGGTTGCCATTGACACCTTCACCCACTATCAAACGTGCGACGCTCCCTGCTTGGGAGACACACAATCACAGCAAGGAACATTCCAGCCGGGCGCTGCACATACTGCGCTTCTGCCGCATATGGCCACACCTCCGAATCCCTGGACCTGCGCTTCGACCTGGTTCCCATCAACCATCCCCTGGGCAACAAAAACCAGCACCACCACACATCGTAACCGCCGAAAACGCGATCCCACTCACTAAGTCCTTGTGCTGACTGCGGGTGAATGCTCTGGCACGGGTGCTGCTTCAAGCCCATTGGAGATGCAGACCGTTCACCGCGTCAAGGAGGTGGAAAATAGAGTCTATGGGGAAACTGAGAAGACGCTTGCTCGGATTGACCGGCGGCACAATGCGCTCGCTCATCCTGATCCTGGGATTACTGTCCATGGTGGGCATCACCCTGATCCTCTATCCTCCCTCTCGACCCGATTTCTATCAGCCGGCGCGCCCCTCCCTGACGGAGGCGAAGCGTCACCTCGACTTCTTCTACGCTGACGAAAAACTGCTCCTGAAAGAGCTGTCCGAAACACGACAGCAGCTCGACCTGACCCTCAATCTTCTGTCGGATGCGGGGAACCAGCTCTCACGTCAACAGCATCGGACCCTGGAGCGGCTACGCGTCCGGCTGCATCAGCTGGAGAATATCCACAATACCGAACACATGACCCCGGAGGCGTTGCAGGAAACCTATCGCCAGCTGGCCGCTGAATTGAAGGCATTGATCGAAGGACTCGATTGAGCCGCTGCCGCGAACCTGACATGCCGTAAATCCCCGATCATCATATATACGCAGGATACGCTCGTCGTATTCACATTTTGCCTGTCACCGCTTTCAACACGTTGGTGTGGCCCAGCCCTACTAATATGCCCACATCAGCCTGACAACGAATCAGTGCCGTTTGCGCGCCCCCGCAATCTGTTCACGCGCCTTGAAAAAGCGATGAATGCCATAGAAAGCCGTGAACACCGCGATCGGCAGCAGAGCGATGCCCAGCAGTTCGGCTGAGCGAATCCCGGCAAAGACCTTGATCAGGGTCAGCCCCGAAGCCAAGGTCATCAACGCCGTGCGCAACCAGGCCAGCAGGGTGCGCTCGTTGGCCAATTGGGTGCGGTCGATAGCGAGCTCATCGGTGAGGATGAGCGGTTCTCCCCTCGCTGGTCTGGAACCCCTCGTTGTGGTGTCGTAACTCATTCGTCATCCGCCTTTAGATTGTATTTTTGAACCCGGTAGCGCAGCTTCTCCCGTGTGGTACCCAGCACCCTGGCCGATTGGCTGACATTGTCGCCGTTGCGCGAGAGCACCTCGCTGAGAATGGCACACTCCATTTCATCAAGTTTCAGGGAACCGTCGATGGGCAGACAGAGGGTACGGCCATCGGGCGCGATCGTGGCGCCGGCCGTTGATTTCTGGCCCGATGCCGAGGCGGCTGACAAGTGCAGCCAGCGCCCCGGAAACTCGTCACTGTCGGCCAGCAGTACGCAACGCTCCACCACGTTGCGCAGTTCGCGCACATTGCCCGGCCAGTCATAGGCCTTGAGCTGTTGCTGGACCGCTTCAGGCACACGCTCGACCTGCCGACCGGCGGCCAGATTGAATTCCTGAATGAACACCGGCAACAGATCGGCGATGTCGTGTTTGCGTTCACGCAGGGCCGGCAGGTCGAGGTGAAAAACGTTCAGGCGATGGAACAGATCGGGGCGAAACCCCCCTTCGTTGATCTTGCGCTCGAGATCCCGGTTGGTGGCGGCGATGAACCGGACATCGACCTCGATCTCACGCTCACCGCCCAACCGTCGCAGCCGTTTGTCCTCTATCGCCTTCAACAGCTTCGCCTGCAGGTCATAGGCGAGCTCACCGATCTCGTCGAGAAACAGGGAGCCGCCATTGGCCTGTTCGATCAGTCCCCGGTGCCTGCCTTTGGCGCCCGTGAAGGCGCCGGCCTCGTGGCCGAAGAGTTCGGCCTCGAGCAGGTCCCGTGGCAGGGCCGCGCAGTTGACTTCCACCAGCGGCCCATTGGCGCGCACACCACTGTGGTGCAGGATACGCGCGCAGAGCCCCTTGCCGGTCCCGGTCTCACCGCTGATGGTGAGTGCCGAGAACGGCACCTGGGCGAGTCGCGTCAGCATCTCTCTGACCTCCGACGCCTGCCGGCTGGTGCCGATAAAGGCCTCGGCTGTGAAGCGGCCGCTGCGATTGCGCTCTTCGTCGTGCAGTCTGCGTTGGGCGCGGGCGGAGCGGGCGGCGCCCGACACAACGATGGCCAGCCGTTCCGGATCGCAGGGTTTCTCGAGAAAGTCGAAAGCACCCAGTTTCAAGGCGCGTACCGAGTCGGAAACGCCGCCGTAGGCGGTGAGGAAGATCCATTCGCCCGGCTGCTCCCTGCCCTGCATCTTATCCAGCAGATCGAGGCCGTTACCGTCCGGCATGTTCATGTCCGACAACACCACCAGCGGCTGGATGTCGCGCTCGGACAACAGATGTCTGGCCTCCCTGATGGTGGTCGCGAGGTAGGTATCCCAGCCCTGCTGTTTGAATTCATCCTGCAGTTCGGCACCGAGCAACGGTTCATCCTCGATGACCAGCAATGTATCAGGCATTGATCACTCCTCGATTATCAGATTCCGAATCGCCGGCACTGGCTGGGCGTCGCGACTCATGACAGGGCAGAATCAGGGTTACACAGGCTCCGCCAGCGGAACGATTCTCCATCCGCAGTTCACCGGAGAAGGTGCGCACGAAGCGCTGCACGATCGCCAGTCCCAGACCGGTGCCGTCGACACGGCCGGTGACGAAGGGGCGCACGCCCTGATCGATCATCGATTGTGGAAATCCTGGGCCGTCGTCGCTGACGCCGATCTCCAGACGCTCGCCGGCACGCCGGGCGAAGAGGCTGATCCGCCCTTCCCCTTCGCCAATCGCCTTGGCCGCGTTCATCACCAGGTTGAGCATGCACTGGCGCAGCCCGCTCTCAGGCAGCGAGCAACAGAGACGGGGCTCGACTTCGGTCAGTAGATCGATGTTCTCCGGAACCTGGTAATTGAGCAGCGCGGTCAGGCTGCCGATCAGCTCCGCCACATCCACATCGACCAGCGACTCCGGCGCGTGGCGGGCATCGTAGAGGCGTTCGCTGAGCAGGCTGTTGACCCGCTTCAGCTCACTCACCACCAGCTCGATCTTCTGCTGCTGATCGGGAGGCAGTTGCCGGCCCAGCTTGGTACAGGCGAGCTGTATGCCCGCCAACGGATTACGGATCTCGTGGGCCAGCGCGGCCGAGAGCTCCCCCACCGCCGCCAACTTCTCGGCCCGCGCCAGATCACCCGCCTGCTGCAACAATGCCGAGGTGGCCCGTCTGACATCCTGCTCCAGGCTCATCTGCAGGGTGCGGTGTTCGGTCTCCAGCTCGGCCAGTCGGTTGACCAGGGCGTTGTAACTGCGGTAGACGGGCTGTATCAAACCGGCGCTTTCGGCCACCTGGGTCTCCGCCACCGGGCGGTAGTCTCGCGCGGCCAGACGCCGAAGCAGACTGTTCAGATCATCCAGCGGCCGCTTGATGCGGTTTCTCAGCAGATAGAAGCTGAACAGGGTGAGCGAGGGCAGGAGAAAAAGCAGCAGCACAGCCAGCTGGAATTCAAGCCGCGAGTCCCGCGCCACGATGTCGACCAGGTCGCCGTGCAGGGTGCGCTCCTGATTCTGGATCTGCCGCAAACGGTTATCGGCCTGCAGCAGGATCTCCCGCGCAGGATGCCCGGACGATGTGAGCAATGTCTCCAGCGAATGCAGGCGTTGCAGGATGTCGGGATTCACATCGGGAGCGGCGGCGGCCGCGCGCTTCACCTCCTCCCGCAAATGTGCGATATCGGAATCTTCGATCGGCCGGCCTTGTTGTAACTGACTGCTCAGCAGGTCCTCGATGCGCAGACTGATACCGTGCAGACGCTCGATATGGTTCAGGTGATCCTGCACCGGCGAAAGTCGTTGCAGACTCTGGGCCGAGACCAGGACCAGCGCCGCCAGCATCAGACCGACGATGACCGCGGCCAGCAATGCCGGCAGCCAGAACAGCCAGCGCAGATTCGGGCTTCTGATCTTCAATGTCTCGACAGCAACATCCCCCGTCGTCGATACGGATTTTTCGGAAGAAGCGTTGTGATTGACGTACTCCATGCACTCCTACCTGCAACAAGCATACCCGTCGATCGATCCCGCGTGAGAAGGCGCTTGTGTGGGATCCGAGCGGCCGGGAATTGGTTGAAACTCTGTTTCTTTGGTCCATATGAACCAGGAAGGGTTCCGGAATGTACCGTCTTTTGGAGGGAGGATGTTGGTGGGGCCGGGCCACACCCTCCCCCATGATCGGTTTGGGTGAGGCCCTGTCAGTCAGTAGCCCGGATGGAGCGAAGCGGAATCCGGGATTGGCTGTGTCTTCCCCTGGATTCCGCTTCGCTCCATCCAGGCTACCCACTTCTCTGCGCTATGCGTAATGCAACGAGAGAGTTACTGGGTTCAAGCTAAATCGATCCGCACATCCACGCCCGCCCAGTTGCCGCTCTTTTGCTCACGCCAGGTGAACTCGAGGCTCTGGTGGCCGCTGAGCAGGGCCTTGTCCAGCGTCACGCCGAACAGTCCCAGACCCAGCGCTTCGCAGTCGAGGTCCCGCACCTGTCGCCAACCGTCGAAGCCCAGATGAAGTGTGGACTCGGAATTCAGGATGAGCAGCAGGGCGCACCCGCCGGGCAGCCGCCGTAGCGGTGAATGACGGCTCCAGATCCAGAGGTCCACATCGGAGAGGCCCTCCCCGTAGCGTTTCACCACGCTGTCCAGACTGTCGAAGCAGCGGCCCCGCGCCCGCGATACCGCCAGCTTGACGAACTCGCTGTGGGTCCAGGCCAGCGGCATCGCCGAGCCGCTGGGGCGACCGGGATAGAGTCCTCGTTCAGGCACCGCCGGACTCTCCCACACCTGTTCCGGCAACATGCCGCGGTCGCTGGCCATGGCCGCCATCGCCTGCAGATAGGGCATGGGATCCTCGCCTGCCGCCAGGGCATAGTGACCCCGCTCGCCGGTGAGGATGGGCCAGCCGCGACCGACGCCACTGCCGTCGAAAGGAGCGCCGTCGGGATGTTCGCCGTAGCCGTCTCCGGTGTAGCGGTGCCAGACCGGACCCGAGGGTGTCTCGCTGCGCAGCAGCGCATCGGTGAGCCTGACCGTGTCGCGGACCAGAGGCTGCGCCGGCGAACGCAGACCCAGACGCACCAGCTGCAAAAAGTCGAGCGCGACCTGCTCGCCGGCCGGCAGTTGCGGGTCCTGCCCCCGATTCCGGATCGGCAGCGCCCGCGACATGGCGTCGGCTTCCGACATCACGCTGCTGGGGGCCTCGCGCACGTAGTAACCTTCGATGCCGTGCCTGCGCGAGAGTGCGGTATCCGAAGTCGTCGTCCAGGCTTCGAGCCGGTGATTCCAGTAGTCGGCCACCTTCAGCGCCAGATCCCGATCGCGTCCCTCGAGCAGTTCACCCCCCGCCACCAGGGCGGCGATGGTGACCGCCAGGGTGAAGGTGTTGATACCGTCATCCTCCTCCCAACGGTCCTGCGGACTGGCCGGTCCCTCACGCACAATGAAGCCGAGTGCGCGCTTCAGCATGTTCACGACCGGCGTTCCATCGAGGGCGTCATGCTCCTCCAGCGCCGCCGCCAGCAGGACGGGAAAGGCGGTCTCATCCAGCTGGATGCCCTGCCAGTGCACCTTGCCGCCGAGCCACTGGTTCTGATGCCAGTGACCATCCACATTCTGGGTCGCGATCAGGTAGCGCAGCACATTGAGCGCCTCCTCCTCATCGCCCAGCGCCAGCAGAGCGGTGGCCGATTCGACCAGGTCGCGCGGCCAGACCAGATGGTAGCCGCCCCGCTCCTCCCCATGGTTGCCCCAGGGCACCGACAGACTCGCCACCATGGCGCCGACGAAGGTCTTGTCGCGGTGGGACTTCAAGACCATGGCCGATGTCCTGAACAGGGCCGCCAGATCCGGCGGCAGCCGCGGGGACGCGCAGCGCGATTCACGCTCGGTGTGCCACTGTCGCCAGGCCGCTGTCTGGTGCCGGACCCGTTCCGCGAACGGCTGGGTCAATGCGGCCTTGGCCAGGGTGGCGGCCGCTTCCTTGGAGGTGGCGAGTCCGAGGGCCAGGGTGGAACGCCGCTTGAGTTCACCGCTCAGTGCCAGATTGCCGGGACCGGCCTGTCGATAGAGGTCACGCAGACGGCCATGACGATGAAACTGCTGCCAGGCATCGCTGACGCCCAGGTAGCCGACGGAACAGCGACCGTAGGCACTCTGGTAGTCAGGATTCACCGCCACCAGGGCCAGGCCGAAGGGCCCCTGATCGGCCCAGAGCACCCGGTGTCCCCGATAGTCGTCGACCCAGGCCAGATTCTTTCTGCCGCTGCCGCCCAGATGGGGACAGAGCAGAACGTAGGGACGCAAGGCCTCGTCACCCTCCAGTTCGAGATCGATCAAGAGCACATCCCGATGCGGATCGGGGCAGAAGCGCAAGCTCAGCGTGAAGCGGGGATGACGATGAGTGATAGTGGGCAACGGAATGCCCGCCTCGGGCAGGTCGATGCGGTAGTCATTCAGCTGTTTGACCTCGACCCAGAAATCCCGCTCGTCGGTGACGATAAAACCCAGGTCGCGGATCTGGGGGATGTCGATGCGGGGATAGTAGACTTCGTTGAGTATGCCCTGTCCCAGGGTGTACCAAAGCCTCGAGGTGCCGATGGCGGTGCCCACCAGATCCTTGTCGCTACGGCACCAGGTGGGTGCCAGCCCGGGACGGCCGGGTGCGGTATCGATATGTACTTCAGGTTTCATGTCGCTTTCGAGCAAGCCGCACCCTACGGCGTTGTCCTGTGTAGGGTGCGGCTTGCCGCACCGATCATCCAAGACCACCCTCGGAAGTTAGACCCAAGCGCATCAGCTGGTGACCTTGGGAATGGTCACCGTCAGCACACCATCCTTGAAATCGGAGTGCATACCGACCGCGTTGACCGGTCCGGGCAGGGTGAAGGCCTGTTGGAAGGCCGAAGTGTAGCGATCCTGTTCGATCACCTTGCCCTGATCATCAGTCGTCTTGTCCATACCGTGGGTCTGCGAGGAGATGCTCAACAAGCGTCCATCCAGGTTGATGTTGATATCGTTCTCCTTGGCGCCGGGGATGTTGGCGGTCACCACATAGTTGTCACCTTTGTCCTGCAACTCGATACGACCGCTGGCCGGCATCTGTGAGTTGCCCGGCAAGTGATGGAATTCATCCATCGCCATGGCCCAGTCGTGACTCATACGCTGCTGCATATGCATCATGTCGTTGTGGATCGCTGCCCAGGGATCGCCCCAGGTATCCCACTCCTCGGCGAGAGGCGGCTCCTGTGGAGCGCTCTGCTGTGACTGTTCAGCGACTTTCAGTCGCTGGGCCACATTGTGGGTGTAGTAGGTCTGCGCGCCGACCGCGCCGACCAGGGCCAGCAGCCCGATACCGATGATGCTTTTCTTCACAGTGTGCTTGTTCATCTCTACCTCCTTACTGTGTGTTCGGCTTCCGGGTTCCGGTTTCACTCAGCCGGGGTCATGGAAGTCGATTGCCTGATCGCGCAGCCGATCAACCGGCCACGCTCTGAATCTTGGATTTCACGGGATTCACCGCTTGCACGACCGATGTGCTCTCCTCGGTTTCCTCCGGCCGGCGTGATGGGGTCGGCCAGCTGTGGCCGTCGCGGCTGATCAGCCCCTCCGCCGACTCCTGTCCCCAGCTGCCTGCCGGATAGTTGGGGAAGTCGACCAGCGGGTGGTTCTCCCACACCTCGAGTACCGGCTGCAGCAGACGCCAGGCGGCTTCGATCTGATCGGATCGCATGAACAGGGTCTGGTCGCCACAGAGCACTTCGTGCAGCAGGGTTTCATAGGCCGCCGGTACCCGGGCGTGAAAGGCGCTTCGATAGGAGAAGCTCATATCGGCTGGCGCGAGGGTGAAATCGGCACCCGGCAGCTTCACGTTGAGCTTGAGGTCCATCCCCTCTTCCGGCTTCAGGCGCAATACCAGGCGCACCGGTTGATTGCCTTCGGTGGCGGTGTCGGGATAGGCCCTGTGGGGCACCGGACGAAACTGGATCGAGACCTCGGAGACGGTCTGTGCCAGCCGTTTGCCGGTCCGCAGGTAGAAAGGCACGTCCTGCCAGCGCCAGTTGTCGACGAAGAGCTTGAGGGCGGCGAAGGTCTCGGTACTGGATTCGGCATCGACCCCGGACTCCTCGCGATATCCCACCACCCGCTCGCCGGCCAGCCAACCCGGGCCGTACTGTCCGCGTGAAGCGTATTCCGAAACCGCGCCGGCGGGGATCGGGCGCAGCGCACGCATCACGTCCATCTTGCGGTCGCGCAGCTGATCGGCGTCGAAACTGGCGGGCGGCTCCATGGCGATGAGACAGAGAATCTGCATCAGATGGTTCTGCACCATGTCGCGCAGCGCACCAGCCTGTTCGTAGTAGGCGCCCCGATGACCCACACCCAGACTCTCGGCGACGGTGATGGTCACATGGTCGATGTAGCGGCGATCCCAGATCGGTTCGAAGATCGGATTGGCGAAACGCAGGGCCAGCATGTTTTGCAGCGTCTCCTTGCCCAGGTAGTGATCCATGCGGAAGATCTGGCGCTCGTCGAGCCACTCCTTGAGTATCCGGTCGATGTGTCTGAAGCTGTTCAGGTCGCGGCCGATCGGTTTCTCCACCACCACCCGCGTGCGCTGCGTCGGTCGGGTAAGCCCCGCGCGACCCAGCCCGGTGGCGGCGGGTTCGTATAAAAACGAGGGTGTCGCCAGATAGAAGATGCGTTGCTCGGGTGTCGGAAAATCCTCGCGCAGGGCATCGAGTTTCGATGGCAATTCCTGGTAGGACTCCGGGTTGGAGAGATCCATGCGCTGATAGTCGAAACAATGGCTGAACGCCTGCCACTTCGCTTCGTCGAAACTTTTCCCGTGGCCGAACCGCTCGCTGCCTTCCCGCAGGTGACTGATTAACGACCCAACATCGAGATCGACCCGATCCAGGCCGATGAGACGAAAATGCTCCGGCAGCATAGCGTCGCTATAAAGCCGAAACAGCGCAGGCACCACCAGTCTGTGGGCCAGATCACCGGCGGCTCCCAACAGGATCAACAGGGTCGGTTGCTCGGTTGCAGACATCATTTTCGATACTCCTTCATCTCCTTCATTCACTTGTCTGCATCAACGCAAAGAGCGTTCCAACTTTGAAAGCGCCTGTAAGACAAGGCGTTCCGTGCCCTAGGAAGCGCTATCGACAGTTGAGGGGGCAAAAAGCTGGTTCTAGCAAACCAGGCGTTGGCTCATCAGCACCAGCATGTGGAATATCGAGACGGGATCTGAGTCAGCGTGAATCCGCTGTTGCCGATCTGATGTGGGATTGTGAAGCATGGTCCAAATGGTATTTGCTCAAGCGTGTTTATCGGTGCCCGCCAAACCCCAAGCGCATGGCGGAGAGCAGACGATTGGCCGAGTCGGCCTCGCCTTGGGAGTTGAAACGGCTGAAGAGCGCGGCTGTCAGCACCGGTGCGGGGGTACCGCTCTCCACCGCGGCAATGGCGCTCCAGCGTCCTTCACCGGAATCGGAGACCTGAGCGCTGAAATCCTCCAGCCCCGGATCCTGCTTCAGCGCCTGGGCGGTGAGATCAAGCAGCCAGGAGGAGATCACACTGCCGTGACGCCAGACCTCGGCGATTTGATCAACCGGCAACAGGTACTGATAGTGGGCAGGATCGGACATGGGAGCGGTCTCGGCATCGGTACCATTGCCGTGACGTCCGACGCCGGCATGACGCAGCAGATTGAGCCCCTCGGCATAGGCCGCCATGATGCCGTACTCGATACCGTTATGGACCATCTTGACGAAATGCCCCGCACCGGCGGGACCGCAGTGGAGCCAGCCCCGTTCCGCCGCGGAGGTCTCCTTCCCGTCGTTGTCCTGAGCGCCGGGAGCCAGGGCCTCGAAGATGGGTTGCAAGTGCTTCACCGTCGCGACATCGCCGCCGATCATCAGGCAGTAACCGCGCTCGACACCCCAGACACCGCCGCTGGTCCCCACGTCCAGATAGTGCAGCCCTTGGCGTCCGAGACGGTTCGCACGATCGATATCGTCGTGGTAGTGACTGTTGCCGCCGTCGATCAGCGTATCGCCCGACTGCAGGTATTGCTGCAGGGAGTCGATCACCCCGTCGACCGCGGCGGCCGGCAACATGATCCAGAACACCCGCGGCTGTGGTAGTTTGCGAGTCATGTCATGCAGACTCTCGGCGCCGATGGCGCCCTCCGCCACCGCTCGCCCGAGCGCCGCCTCGGAGTGATCGTAGACCACGCATTGATGGCCTTTGTCGAGTAGCCGCTTCACCATACTGGCGCCCATGCGGCCCAGTCCGATCATACCTATCTTCATCCTCATTCTCCCTGGCCATCGCGTGACCTTTGATTGATCTGTTTACACCCTGTTCATGCCGAGGCGATCCAGTAACGCAACAGCAGATAGGCCGTGAGCATGCCGCCCAGATGAGCGAAGTGTGCGATGCCGCTCGCCGTGCCGGTGACACCGAACACCAGTTCCACCACGCCATAGCCCACCACAAACCACTTGGCCTTGACCGGCATCGGCGGGATCAGCAGATAGAGCCGGCTGTCGGGAAACAGGTAGGCGAATGCCATCAGCAGACCGAAGGTGCCGCCGGAAGCACCGATCACCGGCTGCGCCGTCACGCCCTGCACCAACATCACCTGCTGCACCAACAGGTGGAACAGGGCCGATCCGACGATACAGGTCAGATAGAAAGCGAGAAAACGCTGGGAACCCATGTGGACCTCCAGCACCCGACCGAAGAGCCAGAGGGCATACATGTTGAGCAGCAGATGCATCAGGCTGCCGTGCAGAAAACCGTAAGTCAGCAATTGCCACAGACGGAAGTTGCTGCCGATCAGCAGTTGATGATGCTCCGGGGTCGCGCCGACGGGCCAGAGCGCCAGGTTCTGAATCCAGGCTTCAGGCGACTGGCGCAACACCAGAAACATCAGAATATTGATGCTGAGGAGTCCGAATATGACCGGAGTCCGATTCATGAGCCCCCCCGTTCAGAGCCCGGATATGAGATGCGAGAGCGCGTTCTGTAACTGATCATAGCGCTGTGCATCCTGTGGATAGCGACCTTCGTCGATGGCGCTCACCAGACCGGCGAGATCGAGCGACACGTCCTGCAGGCGCGATTCGAGATCGCGGTCCGCCTCGGTGCGCGCGCTGCCGAGAAAACTGTCGGCCTCGCTCAGATCGACCCGGGCTGCCGAAATTCTGTCCAGCATCAGTTGGTCGATGCGCGCATAGGCGAGACGAAGTCGGGCTTCGATCAGATCCTGTTTCACCGCCTCACTACCGTGCAACCGGTCCCAGCCCCTGTCGATACGATCCGCAGCGCGTTGAGACAGCGCGGTGACACGCGCCAGGGCGGCAGCGAGCCGGCGTTTATAGGATTCACTCGCCGGCGTTTCCCGGCGCTGCAGATCGTTCACTTCCCGGAGCAATTCATGGGCACCCTGGCGGGTTGTCTTGTCTTCACTGTAGGCCGCCTGACGCAGATAGAGCCGCGCATCGGCAAGGGGGTCTGAAACGGACTTCCGAGCCTGATGATGGTCCGTCCGAACTCGCTCCAGCGCGACCCGGGCCTGGGTCAGGGGCGACTGCAGTGAGAGAGAAATGGTGACCACCTGACGCTGCGCCTGATCCAGCCGCTTCGATGCGGTTGCAATGTCGTCATGCCGCAATGCGCTCAGCGCTTCCTCGACCCGCTGTCGTGTTGATTTCAGCGGCAGGTCGGTCTCCACATAGAGTAAGGCGTCGCCGGCGGCCTTGAGTTCACGCTGGGCCTCAGGCTCCCGACCGTATTGCAACGCCTCGCGGGCCAGGTCGAGATGCCGTCTGACCTCTTTGCGCGGTGCACTATCGACGATCTCGGAGAGCGAGCTGAAGAGCGGGATCAGGTCGGGCAGCACCTGGGGCGCTTTCTCATAGTTCAAGTGCTGTGCCGTGTTCATGATCCGTCCCTTCAACACCACGGTGGGCAGGGATTCGTGGATCTCTTTCAACAAACTACTGGCCTCTTCCAGTGCCTTCATGGCCTGGTTCCGATGCTGCGGCATGGTATCCAATTGGTGTTGAGCCTGTGCGATCAACCGAATCGCTGAAGTGGCCTTTCGGGTGATGACGGCGCGGTCCGTTATCGTCTTGGAATCGGCCCAGGCTGTGGTACAGAGGCTGGCCGTTACCAACAACAACGCTGCAACCAACCAGGTATCCGCATCATAGAGTGACTTTTTCGCTTTCATGACGGCGTGTTGCCTTGAGATCTACTTGTCCAAGGTGGTTCGCACAGGGCGTGCCAAAATGGACAACTGCCTGTTTCAGCGTGTATCGGGAAGCGATTTCCCAATCCAGCGGTGACCGGGTCGGGCCTGATCAACCAGGATTGGGTGACTTCAACCAATCACCGTCAATTCACAGGGGATAGCTGGACAGCCGGTGTGCACCGATTATGCTTCACACAACTAAACAAGGAGCAGCCATAATGCGCCGTCAACGCTTACCTCGTCGTGCTTACATCACCCTTGTCGGACTCGCCCTGCTGATCGCGGTAGCGCCGGTTTCGGCCGCGGACGTCAAGGTCACCCCGCTGGGCAGTCATGACGGTGAGTTCTGCCGCTTCGACCGCGCCCTGCTGTTCGAAGATCCCGACGGAACGCGCATCCTCTACGACGCCGGTCGCACCGTGGCCGGCGCCGACGACCCGCGCCTGGGCAAGCTGGATCTGGTACTGGTCACCCACATGCATGGCGACCACGTGGGCGACAAGCGCATCGCCAAAACCAACGGCGGAAGCTGCGACAAACCCGATCTACCGGTCCCGGTACTGCCCAACACCAACAGCGTCGAGATCGCCCTGGCCAACAAGGCGGTCATCCTCACCGGCAGCGAGATGCCCAAGTTCTTCGCCGGCAAGCTCAAGGCGCTGGGCGGCGATCCCAAGAACGCCCAGCTGGTCCGCTTCGGCGGTTCGAAGCAGATCGGGGGCGTTACCGTGACCACCGTCCCCGCCGTCCACTCCAACGGCATCTCCGGCGCCATGATCGGCGGCGAACTGGGTAAGCTGCTCGATTCCGCAGGCCTCACCGCCTATGCCGGGCCACCGACCGGCTATGTCCTCACCTTCTCCAACGGACTGACCGCCTACCTTTCCGGTGATACCGGTATTACCGCCGAGCAGGAGCGGGTCGTGCGCGACCACTATCAGGCCAAACTGGCGGTGATCAACATCGGTGACACCTTCACCACGGGCCCCGCCGAAGCGGCCTATGTGATCAATGATCTGGTGAAGCCGGCGTCGGTCATCCCCTCTCACGCCAATGAAGCCGCCACGCGCGAGGGTAAGCTATTGTCCGGAACCAGGACAGCGCAGTTCATGCAGGCGGTGAAGGTGCCGGTATACCTGCCGTTTAGCGGGAGGGTGATGAGCTTTTCCAGTGACGGGCGTTGTGCGAGTGGTTGTTGAAAGTTTCCGTTTAACCGCTGTCCGGGGCAGCCGCTTCATGCGTGCAAAAATGTGCAGGGATGAGAACTTGGTTCCACAGTAATGGTAATCCAGAATGTGAAGGAATCGACCGTGGAACAGTGATTATGTGCTTGGTGCCCGCACTCCGTATTTGTGCATGCACTGTGTTAATTTCTGCAGATATTCCGGGTTCGACTCACCTTCGGCGGGCGGCGTCAAAAGATTGCAACAGAGCGCAACGACCTTGTCGTGACTTTCGGTTTCAACCACGATCGCCTCAGCCACATAGGCATCCAATCCAGAGCCCCAATAGAGCCTATACACCTCATCGTGCGTAAGCTGATAGACGATACCGTAAGCCTCTGCATTAGGCTCTCTCAGTAGAGTAGCCATATTTCCTATTCGCAGTCTATGGCCTTTCGCCACGGCCTTGCGAGGGTTTCTCGGTATAACGCCTTTCGCCTTCAGTACATCGGGATCCATATAGAGCCCATAGAAAAAGACATCATTCAGTCGGTTCTCGGAGTTGTCCATTTCGCCTCCTCTTTCCCGAAATGTTCGAGTCATATCCTATTCTTGTCTTTTAGAAAGGACAGGGTTCGGCCCGTAACGATACGGAAGGTCAGTTCGATAAAGAAGGCGACCCCTATCATTACCAACAGAAACCATAGTTGGCTGGGAGAACCATTGCCAATCCGCCAGATCAGACTCCCTAGAGCGCCGAGACAAAGACCGACACCCAACAGTGATATCAGGCTATTGCTCCGCGTGTCTTTCGCCAGAGCCACATTTGCGCTATTGACCGCTGCGAAAATCAAGAGGAACCCTGCACTGCCCATCATCGACAGACTGGAAAGATCGACCAGATTGGCGACCAGTAAGGTGACTCCTGATGTAATCAGCAACCCCTCTATGGGTTCTCCCCAAATCTTCTTTTCCAATACATCCGGAAGTTCCCTGTCCTTCGCAATCACATAACTCAACCGCGCAGCGCCGTAGATTGTTGCATTGATGGCTGAAGCCGTTGAAAGCATTGCCGCAACTGCGATCAAAATGAAGCCCATGTGGCCAAAAGATGGCCTGGCCGCTTCTGCCAGCGCATAGTCCTTGGCGGAGACGATCTTATCGACAGACAGAGTACCAACTGCGACCAAGGAAACAAGCACATAGAGGACTATGACGAACACAACACTGGAGTAGAAAGCACGTGGCAATGTCTTGTGCGCATCACGCACATCCTGAGCGGTATTGGCTATCAATTCGAATCCTTCATAGGCAAGAAATATGATCATTCCGCCAGCAATCAGATTCAGGGGCGATGACCATGCCTGCGGTTCCAGCCTTGCTGTGTCAACATTCCATATGCCCGCTCCAATGAATATGAAAAGTATCACTACTTTCAGCAGCACTATCCAGTCTTCAGCCTCACCTATCAACTTAGCGTTCAAAAGATTCAGTCCGGTGATCGCAATGACACTCCCTGTAATCAGAATGTGTTTCCAGAGAGGTTGTGATTCTGCCGGAAAGAAAGAGGCTCCATAGCTTCCGAATGCATAAGCATACAGCGAAAGCATCACAATATAGCTTATCCAGAGCAGTATGTTAGCGCTACCCGTCAGCAGTCCTGGCCCGAATGCCCTATCAAGATAAGCGACTGTTCCTCCTTGGCTCGGATAAGCGACAGAGAGTTTTACATAGGAATAGGAGGTTACGAGAGCAACGATACCCGCGATCATGAAGGCCACTGGCGCCCCACCATTAGCCAACTCCACGGATAAGCCAAGAACCGCGAAGATCCCGCCGCCGACCATACCCCCGACACCTATTGCTGTGACTTCCCAGTAGCCAAGGGTCTCGTTTCTGGATTTGCTCATGCCTTTACATTCATTATTTGCACATTTATCCACTACTGTGAATAACGTTTCAATTAGCTTTTGCTGACCTAATTCGAACGAGATGTTGAATTCAGCTTTTATTTACCTGTATAGGTTTGTCGGGTTTAAACACGAAGACCAATGGTATTGCTAAAGGTCCTAGCAGGACAACGATAAAAGTCCTAAAGAATGTTTGTTTTACATGGCGCTTCTTTGCAATGTAACTGCAAATAATCATTCCAATGAGCCAAATTATTGCGGGTATGTATGCGGCCATCGTTTTCTCAAATATTTAGCCATGCAATTCATTAGAGTAGAGCGGAGACATAACGTGTAAAACCCTGTGGGTGACGGCGTCAAAAATCCCCTATAATGTGGAATTTCATTTCTCTGTAAAACATTCTCCACTTATGTCGCGGGTATCTCCTGAATACATGGCGTTGTAGGTCGCGAACGACTATTAGGCGCTCTACCTTGCTGGAGCAAGGGGCATATAACACATAAGCCTTAAAGTAACAGGCCAATAATCATGAAGGTGGCCGCCCAATGCTCGAATATACGCTCAGCGCAGTAACTGTGACTAAAATCATTACCATGCCGAGTATCTGTAGAGCGAGCAGGCTTTCATTCAATACAACGACGCCGAATAGCGACGCGGTAACCGGTTCCACCATTGCCACAATTGAGGCCACAGTGGGCGCCGTATAGTTGAGGCCGATGATATAAAGAATGAACGACAATCCCGCACCAATCACACCTAGCGTCATGAACAGCGGCCACTCCGGCGCACTCAGTACAGACACAATCTGTTCATCATCGCTCGGCCAGATTAGGACAATGACGAGTACTGAGAATGCTATCACAAGAATCGCTTGCGGGTTGCCGTACCGCGCCGCATACTTGAAGCTGAAAATAAATACCGCGTAGGACAGCCCTGCAAGCAGCCCTGCACCGATGCCAATAGGCGTGACACCGCCCGCGTCTATGTCGTAAATACGTGTAAGCAATACGATGCCAAGAATCACCACGCCGATCGCGGCCCATTTAATCGGGGTGGGACTTTCTACTTTAAGTCCGAATGACAGGAGATATACGAATACCGGAGCACTGTACATCAGTGTCGCCGCGACCGCGACGCTGCCTTCAGCAATGCTCAAGAAATAGAATGAGAAGTTGCCAGCCACACCTAGACCGGCAACTGCGGACCAGAACCATAGTCGGCGATTTGTTAATCCGCTCCCACTCGGGCGCAATACCAACCAGACAAAAACGAACAGCAGCCCGATGGCGCCCCGATAGAACGAAACCACGAACGCATCCCAACCGTCGGCCATGAGGATACCACCGATTCCCCCGGATAATCCCCAACATAGTGCCGCCAAAGCCACGAAGGCCGTGCTCACACTCGCCGTTTGCCCCGTAGTTTGTCTTATGTGGATACCCCGATCGGTGGTTACACGTAGCTTACCATTGTACGTAACCTTGTCCATCGGTCAAAATCGTGCATTGAATGGTTCACGTCTGTGCTGACCTGGTAAGATTGAGTCGGCAGCCAAATTGACTGGGTGCGGGCATCACCGACAAAGACTTCACTTTTCAGTACGCGGGGTCAGAGTAAATTTACTCTGACCCCGTGATACTTGGTTTCTCCAAATCCAGTTTGTACAATGCCTCCATGGTGAGGTAGCGCTTCGTACCCCATTTGGTTCCTGAGATGTGCCTGAGTCGAGCAGCGCAAAGCATCAATGCAGACTGTCCATCAGGAAAAGCGCCAACGACCCGAGTCCGGCGCCTGATCTCCCGCATGATCCTCTCAAGCGGGTTGTTGGTTCGTATCCGTTGCCAATGTGTGTCGGGATAGCGATAGTAGGTCAGAGTTTCTGCGAAACCATGACGGAAACAACCATGACGGGGTCAGAGTAAATTTACTCTGACCCCGTGATACTTGTTATCTCAGTACTACATATCTAGTTTTTTGTAGTAACTGATATTTGGTGGCCCTTCTAGAAAGGAAACCAGCTGTGATAAAACCCCATTCTCATCAATAAAGCCTATGTAATTTTGATGATCTTCTACAGACAGCCACTCCTCGTCGAAAAGCATACAATTGGTGTCTTCTTTAAAGAGAACCGTAACATTAAGACATCCCTTAAAAGATCTCACATTTGGCAAGTTGTCGCTCAAGAAACCAAATAGGTCATTAACGCTTCCCGACTTAACCTTCGATTCAAGCATTACTCTATAAGTCATACATCTTCCTTAATGTTTGTGTTGGTGAGTGAATAGTATATCTCCATCGAGATCTGGCGCAATGGAGACTGGGGAGATAACGGCGCAGCTCAGTGGGGCGAACTAGTATCACCACGGGGTCAGAGTAAATATACTCTGACCCCGTGATACTCATGTTCTTTTGTTTTACCAATAAACAGGGTCATTGAATTCCTTAACACACTCGGGACGATCACTGATAGTAGGAATTGGCTCTCCCATTAAAGACTGTCCAAGCCAGCCAAAAGGCATTGAGAGCTTTAGCGGGGCCTGAATTACATTTTCTGAAAGCGCCTGAAACCCTACCTTTGAATAAAAGAATGGATCTCCATATGTAACAGCGACATTAGCAGAGCGCCTTTTCAGTTCATCAAGCCCGTAATTGATTAAAGCCTGACCGATTCCTTTTCCCTGATGTTCAGCGCTCACTGCAACTGGGGCGAGCATGTAAACCTGAATAGGCATACTAAAATGAAGGCGAGTGAAAAAAATAGAACCGATGAGTGTTTCATCTTCGTATGCGCCGATACAGATTATTTCTTTATTGTCGATGTTTGATGCCAACTGTAAAGAAAGGCTGCCAATCAATTTTCCTTCCTTTTCGCCCTCTGATGAGGTGAATACAGAAGTGAATAGATTTTCTACCTCTTTTTGTTTTGATTTATCCAGAATTCGGTGAATCATGCCTTACCTTTCAAGATTGCTGCACTTATCTCTTGTGAAACATAACGGCCAAGTTTTGGGGCGGCCGGCGATAGCCGGGCGTCCCAGCCCCGAAGGGGCGACAAGAACGAATTGTTAGCGAGTTTTACCAAAACTTCCACCATTTTCGTAGGCTTGGTGTAACACCGGCCACCAGACCTTTTGGAAGTTTAGAACGCTTACAGTAACCACCTAATTTTCCGTCGGGTGCTTTTGATAGGTATCTAAACTTTACATATGGGCGCGCACCATCTGCTGGACGAAAGTTTTCCTGTAAATATTCTCTTTCGTCATCGGCTAATTCGCGGTATGAACCATCATCTTCAACATACACATATGGGTACGGCTCTAGTTTTGCTTCTTCCTTAGTAACTACTGGGAATTCTAAAGCTGCCATATTATTTCCATTATAGATCGCTAACGCATAGGCTCACCGGACAGCAAAAAGTGGAGCGGTTTGGAGCGGAGCGGAAAATCGCGTAGCTTTTGGCTGTCCGGTGTAGCCTTTTGTTAAGTGCTTTTGTATGCTTTCAATGCACATGTTGACACTCGATTTGCACACTAACTGATTTGAGCAATCTAGGCATTGATTTCTAAATTACTATTCGAGAAATTCTGTGCTTGGGCATGTGGGTTTAGTGTAGTAATCTTTGATGCTATCATGAGCAGATGATTCGAAATAATTGAATACCCAGTTTCCGTTTTCTTTTATATAGTATAGTGAAAGCGAACTCGGGCTGTCTCGTTTATCCAGGCCATTGAGAGTTAAGCAACCGCTCTCTCCATGTATTTCCTCGAAATGAGAATATTCAATTACAATATCGCTTGCAAGGCTCTTCCATAGAGGAATATTAAACCCTAGTTCTGCTGGTATTTTTCTATCTATCTCCTTCAGCATCTCCATATACTCTTTTGACACTGCTTTACTAACAGCCACTTCATCGTTTAATTCTACTGCAGATTTATATTCTTGATACTTTCTATAAAGAGTTCCGTTGGAGTGATTAACTGATGTTGCGCACGATGTTAATGCAAACGCAAAAATAATGTATAAAATCTTCATTATCGCTCCTTAATGAAAGTACGGCGCAAGTTTTTGTTCTATTTCTGCGTCACGGCCATCCAATAAGCGCGCAGCTTTGCACAATAAACCGCTACAACTTTTTATTGCTTCAAATATATCAAAATTTCCACTTACGGATATACTTGTTCCAGCAACAAATCTGTATGTTCCTGTGTAATTAACGCTCCTACCGTCACCTGTAGGAGTAAAATCTATTGAAACGCGCTTTAACTTAAACCCTAGTCCTTTAAGGGCTGGATCGCCATTAAACCTTACCCTACCCGCAAGTCCAATTAGTTTTGCCTCGCCAGTTTGATCAACAACAAGCGTAAAATTCTTTCCAGATAAAACAATACTTGCGGTTTTTTGACCCTTTTCTGAATAGGCCAGTTGAATTAATTTGCCAATCGTTATTTTGGCTTGAAAGTGTGTAGGTGCCATAATTAATATCCTTATTTACATCTAACGAAGGGCCAAGTGATTGGCCCTCGCGGCTATAAATTTACCTTCCCTCATTCCATGAATCAGAGTGACTTACATTTCCATCTAGAAAACTATGAGTTATCTTTTCGTACCGTAGTGATACTGTTTCAATATGTGGAATTTTTTCTAGAGAAACATCTTTAGTATTAGCCATTCTTGGTGAAAACGAATTGATTTTAACGCCTTCTAGCACATGCTGGTAATATTCAGTCTCCTGGCCGTTGTCATTAATTTTGTACCAACGTATAACAGCATTGCTTAAACGTTGACCGTTACAGCAAGCCTTAAATAGATAGGGAGATGATGCGTCAAACTCTTTTACAAGAGTGACAGCTCCATGCTTTCTGGTACCTGTTAGATCACCGGTGTCATTGTCAGTAGGAATGTAAATAGAGTGATCGAACTCTAGGACTTCGATAGAACCCTGTCGTCCAGAAACTCTTACAGAGCCTTGAATCTCATTCCCTTGATCGTCAGTCAGCCATAGATATGCTGGTATAGCCATTTCAACTTCTCCTTCATAATATGAAATATAAACATAAAATGCAGCAATTTCTCATCGTGGCCAGCTAGAAAGATTTAACCAAACATACTTTCATGACCATGATTCTATGAAATCACGCAGAGAGGAGACGGATGAGTGTGAATAATGTTGATCCTTCTCGTCCAGATTCCTTTCCGGTTCCTGCATCAGATATTGACATCAGCACTTCCGTAGTGCAGATCAAAAATCTAAACAAATATGGATAGAAATGCAAATTATCCACAGTCTCTGTATTCGCGCACTTAACGTT
>JARROA010000054.1:0-34126 GCA_037384425.1 Candidatus Thiodiazotropha sp. | reverse complement strand
GTGGCGATGTTGTTTTCCTTCGCCAGCTGGCGCACCGCATTTAGCTGATTCTGGTTGTGGTAGGGGCCGCTGCGCACCCGGTGGAAGGTGTCGCGGTTGTTGATACTGACCTTCTGGATCTCCGCCTCGATGCCGATCAGGGCCAGCTTGGCCTTCATGCGGTCGGCGTCTTCGTATTTGCGGAAAGAACCCATCTGCAGAATGTAGGCGGTATCCGACGGCAGGGCCGGTACGGGCTGCTCGACGCGAGCGCTGCTGCCAGCCGTTTCGGGGGGTTCCGGCGCCATCAACTCCTCATCGGGAATCACCACCTCCATTTCGGGCAGGATGGTGTAGAACTCAAAGGTCGGCTTGGGTGTGTCGCGCTTGCTTTCGCTGGCGGTCGGCTTGGATTGTGATACGCCGGGGACCGGGGCGTTGCCCAGATTGGCCCCCAGTTTCAGCCACAACAGTCCGACCACGAAGGCGCCGATGATGGCGCCGCCGAAGAACCAGATGCTGCAGCTGGTGTTGCCCTGGCTCTTCTTTTTTCTGGAGCCGGCCCGGTGTTTGTAGTCCGCCATGGCTTACATCTTCTCCGGTGCGCTCACGCCCAGCAGATTGAGACCGTTGCGCAGCACCTGGCGGGTGGCCAGGATCAGCTGCAATCGCGCATCCCGCAGCGCGGCGTCGTCGATCAGGAACTTGTGGGCGTTGTAATAGGTGTGGAAATCGTTGGCCAGTTCCCGCAGGTAGTGGGTCAGCAGGTGCGGCTCTTCGTTCATGGCCGCCGCCTCGATCACCTCCGGGTAACGCGACAGGCTGGTCAGCAGGCCCTGCTCGTGGCTCTCAGTCAGCTGTCCATAGTCGACCGCTGCCGGATCGGCTTCGAAGGCGATGCCCTGCTCCGCCGCCTGCTCGAAGACGCTGCAGATGCGCGCATGGGCGTACTGTACATAGTAGACCGGGTTGTCGCTCGATTGGGACTTGGCCAGGTCGAGGTCGAAATCCATGTGCTGTTCGCACTTGCGCATGACGTAGAAGAAGCGGGCGGCGTCGCTGCCCACCTCCTTGCGCAGCTCCCGCAAGGTGACGAACTGGCCGGAGCGGGTCGACATCTGCACCTTCTCGCCGCCCCGGTAGAGGATGGCGAACTGCACCAGCAGCACATCCAGGCGCGAGGGGTCGTCGCCCAGGGCCTGCAGAGCCGCCTTGACCCGCGGCACGTAGCCGTGGTGGTCGGCGCCCCAGACGTCGATGACCCGCTCGAAGCCCCGCTCCAGCTTGTCCATATGGTAAGCGATGTCGGAGGCGAAATAGGTGGTCTGGCCGTTGTCGCGCACCACCACCCGGTCCTTCTCGTCGCCGTAGTCGGTGGAGCGAAACCAGAGCGCACCCTCCTTCTCGTAGAGCTGGCCGCCGGCACGCAGGCGCTCGATGGCCTTGTTGACCGCGCCGCTCTCGGTGAGGCTGCGCTCGGAGTACCACTGGTCGTAAGTGACGCCGAACAGGGAGAGGTCGTCACGGATGTCATCGAGGATGGTGTTGAGCCCCAGCTCGAAGACGAAACGGTAGCGGTTGTCGCCCAGCAGCGACTTGGCGCGTTCGATGAGCGCGTCGATGTGGGCCTCCTTGTCGCCACCAGCCGGCTCATCGGCGGGGATGCCGGCGAAGATCTCCTCCGCACTGTGCTTGTAGGCCTCGCCGTGGTCCCGATGCAGGCTGGCGGCGATGTCCCAGACGTAGTCGCCCTTGTAGCCGTTGGCGGGGAAGGTCAGGGTCTCGTCGCACAGTTCCAGGTAGCGCAGCCAGACCGAGGTGCCGAGGATGTCCATCTGGCGCCCGGCGTCGTTGACGTAGTACTCCCGGTGCACGTCGAAACCGACCGCGGTCAGCAGGTCGGCCACCACCGAGCCGTAGGCGGCGCCGCGGCCGTGGCCCACGTGCAGGGGACCGGTGGGATTGGCGGAGACGAACTCCACCTGGACCTTCTTGCCCGCGCCGATGTGGCTGCGCCCGTAGTCGGGGCCCTGGGCCAGGATCTGCGGCACCAGGCGCTGGTAGGCGGTGGGCGAGAGGTAGAAGTTGATAAAGCCCGGGCCGGCGATCTCGCAACGCTCCACCAGCTCTGAGCTCGGCAGTGCCTCGAGCAGGGCCTGGGCCAGCTCGCGCGGATTGCGGCCCGCCGGCTTGGCCAGCGCCATGGCTACATTGGTGGCGAAATCGCCGTACCGGCTGTCGCGGGCGCGCTCGATTTTCGGGGGCGTCAGGATCTCCTGCGGCAGTTGGCCGTCGTCGGCGAGCTGCTGCAGGGCGGCGGTAACCAGTTGCTCGATCTGCGTCTTCATTTCGGAGGGGTGTTGGGGCTGATACAAGGCCGGCAAGGATAACAGGAAACGGGGGTTGCGGGGGAGTGCGGGTGTCAGAAAGGATTCATCCGGCTGTCACCGGCTTGTCACTGCGGTTGCCTAGACTCTGAGCCCTATGAACCTGACTGGAAGAGAGAAAATGGCCGTAGAGAGACGCTACAGCAAACGCTATCCAATGGATGGGGATGTCTACATCCGCTATCGCAAACAGCGGGCCTTCCCGGCCCGAGCCGTCAACTGCTCCACGCAGGGGATGTTTCTCAAGACCGAGAGCCTGACCCTGCTCACCGGCGCCCTGGTGGAGCTGGAGATCTTTCGCGAGGGGCGGTTGTGGGAGGTGATGGGGATCGTCTCCCACACCCAGCCCGACGGTATCGGTGTCATGTTCTGGCAGCCTCAGCCGGAACTTTACGAGTCGGTGATCGCGGGTCAGCCCCGCGTTGCCCGCAATGCCCTACTGCAACAGGCCGACACCCTGGAGAACCACCCCTGATTCTTGATTGCCTGTGGGAGTTGTCATCGTTGCGTAACAAAGCTTCGGTTTAATGGCGCCAAACCTGAGCTGAGTGGATGCTGAGATGACCATTCCGAGAATTCTTGCGGTAGACGACGAGCCGGCTGTCGGCGAGATGCTGCGCTTCATTCTGGAAAACGAGGGCTTTCACACCGATTTCGCGGAGGATGCCGCCCAGGCGTTGAGTCAGATCCGCAAATCACGACCCGATCTGATCCTGCTCGACTGGATGTTGCCCGGCATGAGCGGGATCGAACTGGCCGGTCGGTTGAAAAGTGACAGCGAGACCGAGTCGATCCCCATCATCATGCTCACCGCCAAGGGCGAGGAGAACGACAAGGTACGCGGCCTCGACGTAGGCGCCGAGGACTATGTCACCAAACCCTTCTCCGCCCGTGAGCTGCTGGCCCGGATCCGTACCATCCTGCGCCGGGTCTCCCCTCTGCTGGCCGGCAACTCCCTGGAGTGCAACGGCCTGGTGCTGGATCCGGTGAGCCACCGGGTGACCGCCGATCAGCAGACGGTGGAACTGGGCCCTACCGAGTTCCGCCTGCTGCACTTCTTCATGAGTCACCGGGAGCGGGTGTTTTCCCGTAGCCAGCTGCTGGACCGGGTCTGGGGCACCAACGTCTACATCGAGGAGCGCACGGTCGACGTGCACATCCGGCGTCTGCGCAAGGCCCTGGAGCCGAGCGGCAAACAGCTGGTGCTGCAGACGGTGCGCGGTGCCGGCTACCGTTTTTCGGCCAAGCCGTAGCCGATGCCGTCGTTCTGTAACAGAACTGTCATCTTTTCCTAATCGAGTGTTCATCTTTGGAACCTATCCTCTGCACACCCGAAACTTAACTGTCCGTTATCCGGTTTGATAACAAACATCTCTGAAGGAGAGTATCGATATGAAAAAGCTGATCTCAGCAGCGGTCGCCCTGTCGCTGACCGGTTTTGCAGGAATGGCTTCCGCCCGCGATTACATCAGCATCGTGGGTTCCTCCACCGTCTACCCCTTCGCCACCGTGGTGGCCGAGCAGTTCGGTAAGACCACCCAGTTCAAGACCCCCAAGATCGAGTCCACCGGCTCAGGCGGCGGTCTCAAGCTGTTCTGCGCCGGTGTCGGCGTCGAGCATCCCGACATCACCAACGCTTCGCGTCGCATCAAGTCCTCCGAGGTCGAGCGGTGCGACAAGAACGGCGTAAAGGATATCGTCGAGGTCAAGGTCGGCTACGACGGCATCGCCCTGGCCAACTCCAAGGAAGCGCCCCAGTTCAAGGTGACCCGCAAGGACCTGTTCCTGGCCCTGGCCAAGCAGGTGCCGGATCCGAAGGACCCCACCAGCGGCAAACTGGTCGACAATCCTTACAATACCTGGAAGCAGGTGAACGCCGATCTGCCCGACATGACCATCGAGGTGCTGGGTCCCCCTCCGACGTCCGGCACCCGTGACGCCTTCGCCGAGCTGGCGATGGAAGGCGGCTGCAAGAAGATCGACTGGATCAAGGCCATGAAGAAGAAGGACAAGAAGATGTACAAGTCGATCTGCCACACCGTGCGTGAGGACGGCAAGTACATCGAGGCCGGCGAGAACGACAACCTGATCGTGCAGAAGCTGGAGGCCAACCCGAACGCCCTGGGCATCTTCGGCTTCAGCTTCCTGGACCAGAATTCCGACAAGGTGCAGGGTTCTCTGATCGACGGCGAGGCGCCGACCTTCGAGAAGATCGCCGACGGCAGCTATCCGGTCTCCCGTCCGCTATTCTTCTACGTGAAGAAGGCCCACGTGGGCAAGATCCCCGGTATCAACGAGTACCTGGCCGAGTTCACCAGCGAGAAGGCATGGGGCGACGAGGGTTACCTGGCCGACAAGGGCCTGATCCCGATGCCCGCCGAAGAGCGCAAGGCCTTCAAGAGCGACGTGGAGTCGATGAAGTCCCTGAAGCTCTAAGTCGTAGGTCGTAAGCTGCGGGAAGCGGCTGCTTGGCGCTGGGCAACCACGCTGGCAGCCGCTTTTTTGCCTGGAAGTCGTCATGCACACATCGACACTGATCGTCCTGCTCCTGGGACTCATGGCCCTGGCCTACTATCTGGGCCGCAAGCGGTCGCTCGGCCTGGTTTCCGGACGGGTCCGGGACCTGCATTCACTGCCCTCCTACTACGGGCTGCAGACCGCACTCTGGTGCGGCATTCCCGCCCTGCTGCTGATCGCCTTTTGGGTCTCCTTCGAAGGCTCGGTGGTGACCGGCCTGGTGGTCGATTCGCTGCCGCAGGAGATTCAAAAGCTGCCGCCTGAACGCCTCGACCTGGTGCTCAACGACATTCGTAACCTGGCTACCGGCAATATCGTCTCCG
Source organism: Candidatus Thiodiazotropha sp. (assembly GCA_037384425.1). Lineage (GTDB taxonomy): Bacteria > Pseudomonadota > Gammaproteobacteria > Chromatiales > Chromatiaceae > Thiodiazotropha. Next base: position 28,920 of record JARROA010000054.1, on the reverse strand, counting down.
GCACGGTGGATGCCGAGATGCAGCGGGCCGCCGACCACTACGCCCATCTGCAGTCGATCAGCCGCTTGGCCATGTTCGTGGCCGCCCTGTCGTTGTCGATCCTGGCCGGACTCTTCGCCCAGCGTTCGATCAGCCGCCATCAGCGTGCGCGCAACCGGGTGGAGAAGGTGATCAACTTCTTCCTCCTCTCCAGTTCGACGCTGGCGATCTTCACCACCATCGGCATCGTGCTCTCGGTGCTGTTCGAATCGATCCGGTTCTTTCAACAGATTCCGGTGACCGAGTTTCTCTTCGGTCTGGAGTGGTCGCCGCAGACGGCGATCCGGGCCGACCAGGTGGGCTCCTCCGGCGTCTTCGGTGCCATCCCCCTGTTTGCCGGTACCTTTCTCATCACCCTTATCGCCATGCTGGTGGCGGTGCCGGTGGGACTGTTGTCGGCCATCTACATGGCGGAGTACGCCAACAAGCACTTCCGCGCTCTGGCCAAACCAGTGCTGGAGATCCTGGCCGGCATCCCGACCGTGGTCTACGGTTTCTTCGCCGCGCTCACCGTGGCGCCCTTTTTTCGCGACAGTGGTGCTGCCCTGGGACTGGATGTCTCTTCCGAGTCGGCGCTGGCGGCGGGGGTGGTGATGGGCATCATGATCATCCCCTTCGTCTCCTCGCTCTCCGACGATGTTATCAACGCCGTGCCCCAGTCCCTGCGAGACGGTGCCTACGGACTCGGCGCCACCCGTTCCGAGACCATACGCAACGTCATCATTCCGGCGGCCCTGCCCGGCATTGTCGGCGGCGTGCTGCTGGCGGTCTCGCGCGCCATCGGTGAGACCATGATCGTGGTCATGGCGGCGGGGCTGTCGGCCAATCTCACCGCCAACCCGCTGGAGGCGGTGACCACGGTGACGGTGCAGATCGTCACCCTGCTGGTGGGCGATCAGGAGTTCGACAGCGCCAAGACCCTGGCCGCCTTCGCCCTGGCGCTGGTGCTCTTCGTCATCACCCTGGCGCTCAACATGATCGCACTGCATATCGTGCGCAAATACCGTGAACAGTATGAATAGTCAGCTGGAACAACAACACGAACGGACCCTGCAGCGGGTCGAGAAGGGGCTTGCCAAGCGCTATCGCCGGGAGCGCAATTTTAAGCGCATTGGTCTGGGGGCCATCCTGGTCGGGCTGCTGTTCGTCTCCTTTCTCTTCGTCAGTATCGTTTCGAAGGGGTATACCGCCTTTCAGCAGACCTACATCCAGCTGGAGGTGAATTTCGATCCGGAGAAGATCGCGCCGGTGGGCGAGACCGATCCGCAGGTGATCGCCAAGGGGGATTTCGGCGGCATCGTCAAGGCGGCCCTGCGCGAGGAGTTCCCCGAGGTGACCAACCGGCGGGAGAAGAAGGTGCTCTACGGTCTGGTCAGTACAGGCGCCTCCTTTCAGCTGCTCGATAGGGTGCAGCAGGATCCCTCGCTGATCGGCACCACAGACTCGGTCTGGCTGGTGGCCGACGACGATGTGGACATGCTCATCAAAGGCCATATCGACCTTAATCAGCCGGAGAGCGACCGCCGCATCAAGGACAACCAGCTGGCCTGGATTCAGCAGCTGCAGGAGCAGGGGCGTATCGAGAAGCGGTTCAATACCATCTTCTTCACCGCCGGGGACTCCCGCGAACCGGAACTCTCGGGTATCAAGGGCGCCGTATTCGGCTCCGTTTTCACCTTGCTGATTACCCTGGCGATCGCCTTCCCCGTGGGCGTGGCGGCGGCGGTCTACCTGGAGGAGTTCGCGCCCAAGAACCGCTGGACCGACCTCATCGAGGTCAATATCAACAACCTGGCGGCGGTGCCTTCCATCGTCTTCGGCCTGCTCGGCCTGGCGGTCTTCATCAACTTCTTCGGCCTGCCCCGATCGGTGCCGCTGGTGGGTGGTCTGGTGCTGGCCCTGATGACCCTGCCGACCATCATCATCGCCAGCCGCGCATCGCTGAAATCGGTGCCGCCATCGATCCGCGAAGCGGCTTTGGGCATCGGCGCATCACCGTTGCAGACCGTCACTCACCATGTGCTGCCGTTGGCCCTGCCGGGCATGCTCACCGGAACCATCATCGGCATGGCCCAGGCCCTGGGCGAGACCGCGCCTCTGCTGATGATCGGCATGGTCGCCTTCATCGTCGACATTCCGGGCGGACCGATGGATCCCTCGGCAGTGCTGCCGGTGCAGATCTATCTCTGGGCTGACAGCCCGGAGCGCGCATTCGTCGAGCGGACATCGGCGGCCATCATGGTGCTGTTGGCATTTCTGATCACCATGAATCTGCTGGCGGTCTGGCTGAGAAAGAAATTTGAGCGGCGCTGGTAAAGGCGGCGCAAGCGAGGTAAAAGATGGAACAGGTGATGAATCGCAACGGCACGGTGGCTGCCAAGTATGAAAGAGGGGCAATCGCCGAGGTCGATATGCATACAGTGAACGAAACCCAGGCCGGCGGCACCGTGGGCGAGATCTATGTGGACGATCCCCGCATGACCTGCCGCAACGTGAATGTCTTCTACGGCGAAAAGCAGGCCATCTTCGATGTCAGCCTCGACATCGGCAAGAACCAGGTGATCTCCATGATCGGCCCTTCCGGCTGTGGCAAGTCGACCTTCCTGCGCTGCCTCAACCGCATGAACGACACCATCGACATCTGCCGCGTCACCGGCCAGATCAAGATGGACGGTCAGGATATCTATGACGGCAGTCTCGACGTGGTGCCCCTGCGGGCCAGTGTCGGCATGGTGTTCCAGAAGCCCAATCCCTTTCCCAAGTCGATCTTCGACAACATCGCCTATGGCCCGAGGATTCACGGTCTCAGCGACGACAAGCAGCACCTCGACGAGATCGTCGAGACTTCGCTGGTGAAGGCGGGGTTGTGGGAAGAGGTCAAGGATCGTCTGGACCAGCCCGGTACCGGTCTTTCCGGCGGCCAGCAGCAGCGCCTCTGTATCGCCCGCGCCATCGCCGTCAGCCCGGAGGTGATTCTGATGGACGAGCCCTGCTCGGCCCTCGACCCGATCGCCACCGCCAAGATCGAGGAGCTGATCGACGAACTGCGGGAGAACTACACTATTGCCATCGTCACCCACTCGATGCAGCAGGCGGCCCGTGTCAGCCAGCGCACCGCCTACTTCCATCTCGGCAAACTGATCGAAGTGGGCGAGACCGATCAGATCTTCACCGCGCCCCGCCACAAACTGACGGAAGACTACATTACCGGCCGTTTCGGCTGACGGACCAAAGAGTATGAAAACGATGATCAGCGGACATACCGTACAGGCCTACAATAAAGAGCTGAAGACCATCAACCAGCTGGTGCTCGAACTCGGCGAGCTGGGCCTCGATCAGCTGCGTCGGGCGGTACAGACCCTGAAGGACGAAGACACCAAGGCGGCGGGCCAGGTGATCGACCGGGACCAGAAACTCAACGAGATCGACATTCGCGCCGACGAGGAGATCATCCGCCTCATCGCCAAACGCCAGCCGGTGGCCAAGGACCTGCGCGATGTGCTGACGGTGCAGAAGACCGTCTCCGACCTCGAGCGGGTCGGCGACGAGGCGCGCAAGATCGCCAACCTCACCATCCACTTCTTCGACAACGGCAAGAATCCTCCGGGCAAGGAGATCCTGCGGGATATCTATGACATGGCCGAATTCGTCGACAAGATGCTGCAGGTCAGCCTGGAGGCCTTTTCCGAGCTGGATTTGCACAAGGCAGTGGAGGTGATCCGCACCGACGAGCAGCTCTACGAGGAATTCCGTTCCGCCCTGCGCCGGCTCTCCACCTTCGTCATGGAGGATTCCCGCAGTGTGGGGCATATGGTCGACATCGTGCTCGCCCTGCGTGCCCTGGAGCGCATCGGCGGCCACGCCAAGAACATCGGCGGCTATGTGATCTTCCTGGTCACAGGCAAGGACGTGCGCCACGAGGATCTAAACATCATCGCCGCGGAGATCGCCGATCTGCTGTGATTGGGTCTGGCATGGCTCGGGAAATATAACGCAAAGCGCGCAAAGTAGCGCAAAGACCGCAAAGCATTTCAAGGCCGGTCAAACCCTGTAGCCTGGATGGAGCGAAGCGCAATCCAGGGGGGCTTGGTGTATCGATCCACCCGGGTTCCAATTCGTTGCATCCGGGCTACATACGCACATTGCGATATATCGAGCCGGAATGGCGCTGTCTGATCTGCAGTTCAGAGCATCTCCATCGGATCCACATCCACCGACCAGCGCACCCGGCGTGCCTCGGGTAACTCTGACAGCTGAGCCACCCAGGCGGAGAGCCAACGATGCAGCGCCTGACGCTGTGCTGCCTGAATCAGCAAATGGGCCCGGATGCGTCCGGCACGCCGCTCCATGGGCGCCGGTACCGGTCCCCAGAACTCGACCTCGCCTGAGTCGGGCAGTGTTCGCCCGACGGCGGCTGCGCACTCGAGAAAATCCAGAGGGTCCTCGGCCTTGGTCGATTCCGCCCGCACCAGCACCTGATGCGAGAAGGGCGGCAGGGCGGCCAGCCGCCGCTCAGCCATCGCCTCCTCAGCGAAGGCGTCGTAGCCCTTTCGGGTCAGCAGCTGCATCAGAGGGTGATCGGGGTGGCGGGTCTGGATCAGCACCCGGCCCGGCCATTCCGCCCGCCCGGCGCGGCCCGCCACCTGCAGGATCAGCTGGGCCATGCGCTCCGGGGCGCGATAGTCGGCGCCGAAGAGCCCCTGGTCCACGTCGAGTATGCCGACCAGGGTGACGTGGGGAAAGTGGTGTCCCTTGGCCAGCATCTGGGTGCCCAGTAGCAGAGGGTACTCCCCGTCGCGGATGCGCTGGAGCAACGTCTCCAGACTCCCCTTGCGGCTGGTGGAGTCGCGGTCTATGCGTACCAGGGGTGTGTCGGGAAAGCGCTCCGCGAGCCGTGCCTCGAGCTGCTCTGTGCCCTGTCCCACGGCGCGCAGGTCGGCGCTGCCGCAGCTTGGACAGTGGCTCGGCACCCGGCGCTGGTGGCCGCAATGGTGACACCAGAGCAACTGCTGCTTGCGGTGGTGGGTCATGCGGGCGTCGCAGCGGGGGCAGTCGGTGAGCCAGCCGCAGGCGTGACAGGTGAGCATGGGGGCGTAGCCGCGCCGGTTCAGAAACAGCATCACCTGGCCCCGGTCGGCCAGCGTGGCCTCGATCTCGCGCAACAGGAAAGGCGACATCCCGGCGTCGAGCGGAGCGGAACGGATGTCGATCAGCTGCAGCTCGGGCAGGCTGGCCCTGGTGGCGCGCTGCGGCAGCTCGAGACGCAGATAGCGGCCCTCGTCCGCATTGCGCAGGGATTCCAGCGAGGGCGTGGCTGAGCCGAGCACCACCGGGCAAGCGGTCTGCTGCGCCCTGACGATCGCCAGATCCCGTGCCGAGTAGCGAAATCCCTCCTGCTGCTTGAAGGAGAGATCGTGCTCCTCGTCGACGATGATCAGGCCCAGTCTGGGCATGGGGGTGAAAATGGCGGAACGTGTGCCGACCAGTACGCCCCGTTCGCCACGGCGCAGGGCATGCCAAACCCGTTCCCGCTCACCATCGGCGAGACCTGAGTGAAGCAGGGCGATACGGTCACCGAGGTGGCGGCGAAATCGCGCCATGAGCTGAGGTGTCAGTCCGATCTCGGGCACCAGCACCAAGGCCTGGCGATCCTGTTCGATCACCGTTTCGATGAGGCGCAGATAGACTTCCGTCTTGCCGCTGCCGGTGACGCCGTGGAGCAGAAAGGGCTGGAATCGATCCAGGTGTTGCTGAACCCGGTCGACCGCCTGCTGTTGCGCAGGATTGAGTTGATGTCGTGGCGGCGCAGGGGTGGGCTTGGCGGACACCGTCGGCGCCAATCGGCACACCTCGATCAGGTCCCGTTCGAGCAGGGTCTTGAGTACACTGTCGGAGGCGTGGCACTGCGCCATCAGATCGGATTTCGGCAACCCCGTGTGGTGGTCCGAGAGCAGACGGAGTACCGCCTGCTGTTTCGGGGCCCGTTGCAAGGTCGAGAGGTCCATGCTGCGGCCAGCCGGTGTCAGGCGTAGGCCTTCTGGGCGTGGCAGGGTCATCGGGCGGGATTTGCGCAGGTTTACCGGCAGGGCCTGAAAGATCACCTCTCCCAGTGGATGCTGGTAGTAGTCGGCCGCCCAGCGCAGCAGGCGTAGATCGGCCGCTGTCAGCAGCGGGTCCGGATCGAGCTGTCGGCTCGCCCTTTTCAAGCGCTCCCGCGGTAACTCGCTATGCGATGCGATCTCCACCAGCACTCCGGTCCTTCCGCCGCGTCCGAAGGGTACCTGATAGCGCGTGCCGACCTGCGGCTGGATGTCCTGTCCGACGGGTGGCAGGTAGTCGAAGAGGGTGCGCAGAGGCCCCGGCAGGGCGATACGTAGGATGGACTCGGTTTGCATGGCGCGACTGTATCATGGCTGCAAATGATTGGTGGTCACGCAACGCTAAAGGGGTTCAATTCAGTGTCATCCGGTTTTCCACAATTGCTGTGGATAACTTTGTGTAAAGATTCTGTGTGGTAGCTGAAATTCCTTGTGCTTCAGTCGCTTTTGCGGTCCTGTCCATATTTTACGACATAGGATGAAAGCCTTTGGAATACAAATAGATACAGAATATTAACGGATACTAATCCGGTGTCGGGACGAAAATTATTTATGTTGTATTGCAGCATTGTCGTGGTGTGCATAATTGCTTCCGATAGCGGTAAGTGGACACTCACACACGGCAATCGGCATGAGTGGCGAGTGACCTGAATCCGGTGTTGCTTGAAAGCGACAGATTATCGGTCGTGGCCGACACCTGATAGTCTGTCAGGGTGAGGAGGGAATAAGGGCATGAACATCTGGCAGATCATTGCGGAGCATATCGCCCAGGAGACCGGTCAGCCGTTCGATCCGGTGGAGCCCCGGCATGTCGGCGGCGGTTGCATCAACACGGCGGTGCGGCTGGTGGATGCCGAGCGGGCCTATTTCGTCAAGCTCAACCAGGCTTCGCTATTGGATATGTTCGAGGCCGAGTGCGAAGGATTGCAGGCGATGGCCGAGACCGGAACCATCCGGGTGCCCAGACCCCTCTGCAGCGGCATGAGCAACGATCAGGCCTATCTGGTCATGGAGTACATCGAGATGGGGCATGCCGGCCGTTCGAGTCGGCAGATCGCAGGCCGTCAGCTGGCGCAGATGCACAGCGCAGGTTGGCAGCACTACGGCTGGCATCGCGACAACACCATCGGCTCCACCCACCAGCCCAACACCCCGAGCGACGATTGGGTCGATTTCTTCCGCCAGCAACGGCTGGGTTTTCAGCTGCAGCTGGCATCCAGAAACGGCTACGGCGGCAGCCTGCAGCGCAGGGGTCAGCGGTTGCTCGAGGGATTTCATCATCTGATCGATCATGATCCCCCACCCTCGTTGTTGCACGGCGATCTCTGGGGCGGCAACATCGCCTACGACAGGGAGGGGCAACCGGTGATCTTCGATCCCGCCGTCTATTACGGAGATCGCGAGGCCGATCTGGCGATGACAGAGCTCTTCGGCGGATTCGGCAACGACTTCTATGATGCCTACCGGGAGGCCTGGCCGCTGGCGCCGGGCTATGCCACCCGCAAGACGCTCTACAACCTCTACCACGTCCTCAATCACCTGAATCTGTTCGGTGGCGGCTACTTGGGGCAGGCTAGTTCAATGATCGACCGCCTGTTGGCGGAGATTTGAGTTACGAAGGGAGGGACGAGGTGGAAGACAATATCTACGAACCGCCAAAGTCCGATATCCGGGTTGCCGAGGGGAAACCCGGGTCGATCGTGAAGGCGGTGGCTCTGGGCGCCCTGGTTGAGGTGGCCGGTTCATTTCTGGTGGGTATCGTGATCGGCGTGATCTACGTGGTCCTGCTCAGCAGGCAGGGGGTTGCGCTGCAAGAGATTGAGAAGACACTGACGCAGATGGACCCCTTCTCCGGCATCGGTCTGCTTGCCCTGACGCTGGGTTCTCTGGTTTCGGTACTGGCAGGCTACATCTGTGCCAGCATCGCCAACTCGACCTCTTACAAGGCCGCCTACATGCTCGCGGCCATCTCCTGCGCTCTGGCGATCTTTTCAGGCTACGGGGTCTATTCCCAAGGGGTACTGGTGTTGATGGGCGGACTGTCGGTCGCCTGCGTGCTGGTTGGCGCCTGGTGGCGCATCGGGAGGCTGAAAGCGGTCTGAACCTCTCCTTCATGCCCGCTTCAGAGGCGTTATCTCAGGCGCATGTGGCTAACGCTGATCCAGTCTTGCTGGGCTTAAAAAGAGTCCTGGAAAAGCCTGTGGGATGAGTGTCAACAGGCCCTAGGGTGTCTGGTCCGACAGATCCTGCAGGTCGTGCTCGCTGACACCCAGGATGGCGAAGATCTGCTTTTGCGCCGTCATCAAGATGTTCTCCTGCTCCTCCTCATGGGGGATGCTCTTGGCGATGGCCACCGCGCCTACCAGGGAGGCGAGGATCGCCCGCGACTTCTCCGCCACCGTTTCGCTGTCGGCCGCGAACGGAAGCTTGCCCAGTTTGCAGAGCGCTGTGATACGGGTCTCCAGCAACTCCCTCAGGCTCTGGTAGGATTTTTCGTAGAGTTTCTTGATCTCGATGTTGTCGCTGCCGATGTCGTTGAACAGGATTGCCTCCGGGCCGGGCTCGCCCTGCTGTGTGGTATCGCGCAGATTGAGATAATCGGTGACAAGGGAGGTCAGATGCTTGATCGAGAAGGGACCCTTGACCAGACGGCCGGCCCGGCTGCGCCTGATGGTCTCGAACACGGAGGCGTTGTAGAGGGCCTCCTTCGACTCGAAGTGGGCGTAGAAGGCGCCGTGGGTCATCCTGGCGAGCTTCATGATCTGACTGATGGAGACCTTGTCGAAACCGTAGCGGCAGAAGAGCTCGGTGGCGGATTTCAGGATCCTGTCCTTGGACCGTGACTTGTGCTCTTTGGAGTAGGGCATCAGGCACTCCCGGGTGTGGCGGCTGAAAATATTATCTTGATCATATCTTGGCGGCAGATAGTGTTTCCTTCAATGGTAATTTTGGAGGAGCTATGCATTCGCCCATCGTCATCACGGGAATGGGAATCATCAGTCCGCTGGGATGCGGAGTCAAGCCGGTCTGGCAGCGCCTGACCGAGGGCCGTTCGGGCATCGCCCGCATCGACCGCTTTGATGTCGATGATTTTCCGATCCGGATCGCGGGGTTGGTGCCCGGGGTGGAGCAGGATCCCGAGGCGGGCTTCGATCCCGAACGGGTGATCGAGACCAAGGAACGCAAGAAGATCGATCTCTTCACCCTCTATGCCCTGGCCGCTGCCCACGAGGCCCTGGAACAGGCCGGCTGGACGCCGCAGAGCGAGGCGGACCAACGCGCTACGGCAACCATCATCGCCACCGGCATCGGCGGTTTTCCCGCCATCACCCAGGCGCAGAAGACCCTCGACAGCCGCGGTCCCAAGCGCATCTCGCCCTTCGTGGTGCCCGCCTTTCTCGCCAACATGGCGGCCGGCAATCTCTCCATCCGATATGGTTTCAAAGGGCCCATCGGCTGTCCGGTAACCGCCTGTGCCGCCGGTGTGCAGGCCATCGGCGACGGCATGCGCATGATTCGCAGCGGCGAGGCCGAAGTGGCCCTGGTTGGCGGAACGGAGGCCTGTGTCGATCCTCTCGCCCTGGCCGGATTCAACGCGCTGAAGGCACTGTCGACCCGGGACGACGAACCGGAGCGGGCCTCCCGCCCCTTCGACCGGGATCGAGACGGCTTCGTAATGGGTGAGGGCTCGGGTCTGATGGTGATCGAGACCCTGAAGCATGCCGAGGCCCGGGGTGCCACCCCGCTGGCCGTACTCAGCGGTTACGGTACCAGTGCCGACGCCTACCACATCACCTCCGGTCCCGAGGACGGCTCGGGTGCCGCCGCCGCCATGCGCACCGCACTGGCCATGGCCGGATTGTCGCCATCCGACATCGATTACATCAACGCCCATGCCACCTCCACGCCGGTGGGCGACCGGGCGGAGATTGCCTCCCTGCGCAATGTCTTTGCAGACGCCGCCGCTCAGGTGCCCGTCTCCTCGACCAAATCGGCCACCGGCCATCTGCTGGGAGCCGCCGGCGGTGTCGAGAGTATCTTTACCGCCCTAGCGGTGATCAACGATCTGCTCCCGCCCACACTCAACCTGGAGAACGTGGACGAGACCATGGCGGATCTGGACCTGGTCCCCAACCAGGCACGCAGCCAGAGTGTCAAACATGCCCTCTGCAACGGCTTCGGCTTTGGCGGAGTGAATGCCTCGCTGCTGGTCAGCAAACTGCCGGCTTAGACGTTTCCCTCGCCCTGTTCCGGAGCGGTCTTCAGGCTGACTCGCAGCCCATGGCCAGGCGCAATGCCATGCGCCCGCATGCATGTAAATTTTTCACACAGGACCAGAGTGAAACTTCACTTAAATCCCCAGCGTCCCGGCGTAGCCTTGTAATCAAGGGAGTGCGTGGCGTAGTGGCACTGCCACCCGGGCAGGATGGGCCCCGGCAAGGCAGGGTGTGGATTTGGAGAACGGCATGACGGGCAAACACGAAACTCCTTTATCCGGGGATGCGGTTTACGGAGCCTGCGAACGGCATGTTGCCGGGGAGCTGGCATTGGCATACGCCGACTCCGGCCTGGGCGGCAGTGTGCGCGATCTGGAACAGTTGGCAAGCATGCTTCGCTCGGCAGGGGACACCTGCAATACGGAGCGTGTCGATCAGAGGATAGTCTCCCTGCTGGAGAAGAAGATCTATCGCAAGATCATGGCGCAGAGGCGCCGCAACTGTGGCTTGATCTCGGGCTCGGTGGCCTGAGTCAGAGCAGCGGCTTGAGTGCCTCGATCAGTTGTCGGTTCTGTTCCGGTGTGCCGATGGTGATGCGCAGGTACTGATCGATCCGCGGCTGCCGGAAGTGGCGCACGATGACGCTCGCTTCGCGCAGACGGGCTGAGAGTTCCCCGGCGTCCCGCTCCGGATGGCGGGCAAACACAAAGTTGGCCGCGGAGGGAACGACCTCGAATCCCAGCTCCTGCAGCTGGGCGGTCACACGCTCGCGCTCGTCGATGACCTGGCTGCAGATGTTACGGAAGTGCTCATCATCCTCGAAGGCAGCGATGCCGGCTGCCAGGGCGAGCCGGTCGATGGGGTAGGAGTTGAAGCTGTCCTTGACCCGGATGAGGCCCTCCAGCAATGCCTTGTCGCCCAGCGCCAGGCCGATCCGCATGCCGGCCAGGGCGCGGGATTTCGAGAGCGTCTGAATCACCAGCAGATTATCGTAGCGGGGCACCAGTACGGCAGCGCTTTCACCCCCGAAATCGATATAGGCTTCATCAATGACGACCACTGAGTTACGGTTTCGCTTGAGCAGGGTCTCGATCAGGTTGAGCGTGAGCAGACGACCGGTGGGGGCGTTCGGGTTAGGAAAGATGATGCCGCCGTTGGGGCGGTCGTAGTCGTCGATCCAGAGGGTGAAGTCCTCGGCCAGCGGGATGGTCCGGTAGTCGATACCGTAGAGGCCGCAGTAGACCGGATAGAAACTGTAGGTGATGTCCGGGAACAGCAGCGGTTCCGGTTGCTGGAAAAGGGCGAAGAAGGTGTGTGCCAGCACCTCGTCCGAACCGTTGCCGATGAAGACCTGATCGGCTTGCAGGCCATAGTATTCCGCCACCGTCACGCGCAAGCGGGATGCGGTGGGGTCGGGATAGAGGCGCAAAGCGTCCCCCAGCTCCCCCTGAATGGCCTCGATCACCTTGGGCGAGGGGCCATAGGGATTCTCGTTGGTGTTGAGTTTCACCAGGTTGTCGATCTGCGGCTGCTCGCCCGGCACATAGGGCGAGAGCTGATTGACCACCGGGCTCCAGAAACGGCTCATGCTCGTGATCCTTTCTTGTCTCTCTTTGTCTGCCTCGGAATATAACGCAAAGGGCGCCGTGAAGCGTAAAGCGTTTCCTGATTGCCTGTCTCAAGGAGCCAGAGGATCAGTCGTCGACAGCAGTTTTGAGTGTTGAGTTTTTTTGGTTTTGAGTGGATGAGTTTGCTGTGCCCGCGGGTTCCCTCTCCCCTTGCGGGAGAGGGCCAGGGAGAGGGGGAGCCAAGACCTGTGAGCGTAGCGAACACCTCTATTCGGGTTTGAACCGATACTCCGCCGAGCGCGCATGGGCGGTCAGCCCCTCGCCGCGGGCCATCACAGAGGAGGTGCGGGCCAGGGTGTCGGCCCCCCCGGGCGAGGCCATGATCAGGCTCGAGCGCTTCTGGAAGTCGTAGACCCCCAGCGGTGAGGAGAAGCGGGCGGTGCGCGAGGTCGGCAGCACGTGGTTGGGACCGGCGCAGTAGTCGCCCATGGCCTCGGCGGTATAGCGGCCCATGAAGATGGCGCCGGCGTGTTTGATCCGTTTCGCCACCGATTCGGGATTGGCCAGCGACAGCTCCAGGTGCTCCGGCGCGATGTGGTTGGCCACCGCGATCGCCTCGTCCATGTCCCTGACGTGAATCAGCGCACCGCGCACCCGCAGCGCGGTCTCGATGATTTCCCTGCGCTCCATGGTCGGCAGCAGGCGGTCGATACTGGAGGTGACATGGCCGATGAAGGCGGCGTCGGGGCAGACCAGGATCGACTGGGCGTCCTCGTCGTGTTCGGCCTGGGAGAAGAGGTCCATGGCGATCCAGTCGGGGTCGGTCTCGCCATCGCAGACGATGAGGATCTCCGAGGGACCGGCCACCATGTCGATGCCGACCTGACCGAACACCGCACGCTTGGCGGTAGCTACATAGATGTTGCCGGGGCCGACGATCTTGTCTACCGGCGGCACGCTCTCGGTGCCGTAAGCCAGGGCCGCCACCGCCTGAGCGCCGCCGACGGCGAAGACCCGGTCGACGTTGGAGACGTGAGCGGCGGCCAGCACCAGTTCATTCATCTCGCCGCCGGGGGTGGGCACCACCATGATCAGTTCCTCCACCCCCGCCACCTTGGCCGGGATGGCGTTCATCAGCACCGACGAGGGATAGGCCGCCTTGCCGCCGGGCACGTAGAGGCCGACCCGGTCCAGTGGGGTGACCTGCTGACCTAGCAGGGTGCCGTCGGGCTCGGTGTAACTCCAGGAGTCCATGATCTGGTGCTCGGCATAGGCACGGATGCGGTTGGCCGACAACTCCAGCGCCTCGCGCTGCTCGGCAGGGATGGCGTTCCAGGCCTGCTCCAGGCGGCTCAGGGGGATCTCCAGGTCGGCGGCGCTCGCCGCCTGCCAGCGGTCGAAGCGGTTGGTGAAGTCGACCAGGGCCGCGTCACCCTGGGCGCGGATATCGCGGATGATCTGGTTCACCGTATCGTTGACCGCGGTGTCGGAGACCGACTCCCAGGCCAGCAGCTGGTCGAGCCGCTGCCAGAAATCGTCGGTGGCGGTGGAGAGTTGGTTGATCTCGCTCATGGTCGCTGTCTCGTTTCGGTTCTGTGCCGGGTATCGGATGAATGGAAGAATATAACGCAAAGGACGCAATGAAGCGCAAAGCACGCAAAGGTCATCGAATGCAAAAAGCCTTAATCAATTCTGCGTGCTTTGCGCTTCATTGCGTGCACTGCGTTATTGAAATATGCCCATGGATCAATTCGGGGACTGGTTCACCGCTTCGCGGAAGGCGTCCAGCAGCTGCATCACCAGGCCGTGCTTCATCTTCCAGGAGGCCTTGTTGACCACCAGCCGGGAGCTGATGTGGGTGATCAGCTCCAATGGCACCAGGCCATTGGCCTTGAGGGTGTTGCCGCTCTCCACCAGATCAACGATCAGGTCGGCCAGGCCGACGATGGGCGCCAGTTCCATGGAGCCGTAGAGCTTGATGATCTCCACCTGTTCGCCCTTGGCGGCGAAGAAGCGCTGGGCGCTCTTGACGTATTTGGTGGCCACCCGCAGTCGGCCCGTTTTTTTCGCCGCCTCCGGGTAGCCGGCCGTCATCATGCGGCAGCGGGCGATTTGCAGGTCGAGGGGTTCGTAGAGACCCTCGCCGCCGTGTTCCATCAATACGTCCTTGCCGGCGATGCCGAGATCGGCGGCGCCGTATTCCACATAGGTGGGCACGTCGGTGGCGCGGATGATGACCAGCTTCACCTGCTCATGATTGGTGTCGAGGATCAGCTTGCGGCTGGTCTCTGGATCATCTGCCGGTACGATGCCGGCGTGGGCCAGCAGGGGCAGGCTCTGCTCGAAGATACGGCCTTTGGAGAGGGCGATGGTAATGGGTGCGTCGAATTTCATGAGTCACTCTATCCGGTTGCCGGGCCGCGAAGGATAACAGATGCGAACGGCTTCTGTATGACAGTGCCTTCCCGCCAGTCCGCCGGTTCAGGCTTTAGCTCGGCAGGCGGCGGATCTCGCCTCCCAGGCCGGCCAGTTTCTCCTCGATGTTCTGGTAGCCGCGGTCGATGTGGTAGATGCGGTCGACCAGGGTCTCGCCCTCGGCCACAAGACCGGCAAGCACCAGGCTGGCGGAGGCGCGCAGGTCGGTGGCCATCACCGGGGCGCCGGTCAGCTGCTTGCGGCCGGTGCAGATCGCGGTGTTGCCTTCCAGCTTGATCTTGGCTCCCATGCGCTGTAGTTCGTGCACGTGCATGAAGCGGTTTTCGAAGATGGTCTCGGTGACCACCCCAACCCCCCTGGCGACGGCGTTGAGGGCAGTGAACTGGGCCTGCATGTCGGTGGGAAACGCCGGGTAGGGGGCGGTGTAGATATCCACCGCCTTGGGCTGTTTACCTTTCATGTCGAGGGTGATCCAGTCTTCGCCGACATTGATCTCGGCGCCCGCCTCGCGCAGTTTCTGCACCACCGAGTCGACCAGCTCGGGGCGGGTGTCGCGTACCCGGATGTTGCCGCGGGTGATGGCGGCGGCGACCAGGAAGGTGCCGGTCTCGATGCGGTCGGGCAGTACGTCGTAATCGGTGCCCTTGAGTTCGTCCACCCCTTCGATGGTGATGGTCGGAGTGCCGGCGCCGCTGATCTTGGCCCCCATGCGGTTGAGGCAGTCGGCGAGATCGACTACCTCCGGCTCGCGGGCGGCATTCTCGATCTGGCTGGTGCCCTTGGCCAGGGCGGCGGCCATCATCAGGTTCTCCGTGCCGGTGACGGTAACCAGGTCCATGACGATACGCGCCCCATGCAGGCGCTTGCAGCGGGAGCGGATATAGCCGTTCTCGACCTGGATTTCGGCGCCCATGGCACGCAGGCCGTCGATGTGCAGGTTGACCGGCCGCGAACCGATGGCGCAGCCGCCGGGCAGAGAGACGTCGGCTTGGCCGAAGCGGGCCAGCATCGGACCCAGCACCAGGATCGAGGCGCGCATGGTCTTGACCAGCTCATAGGGGGCGCTGAAGGTATGGATCGAATTGCTGTTGACCTCGATGGACATCTTCTCGTCGACCACCAGGGTAACCCCCATGCCGCCAAGCAGCTCCATGGTGGTGGTGATGTCGTGCAGGTGCGGCACGTTGCCGACACGCATGGGACCGTCCGCCAGCAGGGTGGCGGCGAGAATGGGCAGTGCGGCGTTTTTCGCGCCAGCAATCCTGACGTCGCCGGAAAGGGGGTTGCCGCCCCGGATGATGAGTTTGTCCATGGTCTGTTCGAGTGGTCGTCGGAGAAAAGGGTCGATCGGATGGAAAAAGACGTGGAATCATACCGAATATGGAGAGAAAACGGGAGTTTTCTTAATAATATGGTTGATATTGCCAGGCCACCTGCCCTATTGTTCCTGGTTTTTTCCACCCCACTGAAGACAGGTTGAACCATGCAGTCGATCGGTTGGTATCTCAAGCGGCTTCAGGCCATGTCGCCTGGCGAAGTGGCCTGGCGGGTCAAATCTCTGGCCAGGGATCAGGTCGACAGAATGCGGGTGCCGCTCGATCTGCTGCCGCAACCGGCGGGAGATCCCGTGGCGGAGTTGCAGGCCGGCGGTGCCGGGTTTGCCCTCAAGGGACCGCGCCTGGGTGGTTGGTTGCGGTCTGACGCGGGGCCGGAAATCGAGGCTTGGCGGGTATCGCTGACCGCAGCCGCCGACAAGATCGCCGAAGGCAGACTGAGCTTCTTCGACCTGGAGGACCGCTTTCTCGGCGACCCGATCACCTGGAACTACGATCATGCTGCCGGCAAGCCCACGCCCACCCTGCCCATCCAGTCGGTGGATTACCGGGATTTCGAGCAGAGCGGCGACTGCAAGCTGGTGTGGGAGCCCAACCGTCACCACCATCTGCTGGTGCTGGCCCGGGCCTATCGGGTCACCGGCGAGCGGCGATATGCCGAGGCCCTGGTGCGGCAGCTCGATTCCTGGATGGAGCAGAATCCCTTCGGTTACGGTATGAACTGGCGCAGTCCGCTGGAGCTTGGGGTGCGCCTGATCAACTGGGTCTGGGCCATCGACCTGATCCGCGACTCAGGGGCGATGGACGCGGCGTTCTACGCCCGTTTGCGGCGTAACGCCTTTCTGCACTGCTGGGAGACGGCGCGCAAGTTCTCCAAGGGCTCCTCCGCCAACAACCATCTGGTGGGCGAAGCGGCCGGTGTCTATGTCGGGGCCAGCTATTTCACCAGCTTCGAACAGTCTAAAGCCTGGCGGAAGGAGGCCAAGGCGATACTCTGCCGCGAGATCCAGGCCCAGACCTACAGCGACGGCTGCATCCGGGAGCACGGTCTGGGCTACCAGTTTTTCGTGTTGCAGTTCTACATCGTCAGTGGGCTCGTGGGGCGTTGGACCGGCGACCCCTTCCCCGACGAATACTGGCAGCGCATCGAGCGCATGATCGAGTTCGTCGCGGTGCTCGAGGAGGGGGGCGAGGAGTTGCCCATGTTCGGCGACCGGGACGACGGCTATGTGCTCGACCTGGGGGATCGGCCCGAACAGGTGCCGCCTCTGCTGAGCCTGGCCGCCCTGCTGTTCGGGCGCGGTGATTTCAAGGCACGGGCCGGGACGCTGTCGCAGACGGCCTATTGGCTGCTGGGTCCGTCGGCGATGGACGACTATGCACGCCTGGAGTCCGCCCCCGCCAAGACCGCCGCCCTTGAAAGCATGAGTTTCCCCGAGTCGGGCTACCATCTGCTGCAATCGGGCCGCGTGGGTGAGGGGGCGATCAGCCTCTTCTTCGACTGCGCCGAACTTGGCTACGGCGCCATCGCCGCCCATGGGCATGCCGACGCGCTCAGTGTCGCCCTGCGGCTGGACCGTCGGGATGTACTGGTCGATCCGGGCACTTTCGACTACTTCACCTACCCCGAGTGGCGCCAGTATTTCCGTAAGACCTGTTCTCACAACACGCTGGTGATCGACGACCAGGATCAGTCGGAGCTGCAGGGCGCCTTCCTCTGGGGACGCCGGGCTCAGAGCCGCCTCGAGACCTGGCGCGTGGATGGGGATGAGAGCGTGATCTCCGGCAGCCACGACGGCTATACACGGTTGCCCGATCCGGTGCTCCATCGTCGCACCGTCTGTCTGCGGGGGGAGGTCGGGGAGATCGAGATCCTGGATGAGATCGACTGTCGCCAGTCACACCGGGTATCGCTCAATTTCCAGTTTTCCGAGTACTGCAAGCTGGAGGCCGTCGGCGACAATACTTATCGGGTGCGAGTCGATGGGCTGGAGCGCAGTCTGAGCTTTCACTGTCCCGAGGGGCTCGAAGCGACGATCTACGTCGGCAGCGAGTCACCCAAAGCGGGATGGGTGAGCCGCGGCTATCACCGCAAGACCCCCGCGCCACAATTGCGGCTGCAAGGGGAAGTCAGCGGCATAATCCGGCTGCAGACCCGGATCCGTATCTCCTCCTGAGCGGATTCAGCGCTCCGAGACCGGACGCTGGCCCGAAATGACTTCCAGCGAAAAGGGCTTCCCGGGGGGCTGGTTGGCGATGGTGGTCATCAGCTCCTCGGAGTTTCTCGGGCTGACCTCGTTGATGCGTGTGATCACGTCACCCGGCCGGATTCCCGCCTCACTGGCCGGTCCCCCCTCGAGCACGCCGGTCACCAGGATACCCTCGGTGTCGTGCAGGCCGAAGGCCTCTGCTAGCCGTTCGGTCACATTCTGTCCCTGAATGCCGAGCCAGCCGCGCACCACGTGACCGGTGGTGATCAACTGCTGCATGATGCCTTCCGCAAGATCGATGGGGATGGCGAAGCCGATGCCGAGGGATCCTCCGCTCTGGGAGAAGATGGCGGTGTTGATGCCGATCAGCTCGCCGTTGGCGTTGACCAGCGCGCCGCCGGAGTTGCCCGGGTTGATGGCGGCATCGGTCTGGATGAAGTTCTCGAAGGCGTTGATACCCAGATGGGAACGGCCGGTGGCGCTGATGATGCCTTGGGTGACGGTCTGGCCGACTCCGAAAGGATTGCCGATGGCCAGCACCACGTCCCCCACCTGATGGCCGCCCGATTTGCCGAACGGGATCGCCGGCAGTGGCCGATCAGTGTCGATCTTCAGCACCGCCACGTCGGAGTCGGCATCCGAGCCCACCACGCTGACGCTGACGCTCTGACCGTCGGCCAGCACCACCTTGATCTCGTCAGCCCCTTCGATGACATGGTGATTGGTCAGCATGTAGCCGTCGGGGGTGACGATGACGCCGGAGCCGAGGCTGGTCTCGAGCCGCTGCCGGGTCTGCTCCGGCAGCATGCTGCCGAACAGGTGTTGCAGCAGCGGGTCCTTGAAGCGCATGGCCTGGGACTCGGTGGTGATCTTGCTGGTGAAGACGTTGACCACCGAAGGCGCCGCCTTCAGTACCGCATCGGCATAGGAGGCCGGGCCGCTCTGGCGGGGCAGCACGGCCTGCGGTGAGGGTTTGTTGAGCTGGGTCTCCGGTGCGGGCGGCTGGATCATCTCCGGGGCGAGAAAGAGCACGACCAGGGCTCCGGCAAGGCCGGCGGTGATGACCGTCAGGAGTAGAGAGAAGAGTTTTCTCATTTGCATGGGATTGTTTACCCTAGGGCCTGTTAACACTAATCCGATAGGCGCTGTTGAGACAGGTTCTATTTTCTTTGTCCGGCAAGGCAAACACAACATGATAGATCTTATGACACTTGAGGCCTACTGCAACGAGCTGCTCGAGGCGCCGGATTTCGACGACTATTGTCCCAATGGCGTGCAGGTCGAGGCCGGCAGTGAGGTGACACGGCTGATGGTCGGCGTCACCGCCTGCCAGTCACTGATCGAGGCCGCCCGTGACTGGCGGGCCGATCTGTTGCTGGTGCATCACGGTTATTTCTGGAAGGGCGAACCGGCCCCGCTGCGGGGGATGAAGGGGCGGCGCGTGCGTGCGCTGTTCGAGGCCGGCATCAGCCTGCTCGCCTACCATCTGCCGCTGGATGCCCATCCCACCTACGGCAACAATGCGCAATTGGGAAGGCTGCTGGGATTCGACACGGCCGCTCCCGCCGAAGCGGGGTCCGGCCTGATCTGGTCGACCCGGCTGGATCAGCCGCTGAGCGGTGAATCCCTGCGTTCGCGTATCGCCCAGGCACTGGGCCGCGACCCCTTGCACATTCCCTCTGCCGCGCATGACATCGCGCGTGTCGCCTGGTGCACCGGCGCGGCGCAGGGGTATCTGGAGCAGGCGGCCGCCCTGGGGGCGGAGGCCTTCATTTCCGGTGAGATTTCCGAATCCACGGTACACATCGCGCGTGAAATGGGCGTAGACTATTTCGCCGCCGGGCATCATGCCACCGAACGCTTTGGGGTGCAGGCCCTGGGGCGGCACCTGGCAGAGCGCTTCGACCTCGAATACCGTTTCGTCGATATCGACAATCCGGTCTGATCCGGAGCCAGGGCTCCGGTTTGCCCGTCATGATTCCGCATCGGGCTTCGCGGCTTTTGGCCGGGATTCGCCTTGACCTGTCCGGTCGCATTATGCAAAATGCGCGGTTAATTTTTGTGGTTTTTTAAGTATATTCTAATGTCCTGAAGATGAGGGGCTGCTGCGGGGCCGGCGTGGTCCTCAGCAACTCATCCAGTATCCCGGGGAGTCCTTGAATATGAGCGCAGATGGCGTTGATTTGAAAAAGCGGCGTACGCTTACGCTGGCTACCAGTGCGGTCGGGGCGGTCGGTGCCGGCTACGTGATCTATCCCTTCCTGGCGGCCTGGGCCCCCAGCGAGAAGGCGAAGGCCGCGGGCGCGCCTGTCGAGGCCGATATCAGCAAACTCGAGCCGGGACAGCTGATGCGCGTCAAATGGCGCGGCAAGCCGGTCTGGATCGTCTACCGCACCGAGCAGAACATCACGGATCTGCCGACCCTCGATGACCGTCTGCTCGATCCCGAGTCCACCGATACCGGACAGCAGCCCGACTACTGCCAGAACGAAACCCGCTCGATCAAGGACAAGTATCTGGTCGCCGTCGGCATCTGCACCCATCTGGGTTGTTCGCCCACCTATCGTCCGGACAGGGCGCCTGAAGATCTCGGTTCGGACTGGGTCGGCGGTTTCTTCTGTCCCTGCCACGGTTCCCGCTTCGACCTGGCCGGCCGCGTCTTTGCGGGCGTTCCGGCACCGAAAAACCTGGAAATCCCCCCCTACCAGTATCTCTCCGACACCAAAATCCTGGTCGGTGCCGATGGAGGAGCAGCCTGATGAGTGCCATGAAAAATTTTGTCGGCTGGATCGACGACCGTTTTCCGCTGACCAAGGTCTGGAACGAACACCTGGCGCAGTACTACGCGCCCAAGAACTTCAACTTCTGGTATTTCATGGGTTCACTGGCCCTGCTGGTGCTGGTCAACCAGATCCTCACCGGTGTCTGGCTGGCCATGAGCTACAAGCCCGATGCGACCCTGGCCTTCGGCTCAGTCGAGTACATCATGCGCGACGTGGACTGGGGCTGGCTGATCCGCTACATGCACTCCACCGGTGCCTCGGCCTTCTTCATCGTCATCTATCTGCACATGTTCCGTGGTCTGATGTACGGTTCCTACCGCAAGCCGCGTGAGCTGTTGTGGATCATCGGTGTGATCATCTACCTGGCGATGATGGCCACCGCCTTCTTCGGCTATCTGCTGCCCTGGGGCCAGATGTCCTACTGGGGTGCGCAGGTCATCGTCAACCTGTTCTCGGCGGTGCCTGTGATCGGTCCCGACCTCGGCGTCTGGGTACGTGGTGACTACGTCATCTCCGACGCCACCCTGAACCGTTTCTTCGCCCTGCACTTCCTGCTGCCGTTCCTGCTGGCGGCCCTAGTGTTCATTCACATCGTGGCCCTGCACAAGGTGGGTTCCAACAATCCGGACGGTGTGGAGATTAAGAAGAACAAGGACGAGAACGGCATCCCAAAAGACGGTATTCCGTTCCACCCCTACTATACGGTGAAGGATATCGCCGGTGTGGCGGGTTTCCTGTTCCTCTTCGCCGCGGTCATCTTCTACGCACCGGAGATGGGTGGCTACTTCCTCGAGCACCCCAACTTCGAGCCGGCCAACCCGCTGAAGACCCCGCCGCACATCGCGCCGGTCTGGTACTTCACCCCCTTCTACGCCATCCTGCGCGCCGTGCCCTCGATGATGGGTTCGGCCTTCCCCGGCGTGGTGGCCATGTTCGCCTCGATCCTGGTCATGTTCTTCCTGCCCTGGCTCGATCGCAGTCCGGTCAAGTCGATCCGCTACAAGGGTGGGCTCTACAAGACGCTGCTGTGGCTGTTCGTGATCGATTTCATCATGCTGGGCTATCTCGGCACCCAGCCGACCACCTGGCTGTACAAGGTAATGGCCCAGGTCGGCACCGCCTACTACTTCGCGTTCTTCCTGCTGATGCCGATCTACAGCAAGCTCGACAAGACCAAACCCGTGCCTGAGAGGGTGACCGAATGAAAAAGCTGATTGTTGCATTTCTGCTAGCCACCGCCCCCCTGCTGGCTCTGGCCGCTGGTGAAGGCCCGCATCTGGACGAAGCCAATATCGACCTGAGCGATCAGGCTTCACTGCAGCGTGGCGCCAAGTATTTCGTCAACTACTGCCTGAGCTGCCACTCGGCCAAGTATCAGCGCTACAACCGGATGGCGAAGGACTTGGGCCTGACCGAGGAAGAGGTGACCGACAACCTGATGTTCACCACCGACAAGATCGGCGACACCATGAACATCGCCATGACCGAGGCACAGGGCACTGCCTGGTTCGGTAATCCGCCGCCCGATCTGAGCGTGCTCATCCGTGCCCGGGGTGTGGACTACATCTACACCTATCTGCGCAGCTTCTATCTGGATGAAAAACGTCCCTTCGGTGTCAACAACACCGTATTTCCAGACGTGGGTATGCCGCACGTGCTGTGGGAGCTTCAAGGTACCCAGAAAGCGGTGTACAAGACAGAGGAACATGGTGGACACCAAACCGAGGTCTTCGACCGTTTTGAGCCGGTGACCCCGGGACTTCTCAGTGCCGAGGAGTACGACCAGGTGGCGCGTGATCTCACTGCCTTCCTGAGCTATGTCGGAGAGCCGATCCAGATGGAGCGCAAACGCCTGGGCATCTGGGTGCTGCTCTTCATCGCGGTCTTCTTCGTGCTCGCCTATCTGCTGAAGAAAGAGTACTGGAAGGATATCCACTAAGGCGCTTCCGCCAAATCTGACAAAAAGGCGCACAGTTGCGGTATACTGTGCGCCTTTTTCGTTTCATGTTCTTTATATTCGTAGTCGGGCCCTGGCAGCCCGATAGCTGACATTCTGGGAGAGGCTTAAGTAAATGGCGGCGGTTTCCAACAAGCGTTCAGTGATGACCCTCTATTCGGATCCAGTAAATCCCTATTGTCATCGGGTCAGGTTGGTGTTGGCGGAGAAGAACATCACCTACGAGGTGGAGGACATCGATCCCCTCAACATGCCGGAAGAGCTGATGGAGCTGAATCCCTACGGCACCCTACCGACCCTGGTCGACCGGGATCTTAAGCTCTATGAGTCGCGTATCATCATGGAGTATCTCGACGAGCGCTTTCCCCATCCGCCCCTGTTGCCGGTAGACCCGGTCTCCCGATCCACCTCCCGCTTGCTGCTGTTCCGGGTGGAGAACGACTGGTATCGGCAGATGGACATCATCCTGGCCGGTAAGAAGGAGGCGGCCAAGGCGCGCAAGGAGCTGCGCGAGAGTCTGATCTCCACGGCCCCGGTATTCGGTGCCAAGCCTTTCTTCATGAGTGACGAGTTTACCCTGGTCGACTGCGCTATCGCGCCCCTGCTGTGGCGTCTGCCGGTTCTGGGCGTGGATATCCCCGCCAGCGCCAAAGGCATTCACGCCTATGCCAAGCGCTTGTTCGAACGCGACTCTTTCACCCAGAGCCTGTCCGAGGCCGAGCGGGAGATGCGTGGCTGATCGATGGCCGGCATGACATCCAATCGCCCCTATCTGATCCGTGCCCTCTATGATTGGCTGGTGGATAATGGGCAGACGCCCTATCTGCTGGTGAATGCCGACTACAGTGGCACCGTGGTGCCGAGGCAGTTTATCGAGGACGGTCGCATCGTGCTCAATATCGATCCCACGGCGGTCAAGGGGCTGGAACTGGGTAACGAATGGATCACGTTCAGTGCCCGCTTCAGTGGGGTGGCCGAGGACATCCTGGTGCCGCCGGCAGCGGTGCAGGGCATCTACGCCAAGGAGAACGGCCAGGGCATGCTGTTTCCGGACGAGGACGGCGACGGTCCGGATAAGCCGGAGCCCGATCCCAACCGACCGGGTGGGCGTCCCTCACTCAAGGTCGTCAAGTAGCTCCGATCCCGTGTGCGGATTGACGTGGGGGCGTTTTATAACGCAAAGCACGCCAAGAAGCGCAAAGCACGCAATATCGGTTATTGATAGGACATAAAAAACTTGGTGCCCTGTGCGGACTTTGCGTTATAGAGCCTGAATCAGGTTGCGACGCTGCCTGTAGACAGACGATGCAGCTGCTGAGTGTACGCTCAGTGCAGTTGTTGAGGCTGGTCCGGGATCGTCGGCAGATCGAGGTGCAGGCTCAGGTGCTGATGGCCCAGCATCACCAGATGACCGGTGCGCCGGCCCTCGCCCTCCAGACTGTAGTCGAACTGGTAAGTGCGTTGCAGACGCAGTCCGGCCGGTACCCAGCGCAGTCGCAGGCGTTGCAATGCCACCGTCTGATCGAGAAACTGTACCCCATAGCTTTCACAGGCCCGACGGCAGATGCGGGTGGCCGACTCGCGCACGCGCAGGCTGTCGCGCCAGAACCAGATCAGCAGCATCAGCGCCAGCAGAAAATTAAGGCTGGTAAAGGTCATTCAACGACAGAGCCTGGAGAGGGTCGTGGGAAAGATTCGCATTGTAACGGGAGACATCACCCAGCTGAAGCTGGATGCCATCGTGAATGCGGCCAACAGCAGCCTGCTGGGCGGTGGCGGCGTGGACGGGGCGATTCATCGCGCGGCCGGACCCGAGCTGCTTGAATATTGCCGGACGTTGGGAGGCTGTCCCACCGGCGAGGCGCGCTTGACGCCCGGCTTCAACCTGCCCGCCGACTGGGTCATCCATACCGTGGGTCCGGTCTGGCATGGCGGGGACAAGGGCGAGCCGGGCCTGCTGCGGTCCTGTTACGAGAACTCCCTGCGGCTGGCCAGTGAGCAGGGGATCAGAAGCATCGCCTTTCCCGGTATCAGCACCGGCGTCTACGGCTATCCCAAGGCGCAGGCGGTGGAGGTGGCGCTGAGCGTCATGCGCGCGCATCTCGATCAATTCGACGAGATTGTCGCCTGCTGTTTCAGTGCAGAGGATGCGCAACGTTACCGCGCCAAATGCCCAGAGTGCCTGACGACATGAAATGCCCACAGCGGCGAGGTTGAGTATGAAGTTTTTCGCCTGGTTGGACAGAATCCCGATGCAGATGATCGCGCTGCCGGCCGTGCTGCTCGCCCTCGCGCCTTTCGTGCCCGAACCCCACCTGTGGCAGAAGCTCAAGATGCTGGCGGACGGTACCCTGGTCAAGCCGATCGACATCTTTGACCTCTTCCTTCACGGCACGCCCCTGCTGCTGCTGGTGATCAAGCTGCTCAGGAGTCGACACGAGACTCGCTGAAACGGCAACTGGCGCACCATCTGAAACCCTGCCAAAAGCGAATCTCGCGTAGGGTGCGGCTTGCCGCACCATATTTACTGGGATTCGGTTTCGACCCTATTTACGGTGCGGCAAGCCGCACCCTACGCCCTGAATCGACTGCGAATGGATTGGACGTCGTTCGCGATCGACTGCTATCACTCCAAGCAGCTCAGGCAGGTTCCCGGTTACCGCTTGCTCGACTTCAAGCGGTCTAGCCGCAGCCGCTCCCGCTCGTCGAACAGTCTTCTTGAGCCGATCCACACCGCCGCACTGGCGCCGAAGCCGGTGCCGGAGGCGATCAGCAGCATGATCAGGATCTGATACTTGGCCGCTTCGAAAGGCGGGCTGCCGGCCAGGATCTGACCGGTCATCATGCCGGGCAGGCTGACCACGCCGGCGGCGGCCATGGCGTTGATGATCGGGATCAGGCCGCTGCGCAGGGCGCTGCGTCGGATCTCCCGGATCGCCTGCTCCCAGGTATGGCCCAACATCAGCCGGCCCTCGATCTCCCGCTGCTGCTGCCAGGCGTTCAGGGTCAGATTGTCCAGCGCGATGGCGATGCCCGACATGGTGTTGCCGAGCAGCATGCCGAGCAGGGGGATGGTGTACTGCACCGAGTACCAGGGCTGCGCCTGGATAATCACCGTCAGCGCGATAAGGGTGACGCTGAAGGAGGAGATGAACATGGACAGTGTGCCCACCCCCATGCCCCAGACACCGATGAATCGGCGCTGTTGCCTGGCCATCACCTCGTAGCCCGCCACCATCAGCATGAAGAGGGCCAGGGCGGCGATCAGCAGCGGGTGGGATTGCACGAAGAGGAACTTGAGCACCAGGCCGAGCAGACTCAGCTGCACCACCGTGCGCAGGGTGGCGATCAACAGGCGTCGGCCGATGCCGAGGGAGAGTTTCAAGGACAGCATGGCCAGGGCCAGCACCAGCAGCGCGGCCAGGGTGAGATCCCAGGGGGTGAGGCTGATCAGTCCCATTCGCTCACCAGTCGGCGGCTTTCGATGCGCAACGAACGTTCGCTCACACGCTGCCGCTGGGCGGGATCGTGAGAGACCCAGAACACAGCGGTCCCCTGCTCCTTGCGCCAGCGCGCGATCAGGGTCTCGACCCGTTCGATGTTGGTGTGGTCCAGATTGGCCGTGGGTTCGTCGAGCAGCAGGACATCGGGTTCGATGCTCAACACCCGTAGCAGTGCCAGACGCTGGCGCTCGCCGCTGGAGAGACGGGTGACCTGCCAGTCGGCAGCGTCCGCCGGCAGTTTGAGCAGATCGAGGGTGTCGGCGTCGAGCTGCTCGAAGTGGTCGCCGACCCGCTCGCTCCACCAGGCGCTCTCCGCCGGCAGCAGGGCCACCCGACGGCGCCAGACGGGCGCGCTGAGGGCCTGTTGCCGGGTGCCGTCACACCAGGCCTCGCCCTGATGAGGGTCGAGGTCGGCGATGGCGCGCAGCAGGCGTGATTTGCCGCTGCCCGAGGGGCCGCTGAGGGTGACGCACTCACCCGGGGCGAGGCTGAGGTCGAAAGGGTCCAGCAGCGGGGTGCCGAACTGCTTGAGGGCGAGTCCGCTCACCGCTTCAGGCCCGCCGCTCGAAAAGCAGGTCCCAGACCCCGTGGCCGAGGCGCTGGCCGCGCTGTTCGAACTTGGTCAGTGGGCGATCCTCCGGGCGGGGTGAATAGCCCCCCCTTCCCGCCTTGTTGTCGAAACCGGGATGCTCGCTGAGCACGCGCAGCATCTGCCCGGCGTAGTCCTCCCAGTCGGTGGCCATGTGCAGCAGGCCGCCGGGAACCAGCGCCCGATGGACCAGCTCGGCGAACTCGGGCTGGACGATGCGCCGCTTGTGGTGGCGCTTCTTGTGCCAGGGATCGGGGAAGAAGAGCAGCACGGCGGCGAGACTCCCGGCTGGCAGATGGTGGCGCAGCAGCTCCATGGCGTCGCACTGCAGGATGCGCACGTTGTCGCTCTCCTGCTGCGCCAGCCTGATCATCAGGTGGCCGACCCCGGGACTGTGCACCTCGACACCGAGATAATTCCGCTCGGGATGGCGCAGGGCCTGCTGGGCCAGCGCCTCGCCGTTGCCGAAACCGATCTCCAGGGTCACCGGCCGGTCGTTGCCGAACAGGGTGGCGAGGTCGAGTTGGCCATCATCCAGCTTCAGGCCGTAGCGGGGCCAGAGGGTGTCGAAGGCGCGCTGCTGGGCCTCGGTCATGCGCCCCTGGCGCAGTACGTAGCTGCGGATCGGGCGGTGACTGCCGGTGGGTGATTCGGTCATCTGTTAGTGTACCCCGTCATAGATTCTGTACCCTTCAGCGAGTCTGGAAGGGGTTTGCCGCGCCCCGCAGGAAGTGCCCTTGGGGTGCAGGGAATGGCCCCTCCCATGTCAAGAGGCATACCGCCGCGGATGACCCCTTCCAGGCTCTCCCGGAGGGAGCCCCCCCAACACGCCGGCTCTGCGTTGTGGCTCTTGTAAAGGGCCTGCCATTCACTACACCCCAAGGGCACTTCCTACGGGGCGCGAGCCACGCCTTGATCTGACGTATTGGGGTGGCTCTGAATGGTACCGAATCTATGACGGGGTACACTAGGTTCCGGCAGGAGGCATAGATCCTGTCTGGTCGTTGTCGTGTCGTTGGGAGCGGGACGATCGGCTGCCCCGCTTTTGTCAGGGGCTGGTCCGGGTCGTATCCGAATCGGGAGATGATAGCGAATTTCCCGGGTAAAAGGGTCCCCTGCGCCATGTTCGTGGGGCGCCTCAATCGGGTTGATATTACACCTGCAGCTGAGAAAGCTCGTCGGCCAGGAACTCGCGCAGGCTGTTGTAGTATCTCCCTGTAAAGCCGCCCGGTTCCTCGTGGATGGACAGGACCCGGCCGGGGTGTTCGCTGTCGGGGCCGGGCTCGAGCAGCAGATACTCTTCAGAATATCGGTTGCCGATCAGGAGCATGTGGCCCAGCTTGGCCGGCTCGAAAGTCTCAACGGTCTCTTTACCGTCGATGGAAGTGCCGTAGAGAGTGACCTGCAGGGGTTTATCCGGCGTCCGACTCACTTGGCGTATCCGCACATAGGCGGGGGAGAGTGTTTTGGCGAAACGCTCCACCCGTTGCACGGGGAAGAGGAGGTAGCGGGTAACGTGCGATGCTGTGCCCAGCTCGAGAAAGCCGTTGCCGGTTTTGAGAAACTGCCGATAGTCACCATCGATCGAGATGGCCAGCCGCCGCTCGGCGGTGGTGATGGCGTCGTCGTCGGCAGGGGGCTGTAGCAGGTCGCGGGAGAGCTTCGGATCCAACGACTGGTTCAGTCGGCGGGTGGCATCGGCCGCTTCGCGAACCAGTTGCGGTATCGGCATTGCGACGGCCCGGTCGTAAGCCGCCTGTTGCTCGGCTTCCCAATCGGTGGTGAGCCTCTCCAGCACATACGTGAGCTTGGGGAAGGCCGCCACCAAGGCTACGGGAGGCACGACGAAGAGTCCGATGTAGAGGGCGAGGAAGGTTCCTGCCACCGCCGGGCCGGCCGGCTTGAGCCGCAGCATGGAGAGGATTTCGATGATGTCCCGTGCCTTCTTCTCCAGTGGGCGGTAGCGCTTGTCGCTTTGATCGATGGCATGGATGACCGCAGTGGTCCGGGCATTGGGTGAAGGCTCCGCGCTGTCATCCGCGGCCCCCTCCAGTGCCTCGATCACCTGTTTGCGCTTCAGCAGGGCGAGGCCACTGAGGAAGGGCAGCAGCGCCAGGGCCGACAGGAAGTAGATATCGAGCAGCCAGCCGAGCAGCAGCAGGCCGGCGGCCCCCAGCCATTCGAAG
>JARROA010000053.1:2056-20260 GCA_037384425.1 Candidatus Thiodiazotropha sp. | reverse complement strand
ACTAACGCCGCCAGCTTGGCGATGACAAATTGGCAGGAAAGCCAATTTGCACGACAAGGGTCGCCCGAAGGGTGGAGCACAGGGATGTGCGACATGAAATCCAGCGGCTCAAAGATGACACGTGTGGTGCCATCGCTGTAGGGCGTTTTGAGCTGAGTCGCTCTTGCGCATCCATGCGCCCGCGACACTCGTGAATCCATTCACGTCGTACCGGATATCCCCTGAGGGTGTCAGTGACAGCCGTTTCTCTGATACCGCTGGTCTTGAAATATATCGGCATAGCCTCTCCAGCTTCTGCCGTTCCCGGGCTTGTGCCGCAACGCCGGCGTGCAGGCTGACAAAATCGTCAGGAACGATTTTGAACAGCTTCAGCTGGCCTGCAGGGCGGAGGGCAGGATGCCCGGAGTAAACCGGATGCTTTCGCTACCTGGGCAAAGCGCTCATCATCTTCCCAGGCCGGGACACTCTGCGGCGTGAATACCTTGCGGCCTTGTTGTTGTCCGATGGCAATGCGGTAGCTGACCGAGCAGCCCAATACCTGTTGCATCGGGTCTTCGTCGCCCTCTTCCAGTTTCAGGTAACCGTTTTCTTCATCGCGTTCCAGGATGCCTTCTCGCTCCAGAAACCCGGCAACCCGGTGGCTGATCGTATGCACCAACTCCACCAGTTCCTACCGTTCCGGTGCATTGGTACGTTGAAAACGTGTTTTGCCGTATTTTGTTTCGATGTAGACACCGTCGAGGAACAGCATGTGACAAATCGGCACGATAGCCGATTTGCACGACCGCAGGTCGCCCGCAGGGTGGCGCACAGGGATGTGCACCATGAAAATGCACGTTCAGATTCTGTTCGCCGCCAAACCGTTGGATCAGCGTCACCGCACCGGTCTGTGGATATTTTGGGTGAATCCTGCTTTCTGAATCAGGTAAGTCGAGATGGCCCGGTAGACGATCCCCAGCACCCGACCCATCAGTTGCGGGCGGCTGGCGAACAGACAAAAGCAAAGCGTTGAACAGCTTTAGCTGGCCCGAAGGGTGAGGAGCGAAGCGACGAATAGACCGCAATTGAAATGGAAAGCTCAGCACCCACTGGCGAATGGGCTGTTCCGGTAACACCTCATCGACCAGTAATGCCGCGCTTTCGGCCATGCGTCTCGCACCACAACTGGGACAGAACCCTCTGCCCTTACAACTGAACGCGACCAAGTGTTCATGATGACAGTGGGTGCATTGCACCCGCAGGAAGCCATGCTTCAGACGGCCACATTTGAGATACTCGGCAAATTCCTGTTGTACGTGCAGGGGCAGGGGCTTATCCTGCGCGGCCATCACATCCCTGAACTTCGGGTAGTGTCGCTCGATGATTTGATAGAGAAGCGTCTGTTCCGGTCGATGTCGCTTGTAAGGTGGGCTGTGTGGCGACCGGTCCGTGATCGCGACCTGAGACATATCGCTCTCCTTTCCATGGAGAGATTTATGTTCTCATGATGTTCTCTATATGTATAGACGAACGCTTGTGCCTGCCGTTGCCAGCCGGTGCCGCTCACTCCCACTCGATTGTAAACGAGCCATTTTTAGATTTTAATATCAATGGCTTACTTGTTCGTGTAGGTGGTAATACCATGTAAAATACCATGCTCAGAAATCTCTTGAAAATATTTTCTATTTCTTTTGCTGAATGCCCTAGCTAACAGGCTCAATAACCAACTCCACCGGCTCAAAATACGCCCAACCCTGTGGAAACACCCCTCCCTACTTCGAACCAGCAAAAAGCTCAAATGCTGGTACTAACTATTTTACAGTATCTATCCCGACGCCGCCTAAAGAGGTTTCAGTCATTCTCGACGACAATACCGAAATGCTCAGAGCGTTTCCCCGGCAGGCAATCTTTGCGAAATCGCTTTCCCCACACACCGAACATGACACGTTCATCCCTTCAACCTCGAGTCGCACCAGGCTTTTCCCAGACTCGACCACTGCAATGTCCCCTACTTCGATGCCCAAAACATCCTGACACAGGCTCACTGTCTCACTCTCAAGCTCCTGTTCTCATCGCTCCAGGTCGGCCTCCAACCGCCGCCAAGCTCGCTGGGCGCCGATAAACGGCCCCATCTCTCCCTGAGAAAACCACAGTCTATCGAACAGGGCGAGTCGTTCATTTGGTATGGCCCGGTCCATGTCATAGGTGGCATCCACCAAACTATCATAGACCGCTCGTGCCTCCTGCAGTGCTTGAAGACGCTCGGCATAGGGCTTGATTCCTGATCGCCGGATCCTGCCAGGTAATCGCTGCTCGTTCGAGGTCATCAGGTTAATCAGGCATATGTCTCGCAGGAGCATCCGGACTGTCTCGAACCGGTCGCGTGCCCAGGTATCGTTTACTTCGGCCCGGATCCAGACCTCATGAGATGACACACACAACTCGGTCTTGGCTCTGGAGTAAGACCTTGGAGAAAGAATCTGATTCACCGACCAGGCGTGCTCCAAGGCGGACATATCGACAGCTACGTAGGCCAGGCCATTGTCGCGCGCAAGACGTGAGAGGTGCGCAACGCGCCCCAAGAAATCATGCGTGGCTCAGACGGAGGCCGTTGTGCTATTCCCACACCCCACACCAGTCACTTGCGGCGTTTACCCTCTCTATACCGCAGTTGACTTATCAATCACTTACGATTAACTGTGCCTGCAAGTTAGCACAAATCTAGCACAGTCCAATTGCCCGTCCAGATTCTCACGGATGGGCACTCACCACCTTCGCGCCCTCCCCCTCGCAAAGTGTACGTTATGCAAGAAGACCGAATCCAAGCCTGAGCCGACAGCGGCGTTGGTAGTAACTAAATGAACACTAATCCGATAAAGTATCGGTACTCCACGCGTTGTGACCAGGCTGCGACGCAATGTTGGCGATGAATATCAAGACGCATGTGTAATGGACTATAAGATTGCCCCTTCAATCCTTTCGGCGGACTTCGCCCGGCTGGGTGAAGAAGTCAAGCTTGTGCTTGCCGCCGGTGCCGATATCGTGCATTTCGATGTCATGGACAATTATTATGTCCCGAACCTCACCATCGGGCTGCTGGTAGGCGAGGCCTTACGCAAATACGTCGTTACTGCTTCGATTGACGTGCATCTGATGGTAAAACCCGTAGATCGCATCACCCCCAATTTCGCCAAGGCCGGTGCCACCTACATCACCTTCCATCCAGAGGCCTCAGAGCACATCGATCGCAGTCTGCACTTGATCCGCGATTGCGGTTGCAAATCCGGTCTGGCGTTCAATCCCGCCACGCCGCTGGATTATCTCAAATACGTCATGGATAAGTTGGACATGATATTGCTCATGTCGGTTAACCCCGACTTCGGTGGACAAACGTTTATACCAACCATGCTGGGCAAGCTGCGCGAGACTCGCAAACTGATCGACGACAGCGGTTGCAACATCCGCCTGGAGATTGACGGCGGCGTTAAAGTAGACAATATCCGCGAGATCGCCGAAGCGGGAGCCGACACCTTTGTCGCTGGCTCAGCAATCTTCGGCGCAGGCAAGGACACCGATCCAAATCGTTATGATTCGGTGATCAGTGCGATGCGCGCGGAACTGGACAAGGTAGAATAGTACTTCGGATTCTTGCTTCTTATGTCTGGGGGTTCGCAACTCGCCATGAACCTCATGTATGTTGACAATGCCTTATGGGAAGCTCGAGAGATAGAACCAACAGCAGCAGAAGATATTGTTTTGCACCAGTATAAAGCATATTCAAATGTTGAAATCATTCAGGAGGCATGATCATGAGTATAAATGTGGGCGGCAAGATCATTGAAACAGATGAGGAAGGTTACCTCCTCAATCCCGACGACTGCACCGAGAAGGTCGCCGAGGAAATGGCTTTTCAGCAGTCACAGCAGGATAACGTGAAACTGACCGAGACACATTGGGGGTTAATCCAGTATTTCCGCGACTAATACCGCGAAAACAAGGTCCATCCAACCATGCACAAGCTAGTGATGACCTTGGGCAAGTATCATGGGCAACACTTTCATGATCATGAGACTTACAAGACATTCCTTTACGAGATGTTTCCCCGGGGCCTGGTACCGGAGCTATGCAAGCTCGCGGGACTGCCGAAACCTACAGAAGAGTTCGAAGATTGATCCGACTGAGGTGCATGTCGAGGCGGTTCGAATCAATTCTAGGGTAGCTCGCAATCTTCAAGCTTCACCATCAACACACCATTTACGATGGAAAATCCGAGCAGATACAGACAAAGCACTAAGGTGTAGGCAGTACCAAAGTAGTGAATCACGAGCGGAAGCAGCGGGAGTTTGACCGCACGGCTGTAGAGAAAAACGGCGGCCAGCGACGCACGTATGCCTTTCTCGCGCAGCTCTCGCAATAGCGCATACCAGGCATAGATAGGCCCGGTGGCAAGCACACCACCAACAGCGGCTAAGAGCCAGCCCTTTATGCCCGCCTCCCTGCCAAGATTGCGCTTGATCCACTTTGGTTTGAACAGCAGGTCCGCCGCCAGAAGCAAGAAAAACACAATCACTAGAATTGGTAATACGTTCTGCATCACTTTACCAAAGAAGCTGAGAGCCTGGCTGGCCGTCTCGGCGTCAACAGCTGCCGTCACGCCGTATGCTGCGAGCACCAATAGCAAGAATAGCCAGCCGCCGAGACCCGTCTTTTTACGTTCCCGTTCCATCCCCTCCCCTACCCGATGAGTCTGAGCGTATACACAGAGAGGAAGGCGACCGCGACCGCACTGAAGAAGCAGATCACATTGCGGTAAATCGCGAAACGTGCGCCCAGCATTAAAACCTCGGCGGGAAGTTGAACGACGCCGACGGTGACCCAGCTCACAATGAGGGCGGTCACAGCGACCAGGCTCACGCCACTTTTGAGCAACTCGCCGCCTAGAAGATAACTCGCCAAAGGGTGCCCTGCCGCAATACTTCCGACGGATGCGCCAATCAGGGCATCCAGCGCGTCACTGCCACCGAACAGACCAGCTGATATTTGTTCCGGAAACATGGTGACCGCAAGACTCGTCAATAACAGCATACCAATGATAATGGGTAGCAGATTGACAAATGTCCGCGCTGTCTTCTTGAGGCTGCTTGTCAAGCGATGTTCTGGCATCCGCCAATCCTGGGTTATGTCCTGCCTTGGACTAAAATAGAGTTGGTCATGATGAGAAAGATAACACAAGGTTCTCCGTCTCCAGCATCACCGTCGGAAAACATCTAAGAGGTCAAACATTTCTTAGCTGGCGCCATCAACATTACGCCTAGTAAATATGGCGACATAAGGGGTACTCCTAATGGTCTTTCTAAAGCACGATGGTTAGGACGATCAGCAATTGCCATGCATTCATACAAAAACATCGCAGTTACCCTACTTCTTGGATGGTTCCTATTCATGACACACGCCGTTGTTACAGCCGGTGGAACGGAGAAGACCGAAGAGGGTCGGCTTCAGCTCCATGTCGTATTCAACAACGTGCCCTATAAGGCGGGACTGGAGACCGGCTGGGGCTTTTCCTGCCTGATCGAGGGCCTGGACAAGACTGTTCTGTTTGACACGGGCAGCAATGGCGATATTTTGCTCTCGAACATGCAACAACTCGGCCTCGATGCCGAAGCGGTTGAGGCAGTCGCGCTTTCTCATATCCACGGCGACCACACCGGGGGACTCGCTGCCTTTCTGGCGCGCAATCCTGATGTCACCGTGTATGTGCCTGAATTGTTTCCGACATCTTTCCAGCAAGAGGTTATTCACCTTGGGGCCGCCATTGAAACTGTGTCCGGACCACGACAGCTTCTGGATAGCGTACATTCAACGGGCGAGATGGGCTGGACTATCAAGGAGCAAGCCCTCATTGTGGACACACCATGGGGGCTCATCGTGATCACGGGCTGCGCGCATCCCAACGTCGCCGATATGGCGGAGCAGGCGCAAGCCTATCTAAGCAAGAATATCTATCTGCTGATGGGAGGCTTTCACCTGGGTGGCAGAAGTGATTCCGAGATCCGCACGATTATCAAGCGACTGAAAACGCTGGGCGTGAAGAAGGTCGCGCCAAGCCATTGCACCGGAGACACTGCAATCCGCATGTTTCGCGACGCATGGAAGGATGATTTCATTGAGGGCGGCTTAGGCGCCGTCATCGAAGTGCCGCGGTAGGTAGCGACATAACAACACTAAAAGCCAATTGGATGCGAAAAGAAGGCACAGGAGTTTAACCCATGACAGTGAAGCGCAGATATGAAATGGGTGCGGGCGGCCTCTGTATTTGCCCGAAATGTGGTGAAAAGATTGCTCATCGCCACGGCATCCCCTGCCAGGAAGAACGATGCCCTGGCTGTGGTGCGAAGCTGCTCCGCGAAGGCTCTCATCACTATCGGCTGTTCAAGGAAAAACAGGCGAAGAAACGACAGGAAAGTTCGGAATCATCCAAAAAGGAGTCTTCCTAAGAGTGGCATCCAGGGCTTGTTGCCGTAAAGGCTTTTGTCAAAAATCTTGTAAGTCCATGGGGCATCAAGTATGCAAATCGGTGATGTAGAAGCAGTTTGGGAAGCGGTGACACCACTTCGTTTCGACTGGATTCAAGTGGAAGTCTCTGCGATCTGTAATGCCTCTTGCGCCTATTGTGTACTCACTTGCTATAAAGACCAGTGGGGTGGCGACCTGATGGACATGCAAACATTTGAACAATTGCGATCCAGCTTCGCGTTGGCCGATATGGTCTTCCTGCAGGGCTGAGGAAAGCCGCTGTTACATCCACAATTTTGGGAGATGGTACGGGAGGTGAAATCGGCCGGAGCCAAGGTCGGCTTTACCACCAACGGTGTGCCGCTGGTCGACAAACACATCAACAACCTGTTTGAAGAACAGGTCGATATCATGGGCATCAGCCTGGCGGGCACAACCACCGCCACCCATGAAAAGTTTCGCCACGGTTGTGACTTTGCGCGTATCGATAAGGCATTAAGAAAAATTAAGAAGATGACACGCGAGCTTCAGGTTGAGGGCCCGAGTGTTCACCTGGCATTCATGCTACTGCGGTCAAATTGGCAAGAACTAAGTCAACTGCCTACTCTGGCAGCTGAATGGGGCGCAAGTCAGGTCGTTATCAACAACTTGAGCTTTATTGGCACGGCGGCGATGCAAAATGAATCGTTGTTACTACAACCAGAACTGTGGCCCGAGGTCAGTGCTGCGTTGGAAAGCGCGAAAAGAGAGGCAGAGCAGCAAGATATCGTACTGCACTATTATCGGCCCCACATGGAAGAGCCCTGCGCTATCTGTACGGAGAATGTGATAAACGCCTGTTTCATCTCTTATCTCGGTGACGTGTCTCCCTGTGTCATGACCAACATCAGTCTGCGGCCTAGGGAAACAGCGGAGTTTTGGTTTCAGAATAAGACCTATCCAGTGGAAAATTATGTGTTTGGTAACATTGGCGAACGGTCATTAGCAGATATCTGGGAAGATGTGAAGGCAAGTGAATTTCGAGCGGCTTTCGAGAAACGCCTGACCATGGAACATCCGGGCACACATCAGCTACCTGACCCCTGCCGTCGGTGTTACAAGTTGATGGAACAATGAACGGCCATCCGCATGAATGTGCCGTACTGCAAGACTGAAAGAGAACGAACCAAAGACCCTCTCAGCCCAGGTTTGGCTGTTGCTGCTGCGCGTTCGTGGTAAGGTTCTTTGTCATGGACTAGATCAAGAGGCGGGACAGGAGGGGTGCAATATGACATCGATACTTGAAAAGGGTGGTGGAACGTTCGAAGGTATTAAACTACTTCTATGCGAGAACCCGTTACCGCCTATCGATGAGGCGATTGCCGCCGCACAGGCAGAAGTGCCGCGGCGCAATTACTATACGGAGCCTTTCTCGGAGCCATTGCGCCGCTTCATCGCCGATGGCATCGGTGTCCCGAAGCGGCTGGTTCACATCAACGCCGGTTCGGAACTCATCCTGCGGCAGCTTTTTGACCGGCTGGGCCAAAGCGTGCATCTGCTCACGCCCACCTATCCTCTGTTTCCCGAGATCGCAGAACAGTATACCGAGACCCGGTTGCTGCCGGAAAACGACTTCGCTTTTGATCTGGCGGAGCTGGAAATCCCGGCTGGCACTACCCTCGCCGTGATCGTTAATCCCAACAATCCCAACGGCGGCACCTTCGACATGGCGCCGCTACCAAACCTGCTCGACAAGTATCCGGACACGCGGTTCCTGGTGGACGAGGCCTTCATCGGCCTGGCCGGCCAGACGGTCGCCCACATGGTACCCGACCATGACAATCTGCTAGTTACGCGCACACTGTCGAAGGCCCACAGCCTGGCGGGTTTCCGCGTCGGCTATGCCATCCTTTCCGAGGCCTTGGCCGATGACCTCAACACCCGTAACGACGCTTATCCGCTGGCAAGGCCCAGCCAGGCGGCGGCACTTGCCACCTTGCAACACGAAGACAAAATCCGTGAACGGGCGTCCGAGTTGCGCACCTGGACCGAGAATTTGGCCGCTGAACTCCGCGAGCTCGGTGTACGGACTTTCCCAACCCAGACTTACTTCTTCCTTGCCGATTTCGCACCCCATGACGCAACCGAACTGGCCAACAGTCTCAAGGACCGTGGGATCTTCATCAAGCCATTAGGTGATCCAATCCTTGGTCCTGGTTTCATGCGCGTCACCACCGCGCTGCCCGAGGACAACGCGCGTGTCGTCGCCGCGCTGCGGGAGTTACTGTGATCATGCCAAGGACCGCGCCGTTCGAAACGTTTCATCAGCGCTATGATGACTGGTTCGTGCGCCATGCGCCGGCCTATCACTCGGAGCTGCTGGCGGTGCGCGCGCAGTTGCCTTGGCAGGGACTTGGCTTGTCCATCGGGGTCGGCACCGGGCGTTTCGCCGCCCCGCTGGGTATCCAGGTGGGCATCGACCCGGCCCACGCCGTGCTGGACTACGCGGCACAGCGGGGCATCGCCGCGGTGCAGGCGGTCGCCGGAGCGTTGCCTTTCGCGGACAGCTTGTTCGAACGCGCCCTGTGCGTGACCACCATCTGTTTCGTCGATGACGCCGGCGCCATGCTGCGCGAGGCGTATCGCGTGCTGACGCCCGGCGGCGTGCTGGTGATCGGCTTTATCGATCGCACTAGCGGCCTCGGTCAACACTATCTCGCGCACCAGGCCGAGAACGTGTTCTATCGCGACGCCACGTTCTTCTCGGCTGCGGAAGTGGAACAATTGCTGCGCGACACGGGTTTCGCCGAACCGGTCTGGGTGCAGACCCTGACGAAATCACTGGCGGAGACGCGCGAAATCGAGTCCTTGAGCAGTGGCTACGGTCAGGGGGCGTTTGTCGTGGTGAGGACTAAACGGCCGTAACTGACACCCACAGAAATGAGGAGCGACGCACATGGAAAACACCTTCTGGACGGCATTCGGCGCCAGTGTGCTGGCGGCGCTGGTGACGGGCATCGGCATTTACACCATCCGCCACTTCG
This sequence comes from Candidatus Thiodiazotropha sp., assembly GCA_037384425.1. Taxonomy (GTDB): domain Bacteria; phylum Pseudomonadota; class Gammaproteobacteria; order Chromatiales; family Chromatiaceae; genus Thiodiazotropha. Next base: position 10,742 of record JARROA010000053.1, on the reverse strand, counting down.
AGGCCTGGGGCCGCAAGTACAGCACTTACTTCGTGTGTTTCGCCGCCGGCGTGCTGATCTCGGTGTCTTTCCTGCACATCATCCCCAAGTCCTTCGAGCTGAGCCCCCATGCACCGGTGTTTCTGCTCAGCGGTTTTTTGTTGATGCACCTGTTCAATCGTTTCATCACCGCCTTTGTGTGCGACCGGGGGCCGAATCCAACCTATGGCATCGGACTGGTGCCCATGATCGGCATCGGTTTTCATTCCTTCATCGATGGTTTCGTCTACTCCATCACCTTCACCGTCAGCATCTTTACCGGCGTGCTGGCGGCTTCCGGCATGGTGCTGCACGAATTTCCCGAAGGCATCATTACTTATTTACTGTTGTTGCGCGGCGGCTTCAGTGAAAAGATGGCGCTGATCCTTGCCGTGATCGCCGCTTCGCTATCCACGCCGCTGGGCATGCTGGTATCCTGGCCCTACATCAGCCATATCGACAAACCGCTGCTGGGCATCCTGTTGTCGCTGTCGGCTGGCGCGCTGGTCTACGTGGGCGCCACGCACCTGTTGCCCCAGGCGGAGAAGGAACATCGCAAGTACAGTCTGTGTGCGCTTGGTGCGGGCATCCTGGTCGCCGTGCTGATCGTGCTGTCCAAATAGTCGAAAAATTAGTCCTGAAGGCCTTGAGAACGGAGCTGATCAATGTAGCGGTCGAGATTCACTTGGTCTTGGGCATAGTCATCGTGCCAACCCGCCGGCACAGTCATTTCTTGGTACCAACGCTCCCTTTCCGCTTCCAGTAGCCGTCGCGGCTGGCGCATGTAATCGGCGGCACAATAGACCTGCTTACCAACGGACGTGGATAGCGCACCCAGCCATCCTGCACCTTCTCGATTGCGCATCAAGTGATGATCGAGAATGACCACTTTGACGTGTTGCGCCAGCCGCATCGCGTTACACCAGGCCGTCTCGCGCGCGGTATTGCTCAATCGATCGAGATAGAGAGGCGGCCCGGCAGCCAGGACGATATCCGGTCGCCAGCCGATCAGCAGATCGATCGTCGGCGCATCGAGCAGCTGGATGTCGGAGGCGTGCACGAAGACAGCGCCATCCATTTCCACCCGTGTCATCATCACGCTGCCCATTTCGCTGTCCGGCGCACCATGCGGCACGGCGTGGGAAAACGATAGCCGCCCCTCCGATCGCCCTTCAGCAACCTGCAGGTTGTCCCCGAGCAGATCTGCCAGATCCTCAAAACGTGTGCGGACCTTCCCCGTAAGGTCGTTACCGGATTTGCTCCAGGCACGCAGTTCCCGGAAGGTACGAGGCAGGCTGCGGACCGAAAGCTGGTATGGATTCGCATCCACCAGGGGAATGTGATCGCCGTGGAAATGGCTGAACACCACATCAGTGGCATCTTCCAGCACGTCCAGGATTCGCTCCCGGATTCGCCGTCCCACGGCAATCTGCACCGGATGGGGCGGCAGGCCATAGCGCACATAACCGAGGGCCACACCCGGGTCGATGACGATGCACCGATCCGGCAATGTCACCCGGCAACACAGGCTGCGCACCCCCATGGATTCCGCACCGATGATTTCAAGACTCATGCTCTGCCTTCTCTCTTCTCTATTCTTCCCGTGGGTAGATACGCCATATGCGGGCCAGTTCATCCTCCTCGCAACGGATATCGCCGTAGTGCACGGCCTCACCATTGCGGCGAACCTGCACCGCGGTTCCTTCTTTTACCTCGCCGACGAAAGCGAACGGTGTTCCTGTCTCCTGTAAGGCACGACTCACCTCCGCCACTCGCTCTGGTGGTACGGTCGCCGCCAGGGTACCCGAGGAAATCATCCATAACGGATCGAACTGAAACGCTATAGCGAAGCGTGCGACGATAGCTGGAATCGGCAGCAGAGAGGCATCCACCTCGATGGCCACGCCTGAGAGAGAAGCTATCTCCAGCAGCGTTTCCAAGAGCCCGCCCCGTGTCACATCGTGCATGGCCGTCGCCCCTTGGGCGGCGATCGCCAGCGCCTCTTTCACCACACTGACTTGCGCCATCAAGCGCCCTGCCTCGGCCAGGTCGTTTTCACATGATCCCAGCTTAAACGCTACGTCGGCGAAGTCCTGGGCCAGGATGGCGGTGCCCTCTATCGCAATCCCCTTGGTCACCAATACCTGGTCGCCCACACGGGCGCCTCGGGTGCGTAACGGCACTCGACCTTCAGCCGTTCCCAGTGCGGTCACGGCAACCAGGGGTCTTGCCAGGTTTGCAGAATAACCGGTATGCCCACCGATGATGGACACGCCAATCTCGCGGGCAGCGCGGTCGGCGTCACGCATGATTCGTTCCAGCAGGCCCTCGTACTCAGGCCGGGGCACCAGCACCAAAGGCAGGATCCAGCGGGGTGGAATGCCGGTGGTGGCGATGTCATTGCAGGCCACATGCACCGCCAGCCAGCCGATGTTGCCGATGGCGCCGACAATCGGATCCAGGTGCGAGACCAGGATGTCGCCGCCGACCCGAGTCAAGGCCACGTCTTCGCCAAAGGTGGCGCCCAGGATCACGTCGGGATCGTCGCTGGTGGTGAAGGGAAAGACACAGCGCTGCAATACGTCCAAAGAAAATTTAGACATTACAAATCCTTACTTGTTGAATGCTTCAACTCCCGCATGAAAGCTCATGTGATTGCTATATTATTAGAGACCATTTCCACAGCTTTTGACGCGACTGCTGGGTGGCGTTATCGCCGCCAGACCCGCGAATCGCATTAGCCATATGCCAGTCACACTATTAGTTAGTTGCATGTGTGGCTCTCCAAATGGAAGGAGGAAGCAACCTATGCCAATTCAAAGAAGACGTCGTCTGCGCCTGTTCTGGCCTTATTGTCACCATGGGGGAGCTTGGCCTCATCCTATGCCGCCTTACGGGCCACCACCCGGCTGGGGCTGGGGAAGACCCACGCCGGAGGAAGAGAAAGAGTATCTCGATGACTACATCGAGATGCTAAAGGAGGAACTCGCCGCCGCCGAGGAATACCGCAAGGAGCTGGAAGGCTCCGAATAGCACTGCAAGGGCATTCATTCCGGTATGGCCAGGGCCGGCAGCGCGTAGACCACCACGCTTATCGCCATCCCCAGGATAAACAAGGGGATCTTGCGATAGCGCCGGGCCATGGGCAGCAGCTCATGCACGGAGACGAATACCATGGCGCCGGCGGCAAAGGCCATGAACAGCGGATTGAGCATCGGATGGAAGTGCACCGCAACCAGGCCGATGATGGCGCCCAGCGGTTCGGCCAGCCCCGACATGAACGCGGCCGCATACAGAAAGCGCTTTTTCCTGACCATGACGATCGGGACCGCCATGGCGAACTCCTCAGGAAGGTTGTGGATCGCGATGGCCAACCCCACCAATATTCCCAGGGACGGTGAGGCGATGTAGCTGTTGGCCATGGCGAAGCCCTCGGGGGCGTCGTGCAGGATCAGGCCGAAGGCCACCAGGTAAGCAGTCCTCACCAGGCCCGGGGGGAACGCACCGTGCTCTTCCACGAGGTGGGTGTGCGGGATCACCCAATGCAATACCGCCACGATCAGCAGCCCGAGGGTGAAGGCCGTGACGGCGCGGCCCAAGCCGGCTTCACCCGTCGCCTCCGGCATCAGCTCGAGGAAGGAGACCAGCAGCATAATGCCGGCGGAGAACCCGATGCCCAAAGCAATGGCCCGCTCGTTCTTGCCGATGTAGATCGCCAGCGCAACCCCCGCCAGCGTGGTGACCACGGAGAGCGAGGCCAACAGTAGGACGGCGACGTAGGTTGTAGAGGTCAGTTCCACCGTCAGGCTCAGCGAGCGGGATGTGTCACGTGGCCCAGGCGCTGGCCAAACAGCACTCGTGTCCCGGGGCCAAAGCCCGGTTCCCATGCCACGTAGCCGGGACCGAACACCACGATGATGGTCGAGCCACCCATATTGAAGCGCCCGAGTTCCTCCCCGGTTTGCAATTCGATAACTGCATCGCTTGCGGAGTAATGCTCGACCGTGATCGCTTTGCCCCGCGGCGGCGTGATCTCTCCCGCCCACACCGTTTCAATGGAACCGACAAAGATAGCCCCCACCAGCACCACGGCCATGGGGCCGGCCTCGGTCTGGAACAGACATGCCACCCGCTCGTTGCGTGTAAACAGGTTAGGCACGGATTCGGTGTAATCGGGCGAGACGCTGAACAGGCGCCCGGGAATATAGACCATATCCAGCAGGCGGCCGGTCAGGGGCATGTGCACCCGGTGGTAGTCGCCCGGGGACAGGTAGGTGGTGGCAAAGGCCCCACCGAGAAACGGTTGCGCCCGCTGATCGGAGCCCCCCAACAGTTCAATGAGGGAGTAGTGACGCCCCTTGGCCTGCAGCACCTCTTCGCCCTGGATCTCACCCAGTTGGATAATGGCGCCGTCGCTGGGGCAGGCGATTTGCCCCGGCTGTGCCACGATGGGGCGTGCCTGCGGGCGCAACGCGCGGGTGAAAAACTGATTGAAGTTTGGATAGGCGTCGGGGTCGGGTTCCAGGGCTTCTGACATATCGACGTGATAGTGGCGGATGAACCAGCGGGTCAATGTCCTGCGCAACGGGAAACGCGGGCAGCGCGCGCTCCACTGCACCGCGCGTGACAGCGCGTGGTGCGGCAGCAGGCTCAACAGTGTACGTTTAAACCAATGCGTCATGGCATCCTTCATCCCCGGCACCCCGATCCGGAATTCCATTTCCCGTGACGTCATCGATCGCTAGATGATCGACGTAAACATCTACCAGGAAAACCTGTTCTACACGAAGATGATCATCAAGAACTCCGCGCTGGACCACTATCTGTTCGGGCCGGGCGGTGATGACTATTCCGCCTGGAGTTTGCGCGATATTGAACGTCGGCTGAAACAGGAAATCGCGAAGACGTACGGCGGGTAAGATCCACCCAGGAAGTAGCGTCGTTGTGGGGCAAATTTTGCCGCGCGCGCCTTTCCCGTCAAAGCGGTTCTGCGTGGCAGATCCTGAAACGGGAATGGCAAATGCTCGTTTCAACCGGCAATTGCCTTGGCCACCTGCGCGGCAAAACCGTTTTGCTCGATACACTCGATATTCAACGCCTGCAACTCCGCCGCGAATTTGTGCCCGAAGCGGCCCGCCACCACTTTCGTCACGTGCAATTTGTGTAACATAGATGCCACGTCCGGACCCACATGGCGGGTATTATCGGTATAGCTGTTCTCCAGGATTTCACGCAGCTGCCCGTTCGTATCGTAAATCTGGAAAAATAGTGCCCGCGCGCCCTGAGGACTGATCTCGGCAGCTGGATCGTTATATTCCGTAGCAATGGCAATTTTCATGAGCCAACTCCCGTCTTTTCATTGTGTAGCGCCGGTCGCGGACTCCAGCTCCCTCTTACGGTGCCGGTACTCACTCGTGTACGCCCCTACCAGGGCAATCACGTTATCCAGCACCTCACGCGCGCCCTCGTCGCGCGCCTCGTTCAGGCGCAGCTCGAGTTTTTGCTGCAGGGTGTCAAGCGCCGCAATGGCCCCGTTCAGTTCATGCATTTCCTGCTCTCGCGCTGCATGATCATGTTCCATCCGCATGTCTCCATTTTGTGGTTTCTACACACCTTCCTGCTCTGTTCGCTTTACTCGGTTTCTATGTATACTGTTGGCGTTATCACCTTGGCTCAGTCGCCTTCCTTCTATCTTGCCATGGAAGCCCTGCAGTTTGATGGTATCCAGCAGGGTCTCGTGACTGAAATGTTCCGGTTCGAAATGCAGCGTAAGACGATGGTGACTCCCTTCTGTAAACCAGGCGCTGACGATTCCCGTTTCTTGCTCGAGCTTCGCCACCAGCCAGGCGCGTTGGTCGACATCCAGATCCTCCTGGATATTGATATCAACCTGTTCCGGTTCGTTTGCCATAGTCACCTTTCCTCGTCCTGATTCATGCCGCTGCCGTCGACGGCAGCACCGCAGTCCGGACAACAGCCATTATGGATGCGGTTGGCACGCACATGAAAGTCATACCGGTCGATGAGCAATGCGCCGCACTGCCAGCAATTCGTATCCTCTCCTGGCTCGCCCGGCACGTTGCCCTCGTAGACATAACGCAGGCCGGTGGCCCGGCCGATCTCGCCGGCCCGGCGCAGTGTCTCCAACGGCGTCACGGGTACATCGCGCATCTTTTAGGCGGGGTAAAACTGCGAGACGTGCCACGGTACTTCGACACCTACGCTGCGCACGAAGTCGGCGATGGCCTGGAGTTCTTCCTCGGTGTCATTGAGGCCCGGAATCACCAGGGTCGTCAGTTCTATCCATACGCCCAGTTCATGATACAGCCGTATCGCATCCAGGATCGGCTGCATGCGCACCCGGCTGATATGCCGGTAACTTTCTTCCTTGAAGAACTTGATATCCACGTTGGCCGCATCCAGCACCGTGGCCAGTTCGCGCAGCGGCGCCTCGCTGATGTAACCGCTGGTGACGAAGATATTCTTCAGACCCTGTTCCCGCGCCAGCACCGCCGTATCGTAGGCCAGCTCGTAAAAAATGGTGGGCTCGGTGTATGTGTAGGCGATGGACGTGGCGCCCGCCGTCAGCGCGGCCTCGACGATACCTTGCGGTGTGACCTGCTCGCCCGGGATAGTCGTTTCCAGCTCCGCCAGCCGCGGGCAAATGAACTCCTGGTCTTCGAACTCGCCGTTTTCGATGAGCCGCTTTGGCAGGTGTACCTTGGGCCACTGCGAGATCTGCCAGTTCTGGCAGAAGGCGCAACGCAGATTACAACCCACCGTACCGATGGAATAGGCAGTCGAGGCGGGATAAAAATGATACAGCGGTTTCTTCTCGACCGGCTCGACGTTGCGCGATACGACCTTGTCGTACACCAAGGTGTAGAGCTTGCCGTTGTGGTTATAGCGCACGCCGCAGGCGCCACGTCCGTCGTCGGCGATGCGGCAATCGTGTGGGCACAGGGTGCACAGCACTTCTTTACCCGGCAGGCTTTCGTAATAGCGCGCCTCGTGCAGTTCAGTTGCGTCCATGTGTCACCACCTCCTGTAACAATACGCTCGCGCCTTGCGCATGGCGTGTTGCGCGATCATGCCAAATCCGCAGACCTGTCAAGGATCAGGCTGTGCCCGGTCATTTCGGGCGGTTGTGGCACGTTTAGCAGGTTGAGCACCGTCGGCGCGACATCGGCCAGGCTGCGACCGATCCCGAGCTGTGCCTTTCTGTCGCCCAATAACAGGAACGGGACGGGATAGACTGTATGTTGCGTATGCGGCTCGCCGGTGGCCGAGTCGACCATCTCGTCGCAATTGCCGTGATCAGCGGTGAGCAGGACATAATAGTTGCGTTCCAGCGCCGCCTGAATGACCCGATGACTTTCCTGATCCAGGGTCTCCACCGCCGCGATGATCGCCTCCCGTACAGCCGTATGGCCGACCATGTCACCATTGGCGAAGTTGACCAGAATGAAATCATAGCGGTCGGCCTCGATGGCCTTGACAATCCTGTCCGCCACCTGCGGGGCACTCATTTCCGGCTGGAGATCGTAGGTCGCCACATCGGGGGAGGGAATGATCTCACGCTCCTCACCCTCGAAAGGCTTCTCGCTTCCGCCGTTGAAAAAGTAAGTCACGTGCGGATACTTTTCACGCTCGGCACAGTGAAACTGTTTGAGGCCCGCGTCACTGATAACCTCCGCGAGCACCTTGTCCGGATGCTGCGGGGGAAAGATGATGGGAAAGGGGAAGTGGGCGTTGAACTCGGTCATGCACACCACACGTCGCGGCGGCGTCGCGCGTGCAAACTCCGTAAAGTCCTCCAGCCCCATCGCCGCCGCCAGCTGCCGCATGCGATCACTGCGAAAATTAAAGAAAAACACCGGTTCATCGGCGCCAATGATCGGGCTGGCGGGTGAGCCGATCACGGTCGGCTGGATGAACTCATCACCCTCGTTGCGGGCATAGGCGGCTTCGATGGCTTCGCGCGCGGACCCGGCCTGCAGTCCCTCGCCCAACACCATCGCCGCCCAGGCCTTCCGGGTACGATCCCAGTGTTTGACCCGGTCCATGGCGAAATAGCGGCCACTGATCGTCGCGATTTCACCGCTGTCCTGTTCCTTCAGTTGTTGTTCCAGCGCCGCCAGGAAGGACCGTGCCGACCGCGGCGGCGTGTCCCGCCCGTCGGTGATCATGTGAATGACGGGGGTTACGCCGGCCTCTCTCAGCAGCGGCAGGAGCCCGAACAGATGATCAATATGCGAATGCACGCCGCCATTGGAGACCATGCCGATGAGATGTACCCGCCTGGCCCCCTGCAACAATCCTTGCCAGGCCGGTTTGGCCTGCAATTCACCGCCACGAATCGCCTCGCGTACCCGCACCAGTTCCTGTTCGAGGATCCGCCCCGCGCCCAGAGTAAGGTGACCCACTTCCGAGTTACCAAACTGACCATCGGGCAGGCCGACCGCCCTGCCCGAAGCCTGCAGGGCGGTGTGAGGATGGGTCGCAAAATACTCATCCAGTTGCGGCGTGCGTGCCTGCGCCCAACCGTTGTGGAGGCGGTTGGGATTCAGGCCGAAACCATCAAAGATAATCAGGAGCACAGACCGCTGTTTCATCACACCTCCGTGTTGGCGGCTTGAGTGCTTCAACATCACGGTCTGTGGCATCC
>JARROA010000053.1:0-1953 GCA_037384425.1 Candidatus Thiodiazotropha sp. | reverse complement strand
AAACCACCTGTTCCAGTCGATCGACAATGGCATCCATCTCTTCCAATGCCTTACATTCGCCCAGGGCGTTCCCGGACAATCCGGCCTTTATCAATTCCTGATCCTGGGATATTGTGCCGAGGATCCTCTCTTGCAGTTGCCCCAACTTGTCCATGAGCATGGCCTGCACCTCGCGGGATCCCATCTTGTTCAGGATCAACCAGAAATCCGCGATACCGGCCGCTCGGCAAAACTCCGCCATCCGTTTGGCGATAGATACGGATTCGAGCGTGTAATCGAGCACCCCCAGGATGATATCCATGCGATCCGGTATCTTTCTGCCGAAATGTTCTATTCCGGCCTTCATATCGATCAGGTTGACCGCATCGCCTTCCACCAAGAAATCACGCACCACCTTCTCCAGCGGCCCATCGCAACCCTGGCCGTAGGTTTGTATTTTCCCGGCCTGCAACAGCGTCGTGTTGGCCTGCTTGAGATAGTAGTCAGGAGAAATCTCTTTAAACAAGTTGATCCGGCGCTCCGGAACCGGATCCTCATCATTGATGCGGGTCAGCGGCGAGGGATCATCCACCGGGCAGGTGACGACATTGACTCCACCGAAAAATTCGATAAGCGGTGTTGGTTCTCCTTCGACGCCCATGCCGAATAACAAGCGCACCAGTCCCTCGGGATTGGAGGCGTCACCGTCGAGCACGAGGACCTCGTAGGCCTTGCGTTGCAGAACGTTCGCCATCAGGGCCACGACCGTGCTTTTGCCGCTGCCACCTTTACCGCAGACCATGATCCGTCTGCCACAAAGCGGGGAATGGGATTGACGGACGCGTGTCATTCGCGCATTTGCCTCCATCGCACCGAAACCTGTAAACGCATTAAACCACCTGCTCTTTTCGCCTGGCCAACAGGCTTTCGTCTTTCGGACTCAACATCCAGATGCGCGCCTGCCGACGGTACAGGCATGCCTTGCGCATCGGGCAACGTTCGCAGGCAACGCCGCATCTTTCAATGACGGTTGTCAAATAACCTTGCCGTGTCAATTCATTGAGCATCGCATCCAGGAGCCCGTGATTAACGCCGAGACTGCGTGCAAGAGCGGCACTGGATGCCGTTCCTTTCGCGGCGATAAAATTCAACAGTGTCTCGAACACATTATGCTCCGATCCCCAGCCACCTGGCGCATTGATACACCATCACGCCGGCGCTCAATGCAATCACCAGCAAAAGAAACACGCCAAAGAGAGTCCAACGCCAGCTTCGAGTCTCCTGATGCATGACCGCCACCGTGGCCACGCAAGGTATGAACAGCATGGTCACGGCCAGAAACGAGAGCGCGGTAGCCGGCGAGACGGCCGCTCTCATTGTCTCGGCAAACCCTGCGCCGTCCTCGCCTGCACCGTAGAGTATGCCCAGAGTGGCGATCGCGTTTTCCTTGGCGATGAAGCTGCTGAGCAGCGCTACGATCATACGCCAGTCCATCCCCATGAGCTGTCCGACCGGGGCAAGGCTTTGCCCGAACCGTGCCAGGAAACTCTGTTCGACATCGGGGCCCGGCAGGCTACTGAGCGCCCAAACGATGATCGAAACCAGCAGTATGATCGTACCGGCCTTGCGCAGGAAGGCCCAGATGTTGTTCCACACGAAATGCCCGATCGACCGCAAGCTGGGTCGATGATAGAGCGGCAACTCCATGATAAACGCCGCATGCTGCCCCCGGAACACCGTGTGATTGAGGGCGACCCCGACGATGGCAAGCACAAGGATATTCATCAACACCAGGCCCCCCGTAACCACGACCGCCAGGTCGCCGAAAAATACCGGCGTCAACAGCGCCAATATCAGCAGCCGGGCGCTGCAGGGTACCAGCGGCGCCAGCAGGATTGTGATAATCCGCCCACTTTGAGAGTCGATCACCCGCGCCCCCATCACGGCGGGCACGTTACAACCAAAGCCGAGGAA
>JARROA010000052.1:0-23700 GCA_037384425.1 Candidatus Thiodiazotropha sp. | reverse complement strand
GCCGGCCCCGAAGGGGCGAGGCCCGCAGGGTCGAGTAATCCTCCATCCCCAGCCAACAGAACAACAAGCCCGCCACGTGCGGGCTTTTTGTTGTGCCAATTTCGAAGCGACGGGGATGGAGGGGGAGGGATCGGTAGTTTTTAGTGTTGAGTTTTTGGTTGTGAGTGGATGAGTTAATTTCGCTCATAGCGTTTGTTCATATTTCGCATTCTGCTTCTCTCGTGGCAAAAGGCGCAACAGGAGTGCAAAGGAATGTCGGTGCGCTACAATAACTCAATACTCAACATTCAACACAAAGAACTCATATCCTGGGCACCGGCTTGACGTGCCAGATCTTGCTGGCGTACTCCGATATGGTTCGGTCACTGGAGAAGTAACTCATGCGCGCCGTATTCAGGATCGCCATGCGGTTCCATTCTTCGGGATTTTGGTAGACGGCATCAGCGCGATCGCTGATCTCCAGATAAGCCTGGAAGTCGGCCAACACTTTGAAATGGTCCGAGTTGAGCAGCATGTCGCTAAGGGGGCGGTAGCGTGTGGGATCTTCCGGGGAGAAGTAGCCATTGGCTATCATGTCCACGACGCGTTTCAGACAGGGATCGGATTCGTAGTAGCTGAGCGGGTTGTAGCCTTTGGCATCCAATCGACACAGGTCGTCGGTAGTGTGGCCGAAGATGAAGATATTCTCTGCGCCCACATGCTCCCTGATCTCCACATTGGCGCCGTCCATGGTGCCCATGGTGAGCGCCCCGTTCAATGCCAGTTTCATGTTGCCGGTACCGGAAGCCTCCATGCCGGCGGTAGAGATCTGCTGTGAAAGCTCGGCGGCGGGGATGATGTCCGTGGCGGTAGTGACGTCGTAGTTGGGTATGAAAAGGATTTTCAGGCGATCGCTGACGGCCGGATCGTTGTCGATGACATCAGCCACGTCGTTGATCAGACGAATGATCAATTTGGCCATGGCATAGCCGGGTGCGGCCTTGCCGCCGAAAATCAGCGTGCGGGGCACGATCTCTTCGCTGCAGCTCTGCTCGGTCAGCTGATTGTAGAGCGCGATGGCGCGAAACAGGTTGAGCAGCTGGCGTTTGTACTCGTGGATACGCTTGACCTGCACGTCGAACAGGGTGTCAGGATCGACCTCCTGGCTCAGGTAGTAGCGTACCTGGTCGGCGAGCCGCAACTTGTTCTGGTGTTTGACCTCGGCGAAACGGGTGCGGAACTGGCTGTCCTCCGCCAGAGGTTCCAGTGCCTTGAGATGATCCAGGTCGCGCACCCAGTCCGATCCGATGGCTTCACAGATCAGGGCGGAGAGACCGGGGTTGGCCTGGTAGAGCCAGCGACGCGGCGTGATGCCGTTGGTGACATTGACGATCTTCTTGGGATAGAAACGATCGAACTCCTTGAAGGTCTGCTTGCGCAGCAGTTCGCTATGCAGGGCGGAGACTCCGTTTACCCGATGACTGCCGACGATGGCCAGGTGGGCCATGCGAATGCGCCGTTCACCACCGTCATCGACGATCGAAAGCTGGTGGAGCAGGTCCAGGTTGCCGGGATTGAGGTGCCCCACCATGAGCAGAAAGCGGCGGTTGATCTCGTAAATCAGCTGCAGATGCCGTGGCAGCAGTTGCTCGAAAATGTGCACCGGCCAGGTTTCGAGGGCCTCCGGCAGCAAGGTGTGGTTGGTGTAGGAGAAGACCCGGGTGGTGATCTCCCAGGCGGGCTGCCACTCCAGCTGGTGTTTGTCCATCAGCAGGCGCATCAGCTCCGGAATGGCGATGGCCGGATGGGTGTCGTTGAGTTGTATGGCGACCCGCTCCGGCAGCTCGTACAAATCGTCGTGATCGGTAAAGAAGCGGCGCAGGATGTCTTTCAGCGAGGCGCAGACGAAGAAGTATTGCTGTTTCAGTCTGAGCTGCTTGTTCATGGTCGAGGTGTCGTTGGGGTAGAGCACCTTGGAGATGTTCTCCGAATAGGTCTTGCCGACCACCGCCTCGGTGTACTCCCCCATATTGAAGCAGGTGAGATCGAAGTCCTCGTAGGCCTTTGCGCTCCACAGTCGAAGATTGTTGACCGTGTCGTTGTGGAAGCCGGGGATCGGGGTGTCGTAGGCCTGGGCCAGCACCACGTCGCCCTCGATCCAGTCGAAGTGGCGGCGGCCGGTGGGATCCTGATACTCCATGACACGGCCGCCGAAGCGGACCCGATAGGAGACCTCGGGGCGTGGGAACTCCCAGGGATTGCCGTGGACGAGCCAGTTCTCCGGCAGCTCCACCTGCTGACCGTTTTCGATCTTCTGCCGAAACATGCCATATTCGAAACGGATACCATAGCCATAACCGGGAATGTTGAGGCTGGCCATGGAGTCGAGGAAGCAGGCGGCCAGGCGGCCGAGACCGCCGTTGCCAAGGGCGGCGTCGTGTTCCAGGTTGCGTAGCCGCTCCAGCTCAATGCCGAGCTTGTGCAGGGCCTCCGTGCAGGCATCGAAGATGTCCATGTTGAGCAGGCTGTTGACCAGGCTGCGGCCGATGAGAAACTCCATCGACAGGTAATAGATGCGCTTGGCGTCGTGTTTGTAGTAGCTGCGCTGGGTCTCCATCCAGCGTTCGATCAGACGGTCACGCACCACGTAGCTGAAGGCCATCATCCAGTCGTGATCTGTGGCGGTCAGCGGGTCCTTGCCGATGGTGTAGACCAGGTGGTTGGAGACGGATCGTTGGATCGCCTTGGTGTCGGAGCCGATATAGTCGTATTTGAAACCGCTCTGTTGGGGCTTGCTCATGGGTGTGGCTCTGTTTTCGTGCTGAACCGCTTTAGCGGACAGGTGTTGTTAAAAATCGGGAAGTGCTCTGGGTGTTGTACTAATTGGTAACACTATACCAGCGCACTGCCAAGCCGGGGGTGCGTTTGAGCAACGGCAATGCCATGGGGTAGAGCGCCAGCCCCAGGCTGTCGGCGGCCAGGTCCCAGAGGGAGAACTCGCGGTAGGGCAGAAAGTATTGCACCAGCTCGATGAACAGGCCGTACGCCAGCAGTGGTGCCGCTTTGTGAACATGCCAGCCGCGACGGGGCCAGGCGAAATCGAGCAGGAAGGCGAGGGCGAGAAAGGCGGCCGCGTGCTCCAGTTTGTCGTTGATTCTGGTGATCGGCGACGCCTCCAGCTTGCCGAAGGCGAGATAGCCTATCAGCAGCACCGCGATGGCGAACGCGAGACGAAAGCCCCGGGTGTAGGGCGTCTCATGCAAGCGGTCAGGTCCGCGGGTCAGCGTGACTGCTCCCTGGCGATGGCGCGATAAGCGATATCGGAGCGGAAATAGACACCGTTCCAGTGGATGGAGCGGATCAGCTCGTAGGCGCGCTGCTGTGCTTCGGTGACGCTGTCGCCGAGGGCGGTGGCGCAGAGCACGCGTCCGCCGGCGGTGATAATCTGGTCGTTCTGCAGAGCAGTGCCGGCATGGAATACCTTGCTCACTGCGCTCTCGGGTTCCGGCAGGCCGCTGATGGGTAACCCCTTCTGGTAGTCGCCAGGGTAACCTCCGGCAGCGAGTACCACGCCGACGGCGGCACGCGGATCCCACTCGGCATGTTCCTGGTCGAGTTGCTGCTTCAGAGCGGCCAAGCAGTGCGCCACCAGATCGGATCGCATGCGCAGCATGATCGGCTGGGTTTCGGGGTCGCCGAAGCGGCAGTTGTATTCGATGACCTTGGGTGTGCCGTCGGCGGTGATCATGAGGCCGGCGTAGAGAAAGCCGGTGTAGGGGTGCCCCTCGTGGGCCATGCCTTTGACCGTGGGCAGAATCACTTCGTGCATGATGCGTTGGCGCACCGCTTCGGTAACCACGGGGGCCGGCGAGTAGGCACCCATGCCGCCGGTATTGAGGCCGGTGTCACCGTCGCCGATACGCTTATGGTCCTGGCTGGTCGCCATCTCCAGCACATGTTCACCGTCTGCCATGACGATGAAGCTGGCCTCCTCGCCCTCCAGAAACTCCTCGATGACCACCCGATGGCCCGCCTCGCCGAAGGCATTGCCGGCCAGCATGTCACGCACAGCGGCTTCTGCGGTGGCCAGTTCCATGGCGACGATGACGCCCTTGCCGGCGGCCAGGCCGTCGGCTTTGATCACGATGGGGGCACCCACCTCCCGTAAGTAGGCGAGTGCGGACTCGACCTCGGTGAAGGTGCGATAGGCGGCGGTCGGGATCTGATGGCGGGCGAGAAAATCCTTGGTGAAGGATTTCGAGCCCTCCAGCTGAGCCGCCATGCGGCTGGGCCCGAAGCAGTGCAGACCGGCCGCAGTGAAAGTGTCGACGATGCCATCGACCAGCGGGGCCTCGGGGCCGACGATGGTGAGGCCGACCTCGTTATTGAGGGCAAAGCGCATCAGTTCATCGATAGCATCGACACCGATTTCTATATTCTCCAGCTTGGCCTCGAGGGCGGTGCCGGCATTGCCCGGAGCGACAAAGACTTTGTCGGCCAGGGGTGACTGGGCGGCTTTCCAGGCCAGGGCGTGTTCGCGGCCGCCCGAACCGATGACGAGTATGTTCATGCTTATGCGGTGATTCTGGTTGAGGGTTTATAATGCAAAGCACGCAAAGAAGCGCAAAGCTCGCAGAGTATTTTCATATTTTTACTATAAAATTTCTTTGCGAGCTTTGCGCTTTCGCGCTCTTCGCATCTTATACAAAAAGGCTCTGGCCCAATCGTTTATTAGTGACGGAAATGGCGCATGCCGGTGAAGACCATGGCCATGCCGTGTTCGTTGGCGGCGGCGATCACCTCTTCGTCGCGCATGGAGCCGCCGGGCTGGATGACCGCGGCGATGCCGGCCTGGGCGGCGTTGTCGATGCCGTCGCGGAAGGGGAAGAAGGCGTCGGAGGCCATCACCGAACCTTTCACCTCGAGACCGGCGTGCTCCGCCTTGATGCCGGCGATGCGGGCCGAGTTGACCCGGCTCATCTGGCCGGCGCCGACGCCGATGGTCATGCCGTCGCGGCCGTAGACGATGGCGTTGGATTTGACGAACTTGGCCACGCGCCAGGTGAAGAGCAGGTCGCGCAGCTCCTGTTCGCTGGGCTGTCGTTCGGTGACCGCCTTTATCTCCTTGGTCAACTGCAGATCGGCGTCCTGCACCAGCAGGCCGCCGTTGACCCGCTTGTACTCGGTGCGATGGATCGCCTCGCTGGTCCACTCGCCGCAGCAGAGCAGACGCACGTTTTTCTTGCTGCTGACCGCCTCGATGGCGGCCTGCGAGACCTTGGGAGCGATGATCACCTCGACGAACTGGCGGTCGACGATGGCCTGGGCGGTCTCGCCGTCGAGCTCGCCATTGAAGGCGATGATGCCGCCGAAGGCCGATTCGGGATCGGTGCTGTAGGCACGCTCGTAGGCCTCCAGCAGATTGGCGCCGTAGGCCACGCCGCAGGGGTTGGCATGCTTGACGATGACGCAGGCCGGGCCTTCGTCGAAGCTCTTCACGCACTCCAGTGCGGCGTCGGTGTCACCTATGTTGTTGTAGGAGAGCTCCTTGCCCTGCAGCTGCTCGGCGGTGGCCACGCTGGCCTCGTCGATGCGGTGCTCGATGAAGAAGGCGGCTTTTTGATGGGGGTTCTCGCCGTAGCGCATGGTCTGGGTCTGTTTGAACTGTAGGGAGAGGGTGCGTGGAAAGTCACTGACTTCGCCGCCGACCCGGGCGCCCAGGTAGTTGGCAATGGCGCCGTCGTAGCGGGCGGTATGCTCGAAGGTCTTCACCGCCAGATCGAAGCGGGTGGCGTCGCTGACTGCGTTGTCGCTGACGTCCATCTCCTGCAGTACCCGATCATAGTCGGCGGCGTCGACCACCACGGTGACATCCTTGTGGTTCTTGGCTGCGGCGCGCAGCATGGTGGGGCCGCCGATGTCGATGTTCTCGATCGCGGTCGGCAGGTCGCAGTCGGGTTTGGCGACCGTCTCTTCGAAGGGATAGAGATTGACTACGATCAGGTCGATAGCGCCGATGCCGTTCTCTTTCATCACCCCGTCGTCGACGCCGCGCCGGCCTAGGATGCCGCCGTGGATCTTCGGGTGCAGGGTCTTCACGCGTCCGTCCATCATCTCCGGGTAGCCGGTGTATTCGGAGACCTCGGTGACGGGTACGTCATTCTGGGTCAGCAGCTTGGCGGTGCCGCCGGTGGAGAGGATCTCGATCTTCTTCTCGGCCAGGCGGCGGGCGAAGTCTACGATGCCGGTCTTGTCGGAGACGCTGATGAGGGCGCGTTTGATGGATGCCATAGTCGGTTTTCCTGGGGTCTGTTTACACTGAATCCAATAGGTTCTGGCTTGTGAAATGAAATCGGGCAGTGCGGTCAATGCGCTGTAGAATGCGCATCGCGCGACTGCCCGTGGGCGTGCGAAGCGATAGTTTAGGGCCTGTCGACACTAAGTCCAATAGGCCCAAGTGTTCCCCGTCATAGATTCTGTACCATTCAGCGAGCCTGGAAGGGGCCAGCCATTCCCTGCGAGCCGCGCCTTGTTCTGGCGTATTGGGGCGGCTCTGAATGGTACAGAATCTATGACGGGGTACACTCGGTCAGTCCAGGTCGTATTGGGAAAGCTTTTTGCGCAGGGTGCTGCGGCTGATGCCGAGCAGGGAGGCCGCCAGGGTCTGGTTGCCGCCGGTGTGCTTCATCACGCTCTCCAGCAGCGGCGCCTCCACCTCGTTCATGACCAGGCGATAGAGGTTGTTGGCGCCGTGACCGTTGAGGTTCTGGAAATAGCGGGCCATGGCGTCACTGACACACTGACGCAACGGCTCCGATTTCTTGTTGTGAGAGACTGTCAAACGGTTTTCGTTCTCTTTCTTGAGAAGACTTGCATCGACATTCATGCCGCCAGATCCCCTTTGTCTTGAAGGCACGCGAAATAGTCCCTGGTGTACCCAAGCTGTTGTCTGGCTGATTCCGTTCGATTGATTCTGTCCCTGAAGCGAGCCCCCCCGGGGTGCTCTTTGCTGTACCAGGCGATGTGCTTGCGGGCGATACGGGTGCCCATCCTTTCCCCATAGAATTCGTAGAGTTGCGACAGGTGTGCGAGGAGTACCTCGGCCACCCATTGCGGCTGCGGCGCCGGCAGTTTATGCCCGGTGCGCAGATAGTGATCGATCTGGCGAAAGATCCAGGGCCGTCCCTGGGCCGCGCGACCGATCATCAGGCCGTCTGCGCCTGTGGCTTCCAGTACCTGCTTGGCCTTTTCAGGCGAGTCGATGTCACCGTTGGCGATGACGGGTATATTCACCGTGCGTTTGATCGCAGCGATGGTTTCGTACTCCGCCTCGCCGGCGAATTTGCAGGCCCGGGTGCGGCCGTGGACCGCCAGCGCCTGGATGCCGGCCGCTTCGGCGATGGCGGCGATGCGCATCGCGTTCTTCTGTTGCGGATTCTGTCCCGTGCGGATCTTCAGCGTCACCGGTACCTCGACCGCCTCGACCACCCGTTGCAGGATCTCGGCGACCAGCGTTTCGTTCTGTAACAGGGCGGAGCCTGCTGCCTTGCGGCAGACCTTCTTGGCCGGACAGCCCATGTTGATGTCAATAATCTCGGCGCCAAATTCCACGTTGGCGCGGGCGGCTTCAGCCATCATGCCGGGATCCGAGCCGAGTATCTGTACCGCGATGGGCCCGGATTCACCCCGATGATCGAGTCGCTTCACCGTTTTACGACTGCCCCACAGGGAGGCGTCCGCAGAGATCATCTCGGAAACCGCCAGGCCCGCTCCCAGGCTTCGACACAGCTGACGGAAGGGTCGATCGGTGACCCCGGCCATGGGCGCAAGCACCAGGTTGTTTTCGAGTTTGTATGATCCAATAAGCATTCAATCGACCCGTCTGTAGAGGGGCTTATCTGATTGAGAAAGGGGTTGGGATACTACCGCTAATACGGGGTGGAATCAAAAGTAAATTGGTGACGAATTGATCTGGATTCCGAACAAAAAAAGTGCACCTTTGCGAAGCCGCTCAAAGGCTCTGAATTAACTCATTCAATCATCGTGAAAAATAATTTCCACGAGAGTGTAAAACTTTCCAACACTTCGAGCCGGGATCTGGGCGGGCTGGCTGATCCAATGTCTCGGTTCAGTAGAAATCGAAGCTGAAACCGGTGACCTCCTTGCCCGGATCGACCAGCTCCATTTCGATCAACACCGGCTGCCCTTTGGGCATCAGATCCTGTGGTGTGTAATCGGCGGGCAGATAGTCTTCAGCAGCGAAGGTGCGTCGGGCGATGAGG
The DNA here is from genome assembly GCA_037384425.1 of Candidatus Thiodiazotropha sp. Classification (GTDB taxonomy): domain Bacteria; phylum Pseudomonadota; class Gammaproteobacteria; order Chromatiales; family Chromatiaceae; genus Thiodiazotropha. Next base: position 15,439 of record JARROA010000052.1, on the reverse strand, counting down.
TTTCCCTCGTCGTTATAGAGACTCAAGGTGAGCTTCGGGAACGGCTGCTCGAAAGCGGCGGTGTTGACCATGCTCAGCTGAAGGAAGAGGGCCTCGGGTTTGTCCGGGTGGCTACTCAGGTTGCGTCCCTGGATGACAATATTGCCCAGCGCACGCCGAACCGGGACTTCACAGCCCGCGATCTGGCAGATCAGGTTGAGGGTCTGCCTTCCCGCTGTGTACTGGATCAGATCGTCCCTGAACTGCCATGCGAACTGAGCGGCCAGCGGCAACACCAGCAGCAGGGAGCCGATGAGCCAGAGCGGGCTGATTTTGATGCTGGGTATGTGCATTTTTTCGGCTTCGAAGTTGATGGCGTGGTCATGCTCATCCGGTTTCTCGGGAGCCGCTTCCATCTCGGCGCGGAAAGCGGGTACCGAATCGTAGTCGGGTTTGCCCAGCTCCTCGTCGATTGCCTCATCCGTCAGAATGCTCTCTTCAGCGTCATGGTCTTCGATCGGGGGGCTCTCTGCCGGGGTCTCCTCGGGCAGTGTCATCTCCTCGCTCGGAACCAGTTCGACGATATTGTCGCCGCCGTTTCGGGATTCCTCAGTCGGCACTTCGCTGTCGGGCAACAGGAGCGAGCTGGAGTCCTGGTCCAGCAGTTCGGACATCTGGGATTCGCTGCCGGCGGCGAGATAGTCGGGCTCCGGATCGAGCCCGTCGTCCTGCTCCAGGATGTCCTCGATCAAGTGCACCTGCGATTCTGGTGAATCGAGATCGGTTAGCAGAGGTTCGAAATCACCATCGGGCTGCGCTGTTTGAAAATCGTGCCAGTCGTTGGCCTCAGAAGTTTCCTGAGGGGGCTCCGCAATCGGCTCGGCTGCGGCTTTGTGATCTGTCTCGCCTGGAGACGCGGTGACCTCCTGCAGCCTTGAGGTGGTGTCGTGATTGGTGAAGGGGGAGGGTGCTTCCTGCAGGCTTTGCAGCGCGTTGAAGACCTTATGGCAGCGACAACAGCGTACCTGCCCGGCGGCGGCTTTGAGGTGTTCGGGTCCGACACGGAACAGGGTCAGGCAGTGTGGGCACTGAGTCAGCATAACGTGGGCAAAGGCTTCAAGTCAGGGTCCTAACTTAGACGGAAGCACGCGGCCAAGCAACTGCTTTAGCGACTGCTGTTTTAAAGAAGGTGTTGCGGCTTTCGCCTTAGAGGAGGTCGTGCCCTGTCGGGCGCGTAGAACTTCGAGAAATGTTCAGCTCTGTTTGACCCCGGGGATCAATACCCACTCCTCTCGATGTTGGCTCGGAGCCAGTTCGCAGAAGGGTTGATAGCAGGCGGCCACCTCGCTCTCCTGCTCGAGAAGGATGCCGGAGAGGGCAAACTGGCCTGAGGGTTTCAACAGGGACATCAGGGTGGGCGCGAGCTCCAGCAGGGGACCGGCCAGGATGTTGGCGACCAGGATGTCGGCCTGGGTCTCCGGGGTCTCACCCGGCAGGCAGGTCACCAGCCGCTCGGCGACCCCGTTTTTCAAGGCATTGTCCCGGCTGGCTTCGAGAGCCTGGGGGTCGTGATCGACCGCCAGGGCGCTGCGGGCTCCGAGTTTGAGTGCCGCGATGGCCAGAATGCCGGAGCCGCAGCCGTAGTCGACCACGCGCTTGTCCTGCAGATCGAGGCCGTCGAGCCAGCTCAGGCAGAGTGCGGTGGTCGGGTGGGTGCCGGTGCCGAAAGCCAGACCGGGGTCGAGCTGGATGATCACGGCGTCGTCCCGGTCGATACTCTGGCCGTCCGGGCAGACCCAGAGTTTGCGCCCGAAGGACATGGGCTTGAAATGCTCGAGCCAGACCCGTTCCCAGAGGCGGTCCTCGATCCGCTCCCAGTAAAGGCTCTGCATCGTCCCGCCATCCAGTACTTCGCTCAATGCCTCACGCAGCGCCATGGGGTCCTGGTCGTCTTCGAACAGGGCGGTGACCCGGGTCTGTTGCCAGAGCTGCTGCGATTCGGGGGGCAGCTCCATCAACGGCTGATCCCCGGCGTCTGCCAGGGTCACCGAGAGGGCGCCCAGATTTTCGAACACCAGCTCCAGCAGCGGTGCCTTCGCTTCGCTGGTGTCGATGGAGAGTTGCAGCCAAGACATGGGGAATTTTGAATGATGAATTTTGAATTGAACGTCTGTCAGTCATGTCCAATGCATGGCGTGAGTGAATTCAAAATTAAATTAAAGTCCGAGTTTCTTTTCCAAGTAATGAATGTTGGCGCCACCTGCCTTGAAGGCGCTGTCGCGCATGATGTCGATATGCAGCGGGATGTTGGTCTTGATGCCGCTGATGACCGTCTCCAGCAGGGCGATGCGCATGCGGGCGATGGCTGAATCACGGGTCTCTCCATGGGTGATCAGCTTGCCGATCATGGAATCGTAGTAAGGTGGTACCCGGTAGCCGCTGTAGATATGGGTATCGACGCGCACCCCGGGACCGCCCGGGGTGTGCAGCTGGGTGATGGTGCCGGGGCTGGGCAGGAACTTCTCCGGATCCTCCGCGTTGATACGGCACTCCACGGCGTGGCCGCGCAACTCGATCTGATCCTGGCTGTAGCTGAGCGGCTCGCCGGAGGCGATCAGGATCTGCTCCTTGACGATATCGACGCCGGTGATCAGTTCGGTCACCGGGTGCTCCACCTGTACACGGGTGTTCATTTCGATGAAGTAGAATTCACCGTCCTCGTAGAGGAATTCGAAGGTGCCGGCGCCGCGATAGCCGATCTGGCGACAGGCTTCGGCGCAGCGGGTGCCGATTGCGTTGCGCTGTTGCTCGGTGATGCCGGGCGCCGGCGCCTCCTCCACCACCTTTTGGTGACGGCGCTGCATGGAGCAGTCGCGTTCGCCCAGGTGGATGGCGTTGCCATGGCTGTCGGAGAGCACCTGGAATTCCACATGGCGAGGGTTCTCCAGGAACTTCTCCATATAGACGGTGCCGTTGCCGAATGCCGCTTCGGCCTCGGCCTTGGTCATGGCGATGGCGTTGAGCAGGGTGGCCTCGGAGTGCACCACCCGCATGCCGCGTCCACCGCCGCCGCCGGCCGCCTTGATGATCACCGGGTAGCCGATCTCGATCGCCATGCGCTTGATGCTCGAGGTGTCCCCGTCGAGCGGGCCGTTGGAGCCCGGGACCGTGGGTACGCCGGCCTGCTGCATGGCCTCAATGGCGGCGACCTTGTCGCCCATGATGCGGATGGTGTCGGCTTTTGGACCGATGAAAATGAAACCGCTGTTCTCCACCCGCTCTGCGAAATCGGCGTTCTCGGAGAGGAAGCCGTAACCGGGATGGATGGCCACGGCGTCGGTGACCTCGGCCGCGCTGATGATGGCGGGGACGTTGAGGTAGCTTTCGCTGGAGGGCGCGGGACCGATACAGACCGACTCATCGGCAAGCAGCACGTGCTTGAGATCCCGGTCGGCTTCCGAATGGACGGCCACTGTCTTGATACCCAGCTCTTTACAGGCGCGCAGGATGCGTAGTGCTATCTCGCCGCGATTGGCGATGACGATCTTTTCTATCATGAGTTCGCTCAATCGATGATGAAGAGGGGTTCGTTGTACTCTACCGGTTCGCCGTTCTCCACCAGGATCTGCTTCACGGTACCGGTTTTGTCCGACTCGATCTGGTTGAGGATCTTCATCGCCTCGATGATACAGAGGGTGTCGCCGGCCGAGACCTGCTGTCCGACCTCCACGAACGGCTTGCTGCCCGGCGAGGGGGAGCGGTAGAAGGTGCCGACCATCGGTGAGCGGACGGCATGACCGACCAGTTCGGGCTCGCTCTCCTCGGCGGCAGCCGGGGGCGGCGCCGCAGCCGGGGCCGCAGGAGCGGCTGCGGGTGCCTGCGGCATCATCGCGGGCATCGCCATGGCGGCCGGCATCGAGCTGTTGCGGCTGATTCTGACCGACTCCTCGCCTTCGTGAATCTCGATCTCGGCGACGTCCGATTCCTCCAGCAGTTCAATCAGTTTTTTGACTTTGCGTATATCCATGTTGATCGTCTCTGTTCGTCTATTTGTTGAGCCGCGCCATGGCGGCTTGCAGCGCCAGTTCGTAGCCTTGCGCGCCCAGGCCGGAGATCACACCCTCGGCCTTGTCGGAAAAATAGGAGTGCGCGCGAAACGGCTCGCGCGCATGGATGTTTGACAGGTGCACTTCGATGAACGGGATGGCCGTGCCCAACAGCGCATCACGCAGGGCGATGCTGGTGTGGGTGAAGGCGGCCGGATTGAGGATCACGAAGCCGACACCGGCCTGTTGGGCCTGGTGGAGCCAGTCGACCAGTTCGTGTTCCGCATTGCTTTGCCGGAAATCGATCTCGTGACCGGAACTCTGAGCCAGGCTCTGCAGGCGCTGACGGATCGTCTCCAGAGTGTCGGAGCCGTAGTGAGCCGGTTCGCGGGTGCCAAGCAGATTCAGGTTCGGACCGTTGAGTACCAGAATGGTCGCCATGCGTCGCTGTCCAGGGTGATGAGTGTCGAGAGGGGCGAAAACAGTCCTGTTTCGGGGGCTGTCCGAGCCCTCGTCCGTCTCGTCGGAAAGTCGATAAATTCTGCAAGATCAGGTCGATTTTGTCTAGGTTCAAGGCAAAATTTGTCAAGATCGTAGCAGTTTTTATATTGCGCCGCCGCATTTGCGAAGGCAGGATAGGATGGCCGCACCGATCTGGTGCGACCTCAAATTGGGGTTGTCCTAACGAAAGGCCTGCTGCACATGGGTGGCGAACTCGTCAGCCGGTACGAAGCCGACCACCCGGAAGCCCTTTCGCTCCTGGCCGTCGGTGCCGTAGAAGATGATGGCCGGTGGTCCCGGCAGGCCGAAGTGGTCTTGCAACAGCGCCTGGTCGGTCTCGTCATTGGCGGTGACGTCGGCCTGCAACAGGCGGGTGTTGGCCAGAGCGGCGATGACGCCGGCATCGGAGAAGGTGTATTTCTCCATCTCCTTGCAGGAGACGCACCAGTCGGCATAGAAGTCGAGCATCACCGACTGGCCCTGGGCGCTGGCGTCGGCCACCTCGCGCTGCAGATCGCCGAGACTCTTGATGCGCTTGAAGACCAGTTCGTTGTGGCCCTGGCCGGCTGCGCCACCGCCGGCGAAGGCGATGCCTCGCAGCGGTTGCAGGGTATCCTTGCTGCCGGCCGCCGCGCCCACCAGCATCAGGGCGCCATAGACCAGGAACACCACGCCGAGCCCCTTCCAAAGCTTCTGCCAGCCACTGGCCTCGATCTCCAGATGGCGCAGGGCGCCCATGTAGATGGCCGAGACGGTGAAGAGGATGCCCCACAGCAGCAAGGCGATGTCGGGTGGGATGATACGCTCCAGCATGATGATGGCCACACCCAGCAGGGCCACGCCGAAGACCGCCTTGACCGCGTCCATCCAGCTGCCGGCGCGGGGCAGCAACTTGCCCGCCGAGGTGCCGATGGCGATCAGGGGGGCGCCCATTCCCATGCTGAGGGCGAACAGGGCCAGGCCGCCGAGCAGGGCATCGCCGGTCTGTCCGATGTAGATCAGCGCGCCGGCCAGCGGCGGCGCCACGCAGGGGCCGACAATCAGCGCCGAGAGGAAGCCCATGATGCCGACACCGATAATGCTGCCACCCTCCTGTTTGTTGCTCACCTCGGTGAGTTTGCTCTGCAGACTGCTCGGCAGCTGCAAGTCATAGAAACCGAACATGGAGAGCGCCAGCAGCACGAACACCAGCGCAAAGGCACTCAGGATCCAGGGGTCCTGGAAAGCAGCCTGCAGATTGCCTCCGAAGAGGCCGGCCAGCACGCCGGCGGCGGTATAGGTCAAGGCCATCGCCAGCACGTAGACGGTGGAGAGAATGAACGCCTTGCGGGTGGTGATCGTGTCGCCCTGACCGGCGATGATGCCGGAGAGGATCGGGATCATGGGGAAGATGCAGGGGGTGAAGGCGAGTCCCAGCCCGAGCAGAAAGAAGACGCCGACGATGACCAGGGTGGAACCGCCCTGCAGGGTGCTGGCGATCTCATCCAGTTCGGACTGGGGTGCTTCGGCGGATGCCGGCGTAGCCACGGCGGCGGCAGTGGCAGGCGGGCTGGTACGCTCGCTGGCCTGCGCCTCACTGATGCCGGGCAGCGGCAGCGTGAACTGTTTGGTGATCGGGGGATAGCAGACGCCGATCTCGGCGCAGCCCTGATACTTCACCGTCAGGTTGAGATCCATGGGGTCGGTGGTGCTGCGGAGCAGTGGCACACCGAGGTCGATACTATTGTGGTAGACCGCCACGTCACCGATGGAGCCGTCCGGGCGGATCGAATCCTCCTTGATTTCGGCTTCCGGCAGCTGGAATTCGGCGAGGGCAACCGACTGGCCTTCGGGTACCGAGAGTTCGATCTTATCCTGATAGAGATAGGTGCCGTCGGCGATCTGCCAGTTGAGTCGCAGGTGGGTACCGTCCTCCACATCGGCATTGAGAATATAGGCCTCTTCAGGATCGAGCAGGCGGTCTTCGTCGGCGCTGTTGTCGAACAGGGGTTCGGCGACAGGGGCCGGGGCCGCGCTCTGAGGCAGATCGAGCGCAGCCGGCTGAGCGGCAGCGGGGGCGAGGGCCAGACGTATCTCCTGCACGTGGGGCGGGAAGCAGATGCCCTGGTCGGCGCAGCCCTGGGAGCGGGCCTTGAGTAACAGAGTGTCCCCGGCGCCCTGCATGCGCCGCAGGGGAATTTCGGCCCGTGCCTGATCCCGGTAGATGGCCACGTCGCCGAAAAACTCGTCATGCTTTATTTCGGCTTCGGGTAGCCTCGGCGTGCCCAGCTCGAAACCCATGCTGTCGGTCTCGAAGCGGATCTTGTCCCGGTACATGTAGTAGCCGTCGGCGATCTGCCACTCCACGACCAGCCTGTCGCCGTCGCCGCTACGGCCGGAGATCTGAAAGGCCTGGTCAGGCAGCAGCAGGTCCTCCTCGCTCCAGGCGCCATGGGCCGAAGCGACCAGTCCCAGCCAGAGCAGGAAGGGGATCATGAAATATCGGTATGTGTGCATCTCTCCACCCAGTCGAGGTAGCCTTGCAGGCCCTGCTCAACAGGGACTGCGAGGATTTCCGGAAGTTCATAGGGATGTTGTGCCCGGAGCGCCGTCTCCACCGCGGTGTAGTTGTCTCGTGTGCTCTTGATCAACAGTAGCGACTCGCCGGAGAGCTCCAGCTTCCCCTCCCATTCATAGACGGAGGTGACCTGGGGCAGAATGTTGACGCAGGCGGCGAGCCGTTGCTCCAGCAGCGACTTCGCCAGGAGTTTTGCTGTCTCCTGGTTCGGTGCCGTGGTAAGGATCAAAAGGAGCGGTGTCGGCATCGGGGGAAAATACACTATCGTCCAGGCTGAGGCAAAACGGGCTGGCAGGCTGGGCCTGCTTGTTCTGTTTGGGTCTCGCGCGTAAGCTCTAACGATGAATCCGCTGTTGCTTTTCTTGCTGTTGTTTGTCGGGATTCCCCTGACGGAACTCTACTTTCTGATCAAGGTTGGTGCCCAAATCGGCGCCTTTCCCACCATTTTTCTGACCGTATTCACCGCCCTGCTCGGTGGTTATATGGTGCGCCGTCAGGGGTTTTCTACCCTGATGCGGGTGCGTGAGATGGCGGATCGGGGTGAGATGCCGGCGATCGAGGTGATGGAGGGGGCGGTGCTGTTGGTCTGCGGGGTGCTGCTGCTGTTGCCCGGTTTCATCACCGATGCCGTCGGTTTCATCTTTCTGGTGCCGCCGATACGACGCTGGCTGCTGACGGCGGGGCTGCAGAACAGCGGTATCCTGCGTCCCGCGCCGCCGCCCGAGGCTGAGCAGAAGCCGCGTCAGCCCGACGTGATCGAGGGGGAGTACCACCGCGAGGAGAATGACGAGCCTCCCCGCTGAGTGGAATTCAAGGGTAGATTTCCGGGACGAAGGTCTGGTCGCTCATAGGCGGCCTGACGTAGCCGGTAAAATCGGTGCGGTGCGGCAGTTCGATGGGCTCGGGGGTCAGGTCCTTATATGGGATCAGGCTCAGCAGATGGGCGATACAGTTGAGCCGCGCGTGCTTCTTGATATCGGAGTTGACCACATACCATGGGGCCTGTTTGATGTCGGTGTGGGCGAACATCTCGTCTTTGGCCTTGGAGTATTCGACCCAACGTGAACGGGACTCCAGATCCATGGGGCTCATTTTCCAGCGTTTGTGAGGTTCCTGCATGCGGCTCTGAAAGCGCCGTTCCTGCTCCTCGTCGGAGACTGAGAACCAGTACTTGATCAGAATAATCCCGGAACGCACCAGCATGCGCTCGAACTCGGGGCAGGAACGCAGGAACTCCTGATACTCCTCGTCGGTACAGAAACCCATCACCTTTTCCACCCCGGCCCGGTTGTACCAGCTGCGGTCGAGCAGCACCATCTCGCCGGCGGCCGGCAGGTGGGCGACGTAGCGCTGGAAGTACCACTGGGTCTTCTCCCGCTCGGTAGGCGCCGGCAGTGCGACCACGCGACAGATGCGGGGGTTGAGGTGCTGGGTGATACGCTTGATCACGCCACCCTTGCCGGCGGCGTCGCGCCCCTCGAAGATGACCACCACCTTCAGACCCTTGTGCTTGATCCACTCCTGCAGCTTGACCAGTTCCAGTTGCAGCTTGAAGAGCTCCTTTTCGTAGGTCCTGGTATCGATCTTTTTCGGTTTTTTGCTTTTCTCTTTATGCTCCGCCACGGTCGCCCCCCTTATTGGCTTTGCCTGTGTGAGGTTTGGGATGCCCGTTTTTCGGCTAGACGATCTCCACCAGTTCGAGTTCGAAATTGAGGGCCTCGCCCGCCAGCGGGTGATTGCCATCAAGGGTGGCGGTGTCGCTGTTGAGCGCCGTCACCACGACGTTGAAGCTCTCGCCGTTGGGGCTCTGAGCCTGCAGGTGCATGCCCACCTGGAGTTCCATGTCCTGCGGGAAATGCTGTCGGGGGATCTCTTCCACGAGGGCCTCGTTTCGCTGGCCATAGGCCTCCTCGGCCGGAATGTGGATCGACTTCTGCTCACCCACCTGCATGCCTTTGACGCCATCCTCGAAACCCGGGATGACGCTGTGGCTGCCGAGGGTGAATTCGATGGGTTCGCGACCGCTGGATGAGTCGAACTGGGTGCCATCATTCAGGGTGCCTGTGTAGTGGATGCGGACGGTATCGCCGTCTTGGGCCTGTTTCATGTTGCGCCTCCTGGTAGCAGATCGATCGGATATCTAACCATTAGAACATACTCAGCCTGCTGCGTAAGGTGTCGATGCGCTTAAGGAGGGAAAATCTGCTTCCGGAGCCTTGACTAACCGGTATTTGCCCCTATTATTAGCACTCAATTCAGTCGAGTGCTAACAGCGCGCGACTGAGCACAACTACAGATCAAGCATTTTCGAAACCCATATTAGGAGAACAGAGTCGATGAATATTCGTCCGCTGCACGATCGCGTGATCGTTCGTCGTATGGAAGAAGAGCGCACCAGCCCGGGAGGCATCGTGCTGCCCGACGCGGCTACCGAGAAGCCGATTCAGGGTGAGGTTCTGGCCGTAGGTAATGGCAAGGTAACTGAGAGTGGCGAAGTTCGCCCGCTGGACGTCAAGGTTGGTGACAAGGTCCTGTTTGGAAAGTACTCCGGCACCGAGGTCAAGATCGGTGGCGAGGAGGTCCTCGTCATGCGTGAAGAGGACATCATGGGTGTGATCGAGGGCTGAAACCCTCTCCCCGTGACCATCGCCAGCTCAGGCGTAGCCTGACGACGAATCTCAACTAATACCCAAGGATACAAGACATGAGTGCAAAAGAAGTGAAATTTGGTGATGACGCCCGTCAACGCATGATGAAAGGCGTCAATGTCCTGGCCAATGCCGTCAAGGTCACCCTCGGTCCCAAGGGCCGTAACGTGGTGCTGGAGAAGAGTTTCGGCGCTCCCACCGTGACCAAGGACGGCGTCTCCGTGGCCAAAGAGATCGAACTCTCCGACAAGCTGGAGAACATGGGCGCGCAGATGGTGAAAGAGGTCTCCTCCCAGACCTCCGACGTGGCCGGCGACGGTACCACCACCGCCACCGTGCTGGCCCAGGCCATGGTCCGCGAAGGCCTCAAGGCCGTTGCCGCCGGCATGAACCCGATGGATCTGAAACGCGGTATCGACAAGGCCGTGGGCGCCGCGGTGGAAGAGCTGAAGAAGATCTCCCGTCCCTGTTCCGACGACAAGGAGATCGCCCAGGTCGGTACCATCTCCGCCAACTCCGACAACGACATCGGCAACATCATCGCCGAGGCCATGCAGAAGGTGGGCAAAGAGGGTGTCATTACTGTGGAAGAGGGTTCCGGCCTGCAGAACGAGCTCGACGTGGTCGAGGGCATGCAGTTCGATCGCGGCTACCTCTCCCCTTATTTCATTACCAATCAGCAGAGCCAGGCCGCCGAGCTGGAGGACCCCTACATCCTGCTGCACGACAAGAAGGTCTCCAACATCCGTGACCTGTTGCCCGTGCTCGAAGGCGTGGCCAAGGCTGGTAAGCCGCTGCTGATTATCGCCGAGGATGTGGAGGGCGAGGCCCTGGCGACCCTGGTGGTCAACAACCTGCGCGGCATCGTCAAGGTGGCCGCGGTGAAGGCGCCCGGTTTCGGCGACCGCCGCAAGGCCATGCTGCAGGATATCGCCATCCTGACCGGCGGCACCGTGATCTCCGAGGAGGTCGGTCTCTCTCTCGAGAAGGCCACCCTGGACGATCTGGGCAACGCCAAGAAGATCACCATCTCCAAGGAGGAGACCACCATCATCGACGGCGCCGGTGTCGAGGGCGATATCAAGGCCCGCGTCGAGCAGATCCGCGCCCAGATCGAGGAGACCTCCTCCGACTATGATCGCGAGAAGCTGCAGGAGCGCGTGGCCAAGCTGGCCGGCGGTGTGGCCGTGATCAAGGTTGGTGCCGCCACCGAGGTGGAGATGAAAGAGAAGAAGGCCCGTGTGGAGGACGCCCTGCACGCCACCCGTGCCGCCGTCGAAGAGGGTATCGTTCCCGGTGGCGGTGTCGCCCTGGTGCGCGCACTGGAGGCCATCAAGGCGACCCAAGGCGCCAACCATGACCAGGACGTGGGCATCACCATCGCCTGCCGTGCCATGGAAGAGCCCTTGCGTCAGATCGTGGCCAACGCGGGCGGCGAGCCCTCCGTGGTGCTCGACAAGGTGCGCAACGGCGAGGGTAACTTCGGTTTCAACGCCAGCAACGACGAGTACGGCGACATGATGGAGATGGGCATCCTGGATCCCACCAAAGTGACCCGTTCCTTGCTACGACTTGCCGATATATAAGGGAAGTTGGAAAGATTCAATGCATAAGGAGGTGCATTCGATCGGGAGAAGTATCATGTTCAGGAATATCGGCATTTCGATGCGCTTCGTCATCGCCACCGTGGTGGCGGTGGTTCTGGTTTTGTTTGCGACGCAGTTCACCACTTTCAACTACATGAAGGGGATGTTGCGAACCGCGGAGGAGAACGAAATTGCCGAGATCTACGAGAATGTGGTCGCCGGCGTCGAATCAGAGGGCCGGCTGGCGCGGGCCATGAGTGCGCTGGTGGCCGGAATGCCGCAGGTCCAGCAGGCATTCGCCGAGCGGGACCGGGCGACTCTGGAGTCCTTTTTCATTCCCGGCTTTGCGCAGCTCAAGAGCGAATACGGGGTGCGCCAGTTCCAGTTCCACGAACCCCCCGCCACCTCGTTTCTGCGGGTGCACAAACCGGCCAAATTCGGCGATGATCTCTCCTCGTTCCGCTTCACCGTGGTGGAAACCAATCAATCGAAGCAGCCGATCCAGGGGCTCGAGGTCGGTGTCGCCGGCCTGGGTGTGCGTGGATTGGTGCCGGTCAGCTATGAGGGGCAGCACATAGGCTCTGTCGAATTCGGCATGTCCTTCGGTCAGGCCTTTTTTGACGACTACAGCGCACACCATGGTGTCAAGCTGGAACTCTACATCAAGCGTGACGGCAAGCTCGATCTGTTCGCCTCCACCATGAAGGGCAACGAATTGATCCCGATGGAGGCACTGGCCGCGATTGAGCCTGGAGAACCGCTCTTCGATCAGGGTGAGCTTGAAGGCAATCCGATCTCTTATTATGCGGCCAGTGTGAACAACTACTCGGGCAAGCCGATCGGCGTGCTGGTATTGGCCAAAGACCGCTCCGCATTCGCCTCCGCTTCCACCACGCTTTCCACGCTGGTGGTCGGACTGGGGCTGATTTCGGTGCTCGTCATCGGCGCCCTGGTATGGCTGATAAGCCGTGGGGTTGTAAAGCCGATCAGTGAAGCGGCGGTGGCGATGGAGGGCATCGCCTCGTCCGAAGGCAACCTGACCGTGCGCATGGATGAGAAGGGCAGGGATGAGATTTCTCGCCTGTGCCGGGCCTACAACCGGTTCGCCGACAAGACGCAGCGGATGATCGAAGACGTCTCCCGGGCCGCCGGCAACCTGAGTGTCCAGATCAGCAGCTTCGCCACGCTTGCGGAGCACACCAAGGCGGGTGTCGACAGGCAGCATGAGCAGACCACCCAGGTGGCGACGGCGATGACGGAGATGTCGGCCACGGTGCACGATGTGGCGCAGAACACTTCGCACACGGCCGAAGCGGCCAGAGAGGCGGATACCCAGGCCAATGCCGGTCGCGATGTGGTCAACTCCGTCACCGCCAGCATCGATACCCTGGCGGCCGAGGTCGGGCGTGCGGTGGATACCGTGCGCACCGTGGAGCAGGACAGTGAGCGTATCGGTTCGGTGTTGGATGTCATTCGCGGGATTGCCGATCAGACCAATCTGCTGGCCCTCAACGCGGCGATCGAGGCGGCGCGGGCCGGTGAACAGGGCCGGGGTTTTGCCGTGGTGGCGGACGAGGTGCGCACGCTGGCAAAGCGCACCCAGGATTCCACCGAAGAGATTCAGGAGATGATCGAGAGTCTGCAGCATGGCGTGCGTGAGACCGTACAGGTCATGGAGACCAGCCAGCAGCAGGCCAGTGAAAGCGTGGAACAGGCCAACCGGGCTCACGTGGCGCTGGAAGAGATCGCCCATGCGGTGGAGACCATTACCCAGATGAGTGCCCAGATCGCCACCGCCGCCGAAGAGCAGAGTGCGGTGGCCGAGGATATCAATCAAAACGTGGTTGAGATCACCCATCTGGCCGATGCCACGGCCAGGGATTCAGCCGAAAGCCACGTCGCAAGCGAGCAGATGTCAAATGAGGTCGATGAGCTGGTCAAGCTGTTGGGTCAGTTCCATACCGATAATCAACATGCGACCGCGTTACAGCAAGCGATGGCGGCCCATCTGGGCTGGAAGACCAAACTGCGCGGTTTTCTGGATGGAATGGGTTCGCTGGATGAGCGTGTGGCGTTCAATCACACGGAGTGTGGATTCGGCAAGTGGTACAACGAAGTGGGTCGGGTGCAGTTTGCCGACATCTCTGAGATGGGACTCATCGACAAGCCGCACAAGGAGTTGCACGATCTGATCCGGCGCATCCACGATCTCAAAGAGCGGGGTGACATGGCGGCGGCCGAGCAGGAGTATGAGCGCGTCGCGCCCTTGTCCGAGCAGATCGTGGAACTGATGCGCAAGATCGAGCAGAAGCTCTCAAGCCGCTAAGCGAGAACGACCCCAATTCCGGGTCAGCGGCGTCCCGCCGGGCGCCGCTTGATGTTCAAACATCGGGGCCGCAGTCCACCTGAGACAGTCCGTCGATGAAGACCCGCTTGTTCTCGCTATAGTTCACCGGCACGTCGACCAGGTGCACGCCACCGTCGCGATAGGCCTGTTCCAGGGTTGGCAGCAGCTGGTCGGTGGCCTCGATACGGTGACCCTCGGCGCCGTAACTCCTGGCATAGGCGACAAAGTCGGGGTTGCCGAACTCCAGGCCCCAGTCGTGGAAGCCGCCGGCTGCCTGCTTCCAGCGGATCATGCCGTAGGCGTCGTCCCGAATCACCAGTACCACCAGGTTGAGCTTGAGCCGCACCGCGGTCTCCATCTCCTGACTGTTCATCATGAAGCCGCCGTCGCCGCAGATCGCCATCACCCGCCGGTGGGGAAACAGCATTGCCGCCAACATGGCCGAGGGCAGGCCGGCGCCCATGGTGGCCAGGGCGTTGTCGAGCAGCACCGTGTTGTGGTGCTGCGACAGATAGCTGCGCGCGAACCAGATCTTATACATGCCGTTGTCCAGCGCGATGATGCCGTCCTTCGGCATCACCCGGCGCACGTCGGCGACGATGCGCTGGGGGATGGGCGGGTAGGCCGAATCGTCGGCGCCGAAGAAGATCTCCCGCTTGACCCGCTTGCGGATCTCCATGAAGAAACTGAAATCGTGCCTGGACACCGGCTCCAGCAGTTCGGTGAGACGGCTGAAGGTGCTGCCGATATCCCCCACCAGTTCCAGTTGAGGAAAGTAGACCTCGTCCACCTCCGCCGAGTTGAAGTTGACGTGGATGACCTGCTTGCCGCCCGGGGTCATGAAGAAAGGCGGCTTCTCCACCACGTCGTGGCCGGCGTTGATCACCAGGTCGGCGGCGTCGATGGCGCAGTGGACGTAATCGCCGGAGGAGAGGGCGGCGGTGCCGATGTACTGTTCGTGGAAGCCGCCCACCACCCCCTTGCCCATCTGGGTGTTGAAGAAGGGGATGCCGGTCTTTTCCACGAAGTCCTGCAGCGGCTTGAAGACCTGTTTGCGGTTGGCACCGGCGCCCACCAGCAGCAGCGGGTGCTTGGCGTTGCGGATCATCTCCACCGCCCGCACCAGCGCCCCCTCGTCGGCGTCGGGGCGGCAGGGCCGCCCGGCGGTGAACAGCATCGCCTCGTCGGCGCGCTCGGCGGCGATGTCCTCCGGCAACTCCAGATGGACCGCGCCGGGGCGTTCCTCGGCAGCCAGGCGGAAGGCCTCGCGCACCAGTCCGGGGATGGTGTTGACGTTGACGATCTGCTTGGCGAACTTGGTGATCGGCCGCATCATGCCGACCACGTCGATAATCTGGAAGCGTGCCTGCTTGCTCTTCTTGATCGGCTTCTGGCCGGTGATCATCAGCATCGGCATGGCGCCGAGCTGGGCATAGGCGGCGGCGGTGACGAAGTTGGTTGCTCCGGGACCCAGGGTCGAGAGGCAGACCCCCGGCTTGCCGGTGAGCCGGCCATAGGTGGCGGCCATGAAACCGGCCGCCTGTTCATGGCGGGTCACGATCAGTTTGATGGGTGAGCTGCGCAGGGCTTCGAGCAGGTCGAGGTTCTCTTCACCCGGTACTCCGAAGATGTACTCCACCCCCTCGTTCTCGAGAGCAGCCACAAAGAGGTCGGAGGCCTTGATGTTTTTCAGGATCTTCATGTCGAGCCTGCCAAAACGTCGAGGGTCACAGCTGGAAATCGATAGTGTTTCAGGAGGCTCATCGACGTATTTT
>JARROA010000051.1:0-26716 GCA_037384425.1 Candidatus Thiodiazotropha sp. | reverse complement strand
ATACACCGGAGAGTACCAGCAATACTGCCAGTATTAGATAGTTTTCCACGAAGTCTCTTTAGTCACACGCCCAGCGGGCCCAGTTACAAATTATTACTGCTAACACATTGAATCACAAGCATTTGGGGCGACATTTTTTCGCGTCCGAATTCGCTTCCCATGCGTCCATGGACACTGTCGATTATAACTCCGTCCGGTGATATTCGACGAACACGCAACAAAACAGTAAGTTAGCGGCATCTGACGAAAACAGGACCCATAGCGGCTCTTGTATGTCCATTTGACATGACCGGCTTGGCCTTTTGTCAACCAAATGTCATATATTTATAGCAATATGTGGACGGTATGGGTTTTGTACAAGTATGAAGCGGATTTTAATTGTCGAAGATGAACCGGAAATCAGGGAGATGATTCGCTACATCCTCGAACCGCTGGACTATCAGGTCGGCGAAGCAGACAACGCACAGGATGCGCGGCGACTTCTCGCCCAAAACGACTATGATCTGATCCTGATGGACTGGATGCTGCCCGGCCGATCAGGCCTCGATTTCGTGAAAGAACTGAAGCAGAAGCCGCGCAAGCAGACTCCTCCGGTCATCATGCTGACCGCACGGGCTGACGAATCCGACAAAGTACAGGGCCTCGACAGTGGCGCCGATGATTATGTCACCAAGCCGTTTTCCCCGCGTGAGCTGGTCGCACGCATCAAGGCGGTGATTCGACGCAACAGCGATGTCGAAGAGGAGAAAATCATCGAATTCAGCGGATTGTGTATCGATCCGGTGCGTCATCAGGTGACTCTGATGGAACATCCGATCAATCTCTCGCCAGCGGAGTACAACCTGTTACACTTCTTCATGTCACATCCGGACCGGGCCTACACCCGATCACAGATTCTCGATAAGGTCTGGGGGGACAGCGCCTATGTGGAGGAGCGTACCGTCGATGTCCACATACGGCGTCTGCGAAAGCTCTTGACCCCATCGGGACACGACGCCTTCATTCAGACGGTGCGCGGTGTCGGCTATCGTTTCACTCCCAGCTCACTGGAACTGGCCCGCAACTGACCGTGAAACACTACCTCAAAATTGAGTTGAGCCAACTGCTCGGCATCTTCCTGGTGTGCGCCACTATCGGGTATCTGACCGGTTTCATGGTCGGTGCCTTGCTCGTGGCCGGCCTGCTCTATGTGGCGAAACATGCCTACTACCTGTTCACACTGGCACGGATCATCCAAAAGGAGCAGCAGATTTCGCCGCCCTATCCACCTGATGTCTGGGGTCTGATCTACAAGGAGTTGGCGCGACACCGGATGCGCAGCCGCAAGCGCAAACGCACGCTGAACCGTTTCGCCTCCCGCTTTCGTAAAGTCGCCAGCTCCATCCCTGATGGTCTGATCATGCTGAACAAAGCCGGGCAGATCGACTGGGCCAATCCTGCCGCCAACCAGTTGCTGAATATCAACTGGCCACGGGATGAGGGCGCTCCATTGACACGCTTGCTTCACCTTGAAAAGCTGCAGGAATACCTCGACGCACCTGACTATCAGAGTCCGCTGCAATTTCCCTCGCCCAGCAACAAGGCGATCATCATCTCACTGCGAGTAACGCCTTTCGGCAGCAAAAAGGCGCAACGATTGGTGGTGGTAAGGGACATCACCGATATCTACAACCTCAATCAGACCCGCCGTGATTTCGTCTCCAATGTCTCTCACGAGTTGCGAACTCCGCTAACCGTGATTTCCGGATTCCTGGAAAACCTGAGCGACAACGAGATGCTGCCTTTTCAAGAGCGACCTTTCGTTCTGATGCTCCAGCAGGCGGAGAGGATGAACAGTATCATCAACGATTTGCTGGCACTGTCCCGACTCGAGATGGGCAAGGCCGCGTCACCGGAGAAACCGGTTAAAGTGTCCGAGTTGCTGACGAAGATCGTCGAGCAGGCGAAGGCTTTGGCGGATCAAAAAGGGGGATACGACATCACCCTCGATGTGGATCCCGAGTTGTATCTACTGGGTGAAGAGAGTGAGCTGCAAAGCGCTTTCTCGAACCTGATCTTCAATGCGGTCATCCATACCCCAGCCAAGACGAAGATCACTGTCAGCTGGAAACATGAGGATAAGGAAGCCTGCATGCGTGTTGAGGATTCGGGACCGGGTATAGAGCAACAGCATATTCCCAGACTTACTGAACGCTTCTATCGCGTCGACAAGGCCCGCTCACGGCAATCCGGTGGCACCGGCCTCGGGCTGGCGATCGTCAAGCACATCATCGCACGGCATGATGGGGAGTTGAGAATTTCAAGCCAACCCGGCAAAGGCTGCCAGTTCGTCTGTGCATTCCCGGAAGAGATGGTGCTGGAGAAGAGCCGGCAGCAACAGCAGGCCAGCTGAGTAAAGCGATTTACAGATTGAACTCCATAGCTAACGCGATAGTTCAGGCGTCAAACTCCAGATCATTCATAAAACCATCATTCACCCGATCCCGCAGCTCCTTGCCCGGCTTGAAATGGGGAACATACTTGCCGGAAAGGGCGACGGTTTTACCCGTCTTGGGATTGCGGCCCATACGTGGCGGGCGATAGTGGAGTGAGAAGCTACCGAATCCACGAATTTCAATACGTTCACCTGATGCCAGGGACTGGCTCATGTGTTCGATCATGCACTTGACCGCCAACTCCACGTCCCGGTATGCCAGATGACTCTGTTCCTTGGCTATAATCTCAATCAACTCGGATTTTGTCATTCTTCTCCATACTCCAAATTTGCTGATTGTCGGGGACCGCAGATGCGGTCCCCTTGGTTATCAACGCCTAATGAGTCAGATAATAGACGATGAATCAATCGTCCTGATTATCCATCTGCTCTTTCAGCAGATCACCCAGCGTCGGCGCACTGGAAGCCGCTTCGCGGGCATAACCCTTAATGGCTGCAGCTTCTTCATCGGCGTCCTTCGCCTTGATAGAAAGTGAGATCGTACGGTTCTTGCGATCCACACCGAGGAACTTCGCCTCGACATCATCCCCCTCTTTCAACACGCTGCGGGCATCCTCGACCCGGTCACGCGACAACTCGGAAGCACGCAGATAACCTTCGACGCCGTCGGCCAAGGCCACGACCGCACCCTTCGCGTCCACTTCAGCCACCGTGCCTTTCACGATGCTGCCCTTTTCATTGGCAGCCACGAAAGAGGAGAAGGGATCCTGCGCCAGTTGCTTGATGCCGAGTGAGATACGCTCGCGCTCGGGATCGACGGAAAGCACCACAGTCTCCACTTCGTCTCCCTTCTTGAACTTGCGCACCGCCTCTTCGCCCTCGTCGTCCCAGGAGATGTCGGAGAGATGGATCAGACCGTCGATACCGCCGTCGAGACCGATGAAGATACCGAAATCGGTGATCGACTTGATGTTGCCGGTGACGTGGTCACCCTTCTTGTGGGTGGCGGCGAACTCGTCCCAGGGATTGGACTTGCACTGTTTGATGCCGAGAGAGACGCGACGACGCTCCTCGTCGATATCCAGCACCATGACTTCGACTTCATCGCCCAGGGAGACGATCTTCGAGGGGTGGACGTTCTTGTTGGTCCAATCCATTTCGGAGACGTGGACCAGACCTTCGACACCCTCTTCGATCTCCACGAAGCAACCATAGTCGGCGATGTTGGTGACCTTGCCGAACAGGCGTGTGCCTTCCGGATAGCGACGGGCCAGTGCGACCCAGGGATCGTCGCCCATCTGCTTCAGGCCGAGGGAGACACGATTGCGCTCGCGATCGAACTTGAGCACCTTGACGCTGATTTCGTCACCGATCTCCACCACTTCCGAGGGATGCTTGACGCGCTTCCAGGCCATGTCGGTGATGTGGAGCAGGCCATCGATGCCGCCCAAATCGACGAAGGCACCGTAATCGGTGAGGTTCTTGACCACACCCTTGATCTCCTGGCCTTCCTGCAGATTTTCCAGCAGCTTTTCGCGCTCTTCGCTGTACTCCTTCTCGACCACGGCGCGGCGTGAGACCACCACGTTGTTGCGACGACGGTCCAGCTTGATCACCTTGAACTCGAGGTCCTTGCCCTCGAGATAGGCGGTGTCGCGTACCGGACGCACATCGACCAGCGAGCCGGGCAGGAAGGCACGGATGTCACTGAGTTCGACGGTGAAGCCGCCCTTGACTTTGCCATTGATGCGTCCGATGACGGTCTCGTCGGCCTCGTGAGCCTTTTCGAGCACTTTCCACGCTTGGTCGCGCTTGGCCTTTTCACGGGAGAGCCGGGTGGCGCCGTATCCGTCTTCCACGGCATCCAACGCCACCTCGACCTGATCACCGACAGCGACTTCGATTTCACCTTCCTGATTCAGGAACTGGGAACGCGGGATGACGCCTTCGGACTTCAGGCCGGCATTGACGATAACAGCTTCGGAGGTGATATCCATGACGGTGCCGATGATGATGGCGCCGGAACGAAGCTGGGTGCTAGAGAGGCTCTCCTCAAATAATTCTGCAAAACTTTCGGTCATTTGATTGGGTTTCCTGCAACACGGGGTTGCATTGACGATGCCGCAATGGCAGCTACGGTCTCGCCAGTTTGTTAAGGTTAATCACAATAGCCGGTTACAACCGGCCGCCCTTCTCATTGCGGAGATCGCGTTGACTGGCTGGGAAGATTCGGGAAGGTTTCGTGTACCTTCTGCATCACCCTGGCGTAGACTTCGTCAATGCTCAGATCCGTCGAATCGAGCTCCAGTGCGGAAGCGGATGCCCTCAAGGGTGCCACCACCCGCTGACTGTCGCGTTCATCGCGCTCTCTGATCTCTTCAATGAGACCGGCGAGATTAACACCCAATCCCTTTCCTTTCAACTGTTTATAGCGCCTTTTCGCCCTTTCTTCCGGGCTTGCGGTAAGAAAAATCTTGACCTGTGCCTGGGGGAAAACCACGGTTCCCATGTCCCTGCCATCCGCCACCAGGCCGGGCAGACGGGCATAGTTGCGCTGCCAGGCCAGCAGCGCCTCCCTCACCCGGGGGATCGCCGCCACCTTGGAGGCCTGGTTGCCGGCACGCTCGGTACGGATCGTATGCGTGACCTCCTCCCGCTCCAGCAGCACCCGGTCGCCATCGAAGGATAGCGGCATGTTTTCCGCAAGTTCGACCAATTTATCTACATCTTCAGCCTCAACACCGGCGCGTTCAGCCATCAGTCCGAGCACCCTGTAGATCGCACCACTGTCCAGGAAATGCCAACCGAGTTGGCGCGCGACCCGCTGAGAAATGGTCCCTTTACCGGAGCCTGAAGGGCCGTCGACAGTGATGATCGGCACCTCGCTCATGAGGCCTCCTGACGGATCTGCAGACCGGCTGAGGCGGCCAGCTCGATAAATCCGGGAAAAGAGGTGTTGACGTTGGCGCAGTCGAGAATCTCGATCGCGCCGCTGGATCGCAATGCCGCCATGGCGAAGGACATGGCGATACGGTGATCTCCGTGGCTCTCCACCCGGCCACCGTGCAGGGCGCCACCGGTGATACGGATACCGTCGTGTGTCGGCTCCGCCTCAATGCCGAGAGCCTGGAGACCGTCCGCCATGACCTGGATGCGATCGCTCTCCTTGACCCGCAGCTCCTCGGCGCCCCTGAGTCGGGTGGTACCTTCTGCACAGGCCGCGGCCACGAAGATGGCGGGAAACTCGTCGATCGCCAGCGGTACCAGCTCCTCGGGGATATCGATACCGCGCAGCCGGCTGGCACGCACCCGGATATCGGCAACCGGTTCGCCACCCACTTGGCGTTCGTTCTGCAGTTCGATATCGGCGCCCATCAGACGCAGGATGGAGATGACGCCGTCGCGGGTAGGATTGATTCCCACGTGCTCCAGTACCACATCGGAGCCCGGCGCGATCGTGGCGCCGACCATGAAGAAGGCCGCCGACGAGATATCGGCCGGCACATCGATCATGCACGCCTCAAGCCGTCCACCGCCGGTGAGTGAAATACGGTTTCCCTCGCGCTTTACGGCATATCCGAAGCCGCTCAGCATACGCTCCGTATGGTCCCGCGTCGGCGCCGGTTCGGTGACGCTGGTCTCACCCTCGGCGTAAAGGCCCGCCAGCAGCACCGCGGACTTGACCTGGGCACTGGCCATCGGCAGTGCGTATTCGATGCCATGCAACGGGTGGTTGGCGGCGATCACCAATGGGGCGGTGCCACGTTCCGTCGCGCCGATCACCGCCCCCATACGGGTCAGCGGCTCGATAACACGCTTCATCGGACGTCCCGAGAGCGAGCTGTCGCCGGTCAAGGTGACCGCGAGACCATGACCGGCCAACAGACCCGACAGCAGTCGCATCGAAGTACCGGAATTACCCAGGTCGAGCGGCGCCCCCGGCTCGTTCAGGCCGCGCATGCCGACACCGTGAACGGTCACCCGCCCCTCGCTCGGTCCCTCGATCACCACCCCCATGGCGCGAAAGGCGTTGAGCGTCGCCAGACTGTCCTCGCCCTCTAGAAAACCGCTGATCTCGGTCACACCGTCGGCCAGGGAACCGAGCATGATCGAGCGGTGCGAGATCGACTTGTCACCCGGCACGCGCGATTCTGGTTGCTGCAGCGTCTACTGAACGCCGTCGATATATCGGTCCCGTGCCCGCTTCGCCCGTTCGAAAATCTGTAGCAGACCTTCGCTGTCACCCCGTTCCAGGATGGAGGCCAGTTCGTGCAGCTCGTTGGCGAAACGGGTCAGCATCTCGCCGAGCGCCTCTTGATTGGCCAAACAGATATCACGCCACATCACCGGATTGCTGGACGCGATGCGGGTGAAGTCGCGAAAACCGCCGGCCGCATAGCGGAAGATCTCGTCGTTCTCTTTCATCCGTGCCAGGGAGTCGACCAGGCTGAAGGCGAGCATGTGGGGCAGATGGCTGGTGGCGGCGAGGACCTCATCGTGGTGCTCCACCGACATGTGAGTGATTTCCGCGCCGCAGTGACGCCACATCGACTCCACCGCGGCAAGGGCATCGGCATCGGTTTCGGGCAAGGGTGTCAGTATGACGCGCCGATTGCGATAGAGAGAAGCGAAGGCCGCCTCGGCTCCGCTGCGCTCGGTGCCGGCGATCGGATGCCCCGGCACGAAAAACGGGGGGATCCCGCCAAAGACCGCACGCAGGTCGCCCACCACGCTGCCCTTCACACTGCCGGCATCGGTGACCACCGCGTTCGGCGCCAGATGTTCACGCAGGGCTTCAAGGGTGGTTCTCATGGCACCCAGCGGTACCGCCAGCAGGACCCTGTCCGCACCCCGCACCGCTTCCGCCACATCCCGGGTGTGGTGGTCGAGGATACCGAGTTCGACCGCCTTGACCAGATTGGCTTCGCTGCGGCCGCAGCCCACCACCTCCTTGACGACACCCGCTTCGCGCAGCGCCAAAGCCGCCGAACCGCCGATCAGGCCCACTCCGATTACAGCCAGTTTCTCGATCATGCCGAAAGCACCTCGCGCAAGGCCTTCAACAGCCGTTCGTTTTCAGCTTCCAGACCGATCGTGATGCGCAGATGGTTCGGCATCCCGTAGTTGGCCAGGGGGCGGGTGATGCAGCCGCGCTGTAGCAGAGCCCGGTCAATGGGGGCCGCCTCACGTGCGAAATCGACTGTAAGGAAGTTGCCCACCGACGGGATGAAGTTCAGGCCGAGGCGTTTGACGCCCTCCACGAGCTGCGCCATTCCAGCACGGTTGACCGCCAATGAGTCCTTTATGAACGCCTCGTCCTTGAGGGCGGCCAGGGCCGCCACCTGGGCCAGGCTGTTGGCATTGAAAGGCTGTCTGACCCGGTTCAGCAGATCGGCGATATCGGGATGGGAGAGGGCGTAACCCAGACGCAGGGAGGCCAAGCCATAGGCCTTGGAGAAGGTCCGGGTGACGATCAGGTTGGGAAAACGTTCCAGCCACTGGCTGGCATCCGGATAGTCGCCCTCCTCCACATACTCGGTGTAGGCCTCGTCCACCACCACGATGACCTGTGACGGCAGGTCACTGATAAAGGCGTGGAGGGCATCCCGCCCGAGCCAGGTGCCGGTCGGATTGTTGGGATTGGCGATCCAGACCACCCGCGTATGCGGACTGACGCGTTCGCGCATCGCTTCCAGATCGTGTGCGTAATCCGTCGCCGGCGCGATCACCAGGGTGGCGCCGACCGCCTGACTGCAGATGGGATAGACCGCGAAGGCGTATTGCGAGAAGAGGGACTCGGATCCCGGCTGCAGAAACACCCGTGCCACCATGTCCAGCACGTCGTTGGAACCGTTACCCAGCGTGATGCACTCGGGCGCGATGGTGTGTTTTTTCGCCAGGGCCTGACGCAGCTCGAACCCGCCGCCATCCGGATAGCGGGCAATATCCGGTAAGGCCGCGGCAACCGCTTCCGCCACCCGGGGACTGGCGCCCAGTGGATTCTCATTGGATGCCAGCTTGATCGATTGGCTGATGCCGAGCTCGCGCTCCAGTTCCGAGAGCGGCTTGCCCGGGACATAGGGTTTGAGCTCGCTGATACCCGGCGCGCTGATGTCGATAAATCGGTTCATAAGAGGTCGTCGTCGACTCGCTGTGCAAAGGTTGGCCGTTACAGCACGGCTTTGGGGTAGGAACCCAGTATCTTCACCTGCGCCGCCACGCGGTCGAGTTCCAGCAGGGCCTGTTTCAGATCCTCATTTTCACGATGACCGTCCA
Source organism: Candidatus Thiodiazotropha sp. (assembly GCA_037384425.1). Taxonomy (GTDB): domain Bacteria; phylum Pseudomonadota; class Gammaproteobacteria; order Chromatiales; family Chromatiaceae; genus Thiodiazotropha. The sequence goes on along the minus strand of JARROA010000051.1, from coordinate 18,006 downwards.
CGTCGACGAAGAAGACGTAATCCCACTGCCCCCTGCGGGAGGGACGCGACTCGATCCGGGTCATGCTGATGCCGTGATCGGCGAAGGGACTGAGCATGGCGTGCAGACCGCCGGCCCGGTTCTGGGTGGTGAACATCAGGCTGGTCTTGTCGTCGCCACTGGGTGCCGCATCCTGTTTGCCGATGACCAGGAAACGGGTGGTGTTGCCCGGCTCGTCCTCGATGCTGGCCGCCAGTGTCGCCAGCTGATAGATCTCCGCCGCAGAATCGCCTGCAATGGCCGCCGCCCCCGATTCCCGGGCGGCCAGGCGTGCCGCCTCCGCGTTGCTGCCCACTGCGATGCGTTCCGCATTCGGCAGGTGGAGGTCGAGCCAGCCACGGCACTGGGCCAGGGATTGGGAGTGAGAATAGACCTTGCGAATCTCCGTCAACGCCATCTCCGCACCCAGCAGGTTGTGCTTGATGCGCAGGGTCACCTCACCGCAGATCCGCAACGGCGAGTTGAGGAAGGTGTCGAGGGTATGGCTGACCACCCCCTCGGTGGAGTTTTCCACCGGCACCACGCCATAGTGACAGGCGCCTGCCTCGACCTCTCTGAAGACGTCGGGGATCGATCCCATCGAGTGGGTGCGGACCGAGTGGCCGAAATGTTTCAGTGCCGCCGTCTGGGTAAAAGTCCCTTCAGGTCCCAGGAAGGCCACATTGAGGGGTTGCTCCAGGGCCAGGCAGACCGACATGATCTCGCGGAACAGGCGTGCCACCTCCTCCGCATCCAGCGGTCCGTTCTCCCGCGCTTTGACCTTGCGTAACACCTCGACCTCACGCTCGGGACGGTAGAACACCGCCGCGGGGTCCTCTTTCAGCTTGATGCGCGCCACCTCCTGTGCCGCCTCGGCCCGTTCCACGATCAGCGTCTGCAGCTGCTGGTCGATCTGGTCGATGCGATCGCGAATCGCCTTGAGTTTCTCGTCGTCACTCATCACTTGAGCCGCTGTTGCTGCTACCTCAGGAACCGGACTTACCCAAAGCGCGCACCGACAGCACACCATTGATCGAGGCCAGAGTAGCCAGCAGTTTCTGAGGAGGCTCCTTGTCCACGTCGAGCAGGGTCACCGCCACATCCTCCCGCGACTTGTTCAGCATGTCCAGGATGTTCAAGCCTTCTGCACCCAGATCGCTGGAGATCTGGCCGACCATATTCGGTACGTTGCTGTTGACCACCGCGATACGGAAGCCACCGTTGCGCGGCAAGTGAATAGTGGGGAAGTTGACGGAGTTGGTGATGTTGCCGTTCTCCAGATAGTCACGCACCTCCTCGGCCACCATGATGGCACAGTTGTCTTCGGCCTCCTTGGTCGAGGCGCCGAGATGGGGCAGTGTGATCACCCGGGGATGATCCTTCAGCAGGTTGCTCGGAAAATCGCAGACATAGGCATAGAGGTGACCGCTGTCGAGGGCCTTGACCACGGCTTCGTCATCGATGATGCCGTTGCGGGCGAAGTTGAGCAGCACGGCACCCGGTTTCATCAATTTGAGGCGCTCGGCGTTGATGGTGTTGGCTGTGGACTCTGTCAGCGGTACATGGAAGGTGACGAAATCGGACTTCGTCAGCAGATCGTCGATACTCAAGGCCTGCTCCACCTCCGAAGCCAGCTTCCAGGCACTCTGTACGGTGATGGTGGGGTCGTAGCCGGTCACCTTCATGCCCAAGGCACGGCAGGCATTGGCGACCTTGACGCCGATGGCACCCAAGCCGATGACACCCATGGTCCGACCGGGCAGCTCGAAACCGACGAAGTGCTTCTTGCCGGATTCCACCTGCTTGGTGATTTTCGCATCCTCACCGGAGAGGCCGGTGGCGAACTTCCAGGCCTGGCCCAGATTTCTCGCCGCCATCAGGGCGCCGGCAATCACCAGCTCCTTGACGGCATTGGCGTTGGCTCCCGGTGCGTTGAAGACCGGGATGCCGCGGGCGGTCATGTCGGCCACCGGAATATTGTTGACGCCGGCGCCGGCGCGTCCGATCGCCTTCACTGACTCCGGCACCACCATGTCGTGCATCTTGTAGGAACGCAGCAGAATGGCGTCCGGGTGTGTAACTTCCGAGGCCACCTCATAACTGTCTCGCGGCAACCGATCAAGCCCAGAAACTGAGATATTATTTAACGTCAGTATCTTATACATAATTCTTCTCTTTTTACTTCAATAGTGGAGCCGCACCCCCATGTACCAGGTCGATCGCAGTACTGAAGCGAACGGACTGGCTGGCGACCCCGCACGGGACCTCAGCCGTTGATCCGCTCGAACTCTTGCATGAACGCGATCAGGGCCTCTACCCCGGCTTCCGGCATGGCGTTGTAGATGCTGGCCCGCATACCGCCGACCGAACGGTGGCCCTTGAGGGTGGTAAGACCGGCGGCGCCAGCCTCCTGCAGAAACTTGGCGTCCAGCTGCGGATCGGCCAGGGTGAAGGGCACGTTCATCCAGGAACGGCTCTCCACGGCCACCGGATTGGCATAGAAACCGGAAGTGTCAATCACATCGTAGAGGGCTTGCGCCTTGCGCTGGTTGATCTCCGCCATAGCCTTCAGACCGCCCTTGTCGAGCAGCCACTTGAAGACCAGACCCGCCAGATACCAGCCGTAGGTGGGCGGGGTGTTGTACATGGAACCGTTGTCGCTGTGGGTAGCGTACTGGAACATCACCGGAGTGCCGTCGATGGCCTCGCCGATCAGGTCCTCGCGCACGATCACCAGGGTCAGGCCGGCCGGCCCGATGTTCTTCTGCGCACCGGCGTAGATGATGCCGTACTTCGAGACATCGATGGGCCGCGAAAGGATGGTGGAGGAGAAATCGGCCACCAGCGGCACAGCTCCCGTTTCGGGCACGTAAGGAAACTCCACGCCCTGAATGGTCTCGTTGGGTGTGTAGTGGACATAGGCGGCATCGGCGCTGAGATTCAGCTCCGTCTGCGCCGGCGTGGTGGTGAATTTGCTCTCCTCGGTGGAGGCGGCAAGATTGACCTCGGCGAAGCGCTTGGCCTCGGCGATGGCCTTCTTCGACCAGGAGCCGGTGCTGATGTAGTCGACCTTCCGGTTGTCGCGGGTCAGGTTCATCGGCACCATGGCGAACTGGCTCGAGGCGCCACCTTGCAGAAACATCACTTTGTAGTTGTCAGGTACCGCCAGCAGCTGCCGCAGGTCGGCTTCCGCTTGCTCGGCGATCGACATGAACTCCTTGCCGCGATGGCTCATCTCCATGACCGACATCCCGCAACCCTGCCAATCCAACATCTCCGACTGGGCCTGTTGCAACACCGTTTCCGGCAACATGGCGGGACCTGCACTGAAATTGAAGACTCGCGACATATTTCCCTCTCGACAGATTGATAATTAAAGACCTTTGTGTCGGCGCGGAAAGCCGCAGCCTACACGATTCCCAAATCTTTCCCTCTGGAACCCACTGGATGGATCGGCTGCGGGGAGCGATCTCTCATTCACTCTCGGTGGGCGAGATCTCCTCCCCACCTTCGTCCACGTCGCCCTCGTCCACGTCGCCCTCGTCCACTTCGCCCTCAAGGAACTCGATCCGCTCGATGCCGATCAACTTCTCCTGCTTGCTGAGCCGGATCATGATCACGCCCTGGGTGTTGCGCCCCATGCGCGAGATGTCGGCCACCCGGTTGCGCACCAGGGTACCGCCGTCGGTGATCATCATGATCTCGTCTTCGTCCACCACCTGGACCGCGCCCACCACGGAACCATTGCGTTCCGAGGTCTGAATCGAGATGACGCCCTGGCCACCACGCCCGTGCACCGGGTATTCGCTGATCGGTGTGCGCTTGCCGTAGCCGTTCTCCGTCACGGTCAGCACATCGCCTTCGGAAGAGACGATCAGGGAGACGACCCGCTGCCCCGCCTCCATCCGAATACCCCGTACGCCACAGGCGGTGCGGCCCATGGCACGCACCTTACCCTCATTGAAACGCACTGCCTTACCGCTGCTGCTGAAGAGCAGGATGTCCTGCTGCCCGTCGGTGATGGCGACACCGACCAGCTTGTCACCGTCGCGCAGGTCAACGGCGATGATGCCGCTGCTGCGGGGGCGCGAGAAGGCCTCCAGCGGAGTCTTCTTGACGGTACCGGAACTGGTGGCCATGAAGATGTAGCGGTCGCCGTCGTAGTCGCGTACCGGCAGGATGGCGTTGATCTGCTCGTCGCTCTCCAGCGGCAGCAGATTGACGATCGGCTTGCCGCGGGCGTTGCGGCCGGCCTGGGGCAGTTCATAGACCTTGAGCCAGTAGACCTTACCCTGATTGGAGAAGCAGAGGATGGTGTCGTGGGTGCTGGCGACAAAGAGCTTGTCGACGAAGTCCTCGTCCTTGGTGGCGGTGGCCATCTTGCCCTTGCCGCCGCGCCGCTGGGCCTGGTAGGAACTGATGGGCTGCGCCTTGGCGTAGCCGGCGTGGGAGAGGGTCACCACCACGTCCTCTTCGGTGATCAAGTCCTCCAGAGTGAGGTCGAGGCGTGTCTGGATGATCTCGGTGCGGCGTTCATCACCATACTGTTCGCGGATATCGACCAGCTCATCGCGGATCACCTGCATCAGGCGGTCCGGGCTGCCAAGAATATCGAGCAGATCCGCAATTTTATCCAATAACTCCTCGTATTCCTTGATGATCTTGTCCTGTTCCAGCCCGGTCAGGCGGTGCAGTCGCAGGTCTAGGATGGCCTGAGCCTGGACCTCGGTCAGGCGGTAACCGTCGGGAGTGAGGCCGAACTCGTCGGTCAGCTCTTCGGGACGGGTGCTGGCGGCACCGGCCCGCTCCAGCATCTTCTCCACCGCGCCCGACTGCCAGACCCGCTCCAGCAGGCCTTTCTTCGCCTCGGCCGGACTGGCGGCCTGTTTGATCAGCTCGATCACCTCGTCGATGTTGGCCAAGGCGACGGCAAGTCCTTCCAGCACATGAGCCCGATCGCGCGCCTTGCGCAGTTCGAACAGGGTGCGGCGGGTCACCACCTCGCGGCGGTGGCGGATAAAGAACTCCAGCAGCTGTTTCAGGTTGAGCAGTCGCGGACGGCCGTCGACCAGGGCCACCATGTTGATGCCGAAGACGCTCTGCATGGCGGTCTGCTGAAACAGGTTGTTGAGCACCACCTCAGCCACCTCGCCACGGCGCAGCTCGATGACGATGCGCATGCCGTCCTTGTCCGACTCGTCACGCAGCTCGGTGATGCCCTCGATCTTCTTGTCCTTGACCAGCTCGGCGATCTTTTCGATCAGTCGCGCCTTGTTGATCTGGTAGGGCAGCTCGTTGACGATGATGGTCTGCTTGCCGTTGGTCGGATCGGTCTCCACCTCGGTGCGGGCGCGCATGTAGATGCGGCCGCGGCCGGTATGGTAGGCCTCATGGATGCCGCTGGCGCCGTTGATCAGGCCGGCGGTGGGAAAATCGGGCCCAGGCAGGTGGGTCATCAGCTGCTCGATGGTGATCGCCGGTTCGTCGATCACGGCCACGCAGGCGTTGATCACCTCGGTCAGATTGTGAGGCGGCACATTGGTCGCCATGCCCACCGCGATGCCGGCCGAGCCGTTGATCAGCAGGTTGGGGATGCGTGCCGGCAGCACGGAGGGCTCCTTCTCCGTGTCGTCGTAATTGGGCACGAAATCGACCGTCTCCTTGTCCAGATCGTCCAGCATGGTCTGGGCGATCTTGGCCATGCGCACCTCGGTGTAACGCATGGCGGCGGGCGAGTCGCCATCGACCGAGCCGAAGTTGCCTTGGCCATCGACCAGCATATAGCGCATGCTGAAGGGCTGGGCCATGCGCACGATGGTGTCGTAGACGGCGGTGTCGCCGTGGGGATGGTATTTACCGATGACGTCGCCGACGATACGGGCCGACTTCTTGTAGGGTTTGTTCCAGTCGTTGCCCAGCTCGCTCATGGCGTAGAGGACCCGGCGGTGGACCGGTTTGAGGCCGTCGCGCACGTCCGGGAGGGCGCGGCCCACGATCACGCTCATGGCGTAATCGAGGTAGGATTGACGCATCTCGTCTTCGAGATTGACGGGCAGTACTTCTTTGGCGAACTCGCTCATAGGGTGTTTTGTCTTCCATCGCGCCCCAGGCGAATCTGTGGGGCGTCAGAAAAAAACGCAAGTTTACCATAAGCCCCCTACCCTTGCTGTATAAAAAAACGCCGGAAAGCGGGTTTCAGGGCGTCTCAGATCACATGGCCATCAGTTTTTGCATCTTTTTCTCATTTGGCGAGTGCACAACGCCTTTTTCCGTGACGATGGCGTCGACCAGCGCCGCCGGTGTCACATCGAAGACCGGATTCCAGGCCTCGGCACCATTGGCCGCCACCCGTCTGCCGCCACAGCTGAGCAATTCATCACTGTCGCGCACCTCGATCGGAATCCGGTCGCCGCCGGCAAGCCGCATGTCGATGGTGGAGGTGGGCGCGGCGACCATCACCTTGACCCCATGGTGCCTGGCCGCCACTGCCAGGGAATAGGTACCGATTTTATTGGCCACGTCGCCATTGGCGGCGATGCGATCGGAACCGACGATGACCCAGCCTATCCCCCCACGCGCCATCAGGCTGGCCGAGGCACCGTCCGCCAGCAGACTGACCGGAATCCGATCATAAAGCAGTTCCCAGGCGGTCAAACGCGAGCCCTGCAGCCAGGGCCGGGTCTCGTCCGCATAGACCCGCTCGACCAGGCCCCGGGCATGAGCCGCCCGGATCACCCCTAGCGCGGTGCCATAACCACCTGTGGCCAGGGCGCCCGCATTGCAGTGGGTGATGACGCAGGTCCGCGTTTCGATCAGATCCGCGCCGAACTCGCCCATGCGGCGGTTGGCGGCGATATCCTCCCGGTGTATCGCAACCGCCTCCTGCAGGAGTTCAGGCACCGGGTTCGCCGCATCGGGGAGTCGATCGATCATCCGCTGCATCCGCTCCAGCGCCCAGAACAGATTGACCGCTGTGGGCCGCGATCCGCTCAGGGCCTGAAGGTCATTGGCCATCGCCTGCTTCCAGCCGGCAGCGGATACCCGGTAGGCCTCCCGCGCGGAGAGCACCACGGCATAGGCGGCGGTGACACCGATCGCCGGCGCGCCGCGCACGACCATTTGGCGGATGGCGTCGGCCGCCGCTGTCGCCGTTTCGAGGGGGAGAAACTCGGCGCGCTCGGGAAGGTAGCGTTGATCGAGCAGAAACAGCCGGTCGTCCCGCCAGACGACAGCATTATCGGGCGAAGCATGCAGGGGTTCGGGGATTGTATCCATATTCACTTAAAGTACCTTGGGCATGATCAGGAATCCGCAAGCCGCGTGAGGGTGGCCTTGCCTGACACGACAGTCCACAGGACGCAGGATTTACGGATTTACTGAAACTTTCGTTGCGAGATCGTCACCACTTTGCGTACTCTCCGCAATGAGTTTTCGAACGCTGAAGCCAGAATCCGGAAGATTCCGCTCCGACTCCGGCTCAGTCGAATCCGCAATCAAACCAGTTTACGTCACCCCAAGAAGGGAAAGACAGCCTATGTCTGAAAAGGTCGACCTACTGCTTCATGCCCGCTGGATTATCCCGGTGGTGCCGGAAAACCAAGTGCTCGAACACCACAGCCTGGCGGTCAGGGACGGCCGTATCGTTGCCGTGGTGCCCAGCGATGAGGCCGCGAGCGCCTTTGAAGCCGATACGGAGAAGCGGCTCGAGGAGCATGCCCTGATCCCGGGGCTGATCAACAGCCATACCCATGCGGCCATGTCCCTGCTACGCGGACTGGCGGACGATCTGCCGTTGATGACCTGGCTCAACGAACATGTCTGGCCCGCCGAGGGGCGCTGGATCAGCGAGGAGTTCATCCATGACGGGACACAGTTGGCGATCGCCGAGATGCTACTCGGGGGCACCACCTGTTTCAACGACATGTACTTCTTTCCGGAGGTGACCGGCCGGGCAGCTGATGCCAGCGGCATTCGGGCCGTGCTCGGTTTGATCGCCATCGATTTCCCGTCCGCCTGGGCCAGTGATGGGGACGAGTACCTGCACAAGGGGCTGAAAGTGCACGACCAGTTCCGCAACCACCCCCTGATCCACACCGCCTTCGCACCCCATGCCCCCTACTCCGTCGCCGATTCGGTACTGCAGCGCATCCGGGTGCTGGCCGACGAGCTGGAGATTCCGGTCCACATCCACCTGCATGAGACCCAGGATGAGATCGTGCAGAGCCTACAGCATCACGACAGCCGTCCGATGGAGCGCCTGCAGCGGCTCGGTCTGCTGTCACCCGCCCTGATGGCGATTCACATGACCCATCTGGAGGATGAGGAGATCGAAACCTTCGCCACCTGCGGCGGTCATGTGGTTCATTGCCCGGAATCGAACCTGAAACTCGCCAGCGGCTTTTGCCCGGTGCAGCGCCTGATGCAGGCCGGTGTCAACGTGGCGTTGGGGACAGACGGTGCGGCCAGCAACAACGACCTGGATATGTTCAGCGAGATGCGCACCGCCGCCCTGCTGGCCAAGGGGGTGGCGTCCGACGCCAGTGCCCTGCCCGCGGCACGCGCCTTGTCGATGGCGACCATCAACGGCGCCCGGGCGCTGGGATTGGAGCAGGAGACAGGCTCGCTCGAGGTGGGAAAATCGGCCGATCTGGTCGCCGTGTCGCTCGATCGGATCAACAGTCAGCCGCTCTACAACCCCATCTCGCAGCTGGTCTACGCCTGCGGCAGAGATCAGGTACGGCATGTCTGGGTGGCCGGCCGGCAGTTGGTCAGCGAAGGCAGTCTGACCACACTGGAGAACGAACGCCTGCTCAAGCGGGCCAGACACTGGCAACGGAAGATTGCCGAGGAGTGAGTAAACAATGGAGCGGGGTCGTCAAGCCAGCGTCCCATCGTGTACCCTGATAAACTTACATTCAGAGCCACTCGTCGCACAGGCAGTACCATGAGTCACGAACAGATCAACGTCGACCACGCGGAAGTGAACAAATTCGAGGAACTGGCGGCCCGCTGGTGGGATCCTCACAGCGAGTTCAAGCCCCTGCATGAAATCAATCCGCTGCGGCTCGACTATATCGACAGGATTGCACCGCTGGCAGGCAAGCGGGCCCTCGATGTCGGCTGTGGAGGAGGCATCCTCTCGGAGAGCATGGCGGCCCGGGGGGCCAAGGTAACCGGCATCGATATGGGGGAAGCGCCCCTTCAGGTGGCCCGGCTGCATCTGCTGGAGTCGGGATACGACATCAACTATGAGCGGATTCCGGTCGAGCGCCTGGCGGCCGAGGAGCCCGCCACCTTCGATGTAGTGACCTGTATGGAGATGCTGGAACATGTACCCGACCCCGCCTCCGTGGTCATGGCCTGCAGCCAGCTGGTCAAACCGGGCGGCCATGTCATCTTCTCTACCATCAATCGCAATCCGAAATCCTATCTGTTCGCCATCATCGGCGCGGAGTATCTGCTCAAACTGCTGCCCAGGGGCACCCACGATTTCGCCAAGTTCATCCGCCCTTCCGAATTGAGCGGCTGGATTCGTCATACAGGATTACAGAGCATCGACATGACCGGCCTGAGTTACAATCCATTCACAAGGGACTACTCCCTGGGTGGGGATGTCGACGTCAACTACATGATCGCCACGGTGAAACCCGACGCCACATGACAACCTGCGTACTCTTCGATCTGGACGGTACCCTGGCCGATACCGCTCCCGATCTGCACGCCGCCTTCAACCGCCTGCTCGCCACTCTGGATCGCCCACCGATCGCTTTTGACGACTTCCGGTCGTCGGTCTCCCACGGCAGCCGAGCCATGTTGAAGACCGGCCTGGGGATCACTCCGGAAGACCCGGACTTCCAACGCATGCAGCGAATTTTTCTCGACCTCTATCAGGAAAGAATCGCGGTTCACACTCGGCTGTTCGCGGGTATGGAACGGCTACTCAAGGAGCTGGACAGGCGCACCATCGCCTGGGGTATCGTCACCAACAAACCGGCCTACCTGACCGACCCGCTGATGCGGGGACTCGGTTTACAGGAGCGGGCCTGCGCCATCGTCAGTGGCGATACGACGCCCTACGCCAAGCCCCATCCCGAGCCGATTCTGTACGCCTGCCGGCAGTCCGGAGTATCGCCCTCCCAGACGATCTTCGTGGGGGACGCCGCACGTGATATCGAGGCAGGCCGCAATGCCGGCACGCGTACGCTGGTCGCCCTCTTCGGTTACCTGTCCGATAACGACAGACCGGATGAATGGCAGGCGGACGGTAGCATTGCGCATCCGCTGGATCTGTTGGCGTGGCTGTGAAAGTGCCGCTGGCCGGCATAGTTCACCCGGCCGCGCAGAAATCACATCAAGCAAATCGTTTTCAAAGACATTCCAGGTTTACCATCGAAACACAGAGTGTCACCCAGCCTCGCCGAGCGTGCCCGCGCAACGATCTCGATACGATCATTGCGTTAGCGAGTGAAACATTCGGGTTAGACGCTTATCAATTTCATCCACAGGACAGCCGCGTATAATGCGGCTCGAATTCACTCCCCGGAAGCAGCCATGTCGGACTATCAGCCGTCGAACGATCTCTTGAAATCATGCAACATCCTGGTCACAGGAGCCGGTAGCGGTATCGGTCAGGCGGTGGCGATGGCCTTTGCGGAACACGGTGCCAGCGTGATCCTGCTGGGCCGGACACAAAAGAAGCTCGAACAGACCTACGATGCCATCGAGGCAGCCGGCTGGCCCACCCCTGCCCTGATCGCCTTCGATCTCGAGAAGGCGCCAAGCGAAGACTACTACAAACTGGGAGAGACTCTGCTCAACGAGTTCGGCGTGCTGCATGGCCTGGTTCACTGCGCGGCCAAGCTCTCGCTGTTAAGCCGGGTGGACGACTATGACGTGGAGACCTGGAACAAGGTCATTCAGGTCAACCTGACGGCCCCCTTCATCCTGACCCAGGCCTGCCTGCCGCTACTGCGTCGGTCGGATGACGCCTCCATCATCTTCACCTCGGACAGTATTGGGCGAAAAGGCAAAGCCTATTGGGGAGCCTATGGCGTGTCGAAAGCGGGTCTAGAGGGTCTGATGGAGACCCTGGCGGACGAGTTGGAGAACAGTCAGATCCGCGTCAACAGCATTGCGCCGGGACCAACCCAAACAGCGCTCCGAGCCTGGGCATTCCCCGGGGAAGACCCCCGGTCCTTACCCAAACCCGAATCCCGCGTACTGAACTATCTCTACCTTGCGGGTCCCGACAGCAGAGGCGTGACGGGACAACGCTTCGAGAGCGATTGACCCTTGACAGGTGTATCAATAACTCTTGCAGTAGTCCTCTTGAAAATGGTTGATGAGTAACTCTCTGGTCAGCATCGCCTGATAGGTCTTGGTGTCGATTCGTGACTCTGTATGTTCTGTTGGGAGCTTCCGCTCGCCATTTGAGACATGCTCGCCTCTTCCCTGAGCTTCAATTTTCGATTTTGAAACTCTTACGGCCATTCGATGTTCCCCCGATAATCCATATAGTTATGAGTAGCTCCAGCTAAATGTAGCTTAACCTGGAGTTAATTCTATACGACTAAGGATATTTGTTGGATCGGCCAGGCCTGATGACGACGTAAGAATATTCTGACACGACAGCCTGAAATTATTCCTCTAGCTCGATGCGCCTCGACCTATTGCGTTTGTGGTTAAATAGTGGCGATTCGATCTCATTGTCGGCAATCACTGACCTCTTATGTATTGAAGTCCAAGTGAAAGTCTCAGTAATATGACCGACGCTCCGAGTAGTGAGTTAATCCCCAACTAGGTCCGATACACTGTGGACCCCGTCCAAGAGGCTCGACATGCATATGCTCAACAGATTCTTTGCCATCATGCTCTCCCTTTCACTGATCATGCTCCCGCTCGGCTCCGCTCAAAGCGCCATGATCGGCAACAGCCAGTTGCTGGATGGCAAATCATCCGCATCCCGGGCTGCGCTGATGCAGGCCCTCGAACGCGACCAGGTCCGTAGCCAGCTGACCCAGCTCGGGGTCGATACCGATGCGGTCAAGGAGCGCGTCGCCCAGATGACCGATCAGGAGATCGCCACCCTCAACCAGCGTCTGGCCGATCTGCCCGCTGGCGGCGATGCCCTCGGCGTCATCCTGGTCGTCTTCATCGTGTTTATCGTCACTGATGCCATCGGTGCGACCGACATCTTCCCCTTCGTCCACCCCGTTAGATGAGACGATCGCTCCGGTGGGACGCCCGGCCTTGGCTGGGCGTCCTGCTGAGCGGACTGATCTCCGGCTGCTCCACGCTCGGCATCACACCCAAACTGCCACCCCCGCCCGCCGACATCCCCCCGCTCGTCGAACTGACCGAGACACCGTTTTTTCCTCAGGAGCAATACCACTGCGGTCCTGCGGCGCTGGCCACGCTGTTGCAACATCGGCAGATTGATGCCACACCGGAGGATCTCAGCCGACTGGCTTATCTACCGGGACGCAAAGGGAGTCTGCAGATCGAACTCGCGGCGACCGCTCGGCAGCAGAGCGTCCTGGTCTACCCTCTCGACGGCTCCTTGAACAGTCTGCTGCGGGAAGTGGCGGCGGACAATCCGGTGCTCATCCTGCAGAATCAAGCCTTCAGCTGGTATCCGCGCTGGCACTATGCGGTCGTCATCGGCTATGACCTGAAGCGCGAACTATTGATACTTCGCTCCGGCAGGGAGCGACGCTGGATTACCGACTTCGGCACCTTCATGAACACCTGGAACCGTGCCGGGAACTGGGCCATCGTAACGCTGCCGCCTGGTATTTTGCCCGCTAAGGCCCTTCCCTCAACCTACCTGAGCGCAGCCAACGATCTTGAGCAGACCGGACAACAGCGTGCGGCCCACCTCGCCTACCGTGCCGCCGTCGAAACCTGGCCGAGCGATGTCACTGCCTGGCTGGCGCTGGGTAACAGCGCTTATGCCGATGGGCAGTGGAGCGAGGCCATCACGGCCTTTCGCAAGGCGACTCACCTGGAACCGGCGAATACTACCGCCTGGAACAATCTGGCCTATGCCTTGATGGAGGATGGACAGGGGCAAGCAGCGCTGACCGCACTGCGGCACGCACTTGAGCTTTCCCCCGAGAATGCCAACCTGCTCGATTCCCAGAGAGAGATAAAACAGCGCCTGGAGATGGAATAGTCGGGGCGGAAAGGGGTGCAAATAGAAACTGTACCGGGTCGTACATGCGTATAGAGATCCCATTCCAACGCCGTATGGCGCCGTCCGAGGATTTCTCAACACCCCGCTAGCGGCTTCTGTTGTCGTCCTTTACCAGGTCGTAGTTGTCGTTTCTCACACCCTGCAACAGCAGGTCGACATTGTCCCGCGGCACATCGAGCATCTGCAGGGCGATGGCGCCCAGGCGCAGGCTGCTTTCGAGAATTTCAGGAAAGGCGTGGGTGGCGCCTGCTTTCACCAAGTGACCGCAGGCCTCCAGATCCCGGGCCCGAGAGATCACGTGCAGATTCGGGTAGACGTTGCGGATATGGGAGATCGCGCGCAGGGCGGTGGGACCGTTGTCGATGGTGAGTACCACCAATGAAGCACTGCCCACCTCTGCAGCAGCCAGCAGGTCGGGATCGCTGATATCACCGTAGTAGACGGGAAAGCCGTCTTTCTTGCCTTGTGACACCCGGTCCGGCCGGGTATCGAAGACAACGAATGGCACACCGCTGGTATGCAGCAGCACCGCCACGGTATGACCGACCCTGCCATAGCCTCCGATGACTACCCGCTTGCCCACCTCTCCGCGATCGGCGGGATAACGCAATGATTCATCACTCTGGCCCGTATCCAGCCACTTGGCCAGAACATCGCTCAGTCTCACCAACAGTGGTGTGATCAGCATGCTGACGGATATCACGCCAACCGCCAAGATGAAGGTTCTGTCGTCGATCACCTGCAGCGCCGCCGCCGAACTGAAAAGGACGAAACCGAACTCACCTCCCTGTCCCAGGTAGAAACTGATCTTCACCGCTACACTGCGGCTGAATCCGAACCCGAGGGCCAGCAGGAACAACACCAACAGCTTGATCGACACGATAGCCCCGACATGAAGCAGAAACACGCCCGGTTCCTGAAACAGCGAGGAGAAGTCGATCGACATGCCGACGGCCACGAAGAAGAGGCTCATCAGCAGCCCCTTGTAGGGCTCAATATAGGCTTGTATCTGCAGCCGGTAACTGGAACTCGATAGCAGCATGCCCATGACGAAGGCGCCCAGGGCCATGGAGAGTCCGGCCTGATCCATGGCCCAGGCGGCAAGGAATACAGCGAGCATGACGACCAGCAGAAAGCCTTCCCTGTTCCCCTGCTTGGCCAGTTGGTTCAACGCATAAGGCAGCAGATAACGACCAAACCCCCAGACCACCAGAATCATTCCGATGACGATGGTCACCTGCTCCCACAGCGGGACCTCCGCTGACAACCGCCCCGTATCCGAGAGGATGGGAACCGCAGCAAGAAGTGGTACGATAGCCAAGTCCTGCATCAGCAGAACGGAGAAGGCCGTCATGCCGTGGCGGCTAGCGATTTCACCCCGTTCTTGCAAAATCTGCAGAACGAAGGCGGTTGACGAGAGCGCAAAGGTGAATCCGATGAGCAGCGCGAGCGGCATCGGATAGTCGAACAGGTGAATATAGGCTGCAAGGGCCAGACCGCTGACGAGGACCTGTAGCGAACCCAGCCCGAAGACCTCACGTCGCAGTGCCCAGAGTCGGCTGGGGTTCATCTCGAGACCGATCAGAAACAACAGCAGGACCACACCCAGTTCGGTGAAATGGCGTACGTCATCCACATGCTGTGTCAGATAAGGTCCTGGTGAATAGGGCCCGACCACAATACCCGCAACCAGCAATCCCAGCACCGAACCCAGACCCAGATGCCTGAACAGCGCCACTGCGACCGACGTCACCAGCAACAGAATCAAGGCTGAGTATATGAAGGTATCCAGGTGCATAGTCGGGCTGTTCCTTCGGGGTGGGCGCCTCGTTAGATAAGGCTGGACCCTGGCAGTACGCTGACACCCTGCCCTGAGTCCATTGATGGTTGCTGAAACTTAAAACGATTATGTCATGCCGTGAAAGCGATTCAACACACTCGGCACGACTCTCGGATTGTAATTCAAACCCTGCAATCTGCTGGGTCATACAACTATTGCAATGCCAACTCACTGGACTAGGTTGAAATTACAGCCGGAAAACGAAAGGTGACAGGCCATGATAGAATTCGACGCCAATGCTGTTGTCCATATCAATGAGTCACTTACAGCAGAACAGATTCACGATATCGAACGTGAACTGGCAGATGTCAGAGGCGTTGTCAGCGCTTGCGCGCATATCAAGACGCCTCATCTACTGATCGTCGACTACGATCCCAGGTCATTGCAAGCCAGTCAGCTGGTTAAACACATTCAGCGCAACGGATTGCATGCGGCATTGATTGGCGGTATATGACCGAAGTCGCTTTCCAATCATTTTCTTCGTATTTCTGATACCTGGGTGGGATATGATAGGAGCCACAACAAAAGCTAGATTCATCCCCTCATGTTAGATCGCAAAAGGTTCAACATACCGTTAGAAACACTGCTGGAAGCCAAGAAGTGCACCAAGGGTCATGCCTGTTTGACTCAGGAAGACTATCAGCTCTGCGGCATCAAGATCACCACCGAGTACCACTCCCGCATGGTCTGCGGCAAGGACTCGGATTGTCCCTACAGCACCCACCTCGGGGACAAGATCGTCTGCACCTGTCCCGTCCGGCATGCCATATACCGTAAATACGGGGTCTGATCGCTCAGCCCTATAGAGCCATTTAACGCCATGCAAGGATTCAGCGGCTTTCCCGACCAGACGCTCGATTTCCTGATGGCACTTGCCCGCAACAATGAGCGTGACTGGTTCAATGCCAACAAGGCACGTTATGAAGCGCTGGTGAGAACGCCCGCATTGGCTTTCATCGAGCAGATGTCACCCCGTCTGCAAAGCATCTCGAACCAGTTCAACGCCATCGCCAAAAAGAGCGGTGGTTCACTCATGCGAGTCTACCGCGACACCCGCTTCAGCAAGGACAAGTCTCCCTACAAAACCAATATCGGGATCCAGTTCCGCCACCACTTGGGCAAGGATGTTCACGCACCCGGATTCTATCTGCATATCGAGCCGGGCAACTGTTTCCTCGGTGCCGGTATCTGGCACCCCGATCCACGCACACTCGCGGCCATCCGCGATTTCATCGCCGACAATCCAGCCGCCTGGCAGGCGGCACTGGCCCACAAACCCTTCAAGCGCGCTTTCCAGCTGGCCGGCGACAGCCTGTCACGGCCGCCCCGCGGCTACAGCGCAGACCATCCGCTGATCGAGGACCTCAAACGCAAGGATTTCATCGCCCTGAAACCCTTCGAGCCCGAGCGTATCCTCACACCCCGTTTCCCCGATTTCGCGGCCAGGAGCTTTGCCGATGCCGCACCGTTGGTACGCTACCTCTGTACCGCGGTCGAAGTGACCTTCTAGGGTCTGTCGATTCCAGCTTAACCCTCAGCCTTCCTGAGCCGCTGCCGGATCTCCTCGCGCGCCTGTTGCAGGATTGAATCCCGATCCACCGATGCGAGAATCTGTTCCACCACCCGCTTGGGACCGGCACTGCCCCAGGAACGTCCCTGGGCGAAGTAGCGCTGTGCGGCCTGACCGACAATGTAGGTGGTGTAGTAACCCACCGCGCCCTGGGCTGCGGCCGTGATCAGTGTGGAGAGACCCACGCTGCCGAGTTTGAGCGCACTGGCCGCCAGATTGAGCGTCCACACCGTAGCCATCAGCAGGGCCATCTGAGCGCCGATGGTACGTATCAGCTGACCCGCCTCGCCACGACTGACCGACATGCCGTAGACCCGAGACAGGTGAACCACCATGGAGGCATCCATCGCCAGGGCGGCCACCAGGTCGGCGACCGGAATCGGATTCACCGCCACCGCCACCCCCTTACCCAGGCAGTAGCCGTGGATCACCCGTTCGGCCACCTGGCGGCGCACCGCCACCATGCGCTCTGCCACCGCGTCACTCAATTGCCCGGCGAAGAGACTGGCATTCAGGGCAGACAGCGCCATGCCCTCCTTTTCGATCAGTGACCAGAGGCTTTCGCTCAGGCGGTCAACGTCAGGTGGTGGCGATCTTCGCACCTCCTGTTCCTCACCCTGCTCGTCAAGCTGGAGATAGATCCGTTCCGCGGGGCGAGCGGCTACCGCGACGACGTAGGCCGCCGGTACCTTTCCTGACAGCTTTTTTCGCAGACTCTCGAGCAGCAGCTCCTGCTCCTCGCCGGTATAACGGTCGGCCTTGTTGAGGGCGACCAGGATCGGACGGCTGTGTCGGACCAGGGAGTCGATGGCCTCGAACTCACTGGCGGTGAGATCGCCATCCACCACGAACAGCACCAGATCGGCGCGGCCCGCAACCTCTCTGGCCATGCGCTCCCGATCCTCGCCGCTGACCTCGTTGATACCCGGTGTATCGATCAGATAGACCCCAGCCACTTCGACCTCGCGCCAGGCGGCGAGGTCGCTCTGCCGGGTCTCACCATGCAGCGGGCTGACGCTGAAGCGCTCCTCACCCAGCAGGGCGTTGAGCAGGGCCGACTTGCCGACACTGACACGGCCGAAGACGGCGATGTGCAGATGGCCATGTTCCAGCTTCTCGAGCATCGCCTGCACCTGACCGAAATCGTCTTGCAGGGTTTCACGGATCGAAGCCGGCAGGCGTTCGTCCTCCAGCAGCTCGCGCAGATTGTCCTGCGCCAGCTGCAGATGCTCGCTCTGTCCGTGCGCCGGCTGCGAACTACTTTTTGCTGACGAACTCTTGCCAAGCCAGCCGGGCAAAATGCTTCGCACGGCCTTCCATATCTCCACCGATATACTCCTCGAAATAGTCCAAAGCCTGGCGGCGCTGAAGATCGCCACTCTC
>JARROA010000050.1:12711-44512 GCA_037384425.1 Candidatus Thiodiazotropha sp. | reverse complement strand
TTTCAGGTTATTGGTTGGACAGGCCTCGCTCTACACGTTGAACCACTGGGCAGGGTGGGGTTTCTTCCAGAGTAAGTATCACAGGGGGTCAGAGTAAATTAACTCTGACCCCATGATTGCCTGTCAATAACACATGGGGTTGGAATGAAACCGATTATAATACCGCTTGCTTCTTTTAGATTTTTTGATGCAGCTGTTACCAGAAGTTATTGTCCTTTCTCAGATATACGAATATTTTCTGAATTTTCCTCGCTCGTAGAAACATTTCTTTTGTCTGACTCAATATATTTTTTTAGTGTCGGGGCGTACGCATCAGAATGGGGAAGTGGGCAAATAATTCCAACAGCCAAAGCTACTTATAATCCTTTTGAAGCATTCCACGGAATTGACTTCATAAAGGAAGCTCCATTCGATTACATGGGGCAAGAAAAGAAAATAATTCAGATGATCTCTCAAGATGAAAGAGAAGTCATATTTGATGAATATTTCGGTAAAGAACCACGCAATAAATTTGGCCTGTGGACATATTTAAGCGCCTACGTTCAGGCATATAATGGCAGTTTCGGTCCTGTTGAAGTAAAAGAATACCCGTTGATTAAAGAGCTCCTTCCGAAAGTAATATTTTATTGCGACTCAGGCGCTCCAGTTGTTAGTGACCCATTAATCAATAAGGCCTATGACTTATTGAAAGAAACCTACGCTTCTAAGCTAGAGGCAGTAACAGAATTCAATCTCATGCAGATTATTATTCCTCCGCTTACAGCTATCGTGCTTGATAGGCTACCGGATCATTGTAGTGATCCATATATTGTCGTCAGAACTATACTAGATCTACGTGAGGAGCTTGATTCGGTTAGAGCAAAGTTCGCTGACCTGGAAAATACTCTTTATAGTCAAGGAACGGAATTAAAGGATTTGCTAGGAGTAAAGGGTGCAATCGAGGCTGATGCTAAGGCTCTGGGTACAAAATTTAATATGCCGTTTCAAAATAGTGCAATGATACGCTGGTTTATTGATAAAGCATCATTTATAGGAAAGCTCATAATATTACAGAAAACGGAACAGGACGAGGTTGTGGATACAGTTGCTAGTTTAATACCTATGTTTGGTGAGAGATTGAATAGAGCCACACCTTCATTGTTATTTGATATGACCCTTAAGACTAAAAATATTAAGGGCTATAGTAGTTTGGTTGAAAGAAAATTGGGGCTAGATATCACCTAACCACTGCGTTAACAGGACCTTCGCCGGCGGATGATTTTGGCGTTATACATAACTCTGGCAATATGAATAAGTTTTCAAGACTGGCAGTATTAGTAATTACCATCCTTATTAGTGTTGGCTTCGACCAGATTACAAAACTGGCAGCCCAAAACACTCTTCGAGGGCACGCTTCAATATCACTGTTTGACAACATATTCCATCTTGTCTACGCAGAAAATGCAGGGTCAATGCTGGGCGTTGGCAGCACGTTACCTGACAACATGCGATTTGTATTATTTGTGCTGTTTGTTGGCATTGTGTTAATTGCAGCTGTTGTATTTGTCTTGGTTAAGCCCCTCCGTAATGTGACAGTGCTGGCGATTTCGCTGATTGTGGGAGGTGGGATCGGCAATCTTGTCGATCGTCTGATTCGCGATGGGTCGGTCATCGACTTTATGCTGATTAAAATAGGTACGCTTGAAACCGGTATTTTCAACGTTGCGGATATAGCTATCACTCTTGGAGTGTGCATGATGTGCATTTTATTGATTAGGTTAAAAGGAAAAAAAGATAGCCATACGCCGAGTAGCAGGCTCTAAGCTTCGTAAAACCTTTCATTCACTTCAATTTTACAATCGTAGTGACCACTACTGTGCGGTTGATTAATTTGAGTTGCTATCACTCAGTGGAACGCAGCCAGAAAGTCACCCACGCATTGCCATTCCAGCGTCGTATGCTGTATATCTGTGCCAGTCATGGTCACGCACTATACGGTGTGTCCAGCCTGATTGAAATTCTCTGCTTGAGCCTCGTCAAAGGATTGCTTGTATGTTGAAGATCGAATGCTATTCCGGCGAAGAGCTGTTACGCCACCTGCCCGAACTCGCGCGCTTGCGTATCACCGTCTTTCGTGCCTTTCCCTACCTCTATGACGGGGACATGGATTATGAGGAGAGGTATCTGCAGACCTACATACAGGCCAAGGACAGTGTGATCGTGCTGGCCTGGGACGGCGACAGGATCGTTGGCGCGTCTACCGCCATTCCGCTGCGTGAAGAGACACCCGAGGTGCAGGCGCCTTTCCTCAAGGCCGGCTATGCGATCGATGAGATCTTCTACTGTGGCGAATCGGTTCTGTTGCCGGAGTACCGGGGGCAGGGCGCCGGCGTGTCGTTTTTCGACCATCGCGAGGCTCATGCTCGCGAATGCGGAGACTACAAATACAGCTGTTTCTGTGCGGTACAGCGGCCAAACGATCATCCTGCCCGGCCGGTAGATTTCGGATTTCGTGCCGCTGGACCGGTTCTGGTCAAAGCGCGGTTACAGCATCCAGCCCGAATTGCAGACCGAGTTCAGCTGGAAGGAACTGGGAGAGGAGATGGCAAGCCCCAAACAGATGACGTTTTGGATGAAGCGGTTGGGGTGATGTTCCGATAAGCCTAATTCTATGTAGCCTGTCAGGCAGCATGTATCATCCGCAAACCTTTTGCATCACTCTAGATGGCGTATTATGTTGATGCGAAGGCAGAGAGCCACCAGGTTAGAGTCATTACGCCACATGTGGTTAAGGGAGGATACGATGTTTCGATATCTCAAGCACTTGATGCCGTTGATGCTGATCCCCATGGGCCTGCAGGCGGCCAGTTGGACGGAGACTTGTCCTCAAGTGGAGGTCGCGAGTCCCTTCGTCTACAAGCGCATCTGGACCACGGACGACGCCTGGGTCAGGAAACCTATCGCCGCCAACCAGCCGATACTGATGTCCTGCGGCAACTGGAAGGTCATGGGAAGCGACATGGTCTGTTACTTCGGCGGTTACAAGACCACGTACGACTATTCGATCAAGAAGGCCATCCCCGATGGAGCGAACTGTGAGCGGAGCGGTCAGTGCCAGTTCAAGTGCACGTCGCAGACATTGCCGCAAAAGGCGGCGCCCAAGCTGAAAGCGCCTACTCAGCTGAAGATACAGTAGTGCCGGGTGGTCTGATGGCGGGCATGCGGCCGCAGTCACCTTCTTGCGCTGCCTGCCGCTAAGGTCACCTCTGTACGCTATCTCTTGATGGTTAGCCTGCTCACCCGTCTGTTTCCGCTCTGGGCGATTCTATTCTCACTCGTCGCCTACAGCTTCCCGAGCCTCTTTGCCGCCATGAAGCCGGCGATCGTGCCCTTGCTCGGCGTCGTTATGTTCGGCATGGGGATGACACTCACCTGGCAGAATTTCAGGGAAGTACTGGCACGGCCCCGGATCGTCGGCCTGGGCGTGCTGATGCAGTATCTGGTGATGCCGCTGGCTGCCTGGCTGGTCGCCCTGGTGCTGAATCTGCCGCCCTTTCTGATGGTAGGGCTGGTGCTGGTCGGGTCCTGTCCCGGCGGCACAGCTTCCAATGTAGTCTGCTATCTGGCGCGGGGGGACGTGGCGCTCTCCATCACCCTGACCACGGCCTCCACGCTGCTGGCGATTGCGCTGACGCCGCTGCTGACCTGGCTCTATGTGGGGCAGAAGGTGCCGGTGCCGGTGGTGAGCATGCTCTGGTCGATCTTCAAAATCGTGTTGCTGCCGGTGTCTTTGGGGGTGCTGGTCAATACGCTGTTCGGACGACGCCTGCATGGGATCAAGCACCTGTTTCCCCTGGTCTCGGTGGTGGCGATCGTGGTGATCATCGCCATCATCGTGGCGCTGAATCGGGACAACATCGCCTCGATGGGTGTTGCCGTCGCCCTGGCGGTGATGCTGCACAACCTGTTCGGCTTGGCGTTCGGTTACTGGATACCCCGGCTGTTGGGGCAGGACGAGCGGATCTGCCGCACCCTGGCGATCGAGGTGGGGATGCAGAACTCCGGCTTGGGGGTGGCCCTGGCGGTGAAGTATTTCTCCGCGGCGGCGGCCTTGCCCGGGGCGCTGTTTTCCATCTGGCACAATCTGTCCGGATCGATGCTGGCGGGGTATTGGGCGCGGCGTGTGCGGTGAGGTCAGACAGTAGTTATCGGTGCGGCAAGCCGCACCCTACGTCCTATCTTTGCCATAGGTATTGATTGAAATCGTGTGTTGGTTGGTATTTAGCAATGTTGGTGGGGCAGGGCCCCACCCTACGCGCTGTCAGGTGGGGTAGGGTGCGGTTTACCGCACCGAATCATGTCAGGAGAGCCGGGCCGCGTAGTCTTCGTAGCCGAACCTTCTGACCACCTCGATGCGGCCGTCTTCGTGGGCGATGGCGATCGACGGGTGTGCCACCCCGTTGAACATGGTGGTCTTCACCATGGTGTAGTGGATCATGTCTTCGAAGATCACCCGGTCACCGATCTTCAGCGGCGCGTCGAAGGTGTAGTCACCGATGATGTCGCCGGCCAGGCAGGTCATGCCGCCGAGGCGGTAGCTGTGGGCTTTCACGTCGGGATAGTCGGCGTCGCGCACTTCGGCGCGGTAGGGCATCTCCAGCACGTCGGGCATATGCGCGGTGGCGGAGGTGTCGAGGATGGCGATGTCGATACCGCCGCGCCTGATGATGTCGAGCACGCTGGAGACCAGCGGGCCGGTGCGCCAGGCGATGGCGGAGCCCGGCTCGAGCACCACCTCCAGGTGGGGGTGGCGCTGGCGGAATGCGCTGAGCACGCGGATCAGCCGCTCAACGTCGTAGCCGGGGCGGGTCATCAGGTGGCCGCCGCCCAGGTTGCACCATTTCATCTTGGGCAGCAGGTGGCCGAAGCGCTCCTCCACCGCCTGGATCAGTCTTTCTGTTGAATCTGCATCGCATTCGCAGAGGGCGTGCACGTGGATGCCCTCGATGCCCTCGGGCACGCCGTCGATTACCTCTTCCCTGGGGATGCCGAGGCGGGACTGTTCGCCGCTGGGGTTGTAGAGGTCGGTCTCCACCTCGTCCACCCGTGGATTGACCCGCAGGCCGCAGGAGATGTCGGCGGCCAGGGCCTGCTCGCCGAGGCGTTCCCACTGGCTCAAGGAGTTGAAGGAGATACGGTCGGAGAGCCCGATCAGGTCGGGGAACTCGGCGTCGGTGTAGGCCGGGGCGTAGAGGTGGACATGACCGCCGAAGTGCTCCCGCGCCAGCCGCGCCTCGTTGTAGGAGCTGGCGGAACAGCCCGACAGATACTCGCGCACGATGGGAAAGCTCGACCACATGGCGAAGCCCTTGAGGGCCAGGATGATGGTACAGCCGCTCGTTTTCTGGACCCGGTCGATCAGCTCCAGGTTGGCGCGCAGTTTCGCCGCCTCCAGCAGGTAGCAGGGAGACGGCGCTGCCTTCAGATCAATCATTTCTCAGGCAGCGCATCGATATCGATGTCGCACTCGACGTCGTGCCAGGGCAGGCCGTAGCTGTTGAGCGCCTGCATGAACGGATCGGGATCGAACTGCTCCATGTTCCACACGCCAGGCTGTTTCCACTGGCCTTCGAGCATCATCTTGGCGCCGATCATGGCCGGCACGCCGGTGGTGTAAGAGACGCCCTGGGCACAGGTCTCCCGGTAGCACTCTTCGTGGTCGCAGACGTTGTAGATGTAGCGCGACACCGGCTTGCCGTCCTTTTCGCCCCTGGCGATGATGCCGATGTTGGTCTTGCCCTTGGTGCGCGGACCCAGGCTCGCCGGGTCGGGCAGCAGCGCTTTGAGGAACTGTAGGGGCACGATCTGCTGGCCCTGGAATTCCATCGGCTCGATGCTGTCGAGGCCGATGTTCTGGATCACTTCGAGATGCTTGAGGTAGCTGTCGCCGAAGGTCATCCAGAAGCGCCAGCGCTTGACCTCGGGCAGGTGCTTGCTCAGTGACTCCATCTCCTCGTGGTAGAGCAGGTACATCTTCTTGGGGCCGATCTCCGGGAAGTCGAAGACGCGGGAGATCTCCATCGGCTTAGTGGTCACCCAGCCGCCGTTCTCCCAGTAGCGGCCGTTGGCGGTCACCTCGCGGATGTTGATCTCCGGGTTGAAGTTGGTGGCGAAGGCGTAGCCGTGGTCACCCGCGTTGCAGTCGAGGATGTCGACAGTGTCGATGCGGTCGAAGTGGTGCTTGAGCGCATAGGCGGTGAAGACGTTGGTCACGCCCGGATCGAAGCCCGAGCCGAGCAGGGCCATCAGCCCGGCCTGCTTGAACTTGTCCTGATAGGCCCATTGCCACTTGTATTCGAACTTGGCCTCTTCGGGCGGCTCGTAGTTGGCGGTGTCGAGGTAGTCGATGCCGGTTTCCAGACAGGCGTCCATGATGCTCAGGTCCTGGTAGGGCAGGGCCACGTTGATCACCATCTTCGGCTCGATCTTGCGGATCAGCGCCACCAGCTCGTCGACGTTGTCGGCGTCGACCTGGGCGGTCTTCACCTTGCCGTCGCCGATCTCGGAGGCGATCTGGTCACACTTGGAGAGCGTGCGGCTGGCCAGCCAGATGTCGCTGAAGACTTCGGGCAGTTGCGCACACTTGTGGGTCACCACGCGGCCGACGCCGCCAGCGCCGATGATCAGAACTCGACTCATGATTCATATCCCGGAATTGAAAACAACATTGGGGGGAATTTTAGTAGCTGATGGGGGAGGTGTCTTGTGGTTTTTGTCCGCGAATCAAGACCAATGTGTGCAAATAAAGCGTAGGGTGCGGCTTGCCGTACCGACAAGCCATGGGATCGGTTAAATGGTGCGGCAAGCCGCACCCTACAGATAACTTATGACCGGATTGATGGTGCGGCAAGCCGCACCCTACAGGCTATTCGAGATTTCCAGCAGATTGCCGTCGGGGTCGCGCAGGTAGACGGAGAGAATGGGGCCTTCGGCGCCGGTACGCCGGATAGGGCCTTGCTCTATGTCCACATCACAGGTGGCTAGATGAGCGATGACCTCGTCGAGCGGGGTCTCGGTGATGAAGCAGAGGTCACCCGATCCAGGGGTGGCTTGCCGGGCCTTGGGTTCGAACTCCTGGCCCTGCTGGTGCAGATTGATCTTCTGCCGGCCGAAGGCGAGGGCCTTACGGCCGCCGGCGAAGGTGACGACCCGCATGCCGAGCACGCGGGTATAGAAATCACAGCTGGCTTCGATGTTGTGGACGGTGAGGACCAGATGGTCGAGTCGGTCGATGTACATGTGCCGGATGCCGGAGAATGGTGGCTAGAGCTCGTCCGAGTCGTCCAACGAGTCGTCCTTCGTGTCATCGTCCAGGGGCAACTCCCGGGGGCCGAACTCCTCGTCCATGCGCTCTTCGATCAGTCTGCGCACCCGGTGACCGAGCGGGCCCACCAGTTCGTCGTGCAGAACCTGGGTCAGGCGTTCGGTGGCCTCGTCGATAGCCTTCTCCACCGAGCGGATCACCAGCGGGTGCAGTTCGGATTGCAGCTGGGCGACGATGTCGTCGCGCATGGAGAGCAGTACCTCGTCGTACTCCGGGGTGGCCGGGGTGTACTCCTCGGAGTCGATTTCGTCGAACTCGATATACTCCGAGTCACGCTCCAGTTCCTCGGGTGTGACGATGTCCTCCAACAGCGGGATCTCTTCGTCGTCGGGGCGGTCGGGGGGATCGATGGTCATCTACTTGATATCGTGTTTGTTCAGGGGGTAGCCCCGGTCCCGGTAGAAGCGGAAGCGCTCGCGTCCCGCCGCGACCACCTGCGGCTCCTGGTCGATCACCTCCGCCACCCGTTCGAAGCGGCTGAAGCACCCCGGGACCTCGCTGGCCAGATTGATCAACACGTCGTGCTCCTCTTCGTCGGCCTCCTGATGACCGATGATGACAGGGGTGACGGCCGGGTTGCAATCGCCGAGCCTGCCGTGGGGGATGAAGCTACCCTGGCGGAAGGTCCACAGCAGCCGATCCATGTGGCGTGTCTCCTCGTCGGAGCCGGTGTGGATGAAGATGCGCCGTCCCTGGTGATAGATCTTCTCGCTCAGGCGGCAGGCCAGTGTGAAGCGGTTGCCCTGGGCCCGCTCTTCGAGGACGTAGAAGTCGACCTGGGTCATTCTGTTTCCTGTTTCTCCACTCTGTTCATTTCGAAGTTTTGAGTGTTGAGCTTGGTGATTTGAGTGGAGGTGTTCGCTGTGCTCACGGGTTTTCTATCCCCCTCTCCCTGGCCTTCTCCCGCGAGGGGAGAGGGGAGGCTCTGTTCGAGCGCATCGAAAACGTCCAGCCAGGGAGTAGTGACGAGCTGTCCGGTTACATCCGTTTCTGATCCGTGCATTCCCTCTCCCCTCGCGGGAGAGGGCCAGGGAGAGGGGGAACCCATAACCCGTGAGCGCAGCGAACACCTCAACTCAAAACTCATCACTAAAAACTCAAAACTTCTCAGACCATGACTCAATTCTCGAACCTGCCATCGTCAGACTGATCATGGTGGGTAAAAC
The DNA here is from genome assembly GCA_037384425.1 of Candidatus Thiodiazotropha sp. GTDB lineage: Bacteria > Pseudomonadota > Gammaproteobacteria > Chromatiales > Chromatiaceae > Thiodiazotropha. Next base: position 35,983 of record JARROA010000050.1, on the reverse strand, counting down.
CATGGGCCTTAATCTTTGTGTCCGCAGCGCTTGAGCAGGAACTGGCTGAGCAAGGGTACCGGCCGGCCGGTGGCTCCCTTGTCGGGACCGCCGCTGCGCCAGGCGGTGCCGGCGATGTCGAGATGGGCCCACTTGAGCTTCTTGGTGTAGCGGGAGAGAAAGCAGGCGGCGGTGATGGTGCCGGCTCCCTTGCCGCCGATGTTGGCCATGTCGGCGAAGTTGCTCTTGAGCTGCTCTTGGTACTCGTCCCACAGGGGCAGTTGCCAGGCTCGGTCGCCGGTGTGTTGTCCGGCGGCGAGCACCTCTTCGGCCAGGGTCTGGTTGTTGGCCATCAGGCCGGAGGCCTGGTCGCCGAGGGCGACGATGCAAGCGCCGGTGAGGGTGGCGATGTCGATCACCACGGCGGGCTCGAAGCGCTCCGAATAGGTCAGGGCGTCGCACAGGATCAGGCGGCCCTCGGCGTCGGTGTTAAGGATCTCGATGGTCTGGCCCGACATGCTGGTGACGATGTCGCCCGGTTTGTTGGCGTCGCCGTCGGGCAGGTTCTCGGAGGAGGGGACCACGCCCACCACATTGATCGGTAGTGCCATCTCCAGACAGGCCTTGAGGGTGCCGAAGACGCTGGCGCCGCCGCACATGTCGTACTTCATCTCGTCCATGGCCGCGGACGGCTTGATGGAGATGCCGCCGGCGTCGAAGGTGAGTCCCTTGCCCACCAGCACCACCGGCTTGGCGCCGGGCTTGCCGCCCTTGTACTCCATGACGATCAGCTTGGCCGGCTGGCGGCTGCCGCGGGAGACCGAGAGCAGGGAACCCATGCCCAGCTTCTCCATCTGCTTCTCTTCCAGGATCTGTACCTTCAGCTTCGGATTACCGTGGCCCAGCTTGCGTGCTTCGTCGGCCAGGTAGCCGGGGGTGCAGATGTTGCCCGGCAGGTTGGCCAGGTCCTTGGTCAAAGCCACGCCCTTGGCGATCGCCACCGCGTGGTCGAGGGCCTTGCGCGCCGCCTTCTGCTGCCGGCGGTCGTGGACCGCAAGGCCGAGCCGTTTCAGCGGGCGTGGGTTCTTCTTGTTCTCGCTCTTGGTCTGGGTGTATTCGTAGAGGGCGTCCTCGGCGCAGAGCACACTCTCACGCACCACCTGGTAAAGGCTTCTATCGGCGACCTTGACCTCGCACAGACCGCAGACCGCCTCCGTGGGATGGCCCTCGTTGAGCTGCTTGACGGCGGCCGTGAGCGCGCCGGTGAAGACCTTCATGGTGAGTTCGCGGGGCTTGCCCAGACCGACCAGCAGGATGCGCTCCGCGGCCACGCCGGGAGTGTCGTAGATCATCAGTTGCTGACCGGCGTTGCCGTCCATGTCGCCGCGCTTGAGCAGTTTGCTGAGATGGCCCTGGCTGGCCTTGTCGATCTGTTCGGCCAATGGCGTGAGATGACGGCGCGAGTAGACGCCGAGAATCAGGCAGGCCGTGCGTAGCTGGGCGGGATCACCGGTCTTGATGCTGTATTCCATAGCTCCTCGCGTTGAAAAATAGGTTCTGGTCGCCGGGCGATGTCTGTAGGATATCAGGCCTGTCGTTATGACAGTGCCCTGCAGGCGGTATAAGCCTAAGTCTACAGAAAGCGAAGCAATTTACCATCGTCCCGTGATCAGCATCATCGACCGTTATCTGCTCAAGGAAGTGTTGAAAGCGCTGCTGGCGATATTGGCGGTATTGGCGCTGATCCTGTTGAGCAACAGCTTCATCAAGCTGTTGAAAGAGGTAGCCTCCGGCGATCTCAACACCAACCTGTTGTTCCAGCTCCTCGGCCTGCAGATGACCACCTATATCTCGCGCTTGATGCCGCCGGCCTTCTTCTTCGCCGTGCTCTACGCGGTGGGACGCATGTATCGCGACAGCGAGATGGTGGCGCTGGAATCCTGCGGGGTCGGTGGTTTGCGGCTCTATCGCTCACTGCTTCTGGTGGTGTTGCCGGTGGTCCTGTTGACCGCCTGGCTGTCGCTGCTGGTACAGCCCTGGAGCAGCCGCACCAGCGCCGAACTGATCGCCTCCCAGGAGGGTGAGGCGAGCGAGCTGGCGGGCATCAGCGCCGGTCGCTTCAACGAGTACAGCAAGGGAGACCTGGTGCTCTATGCGGCCTCGATCGATGATCGTGAGCACCGCATGCGGGATGTCTTCATCCAGCAACGCCGGACCGGGGTGCTGAGTCTGATCAGCGCCAAGAGCGGCTTTCAGAAAATAGACGAGACCTCGGGCGATCGCTATCTGGTTCTGGACCAGGGTTATCGTTACGAGGGGGAGCCGGGTCAGTTCGACTACCGGGTCAGCGAATTCGATCGTTATGCGCTGAAGATACAGGAGCGTGACAAGGGAGTGGTGCAGCAGCACCGTAAATCCCTCTCCAACCGTGAACTGCTGAGCTCTGCCAGGATCGAGGATCATGCCGAATTTCAGGTCAGGTTGGCGCAGATCCTCGGCCTGCTGGTGTTCGCCTTCCTGAGCCTGCCGCTGAGCCGCTCCATGCCGAGGCAGGGCCCCTTCGGACGCCTGGTGCTGGCCTTCGTGCTCTATACCCTCTATCTCAGTCTGCAGGGGGCGGCCGAACGCTGGATGATCGAGGGCGTCACGGCGCGCTGGCTCGGAATCTGGTGGGTGCATCTGAGCCTGTTTCTGATCGGCCTGCTGGTGCTGGTGCCGGATACCTCGGCATATCGGGTGTGGCGACGACGGGTCAGGCAGGCGGACGCATGATCTCGCTGCTGGATCGCTATATCGGTCGCGCGGTGCTGTTCGGCATCACGGCGGTACTGGCCCTGCTGCTGGTGCTGATCGGCTTTTTCGAGGTGATCGCCGAATTGGAGGATGTGAGCGGCGGCTACACCTCGATGATGGCCTATACCTATGTCGCCCTGACCCTGCCGCGTTACACCTATGAACTGTTTCCGATCGCCACCCTGCTGGGCAGTCTGATCGGACTGGGGGCGCTGGCCAGCCATTCCGAACTGATGGCGATGCGGGCGGCGGGCGTCTCCATCGGACGCATCGTCGCCGCCAGCCTGAAGTCGGGTCTGCTGGTCCTGCTGGTGGTGCTGCTGGTGGGTGAATACCTGGCGCCGCGTGCCGAACTGGAGGCGCAGCGCATGAAGATGCAGGCGCTGTCGGACCAGATCAGCCTCAAGACCCGCTACGGTTTCTGGTCCCGCGACGACAACACCTTCATCAATATCCGGCAGATTCTGCCCAACCGGGTGCTGGCGGATGTCTGGGTCTACCAGTACGACACGGAGCAGAGACTGCAGCGCTCCCTGCATGCGCAGCGGGCGGTCTATGAACAGGATGGTTGGGTGCTGGAGGCGGTGAGGGAAAGCGATTTCTCCCCGTCCCGTGTCGATGTGAAGGTGATCGATCGATTGCCTTGGCCGACCCGTCTCAAACCCTCCGTGCTCGATGTGGTGACGGTCAAGCCCCACATGCTGGCGGCCTGGGATCTTTGGCGCTATATCGACTTCCTGAAACAGAACGGGCAATCGGCCCAGACCTACGAAGTGGCCTTCTGGGGCAAGCTGGTGGCGCCGCTGGTGACGCTGGTGATGCTGTTTCTCAGTATTCCCTTCGTCTTCGGCTCTCTGCGCAGCGTCGGCATCGGCCAGCGCGTCTTTGTCGGCTCGATGCTCGGCATCGTCTTCTACCTGCTGAATCGCGCCTTCTCCTATATGGCGGTGGTCTACTCCCTGAACGCGCTCTTCGCCACCCTGTTTCCGGTGTTGCTCTTCCTGGGGTACGCCTTGTGGAAGTTTCGTCGGGTGGAGGGGTAGATGCGGGTATATGAGGGATGGAGTCGACTAGGCGCTAGTATGAACAGCTTACGGTGCTAAGCGGCTTTCGGTGGGGCAGGGCCCCACCCTACACTCTGAAATGAACGGTAGGGTGGGGCCTTGCCCCACCAAAACCATGTATCGGAAAGCTGCTCCCGGAAGCGCGCATCAGTGCCAATGCAGCGTCAGTTCCACGCCCAGGTAGTCGGCGACGACCGGGTTCTGGCGGCTTTCGTAGGGGTCGTCCAGCGACTGTCTTTCCCACTCGGTGATGGCCGGGCTGCGGTAGAAGGAGCGGAACGCCATCTCGCTCTCCACGCCGACCCCGAACCAGCCGTCGACGATGGTGTTGAGGGAGCCGAGCGGATCGGTGGCGATGAGGACGGTCTTGTCCCAGCCACTGAATTCAGACTGGCTCTTGATATCGCGTCGATAGTCCTCCACGTACCAGCCCAGCAGGGAGCCGAGGGTCGGGGTGAAGATCACATCCTGGATCGAGACCGGTTCGAACAGGGCCTCGAGACCGAACTCATAGATAGAGGAGAGGGCGACGGAGTACCAGAAGGAGCCCATCTCGGTGAGCCCCCGCTCCCGGCCGCGGGTGTAGTAGGTCAGGCCCCAGTAGGGATGCAGAATGTAGTTGATGTACCACTCGTCGGGATCCCAACGGGGGTGGGTGACGTTGTGCTTCCATTTCTCGAAGGTGTACTCCTCCTTCTGTTCGTCGGTCCATGCCGAGACGCTCTCCGGAAGTACATAGAGGATGCCCACGATTATGAACTGGTAGCCGAAGAAGTAGGCCGTATCCCGTGTCAGGCCATCGAAATCCGCTGGGCTCTGGTCGTCGAGTTCGCGTCCGAAACCATAGGGACGCTCCGGTGCTCCGTCGAAAGGTTCACCCAGGCTGTCGTTCGCCAGATTGTAGATCGGATTGCCGAACGAGGCCTCGACAAGGCGCCAGTCCGCACGGGTCTCGTAGAAGGAGACCGGACTGTGAGCGAGCCACTCCTGGGCATAGGCGAACTGCGTCGACAGCAGGGTAACCAGGGTTAGCAACAACCGCTTCATTCAGAGGACCACGACCGGACTGGTTTTCATCATCGCTGATAATCACACTTTGCTATTGATTGATCACCGTCCTCCTGAATCACAGCATCGGAGGATGCTTTTCGGCTGACCGCTGGGGTATGGCGGTTCCGACGTGTACGAGCCCGGACGGCGAGATTGCAGCGGGGGATTATAACGAATTGAGGGGGGATGGACAGTAATTAGGTAGGGATTTTCCTGATCTATGGCAAGTTAGGATGGTTGCGGAGTCCTTCAGGGACGCTGGGGCTCCGATTTGCGCAGACTCTCCAGATTGTCGAGCACCCGTTGGGCGCGTTCGATCTTATCGCGTGCTCTGGTATCCTGAGGATCGAGTGAAAGCGCGGCGCGCCAGGTGGCCTTGGCACCCTCGATCTCTCCCTCCCGATAGAGTCGGTCGCCGGCGTTCAGCAGGTTTTCGATATAGCTGTGCAGACGGGTCTCCACCTCACGCAGCAGTTTTTTCGCGGCACTGTTTCGCGGATCCTCATTCAGCACCATTTTCAGCACTCGCCGTGCCTCGGTGAGTTGTCCCGTCTCGGACAGATGCTGCGCCTCTTCCATACGTTGCTTGTTGCGATGTTTCCAGGCCATCTCCCGTTTGGCCCGTTCGACCGTCTGGGTCTTCTTCAGGTTATCCTGGTGTTCCTCCACCAGATACGCCATCAGCCGCTCGTCCTGCTCGCTCTGTTCCAGAGAAAGGGCCAGCGTGAGGCAATCCTTGGCCAGGGCGTTGTTCTTATTGAAATGGCGCCAGCCGCACTCGGATAAGGATTGTCGCAGCTCCTGCAGCTGTTGGCGGGTCTCTTCCAGCTGACGGTCGTACTTCTGCTGGTCCGGATTGGATCGGATCAACTGGACCAGAATCGGTACCTGGTTCTTCAGCGCCGAGGTCTGGCTGATCAGCAACTGGTCGAGCAGTTCCTGCTCCACGACAGTCTGCTGCAGGCGGATTTCGCGCAGGGTCTCAGTGTAGCTGTCGGCCTTGCCGTCGCGCTCGATGGCATCCTCCAGCACTTCGATGGCCTGTCCGTAGCGTCCCTTGGCCTCCAGCTGTCGGGCGGTCTCTATGCTGTTGGGATTGGCGGCGGCCGCGGGGGTGTGTTTCACCGGGATCAGCTGGCAGCCTGAAAGGAGGAGCAGCAGTGCGAGCAGCAGAGCCGGTTGCATCAGATGGAGGGTCATTCAGCTTTCTTGTGTAGTATGTGGGACATGGTGCGCATCAACCATTGACCGAATTCTCGCGACGGTGTTCCCACGATGGATGGTTTTACCAGAGTTTTTCTGCCCCTGATTTTCAGTGCCGGCTGACGGTGCAATTCAACCATGGTTCCTACCAATGGAAATTCTGCCGTGGTTTCACTGAGCATGATACCGTCGGCCGGTGCTGCGCTGCAGAGCCGTGAGGCAAGATTGACCGTGTCACCCACCACCGTGTACTCCAGTCGGTCCGGGATGCCGATGTTACCGGCAAGCATGATGCCGCTGTTGATGCCGATGCGCAACATGATCGGCTCTTTGCCTTGCTGCCGGCGCTGATTGTTGATGTGACGCACCATGGCCTGGATCAGCCAGGCACAGCGGATGGCCTGCAAGCCGTGCTGATTGTCGGGCTCAGGCACGCCGAACAGGATCATGGCGCTGTCGCCGATGAACTTGTCCACCACCCCGCGGCAGCGGTGAGCGGCCTCGGCGATGGCGCCCAGGTAGAGATTCAGCAGGTCGGCCACCTCGTCGGCCGGCAGATCCTCTGACAACTGGGTAAAGCCGACGATATCGCAGAACAAGACGCTACCCTCCATCTCCTGGTTGGCGAGGCGCGGTGTCGAGAGGTTGGAGAGGATCTTCTCCGCCACCACCGGTGAGACGTAGCGTGAGAGCGCCTCCTCCACCTGGCGTTTCTCCAGCATGCCGGCGGTCATGCGGTCGAAGTGGGCATAGACCTGACCGATCTCATCCTGACGATCCATGTCCAGTGGGCTGACCAGGGCGCCGGGTTCCGCCTCGCGGCCGGCCTGTGCCAGCAGGGTGATCGGGCGGCTGAGTCGTTTGCTCAGGGCGTAGGAGAGCAGGGCGGCGATGAAGATCATACCGAAGGTGGCGTAGCTGATGATGCCGATGGTGCGTTGTTGGTCCCGATCGAGGTATTCCCGGTCGAGGGTGATCAGGGCATGGCCGGCCACCACGTCACGGAAGGTGATGGGGCTGAAGAAGGTGATGACCGGGTGGCGGTGGTGCTGTCCGTCGCGCCAGGACCAGATCATCGGCTCTTCTGGAATGTCTTCCGGCAGGACGCTGGGGACATTGCCGGAGGTGACCCAGGGTTTGTCGGTGGGGATGATGGCGGCGCCGACCACGTTGTGATTCTGGGTCTGGCGGCTGACCAGGCCTTGCAGGTTGAACTGATCGTCCGCCAGCAGGGGTTCGCTGGAGGAGTGGGCCAGCTGTTCCACCAGGATCTCGCCGAACCCCCTCACTTCACGCATATGAAAACTGTTCTGTTGGCCGATCAGAAACCAGCCTAGAACACCCATGACCAGAGTGATGAGCGTGCCGATATAGATGGTCCACTTGATGGCGATCGGCACCGGTGCCTTATGGAAGAGTTGTAGCAACCAGTTGAACACTCAGTTCTAAGTCCTTGAGTCAGAAAAAGTTGGAAGTCCTAGTCGTAAAGAATTTATGGGACTTTAATGCTGGAACGGCACATTATAGCGCCAATCCCCGGTCTAGGGAGTACCCGAGAGGAGAACTCGGTTGTTGGCTGCAGCCTGCGATCTGGTCAGGTGGGATTTCAATGCAACCGGGAAGTATCCGAGGAGTAGAACTCGCATCCGGGGTCTCACGCATATAAGCCTGATGGGGATTAATTGCTATGTCGGTGGGGCAGAGCCCCACCCTACAGATCGCTCCGGGTGTGGGGTGGGGCCTTGTATCGGCATACCGTGTGAGTGTATCGATCACACCCTGTTCAAGCGCAGCATGAACGCAATTGTTTCATGTGCCGGTTGAATTAACGACTCTAACCTTTTGTCAGATCATATAAATCCAGGCAACTAATGCCTCGGTGTCTGACTCACGGCGTCTTGCGCTGAGTTCAGTTCCCCGCCATTGCGGCGCGGTTGATGTGTTGCAGCAGACGGGCGGAGATCTCCTCGATCGACATGGAGGTGGTCTCGAGGTAGGGGATGTTGTAGTGCTTGAACAACTGCTCGGCCAGCTTGACCTCCAGTTTGCACTGTTCCAGTGAAGAGTAACGGCGGTCTGGCCTTCGCTCCTGGCGGATGCGTTGCAGTTGATTGGGGTCGATGGTCAGACCGTAGAGCTTCTCTTTGTAGGGCACCAGGGACTTGGGCAACAGGTCGCTCTCCAGGTCGTCGTCGGTGAGCGGGTAGTTGGCCGCCAGTACGCTGTGCTGCAGACCGAGGAAGAGGCAGGTCGGGGTCTTGCCACTGCGGGAGACCCCGATCAGGATCAGGTCGGCGGTCTCGTAGTTCTTGGTGATCATGCCGTCGTCGTTGTTGAGGGCGAAGTTGACGGCGTGGATGCGCTGGTCGTAGGCACGGTTGTTGTCAGTGGTGTGGAAACGCCCGAGGGCGTGGGAGGAGGGGATCTGCAATACCTCCTCGAGTCGGCTGGTGAAGGTTTCGAAGAAGTCCATCACCGGTACGTCCATGCTTTTGAAGTAGTCCCGTATGACGGGATCGACCAGGGTGGTGAAGACGATAGGCTTCTGCTGCGACTCTATGGTGGTCTGGTTGATGCGCTCGGATACCCGGCGTGCCTTCTCCAGAGTGTCGATGAAGGGCCAGTGGACCGTCTCGTACTCGAAGCCCTCGAACTGGCTGAGCAGGGAGCGGCCCATCGCCTCGACGGTGATGCCGGTGTGGTCGGCCAGGAAATAGACGGTGCGTTTCATCTCGTTGCCATTCCGGGGTTTTCATTTATAACGCAAAGGACGCGATGAAGCGCAAAGTACGCAAAGTTTTTCGCTAACTTAAAAATCCATTGCGTACTTTGCGCTTCCTCGCGGTCTTTGCGTTATGTATAGGTTACTTCCTCAGTGGCTACCGCGTAGGGTGCGGCTTGCCGCACCGACAACGCTTTGATGAGAGCATCATACGGTGCGGCAAGCTGCACCCTACGCTCGTCCGGTCCTTTGCGGGTATTCGCGGACTGCTTCCTCAGATAGCGTAGGGTGGGGCCCTGCCCCACCAAATACCTTGAGATTCAGGTCAATCGATGGATCAGGGCTCCACCCTACGGATAGTCGAACATTTGCGTTTATCTGCGATCATTGGCGGACCGTTTTTTTAAAGGGTTATTTCTTCAATCCGGTCAGAAACCGCCAGGTGTCGATCACCGTATCCGGGTTGAGCGACACGCTGGTGATCTTCTGCTCCACCAGCCACTCGGCCAGGTCCGGGTAGTCCGAGGGGCCCTGGCCGCAGATGCCCACGTACTTGCCGGCGTCGCGGCAGGCCTGGATCGCCATGCTCAGCATCTTCTTTACCGCCGGATTGCGCTCGTCGAAGCTGCCGGCTACCAGGCTCGAATCGCGGTCGAGACCGAGGGTGAGCTGGGTCATGTCGTTGGAGCCGATGGAGAAGCCGTCGAAGTATTCCAGGAACTCCTTGGCCAGCACCGCGTTGGAGGGCAGTTCGCACATCATGATCACGCGCAGGCCGTTCTCACCCCGCTTGAGGCCGTTTTCCTCCAGCAGCTTGACCACGCCAGCCGCCTCCTCGAGCGTGCGCACGAAGGGGATCATGATCTCCACGTTGGTGAAGCCCATCTCGTTGCGCACCCGTTTCAGGGCCTGGCACTCCAGCTCGAAGCAGGGGCGGAAGGTCTCGGAGATGTAGCGCGAGGCGCCGCGGAAGCCGATCATCGGATTCTCTTCCTCGGGCTCGTAGAGCTTGCCGCCGATCAGGTTGGCGTACTCGTTCGACTTGAAGTCGGACATGCGCACGATCACCGGTTTGTGATTGAAGGCGGCGGCCAGGGTGGAGATGCCCTCCACCAGCTTCTCCACGTAGAAGCCGACCGGATCGTCGTAGCCGGCGATCTGCGCCTCCACCACCGACTTGATGTCGGCGGGCAGGGTGTCGAAATCCATCAGGGCGCGGGGATGCACGCCGATGGTGGTGTTGATGATGAACTCCAGGCGCGCCAGGCCGATGCCGGCGTTGGGGATGCGGCTGAAGGCGAAGGCGCGGCTGGGGTTGGCCACGTTCATCATGATCTTGGCCGGCGGTTCCGGCAGATCGGCGACATCGCCCCGGCTGACCGAATACTTCAGCAGGCCCTCGTAGATGAAGCCGTCGTCGCCCTCGGCGCAGGAGACGGTGACCTCCTGGCCGTCCTGCAGGGTCTCGGTGGCGTCGTGGCAGCCGACCACTGCCGGGATGCCCAGCTCGCGGGCGATGATGGCGGCATGGCAGGTGCGCCCGCCGCGGTTGGTGACAATGGCCGAGGCGCGCTTCATCACCGGCTCCCAGTCGGGGTCGGTCATGTCGGTGATCAGCACGTCGCCGGCCGCCACCTTGGCCATCTCGCTGGCACTGTGGATGACCTTGGCCGCACCACTGCCGATGCGCTGACCGATGGCGCGGCCCTGGGACAGCACCTTGCCGCGCTCTTCCAGCTGGAAACGTTCTACGGTGGCGGTGTCGACCCGGCTCTCAACGGTTTCGGGACGGGCCTGCAGGATGTAGAGCTGGCCGTCGCTGCCGTCCATGCCCCACTCGATGTCCATCGGGCGACCGTAGTGCTTTTCGATGGTGATGGCCATCTGGGCCAGGCTCTCCACCTGTTCGCTGGTGAGCGAGAAGCGCTGCCGCTCGGCTTCGTCCACATCAACGGTGACCACCCGCGGCTCCCCATCCTTACCGTAGACCATCTTGATCGCCTTGCTGCCCAGGTTGCGACGCAGGATGGCGGGGCGGCCCGCCTCCGCATTGCCCTTGTGTACATAGAACTCGTCGGGATTGACCGCGCCCTGCACCACGGTCTCGCCGAGGCCGTAGGAGCTGGTGATGAAGACCGCGTCCTTGAAGCCGGACTCGGTGTCGAGGGTGAACATCACACCGGCGGCGCCGATGTCGGAGCGCACCATGCGCTGGATGCCGGCGGAGAGGGCGACCTCCTCATGCGCGAAGCCCTGATGCACCCGGTAGGAGATGGCGCGATCGTTGTAGAGGGAGGCGAAGACCTCCTTGATCGCCACCAATACCTCGTCCAGGCCCTGTACGTTGAGGAAGGTCTCCTGCTGTCCGGCGAAGGAGGCGTCGGGCAGGTCCTCCGCCGTGGCTGAGGAGCGCACGGCTACGGACGGGGGGTTCTCCACGCCGCCGGTGAGCTTGTTGTAGGCGGCGATCACCGCGTTCTCCAGCTCCTCGGGGAAGGGGGCCTCGACCACCCACTGGCGAATGGTCTTGCCCGCCTCGGCCAGGGCGGTGACGTCATCCACATCCAACTGCTTGAGCAAAGGATCGATGCGTTCGGCAAGGCGGTTGTGGCGCAAAAACTCGCGGAAGGCATAGGCCGTGGTGGCGAAGCCGCCGGGAACGCTGACGCCGGCGTCGGCCAGGCCGCTGATCATTTCGCCCAGGGAGGCGTTCTTGCCGCCGACCTGATCCACGTCGTGCATCTTCAGGTTTTCGAACCAGATTACTTGCTCATTCACCGTTTGTCCTCGGCTGTCGGATTGGTTGGATGGTTCAGTCATGGGTACTTAACCTCTGGGGTCTCCTCGTCGTTGGCAGCTGCCGCCACTGCACAGGCAGCTCTTTCCACAGCCCGCGCCCTCTTCCCTGGGCGGGCCGAATTCGGGGTGCAGCTTTGCGTAACGCCGCACGATCGACTGCACCACCAGCCAACCGAGCAGCAAAAGTGGAATGATCGTCATTGCAATCAGATAATCAAGCATTTTTATGCAGATATAAGGAAATAGTCGGTCTTTATAACGCAATATCCATCAGGAATGCGACTTTTCGGCACGATACTGATGGGATAGGGCCCCAGCCTAGGATCTGTCCGATTGAGTAGGGTGCGGTTTGCCGCACCGTTTATCCCGACGATGCGGCGATTCGGTGCGGCAAGCCGCACCCTACCGTCTCTATGCCATCGAGTCGCGGGGCCTTGCCCTACCGATAGGGTCGAATTAGCGGGGTTCTCGGGGACCATCCCGCTTACCCCCCCAGGCCTGCAAAGCCCATGAAGGATAGCGACAGCAGACCACCGAGCATCAGGCTGACGGCGGCCCCCTGGGTGATACTGGGCATGGTCGAGAGTTCGAGCTTTTCGCGCAGACCCGCCATCAGCACGATGGCCAGGATGAATCCGGTGCCGGCTCCGAGGGCGTAGACCAGTGACTGAATGAAGTCGTACTCCTTGAAGGTCTGGAACAGGGCCAGGCCGAGGATGGCGCAGTTGGTGGTGATCAGAGGCAGGAAAATGCCCAGGGAGTGGAACAGGGTGGGGGAGAACTTCTTCAGGGTCATCTCCACCAGCTGCACCGCACTGGCGATCACCGCAATATAGGCGATCAGGCGCAGGAACTCGATATCGAACGCCACCAGCGCCAGGTTGATCAGATAGGCGCAGACAGAGCTGACCAGCATCACGAACATGGTGGCCAGACCCATCGGCAGCGCGGTGTTGAGTTTGCCGGAGACGCCGAGGAAGGGGCAGAGGCCGAGGAACAGGGCGAGTACGAAGTTGTTCGCCAGCACCGCATTCAAAAAGATAAAGCTGAGTGATTCTGTCGCCATAGTCTTTAAAAGTTTTGAGTTTTGAGTTTTGAGTTTTTAGTTGGAGTGTGCGCTACGCGCACGCCTGGATTTTGAACAGAAGGTCGCTCGCGAAGCGAGCACCTCAACTCAAAACTCAAAACTAAAAACTCAACACGATTCATCATCGTGCTTGCGCCGCCTCTTCCAGTGCGCTCTTTGTTTTCCGCTGCTTCATCCACTCGAACAACAGCAGCCAGGCCCCCAGCACGATGAATCCCCCCGGTGGCAGCAACATCACCACCCAGGGCTCGAAGCGGGGACCGAACAGGTCGAAACCGAACAATGTACCGGCGCCGAGCACCTCGCGCACCACGCCGAGACAGAGCAGGGCGAAGGTGAAACCTATGCCCATGCCGAGGGCGTTGGTGATCGCCTTCAGGGGGCGGTTGCGCGAGGCGTAGGCCTCGGCGCGGCCGAGTATGATGCAGTTGACCACGATCAGCTGGATGAAGGCGCCCAGCGCATTGTAGAGGTCGAGCGAGATGGCCTGGATGGTGTAGTCGACCATGGTCACGAAGGTGGCGATGATGACGATGTAGGTGGCGATGCGCACCTGCTTCGGGATGCTGTGCCTGAGCAGTGAGATCAGGGTGCCTGAGGCCAGCAGCACGAAGGTGGTGGCCAGACCCATGGCGAGGGCGTTGATGGCCGAGTTGGTCACCGCCAGTACCGGGCACATGCCGAGCAGCATGACGAAGACCGGGTTCTCCCGCCACAGGCCCTCGTTGAAGGTCTCCCAGGTGATGCTGTCGTCGGTTTTCTTGGCCATGATGTCAGGGTCGAACTTGAAATATGAATTATTAACAATTGCCAGGCCGGACCGCCTTGCGCCCGGTCAATCTACCAAGCATAGGCGACAGGGGAATCAGGTGTTGTCTCATGGGGCCGTACCTTTGCCTTCGTCTCGCAGCAGTGCGAGATGCGGTGCCAGCCTCGGCAGCACCTGCTTGGCCGATTGGTTCAGCGCCTTGCCCACCGCTTTGGAGGAGATGGTGGCGCCGGAGATGGCGTCGATCTCCCAGGGGTGTTTCTTGGTGCCGTGCTTGACGGTGACGATGTCGTTGGCCAGATCGCTGCCGTCTCCATTCAGGCTCGCGTCGAGCTGCTGGAAGTTGGCGATGAAAACGGCGTCGCTGAGGATTTTGTCGCCCAGTCCCGGGGTTTCCGCCAGCTTCAGCACCTTGATGCCGCGGATGCACTGACAGTCGGGATCGTAGCCGTAGAGCAGGTGGATCATGTCGGCATATCCCTGGGCGGCGGCATTGGTGGCGACGCCCAACAGCCTGCCGTCGGCGTCGTAGCCGGCATAGACTGCAATGCCGTCGGCCGGATGCTCGGGTGTCACCGGGATCAGCCCCTGGTCGCCGATGACGAAGTCCTTGCGCGTGACCGCACCCGGAATGACCTGGGACACCGCCGCCTCGATGGCGCGGCGCTGGTTCTCGGCGATGATCGGCTTGGTCAACTGATAGGTCAGCACGACCAGGAATCCCGACAGCATGGCGATGCCCATCAGAGTGCGGATCATCGGCCCGGCAGGGGTGGAGGGCTGTTGCATCGCTTCAGTACGGCTCATGCGAGGCACCCCAAAGAAAATTCTTGCACCGCAAATTAACGCAAATGCTAGACGAAAGCGTAGGGTGCGGCTTGCCGCACCGAACGGTGCTGTGTGGTGTTCATTGGCGGTCTATTCATTTGCCCGTCCTCTGCGCTCCGAACACACGCGGCTGGGTCAGCTGGTCGATCAGCGGGGTGGCCGCGTTGCCGAGCAGGATGGCGTACATCACCCCCTCGGTGAGGCCGCCGAAGAGGCGGATGACCACCGTCAACACACCGATCAGCAGGCTATAGATAACCACCCCAAGCGGGGTCACAGGCGATCCGACCATGTCGCTGGCCATGAACCAGGCGCCGAGCATGAGACCGCCGGAGAAGAGTACGAACAGCGGATCGGGATACTGGGCCGGGTCGATCAGGTAGAAGATCCCGGCGGTGGCGGCGGCGCCGACCATCACCATCACCGGGATACGCCAGTCGAGCATGCGTCTGGCGGCGAGGTAGAGTCCGCAGACGAGGATCAGCAGGGCGGATGTCTCGCCGGCGGATCCCGCGGTGGTGCCCAGCAGGAGATCCAGGGTGTCAGCCTGGATGCCCTCGAACTTCTGCAGCGCCAGCGGAGTGGCGCCGCTGAAGGCATCGACCTTGACCGAGGCGACCCAGTCGCCAATGGCAGGCGCTTGCAGGAAGGGTGGGGTCAGGCTGGTGGGTACGAAGCTGGTAAAGCGACCTTCGAAGAAGGCGGGGGTCCAGGTGGTGATGGCCACCGGAAAGGCGGCCTGCACGAAGGCACGACCGATCAGGGCGGGATTCATGGCGTTCATGCCGAGACCACCAAACAGGGCCTTCCCCATGGCGATGGCGATGAAGCCGGCCACCGCGCCCATCCAGAGGGGGAAGCCGGGCGGCAGGGTCAGGGCCAGCAGCAGGCCGGTGATGGTGGCCGACCAGTCGCCGAGGGAACTCGGTCTGTCGTTGAGGCGGTTGAACAGCCGCTCGCTGCCGAGGCAGGTGGCGGTGACCACTGCCAGCAGGGCCAGGGCGCTGAGCCCGAACTGCCAGACAGTGAAAGCACAGATCGGCAGCAGGGCGTAGACCACGTTGCGCATGATGCGCACCACGTCGTCCCCGGCATGGGCGTGAGGCGAGGTGCGCAGCTCGATGGTGGGCTTCTTTCTCATAGGGTGACTATTATCTTATGGCTTCTCGGTGCGGCAAGCCGCACCCTACGTCAAATTCAGGTGTAGGGTGCGGCTTGCCGCACCGGATAGGGAGCTAATCCGCCTATGATGGCACAAGAGTTGATTCACGCCGCCTGCTCCCGGTTGATCGCCTTGGCAATGCGGAAGTACTGCACCAGCGGGATGTTGGACGGGCAGACGTAGGAGCAGCAGCCGCATTCGAAGCAGTTGTTGAGGCTGTAGTCCTGCGCCATATCCTCGTAGCGTCGCTTGGCGGCCAGCTGGCCTAGCATCGAGGGGTTGAGATGCATGGGGCAGGCCTGCACGCAGCGGGCGCAGCGGATGCAGGGCCAGATCTTGTGGCTCTCCTCCTCGATGGAGGGCTCGCTGAGCACCAGCAGGCCGGAGGTGCCCTTGGTGATCGGTGTCTCCATGGCGGAGACCGCCGGGCCCATCATGGGACCGCCGAGGATGAATTCGGTGCGGCTGCCTTCGTAGCCCACCTGTTCCAGGATATGGCGGATCGGGGTGCCGAGTGGGACCAGATAGTTGCCCGGTTTCACGATCCCGGGTCCGGCCACGGTGATCACCCGCTCGATCAGGCCCTGACCGGCGGGCAGCAGCTGACCGAGGGCGGCCAGGGTGCCGACGTTGTTGACCACCACGCCCACGTCGGCGGGCAGGCCGCCGGCCGGCACTTCGCGATTGAGCACCGACTTGATGAGCATCTTCTCCGAGCCCTGGGGGTATTTGGTCTCTACCGCCTCGACCCGGATTTCGCTGCCCTTGGGCACATGCTTTCGCAGTATCTCCACCGCGTCCATCTTGTTGTCCTCAACACCGATGATGGTCTGGCGGGTGCCGGTGGCCTGCATGGCGTAGCGGATGCCGCGCATCAACGCCTCGGGTTGCTCCAGCATGATGCGGTGGTCGCAGGTCAGGTAGGGTTCGCACTCGCAGCCGTTGACGACCAGGGTGTCGACCTGTTTCTCCTTGGGAATGGTCAGCTTCATGTGGGAGGGAAAGGCGGCGCCGCCCAGACCCACCATGCCGGTCTCCTGGATGGCCTGGATCATCTCCTGAGGGGTCAGCTCGCCCATTGCCCGCGGACGGCTCCAGAGCACCTCCTGGGTGGAGCCCTCGTAGACGTCGATAACGATGGCGTTGGTTTTCGGACCCTTGGGGGTCGGCATCAGCTCGATGCCGCGCACGCGGCCGGTGGCAGGGGCGTGCAGGGGTACTGAGAAGTTGCCGTCGGCCTTGGCGATGGGCTCGCCGCGCACCACCTCCTGGCCCTTTTTGACCAGCGGGATGGCGGGCTTGCCGATGTGTTGATCCAGCGGCAGCACCAGCTGCGCCGGGAAGGGCAGCCGGCGAATCGGCTTGTCCGCCGTATCCTTGTGATAGGGCGGATGGATGCCGTGGGTGAAGGTCTTGGCCCCGAACAGCAGGTCAAACAGTCCCATAGCGTGTGCCTCCTCTCAGTGGACGGACCGCTCGGTCCGTCCATGACAGAAGAGGCCGGTGATGCCAGCGTCGATCACAGATACCACCGGTGGTTACTGGTACTTCGCAGCTCGCTTGACGAGCTTGTCCAGATCCTTCTCCGAGGCGTTCCAGGGCGTGCCGGGATGGATACAGCCGGCGGTGCACTTCTCGGCCGCCTTGACGATGTCCTTGTAGGCGCCGCCCTTGGGATCGACGATGGTGGCCTTCTTCTCGTCGTTATAGGCGAAGATCTTCGGATTGAGCTCGATGCACTCGTCACAGGCGGTGCACTCCGGGGTCTCGATCCAGACCGGTTCATAGTCGCCCATCTCGGCGCCGCCGTTGCCGCCGGCGGTGGGTGCGGCCGCGGCGCCGTTGGCCGAGAGCGACCCGGCCAGGGCGTTGGCGTTGCCGCTGGCGGCCAGCGAGAGCAGGGTGGAGCTCAAGCGATTGGCCATGTCGACCTTGGCCTGATCGACCAGGGCTTCCACGTCGACCTTGTTCATCTCGCCGGCGATGCCCTTGAGCTGGCGCCAGAAGTGGCGGCGTTCGTCGCAGGAGCGGGCGATCTCCTCGGCGCAGATGACCCGCATCAGGCGGTTCTTGCCGTCCACCGCCCAGATGTAGGGGAATTTGCCTTCCCGGTCGTCATCATCCAGGTCGATGAACTCGTGCATCGGCACCATGTCATCGTTCCAGGTCTCCGGCGGCGCCTTGCGGAACTGTTTGCGGAAGCGGCCCTCGGTGAGGGCGAAGTCGGCGAAGGTCATGGGCACCTCCAGCTTCTCCTCCTCGCCCTTTTCGTTCTGGTAGCTGAGGCTGTAGACCGGCCAGTCGTCCTCCAGCGCCGGGTTGCCCTCCAGGTCGATACACTCCTCGATGGTCTCACCGGCGTCCGGATCGTACTTCATCAGCGGATAGGCGCGGCCTTCGACCGCCAGCTTCGACTGCTCGTAGGCGGCGTCGTCTCCCACGCCGTGCTCCGGCGGACAGACCGCGTAGATGTTGAACAGGGCCGGGTGGCGGCTGTTGAGACCGTCGATATAACCCTCGATCAGGTGAGTGGTGTTGCTGATCGCGCTCTGCAGCACATAGGTGGTGCGGTGGGCGATGCCGATCAGAGAGACCTCTTTGCGCATCTCCTGCTTGCCCTTCCAGGCCTTGCCGTAGGGGCTCATGTCGGCGATTTGGCCGATGTAGCCCGAGGTACAGGCCTGGCCGCCGGTGTTGGAGTAGACCTGGGTGTCGAGCACCAGCACCTTGATCGGCATGCCGGAGGCCAGCGCGCGGGAGAGGTTCTGGAAACCGATGTCATACATGGCGCCGTCGCCGCCGATGGAGACCACCGGCGGGCAGAGCAGCCACTCCTCGTCGCTGAACTGCTTCCAGTTGAACTGCTTGAAGTGGTCGTCGTGCTCGGCCGGGTTGTACTTGCCGGCCAGCTCCAGCTCCGCCTTGCGGATGGCGGCGAAGCCGTCGGCCATCTTGTGCATGTGGCCCTCGAACAGACCCATGGCCATGGAGGGGCTGTCCTGGAACAGGTGGCTGGCCCAGGGGAAGGGGTAGGGATTGTAGGGATAGGTGGAACCCCAGACCGAGGTACAGCCGGTGGAGTTGACTATGCCCATCTCGGCGCGGCCGGTGTTGGTGACGCCCTCGAGATAGCGCCACTTCAAATCACGCAGCTGATCCAGCAGCTTGGTGACCCACTGCAGCCACTCGCGGTCGATGACGGTCTTCTCATGGCCGGCATCCAGGTTCTCGCTGAGGTCGGAGAGGGTCAGGTCGCCGTCGATGGCCGACGCCTGGGCGATGGCGCTGGAGCTGCTGAGATCCACGCCGGCGGCCAGCTTCAGCCGCACATGCTGTTCCAGCTGCTCGATCAGCTTGCCGATGCGTTCCACCTGGGTCTTCACCCGGGGCTGCATCAATGCCACCACGGTGCTGGTGAAGAGATGGATGATGGTCTTCTCGCCGCAGCCCAGGCAGGCGCCGTCGCCGCAGACCATGGCGCTGTAGTTGTTCTTGTCGAGCAGCAGGGTGTGCAGGGCGCCGATCTTCTCGTCCAGGTCGTCGATGCGGTTGAAGCTGGCATCGGTGGTGGGCAGGTCGAGCCAGAAGGCCCAGTCGCTGCGCATCTTCTCGATCGCCGCCTCGTCCTGGTGGGTGGCGACCAGGGCCTTGTCTTCGCAGACGTCCACGCACTCCATGCAGCCTTTGCAGGTGTAGGGATTGATGGTGATGGAGAAGAGACCGCCACTGCCCTTGTTCTTCTTCTCCAGGTTGTTCCAGTAGGGCTTGGTGACAGAGAAGTCGAAGTCGACCATGGCCTGCAGGAAGAGACCGAACTCCTCCTCCAGTGCCGGGCGCTGTTCCTCCTCCAGTTCGGTGGCGGCGATGGTCTCCAGCACGGCCTGATCGAGCAGGGTGCGGACCTCGGCCGCTTCGCCGGCGACGTTGAGCAGGTCGCGCAGGCGCTTCTCCACGTTGCGGCTCTCGCGACGCAGGTACTGGGTCGGGCGACCGCCGGTCTCGATGCGGTTGATGGCGGTGTTGAAGACGTCGCTGACTTTGCTGACCAGACCGGGGATGGAGCTGTCGGGGCAGAGGGAGTAACAGTCACCGCAGGCGGTGCAGTTCTCCGCCACCCATTTCGGATAGTCGAAGCGGATCTGGGTCAGGTCGCGGAAGACGCCGGTGGAGGCAGGCATCAGGGAGAGGGCCTGGTAGGGATCGGCCAGGTTGTCGGAGCCCTTGCCGGTGGCGTAGAAGCTGCCGGTCTGCTCCCAGAAACGGTGGATGTCGGAAACGCCGCCGTCGGCCTGGGGCAGCTGCTTGAGCATGATGGGCAGGGCCGGGGTCTTCTTCTCGGGCTGTGCAACGACGGCGCCGACCACCTTGTCGGTGATCTCGTGGATCTCGTCGAAGCCGCGACGCACCACACGCAGGTTGTCTTCCACCACGCGGCGGCCCTTGCTGCCGAACTTGTGCTCCAGCTGGTCCTCGATGGCGGTGAAGAGCTTCTTCTCGTCGAGACCGGCCATCTCCATCAACGGCGAGCCGGCGAAGAAGGCGCCTTGGAAGGCATTACCCTGCATACGCAGCTGCAGTTCGGGGTTGGTGGCCTCTTCGCGGGCGATCTTGAAACCGTCGACGTAGAAGACGTGGATGTCGTTGTCGACGATCTGCTGCTGCATCCAGCGCGGGAAGCCCTGCCACACCTCGTCGGCGCTACCCAGGTTGGACTGGATGATCAGGGTGCCGCCCTGCTTCAGGCCGCTCAGGGGGTTGGAGTGGTGAAAGACGTTGGGATCGGGGCTCAGCACCACGTCCACATAGTGGTATTCGCAGTTGAGCGGAATCGGGGTCGGCGCCGCCGCCAGGTAGTAGGTGGTCGGCTGGCCCTTCTTCTCGGAACCGTACTTGGGATTGGCCTTGATCTCGTAGCCGAGCAGATCGTAGAGGGTCATGACCAGGTTCTTGCCGGTAGTGATGGCGCCCCAGCCGCCCACCGAGTGCATGCGCACGGTGATCGAGCCTTCCGGCATCAGGTTGGGGTTCTCGGAGCCGTGCACCGCCATCTCGCCGATCTTGGGGTAGGCCTCCAGCAGCTTCTGGATATGGATCTCCTGCTTGGGAGTGGCGGCGTCGCGCACGAAGTCGATGCCGAGGTAGAAGAACTTGCGGTGCGGGCCCTCCGGCAGCATGTTCTCCACCGCGCCGATCAGCGCCTCCGGCTGCAGGTCGCGGGAGCCGAGGCCATAGGCGCCCGAGTAGAGACGGGGGGCGTCGCTGAGGCGGTCGTAGCTGTCGTATTTGGGGTAGGGCAGGGTCTTCTGCTTGTCGGCGGCAGCCTGGCCGTTTTCGATGCACTTTGAGAGCGCCGCGCGCACCTCGCGCATGAGCGGCAGATCCTCGGCCAGAGGCTGGTCGGTACGTTCCAGCACGCAGACACCCTTCTTGCCTTTCAGCACCTTGCCCAGCAGGTCGCCGGGGAAGGGGCGGAACATGGTGATATCGATGACGCCCACTTTCAGCTTGCGGGTCTTCTCCAGGTAGTCGGCCACACCCTGGGCCTGCACCACCATGGAGCCCATGCCGATGATCAGGTAGTCAGCCTTTTCTGCCTTGTAGGCGCCGATGCGGCCGTAGCGGCGGCCGGTCAGTTCGTAGTACTCGTCCATCACCTGGTCGGCGAGCTCGGGGATGTGCTGGAAGAAGTAGGGCCGCTGGGCCGCCACCGTCTGCATGAAGGCGTCCTGGTTCTGCACCGAGCCGGAGAGCATCGGGTTGTCCACGTCCCAGATCGCCGGCACGCGACGGCGGGTCTCGCCGTAGAGCAGCTTCTGGGCCGGGGTGGGGCATGCGATCTCGTCGTCAGGACGGCCGAGGAACTCGGCGATCAGCGCCCGCTCGGGTACCTGCAGGGGTTCGATCAGGTGGGTGGTGAGGAAGCCGTCCTGAGCCACCGCCGCCGGGGTCAGCGAGAGCTCGGCGATCTTGCGGCCGATCAGGTTGAGGTCCGCCGCGCCCTGGGCGTCCTTGGCGAAGACCTGGAAGAAGCCGGTGTCGTCGATACAGTGGAAATCGTCGTGGCCGCAGTGCACGTTGAGCGACGCCTTGGTGATGGCGCGGCAGCCGATGTTGAGCACATAGGGCAGGCGCTTGCCGACCGCGGCGTAGAGCGACTCGTGCATGAAGGCCACGCCCTGGGCGGAGGAGAAGTTGGTGGCGCGCAGACCGGTCATCGACATGCCGGCGGTGACCGCGGCGGCGGCGTGTTCGGATTCCGGCTCGATGAAGATCAGGGAGCGGTCGGAGATGTTGACGTGACCCTTGGCGGTCTCCTCGGCCCAGTACTCGCCCATCTGAGTGGAGGGCGTGATGGGGTAGGCGCCGGCAGCGTCCGAGGCCTCGCGCTCGCACATGATGACCGCGCCGTTGCCGTCCATTGCCATGCGGATACCGGGATACTTGAAGGTCTTCTCGTCTTTTTTACCGAACATTGAACACTTCTCTTGCTTCTAATAATAAAAATGACTCACGGGGTCCTCTGGCCAGATGCCGCATGTCGGCGAACCCCGAAGCGATCAAACAGATCGCCAATTACATGGGCAGGGCTTCGCTGCGGATGATGCGCTTTGCCTGAGATCCCTTGATCATGCCCCTGGCGTCGTCGAGCCAGACGATGGCGCCTGTCGGACAACGCTCGGTGGCGACCCGTGAAGCCAGGTCGTTCTTGCCGTAGTCGATGACAGCCAGATTGTCCCTAATGGTGATCAGACCCTCCGGCGAATCTTTGGCGCAACGCTCACAGGCGGTGCAGGCCACTTCACAGTCTGTTTCGGCCGTGTCGCCGAATTCTAGATTCTTACAGGCGACCCACAGACGGTGATCGACGGTGTGGATGGAGAAGAGTCCCTTGGGGCAGATCTCCACGCAGTCCTCACAGGCGGTGCATTTGGTGGCATCGACCACCGGCAGGCCGTGCCTGTCCATGGTGATGGCGTCGAATTCGCACACCTCGGCGCAATCGGCCAGACCGATGCAGCCCCAGGTGCAACCCTTGGGTCCGCCGGAAACCACGGCGGCGGCGCGACAGGAGGCCAGGCCGTCGTAGTGCGCCTTCATGCGGGCGACATGGCTGCCACCAGCGCAGGCGAGACGGGCCACGCGCTTGACCACGTCACCGCTCTCCACGCCCAGGTAGTCGGCAATCTCGTGGATGGCGTCCGTACTGCTCACCGTACACTGGGACGGCGTCACCTTGCCGGCAATCAGCGCCTCGGCGAAAGGACGGCAACCGGCGTTGCCACAGGCGCCACAGTTGGTGGCGGGCAACATGCTCTCGATTTCGTCGATACGGGGATCCTCGAAGACCCAGAGCTTCTTGTTGGCGAAGGCCAGCAGGGAGGAGAGCAACAGGCCCAGCACGCCCATAAAGAGGATGGCGCTCGAAACGTTCAGTGCGATATCTATATCCATTCCGTCACCTAAGCAGTCACAAACCCGTCATTAACGTGAAACCTCACAAAGTGTAATGATGGACTAAGTATTGAACTATGGAATGGAGTCAATAGAAAATATTGGATATATCAATGGAAGGAGGTGCCATCCTCGCTCGTCACCGACTGAAGCCACGCACTGACACTGAGTTGCGGGCTGTCATGCCACTGATAACTCTAGTCTTGCACTCCTTGATTTCAACCATGCCGTGGTATCAGGGAATGGTGCGTCGGGTCAGTGATGCAGAGAATTAAACGACTCAGTCTGTTTGAGCGCATGGCCTGCATCCGGGCTACTCCTGTTTTGCACAGGTCGCTATGCCGCGTAGATGGGCTCATAACGA